>NZ_JBEZFZ010000010.1:0-303297 GCF_040649735.1 Nonomuraea sp. NPDC048892 | reverse complement strand
GTCGTCATCCTGGGCATCGCCGCCCGCAACGGCACCCCGATCAGCTTCTGGCAGTTCACCAAGTACGGCCTGATCGTCACCGCGGTCACCGTCACCCTGGTGGCCCCGTACCTGTGGCTGCGCTACCTCATGTGAGCCCATCGTCGGCCGGCACGCCCAGAGCGGACAGGAAGGCCACGGCGGCGGGGGACGGCTGGTGCCGGCTCCAGATGAGGTGCTCCATGCGGGCCGGGGCGTCGCTGAGCCGGACGACGGGCAGGTCGGGAAGCTGCGCCACGAACGCCTCCGGCAGCATCCCGATCCCCAGCCCCAGCCGGATCAGGCGAGCCATGAAGTCGGGGGTCGACACCTCGAAGGCGACCTCGCGCGCGATCCCGGCGGCGGCGAAGGCCTCGTCGGACTGGATCCGCCCGGCGGTGCCGGCGGGGAAGTCGACGAACGGCTCATCGGCCAGCCTGCTCAGCGTCACCCGCTCTTCGCCGGCCAGCCGATGGCCGGGCGTGACCACGGCGACGAGGTCGCCGCGGGCCAGCTCGCGGCCGCGCACGCCCTTGGGCCGGGCACCCGGAGGCAGCCCCAGGAAGGCGACGTCCAGCGTGCCCTGACGGACACGTTCGACGAACTCCTCGCTCGCGCCCGAGCGCAGGCTGATCCGCACCTGGCGGTGCCGCTCGTGGAAGTGCCGCAGCACGAGCGGCAGGTCGACCGCCGTGACCGTGGGGATGGCGCCGATGGCCAGCCGGCCGCGGATCTCGCCCGTGGCGGCGGCCACCTCCGCCCGGGCCCGGTCGGCGGCGTCGAGCGCCTGGCGGGCGGCGGGCAGGAACGCCTCGCCCGCCGGGGTCAGCAGGACGCGGCGGCTGGTGCGGTCGAACAGCCTGGCGCCCAGCTCGCGCTCCAGCCGCGCGATCTGATGGCTCAGCGCCGACTGCACGACCATGCACCGCTCGGCGGCGCGGGTGAAGTTGCTCGTCTCGGCGACGGCGACGACGTAACGCATCTGCTGAAGCTCCACCCATCAATCGTGAACCACGATCGATCCGATGACAAACATGTGTTGGACTCATCGATCGCCGGTGCCCGAGGCTGGGACGCATGACGACGACACCCCACCCCGGCGGCCTGTCGCGCTGGTTGCTGCTGCTGATGTCGGCGGCGACCGGGCTGGCGGTCGCGGGCAACTACTTCGCGCAGCCGCTGCTCGACCTGATCGGCCGCGACCTCGGCCTCGGGCCCGCGAGCGCGGCCCTGCTCGTGACGGCCGCGCAGGCCGGGTACGCGCTGGGGCTGATCCTGTTGGTGCCGCTCGGCGACCTGATGGAGCGGCGCCGGCTCGCCGTGGCGCTGTATGCGGCGACCGCGGTGTTCCTGCTGGTCTCGGCCACCGCGTCCGGCGGCACGGTGCTCATGATCAGCACGGCCCTGACCGGGCTGGCCTCGGTCGGGGCGCAGGTCGTGGTGCCGTTCGCGGCGACGCTGGCGGCCCCGGCCGAACGCGGCCGGGTGGTCGGCACCGTGATGACCGGATTGATCCTCGGCCTGCTGCTGGCCCGCACCGCGTCGGGAACCCTGTCGGAGCTGGGCGGCTGGCGGACGGTCTACTTCGCGGGCGCCGCCCTGATGGCGCTGACGGCCGTGCTGCTGCGCCTGTTCCTGCCCCGTCTCGGCGGCGACGGCGGGCGCCTGTCCTACCCGGCGCTGCTGCGCTCGACGGTGGCGATGTTCCGGCTGGAGCCGCTGCTGCGGTGGCGGGCGGGCATCGGCGCTCTGAGCCTTGCCTCCTTCAGCGTGCTGTGGACGGCGCTGACCTTCCTGCTGGCAGGCTCCCCGTACGCGTGGACGGAGCCGGCCATCGGCCTGTTCGGCCTGGTCGGCGTGGCGGGCGCGCTGACCGCCACGGTGGCGGGCAGGCTGGCCGACCGCGGCCTCGTGCAGGTCGTGACCGGCGCGGGAACGGTCCTGCTCGTGGCGTCCTGGCTCGCGATCGCCGCGGGGGCACGGTCGCTGGTGTGGCTGCTCGCCGGCGTGATCCTGCTCGATCTGGCGCACCAGGCGGTGCTCAACAGCAGCCAGAACGTCGTCTACGCGCTGCGGCCGCAGGCCCGTAACCGGATCAACTCCGCGTTCATGACCTCCTTCTTCGCCGGCGGCGCGATCGGCTCCGCGCTGACCTCGCTGGTCTGGGTGCACGCCGGTTGGAGCGGCGTGTGCGTCCTGGGCGGCGCGCTGTCGGCGGGGACCGTCGTGCTGTGGATCCTGGAACGCCTCACCACCGGCCGGCCCGCCGGCACACCCCCGCGGCCCGTGGCACACCCGGTGCCGGCCGGCTCGATCAAGGGAGATTGACCATGTCACGCACCGTGCTGATCACCGGAGCGACCGGATCCGTCTCCGGCGCGCTCATGAACGCGCTGCCAGGCGCCGGCATCCGGCCGCGGGTGCTCGTCCGCGACGCCTCCAGAGCGCGAGGCCTGCGCGAACGCGGGGCCGAGGTGTTCGCCGGCGACCTGGGCGACGCCCGGTCGCTGCCGCCCGCCTTCGAGGGCGTGCACGACCTGTGGCTGCTCACCCCGAACGGCCCGCGCGCCCCCGAGCACAGCAGTAACGCGCTCTGGGCCGCTCGTCAGGCCGGGGTGGAGCGCGTGGTGCGCCTGTCGGCGATCGGCGCCGCGTACGACGCGCCGAACCGCAGCGGCCGCCTGCACGCGCTGTCGGACCAGGAACTAGAGCGCTCGGGCCTGCGCTGGACGATTCTGCGCCCGCACTGGTTCATGCAGAACCTGCTGAACGAGGCCGGCGACATCACCGCCACCGGCACGTTCGCGCTGAACATGGGCGCGGCCCGAATCGGCATGATCGACGTGCGCGACGTCGCCGGATGCGCCGCCCGAGTGCTCCTCGACGACCCCGGCCGCCACCACGGCAAGGTGTACACGCTCACCGGGCCGCGCCCGCTGACCTTCGACGAGGCGGCCGGCGCGCTGAGCCGCGTCCTCGGCCGGCCGGTCTCCTACCTGCCGGTGAGCGACGAGGCCAAGCGCAAGACGCTGCTCTGCCACGGCGTGCCGCTGTGGATCGCCGACATGCTGGAGGAGTACGCGCAGGCGTACGCCGGCGGCTGGGGAGACCTGGCCACCGGCACGGTGGCCACCCTGCTAGGCCGGGCACCGCACGACATCACCGCCTTCGCCCGCGACCACGCCACCGCCTTCACCCCGCCCGAGCCCCGCTGAAGCGCCCCAAACGCCCTTTGTCGGGTCAGCGAAGAGCGTTCAGCTCGTCGAGGGCGCGATGGCCGCGCGTGACCACCCCTGGAACGACATCGTGGCGCCCGTGACGGACGGGGACCTCGAGCATGAAAAGGATCTGTGCCGCTGCGAGCACCGCCGCCCCCTCCCAGCCGACCACGTCGAGGATTCTCGCCCACAGCCGCCTGCGGACACCGTCCAGCAGCCGATCCTGGAAGGTGTACCACACGAGGGCGGTGAGGTCAGTCGCCCGCGTGCCGCTGCCCGCGTTCCCGATATCCACGACCGCCACCACCGTTCCGTCACGGACCAGGATGTTGCCCGGGGTTGCGAGATCGGCATGGACCATGTCAGGTGCCGCTCGTGGTGGCAGGACGCCGGCACACACGAGCCGCAGGCGCTCGACCAAGGCCGACACCACGCAGGAATACCCCGAGAGCCCGGCCACGGACTGGCGCAGACGCGACTGCTCCGGCGTCTCGTCGACATCCAGCCCGGCGACAGCCGATTCCTGACCGGTGGCGACCCGCCAGGCGTACGACCAGTGGTCGTAGGGCTCGCAGGCTTGGCCGGCCTGGAGTTCGATGATCTCCATCAGCTGCTCGACGAGGAACGGGGTCAGCTCTGGCGCGGGAGCCGCGTCAACGAAGTCCATCAGATGCCATACATGAGTGGCTGTGGCCCCCACTCCGAGCCAGGCCGGGGTGGGATAGCCGCGCCTGCGCATGTGCTCGACCACCCTCTGGGCCCGCAACGTCTCATCCAGGTGGTCGGGGTGAGCCCGGGGCACTGCTTTGAGCACCGCATCCGCCCCTCCGGCCAACCGGACACGCACGGCACCCCCATTGACGCCTGCCGGAAGGCGACCGAGAAGAGTGACCTCTGCCCCGACCACGCCGGCCACGTCGTCCAGGACCTCGGCCGGCAGCTCTTCGGGATGGGTGCCCTGATTCATCGGCTCGACCTCGACATTTCAGCGCATGGACAGAGAGCTGCTTGGCACTCGGTGGCAACTTCGGCAGTACCGGGCCGTGAAGCCGGCGCCCCTGTCTGGCAGTGTTCGCGGTGGCGGAAGCTTCGAGACATCAGATCATGAAACAGGTCTCGGCCCGGCCTGTCATCCGGATTTCTTCCCCTCGGGCTTCCCGGCGCGTTCGAGCGGAAAAGGTGCGCGGGCCGCAGCGTCTGCCACTTCAGACATTTGGCGATCAGGCCCAGATGATCCGAGCGGGTCTGATCGCGTTTGCCGGTCGTCACAGGTGGCGGTGCAGGAGCATTCCGGGCCACTCGCCCACGGTGAACGGGGCCGAGCGGGTGAAGCCACAGCTTTCGTAGTAGGCGACCAGGCGGCCGTCGTCGCCGGCGTAGCAGTCCACCCGCACCAGGCCGACCCCCCGCTCACGGGCCTCGCCGAAGGCCCACTCCAGCAGGGCCCGGCCGACGCCGTGGCCGGCGTGGTCGCGGTCGGTCACCAGGGCCTGCACGTAGAGTTCGGGCTCGGCGGCGGGGGTGACGTAGCCGTGGGCGGGCCCGACGCTGATGCAGCCGGCGGGGCGGCCGTCGCGTTCGGCGATGCGCAGGCCGCCGCCGGCCAGCCAGGAGGCGACCTGCTCGGTGCGGCGGGTGTCGCCGGTGAAGGGCCGCTCGCCCCACTGGCCGGTGCGGCCGCGGGCGGACAACCAGGTGACGGCGCTGTCGAACATGGCCAGAACCGTGGCGACGTCGCCGTCCCGGCCGGGGCGGATGTGCATGATCAGGTGATTTCCTTACCCAGGGTGCCCGCCGTCTGTCCCGTACGGGAGCGTCAGGCCTTGCTGCTCTTCAGGGCGCTGCCCTTCTTCCACTGCGAGAACGACATCTGCCAGAAGCCCCAGCCGTTGTTCCACTCCAGCTCGCGGTCGGTGCCGGTGATGTCGACGACGTCGCCGCGCTGGAAGTGGTCGTAGTACCACTTGGCCTGGTCGGGCCGGGCGTTGACGCAGCCGTGGCTGACGTTGCGCACCCCCTGGGCCCAGACGTTGTTCTTGGCGTGGACGTACTCGCCGGAGTTGGAGATCCGCACCGCGTGGTCGATCATGACGTCGTAGTAGCCGGGATCGCCCTTCTTACGGCCGGGCGAGATCATGCGCACGGGACTGCCGCGTTCCATCGTCAGGTGCACGCCGGAGGTCGTGGTGTATTCGCGGGTGGTGGCCATGCCGGCGCTGATGCGCATCGTCTGCACCCGCTTGCCGTCGCGGTAGACGTACATCATGTGCTTGGCGACGTCGACCTTGCTGATCTGCTTGGCGCCGATCTTCAGGTCCGCGGTGTAGTCCTTGGTCCCGTACAGGCCCTTGCCGGCCTTGATGCCGGTGATGTTGGCGTTGAAGGTGACCTTCTGGTGGGCCGGCCAGTACTTGGCGGTGCGGTAGATGACGACGGTGTCGTTGATCCACCGCCAGGCTCCCGCGACGGGCTTTTCCGCCTCGACCTCCAGGGCGCGCTCGATGGTGGCCTTGTTGCTCACCGGCTGGTTGAAGGTCACGATGATGGGCGCGCCGACGCCGAGCTTCTCGCCCTTGGCGTTGGGGGTGACGTCGGCGACCTGCAGCGAACGCTCGGGCTTGGCCGTGGTGAACGTGCTGCTGGCGGTGGTGGCGCCGGCCGTGGCCGAGACGCTGTAGCTGGTGGACGGCTTCAGCGCGGTCTTGGAGACCCACCGCGTCTTGTCGGTGTTGTACTTGCCGTCCAGCTGCTCGCCGTCGGCCTCGACGACCACGTTCTCCAGGGCGCCGCCGGCGGCGGTGACGACGACCTTCTTGTCCGGGTGGACCTTGGACGTGCCCTCCGCGGGACTGATCTTGACGGTGGGGGCCTGCGGGGTGGCCACGGTGGTGCCTTCAGGGGAGTCGGGGCCCGCGGGCGTCGCGGGACCGGCGCCAGAGCATGACGCGGTCAGCGCTGCGGCCGTGAGCAGCGCGGCTGCGGTGGCGGGCTTCCTCCAAGCAGTCGCAACGTTCAAGATTGTCCTCTCCCCATGAGTACCAAAAGGCACCCCAAAAACCTTAATGCTCCTACATGTAGGACGCGAAATCATTCGAGAGAGTTCGATCACATTTCAATTACTTCTTGACCACCGGGCGGGCGGCACCCCGTCCCTGGGGGTGCCCGTGCAGGTCAGAGCGCGGGTCAGGCCGTGGCCCGGGCCCGGTCGAGGCGGTGGGTCAGGCCGGTGTGACGGCGGCCCGCCCCCTTCGTCCGTACGGCCTGCGCCAGCGCCCGACGCGAGCCGACGATCACGACGAGTTTCTTGGCCCGCGTGATGGCGGTGTAGAGAAGGTTGCGCTGCAGCATCATCCACGCGCTGGTGGCCAGCGGGATGACCACGGCGGGGTACTCGCTGCCCTGGGAGCGGTGGATGGAGACGGCGTAGGCGTGGGCGAGCTCGTCGAGTTCGTCGAAGGCGTAGTCGACCGACTCCTCCTCGTCGGTCAGGACGGTCAGCTTGTGCTCGTCGGGCCGGATGTCGGTGACGATCCCGACCGTGCCGTTGAACACCCCGGCCGCGCCCTTGTCGTAGTTGTTGCGCAACTGGGTGACCTTGTCGCCGACACGGAAGACGCGGCCGCCGTACCGGCGCTCCGGCATGCCCTCCCTGGCCGGGGTGAGTGACTCCTGCAGCGCCGTGTTGAGCGCGCCGGCGCCGGCGGCGCCGCGGTGCATGGGGGCCAGCACCTGCACGTCGCGGCGCGGGTCGAGGCGGAAGCGCCGGGGGATGCGGCGGGCCACGACGTCCACGGTGAGGGCGGCGATCTCCTCCGGCTCCTCGCACGGGAACAGGAAGAAGTCCTGCATGCC
The DNA here is from genome assembly GCF_040649735.1 of Nonomuraea sp. NPDC048892. Taxonomy (NCBI): domain Bacteria; kingdom Bacillati; phylum Actinomycetota; class Actinomycetes; order Streptosporangiales; family Streptosporangiaceae; genus Nonomuraea; species Nonomuraea sp. NPDC048892. Next base: position 296,209 of record NZ_JBEZFZ010000010.1, on the reverse strand, counting down.
CTCCAGCACGGGGTGGCGGCCGGTGTTGACCCGGTGGGCGTTGACCACGACCCCCGACTCCTGGGCCTGGCGGAAGATCTGCGTCAGCCGTACGCGCGGCACGTCCTCGGCGGCCAGCAGATCCTTCAGCACCTCGCCCGCGCCGACCGACGGCAGCTGATCGACGTCGCCGACGAACAGCAGGTGGGCGCCGGGCGCGACGGCCTTGACGAGCTTGTTGGCCAGCAGCAGGTCCAGCATGGACGCCTCGTCGACGACCACCAGGTCGGCGTCGAGGGGGTTGTCGCGGTCGAACGTGGCCTCGCCGCCCGGCCGCAGCTGCAGCAGCCGGTGCACGGTGGTGGCCTCGTGGCCGGTCAGCTCGGCCAGGCGCTTGGCCGCCCGGCCGGTGGGCGCGGCCAGGATGACCTTGGCGCGCTTGGCGCGGGCCAGCAGCACGATGGAGCGCACGGTGAAGCTCTTGCCGCAGCCCGGCCCGCCGGTCAGCACCGCGACCTTCTCGGTCAGGGCCAGCCGGACCGCCTGGCGCTGCTCGGCGGCCAGCTCGGCGCCGGTCTTGCCGTGCAGCCACGTCTCGGCCCGCTCCCAGTCGACGTCGGCGAACGCCTTGAGCCGGTCGTGGCCGCCGTTCAGCAGCGACAGCAGGCCGGAGGCCAGCGACATCTCGGCGCGGTGGAAGGGCGGCAGGTAGACGGCCGGCACCAGGTTGTCGCCGGCGGGGATCTGCTCGCGGACGACGCCCTCGTCGGCGACCAGCTCCTCCAGGCAGGAGGCGACCAGGTCGGCGGGCACCTCCAGAATCTTGACCGCGTCGCCGACGAGGTTGGGGGCCGGCAGATAGCAGTGGCCGTCGTCGGCCGCCTGCGACAGCGTGTAACGCAGGCCGGCCTTGACCCGCTCGGGGCTGTCGTGCGGGATGCCGACGGCCTGCGCGATCGTGTCGGCGGTCTTGAACCCGATCCCCCACACGTCGTCGGCCAGCTGGTACGGGTGGCTCCTGACGACGGAGATGGAGGTGTCGCCGTACTGCTTGAAGATGCGCACCGCGATCGAGGTGGACACCCCGACCCCCTGAAGGAAGATCATCACCTCTTTGATGATCTTCTGCTCCTCCCAGGCGGCGGCGATCATCTTCGTCCGCTTGGGACCGAGACCGGGCACCTCGACCAGGCGCTCGGGCTGCTGCTCGATCACCTCAAGGGTGCCGGTGCCGAAGTGGTCGACGATCCGCTCGGCCATCTTGGGGCCGATGCCCTTGATCAGCCCGGAGCCGAGGTAGCGGCGGATGCCCTGCACGGTGGCCGGCAGCACGGTGGTGTAGGACATCACCTCGAACTGGCGGCCGTAGCGGGGGTGGGAGGTCCACCGGCCGTGCAGCCGCAGCGACTCGCCGACCTGCGCGCCGAGCAGCGGCCCGACGACGGTCAGCAGGTCGGCGCCGGTGCGCTCGGTGGCCACGCGGGCGATCGTGTAGCCGGTCTCCTCATTCGCGTAGGTCACGCGTTCGAGCACGGCGTCGAGCGTCGTACCGGCGATCCTCGAGCCCTCGTCCGGGCTCCCCACGGGCCTCCCCACACCGAGGAGACTAGGGCAGATCTTGCTCCCCGCGACACCCGGCCCCGGCCGCCGGTCCGGCGATCGGCCATCAGCACGTGCTCCGCGCCCCCTCGCCACCCCCCGCCACCCCGCGCCGCCGGCCTGCGGTTGCGCGGGAACAAATCTCCAAGACCGGCGGCCGGCCGCCCGTGCACACTCGGCGCATGAGTGAGCTTTTGCGGGGGATGCACGTCGTCATGGACGGGCCGCGGCAGGCGCCGCCGGTGTTGCTCGTCCACGGATCGGGAGCCTGCGGCGGCTTCTGGAGCCCCATGGTGCCGGCGCTGGCCGCCCGTCATCATGTCATCCGGGTCGATCTGCCGGGCTGCGGCAAGTCCCCCCACCCGCCCCCGTCCTCGCCGTCGTACGACGTGCCGGCGCAGGCGGGACAGGTGGCGGCGCTGCTGGACGACCTCGGCCTGCGCCACGTCGCCGTGGCCGGGCACTCCAGCGGCGGATACATCGCCACCGCGCTGGCCGAGCAGCGGCCCGACCTCGTGGGCTCGCTCGCGTTGATCAGCGCCGGCCCGCGCCCGGACGCGCTGCTGCGCCAGCCGCTCATCCTGCGGGCGCTGCTGGCCCCGCCCCTGGGGCCGATCCTGTGGGCGAGGCGTTCCGACGCGATGATCCGCAAAGGGATCGGCGCGACGGCCGTGCGCCCCATCAGCCTGCCCGACGACGTGGTCGCCGACCTGCGCAGCATCACCTACCCCGCGATGCGGACCGTGCTGCGCGCCAACACCGCCTACATCGCCGAGCGGAGCCTGCCGGCGCGGCTGGCCGCCCTCCGGCTCCCCCTGCTGGTGATCTTCGGCGCCGCCGACCCGCGCTGGGATCCGTCGTCGGCGCATCTGTACGACGCCGTACCGGACGCCCGGATCGAACTGCTGCCCGGCGTCGGGCACCTGCCCATGATGGAAGCACCGGAGACGACCGGCGAACTGCTGCTGAGCTTCACGGCCACGAGCCGGTGGCGAGCCTGACCCCGATGCCTAGACTGACGCCGTGACGCTGATGGGGACGCCGTCCGGCCGGGTGTGGGTGGACGTCGTGCTCCCGCGCCCGTCGCTCCGGCTGCCCGGGGTCGGTATGGCCGGGTTCCGCCATCGCGCGCCGGGCCCGGTCGACATCCCCATGGTCGCGCACCCGTCCGTCACGCTGCTCGTCGATCTGAGCGACGGAGCCGGCGCCGTCTACGAGACCCCCGGCCGGCGCGAGCGCGGCAGCGTCGTCGTCGGGCTCCTGCCCGGCGAGCTCCGGGCCACCGGCCGGGGAGCCGGTCAGGTGCTCCAGATCCGGCTGGAGCCGGTCGCGGCGGCGGCGCTGTTCGGGGCGCCGGCCGAGCTGGCCGGGACGGTGACCGCCCTTGAGGACGTCTGGGGCCGCGACGCCGAGGACCGGCTGCGCGCGGCCGCCTCGTGGGACGAACGCTTCACGATCGCCGCGGACCTCCTCGGCCGCCGGCTGGGCGCACACCCGCCGGTCGATCCGCAGGTCGCCCACACCTGGCACCGCACGATCGCCGGCCGGGGACGGGTCCGGGTCGACGGACTGGCGGACGAGGTCGGCTGGAGCCGCAAGCGCCTGTGGTCCCGGTTCCGGTCCCAGCTCGGCATCACCCCCAAACGCGCCGCCCGGCTGGTGCGCTTCGACCACGCCGCCCACCTGCTCGCGGCGGGCCACCCCGCCGCCCGCGTCGCCACCGAGAGCGGCTACGCCGACCAGTCCCACCTCCACCACGAGATCATGACGTTCACCGGGCTCACCCCCACGGCCCTGGCCGCCGCGCCGTGGCTCGCGATCGACGACGTCGCCTGGCCGGCCTCCTCGCCGGCCCGGCGCCCGGCGGCCGTGCGTAGGTGACCACCGGTTCACCACCCCGCACCACCGGGTTCACCACCCCACCGCCCCTCACCCGCACCGGCGCACGCTCACAGGCCTGGTTCAGGCTGCACGGGTGTGGCAAAGTGGCGCCACCAAGATCGAACCCGCTCACCGGACCCACCCCTGAGGACCTCGTTGGACAGCCACCGTTGCGCCCGCCCCGACTCGGCCGGCGACGCCGAGCCATGGCGGTGCCCCGAATGCGGCATGGTGTGGGAGGCCCTCTCCCCCACCCCGGTCACGGCACCGCCGGCCGCCACCCCCGAACCGCGGAAACGCACCTTCGGCACGCCCGCCATCCTCACCTTCGTGGCCATCGGCGCGGGCACCCTCTGGTTCGGGCTCCGGAGCATGTGGCCCGCCGTGGTCCAGCTCACCGACTACGAGCTGCGAACCGGCAAGAGACACGGCTGACGCCTGAACGAGAAGGTCCCCGGGCAGGACATCACGCGATGAGATAGCCGGGCCCGCCGCTGATCCGGGCTCGTCGCCGAAAGGAACTGATCGTCATGCCCCCTCGTCTCCAGCTGACCTCCGTGACCGTCGGCACGTCGCAGCCGCGTGAGCTCGCGCGCTTCTACGCCCGGCTGCTCGGCTGGCCCGTCACCGCGGAGGAAGGCCCGGACCAGGGCGAGCCGCAGGAGGCGGGGTGGGCGCAGATCCGGCAGCCGGACGGCGGGGCCGGGCTCACGGTCAACTTCGAGTGGGAACGCCACCACCAGCGGCCGGTGTGGCCCAGTGAGCCCGGCCGGCAGAACGCCTCCCAGCACCTCGACGTCAAGGTCGACGACCTGCCCGCGGCCGTGGCGTGGGCGCTGGAGTGCGGGGCGGCCGAGGCCGGGTTCCAGCCGCAGCCCGACGTCCGCGTCATGCTCGACCCCGACGGGCATCCCTTCTGCCTCTACCTGTGATCGTCGGCCCCCGCGAGCGGGAGGCACGTTTCCGGCCTTCCCGCTCGGTTAGGACAAGGGCTCGCGGAGATTCGACCAGGAAAGGCACAGATATGAGCACCAACGACAAGATCCGTAACAAGGCTCAGGAGCTCAAGGGGCGGGCGAAGGAGAACGTCGGCGACGCCACCGGCGACGAGCGGCTGCGCGCCGAAGGGCGCGCCGACCAGACCGAGGGCGGCCTGAAGCAGGCCGGCGAGAAGGTCAAGGACGCGGGCAAGAAGGTGAAGGACGCCTTCAAGAAGTGACCGCCGAGCCGCCGCGTCTTGCCGGGGGGGTCAAACCAGCGCGGGCCAGGGGGCCGGCGGGCCTGAGGCGAAGAAACGCAGCAGCCCGAGCAGCCGGCCGGCCGCGGGGGCGCTCCAGTGGCGCTCACCCGGATGCGGGACGGGGTCGGCCAGCCGACCCAGGGCCCACGTGAGGTGGTACCACAACACGCGGGCCTCCCACCCCGGCACGTCCGTCTCGCCGGATTCCTCCCGGTAGCCGGCCAGCACCGCCGGGACACCGGTGAGCGGCACCTTGGCGAAGTCGACGGCCGCGTCCGCCCACTGCGCGTCACCCCAGTCCACGATCCCGGAAAGACGGGACGTCTCCGGGTGGACGAGCAGGTTCTGTGGCGCGAGGTCGCCGTGAACCAGGACGAGGGGCCGGTCGGCGGGCAGGTACGCCGACAGGCGGCAGGCCCAGCCGGTCAGCCAGCGGGCGGCCTCGGCGTCGATCCAGCCGCCCGCGTGAAGGTTCTCGACGAGGGCCGGCGCGTCCACGGCGCCGTCCGCCACGGGCACGGTGGCCAGGGCTGGCCCGGCGGTCCTGCGTACGCGGTGCAGCCGGGCCAGCTCCCGTCCGACCTGGCGCAGGACGCCGGCGGCGCGGCCGTCAGTCAGGTCGAGGCGCGCGAGGTCGTCGCCGTGCGCCCGCTCCAGCACCATGTACGGCACGTCCACCACCGAGCGCGAGTCGTCGAAGGCGACGAGCCGCGGCGTCCGCACCCCCGCGCGCACGGCCACGGGGATGACCTCGGCCTCCTTGACCAGGTCCGCGACGAAGCGCTCGCCTCGCGGGATACGGACGACCAGCTCCTCGCCCAGCAGGAAGGCGTGGTTGGCCACCCCGGGCGGAAGCGGCCGGATCCTTCCGCCGGCCCCGTGCAGGGCGGCGATCGCCGCCAGGGTTTCGGCGCTCGGCTCCTGGCCCGACATCGGCAGCGACATGGGCATGGGCATGGGCATGGCCGAGCATGTTGGCACAGGCGGCGCGGATCCGTCTCCTGCTTTTCCGCAGGACCCCGGGCGGCGCCGCCGTCTCAGCCGGCGCCCACGGCGGCCTCGATCACCGCCACCCGCCCGGCCACGGGCCCGGCCGGCACGTCCACGATCCGATAGCCGAAGGTCCGGTACGTCTCCTCGTGCAGCCGCTCGAACACCAGCGACTCCTCGAAACCGATCCGGCGGGCCGCGGTCGGCTCGCAGAACCCGAGATTGCGCACGAAGAACACCTCACGCTCGTAGACCCGTTCACGGGTGATCCGGTCGATCTCGGCCGACAGCGCCGGGGAGATCGGATGGCCGACGAAGATGCTCAGAGCGTGCGTGCAGATGGGCGAACGGTCGAAGAACTGCCACCCCCGCCGAGCCGCGCCGGGAAGGAGCGTCGCCTGCCGCTGCACGGCCACGACCTGGTCGACGAAGGACGGCCGCGTCCACGGCTCGGCCTCGCCGCGCGCCTGCTCGGCCGCGATCACCGCCGTGGCGGCCTCCTCCACCGTCGCGTGGCCGAGGGCGGCCAGGCGGTGCAGGATCGTCGTCTTTCCGGAACCGGGGGTTCCGGTGAGGATGTAACGCTTCATCGTCGTACGGGCTGCCTTCCAGGCACACGAACAGGAAAAGAGAAAAAGGGGAAGGCCGGACGCCACCACCAGGAGAACCCCGGGCCGGGCGGAATCGCCACGCGCGGCCACCAGCAAGAGCTCGTCCTCAACCTACACCCGCCGCGAACGGCTCGCGCGCGACCGCCCCGTCCCGCAGACTGCCAACCAGGACCCCCACACGGCTGCGGGAGGCGCCCAATGCCCACACGCGCGACCCTGGTGCTGGCGGCACTGCTGCTCGCCGCCCGCTGCGAGACCGCGCCACCCCCGCCGGGCCCGCCCGCCCAGGCCGCCCCCACCAGCGGCTGCCAGGCCGCCACCCGGTTGGAGCCCGGCACCCACCGGCTCGGCCACGCCGGCCTCGAACGCCGCTTCCTGCTGTCGGTCCCCGACGGCGACGGCCCCCACCCCGTCATCCTCGACCTGCACGGACTCAACTCCACCGCCGGCCGCCAGACCGCCTACAGCCGGCTGGCCGAGCAGGGCTCGCGCCGCGGCTACATCGTGGCCACCCCACAGGCCGCCGACGGGCGTATGGGCTGGACGCTCCCCAACACCGCCGGCCCCGACGACGCCGCGTTCCTGGCCGCTCTCCTCGACCACCTGCGGCGCAACCTGTGCGTCGACACCGGGCGCGAGTTCGCCGCCGGCATGTCCTACGGCGCCGCCATGTCCGCCGCGCTGATCTGCGCCCTGGACGGGCGCCTGGCCGCCGTCGCCGCCGTGGCCGGCCTCAACATCGTCCGCCCCTGCGCGAACGCCGTCCCGACCACGATCGTGGCCTTCCACGGCACCGCCGACCGCATCGTCCCCTACCGCGGCGGCCATCCGCTGCGCGACGCCACCGGCGACCTGCGCGCGCTCGCCGACCTCGTCGTCCTCGACCCGGTGGAACGGGCGGCCGCCGGCTGGGCCGGCCGCCTCGGCTGCACCGGCCGCACCACCCGCTCCCTGACCGGCCAGGTACGGCTGCGCGAGTGGACCACATGCCCCGCCGGCGTCACCCTGCGCCTCTACACGGTCGACGGGGGCGGCCACACCTGGCCCGGCGGCATCGAGGTGCCCTGGCTCGGGGCCACGACCCGCGACCTGGACGCCACCGGCCTGATCCTCGACACCTTCGACCGCGCCCCCTCCCGCTGACCGCCCCGGCATGGCGCGGCCGGCCGGCCGTGTCCGTCCGGCCACGTTCCGGACGCTCGCGCGATCGGCCATCGCGAACAGCCGCAGCTCACCCCGTTCCAACCACTAATCTTGTCGCTCATGAGTCAGGTGGGACAGCCGGCGGCGCGCGCCCTGATGCGCAGGCTCGCCGTCGAACAGGCCGAGTGCAGGGTGCCGTCGCTGACGGCGGCGATCGTCCGCGACGGGCGGACCGCGTGGTTCGGCGGGCGCGGGCGCGTCGGTGACGCAGCCCCGACCGCCGCCACCCAGTACCGCATCGGATCGATCACCAAGAGCATGATCGCCGTCGTCGTCATGCGGCTGCGCGACGAGGGTGCCCTGAGCCTGAACGACCCGCTGGAACAGCACCTGCCCGGCACCCGCCTCGGCCACCTGACCATCGCCCAGCTCCTCTCGCACACCGGCGGGCTCACCGCCGAGCCGCCCACCGCCTGGTGGGAGCGCACCCCCGGCATCCCCGCGGCCGACCTGCTCGACCGGGTCGGGCCCGAGGAGCTCAAACACCGGCCCGGCCGCCGCTTCCACTACTCCAACGTCGGCTTCGCCGTGCTCGGCGAGCTCGTCGGCCGGCTGCGCGGCACCACCTGGCTCAAGGCGCTGCGCGCCGAGGTGCTCGACCCGCTCGGCATGCACGACACCACCACCCGCCCCCGCGCTCCCCACGCCACCGGCTACGCCGTCCACCCCTGGGCCGACGTCGTACTCGAAGAGCCCGAGCACGACGCCGACGCGATGGCGCCGGCGGGCCAGCTGTGGTCCACCCCGCACGACCTGGCCCGCTGGGCGGCGTTCCTGTGCGGCGAGACCGGCGGCGTGCTGTGCCCCGACACCCTCGCCGAGATGCGCGAACCGGCCGGCGTCGACGACGGCGACGCCTGGACCGGCGGGTTCGGGCTGGGCCTGCAACTGGCCAGGACGGGCGGGCGCCGCCTGTCCGGCCACTCCGGGTCCATGCCCGGCTTCCTGGCCACCGTGTGGGCCCAGCCGTCGGAGAGCGTGGGCGTGCTGTTCATGGCCAACACGACCTCCGGCATGAGCGGCACGCTGCTCACCGACCTGCTCGACATCCTGGACGAGCACGAGCCGCGCCTGCCCGACGAGTGGCGGCCCGTGCCCGCCGACCCCGACCTGCTGGCGCTGACGGGGCTGTGGCACTGGGGGCCCAAGCCGTACGCGCTGCGACTGCTGTCCGACCGAGGGCTGGCGCTGGAGCCGATCGGCGGAGGTGGGCGGGCCTCGCGGTTCGTGCCGCAGGACGACGGCACCTGGCTCGGGCTCGACGGCTACTACGCCGGCGAGACGCTGCGGCCGGCCGCCGACCACCTCGACCTCAACACCTTCATCTTCACCCGCGAGCCCTACGACCCGGCCGCGCCGGTGCCGGGCGGCGCGGGCGACTGGCACGCCTGACCCGCAGCCCGAGGCCTGCCTGGCCCGTGGCCGGGCCGGCCGCCGGGCTGACCACCTTCACACGTGCACGGGAAGCAGCGAGGACAGCGTGCGCAGCGAGTGGCGCGCGAGCGCGACGGCGAACGGGCGGACCAGCGGCCACGCCGCCCACCCCAGCACCCCGAGCGGCAGCTCCAGTTCCTCGGCCCAGACCACGCGGCTGCCGTCGCGGCACGGGCTGACCCGGATCGCGCCCCGGCCGCGCACGATGCGGCCGGTGTGCGTGACCCGCATCAGCGTCGGCGGCTGCCAGTGGGTGATCGTCATCGTGTCCAGGAACCCGATCGGCCACACGCCCGTGTACGCCTCCAGCTCCCGCTCGCTCACCTGGCGGGCCGTGGTCATGAACATCCACTCCTGGTGCCTGGGCCAGTCGGTGATCAGCTCGAACACCTGCTCCGGCGGCGCGGGCACATGCGCGGCGGCGGCCGCGTACACGGGTTTCACCGGGTTCCCCCATCTGGTGGCCGGTCGATGGCTCAGGCCCATCCTCGCCCCCGGACGGGGACGGCGCCCGCAGGCGCGCGGGCCGGAAGATCATCCGTCCGGCGACGTTGGGACTTTCGTCCCTAACCCGGCGGTCGCGCTCGCGGCAGGGTGGGAGCGTGCCACACCGAACCACGCCGCCCTCTCCGGTGACCAGGCGGTTGTCCCGTTCCGAGTCCCTGCGTCTGCTGCGGAACGTGATCTACGGCCGGATCGTGTTCATCAGCCGCGCGTTGCCGGCCATCCGGCTCATCCCGCACACCATGGACGACGGGGCCCTGCTCACCGGCCTGCCCGCCGACCCGGACGAGCTCGGCCGGGCCCTGACCCGCCTCAAGCCCTGGCCCGGCCGCCCGCCATGTGTGCCTCCACGGTGCGCTCGGCGATGACCAGGCGGCCGGCGATGGCGGTGTTGGAGTGCCCCTCGGCGACCAGGGCGAGCACGTCGCGCTCGCGCTCCGACAGGCGCGCGATCACCGTGTTCGGCCTCCGGGGAGGATCGGACCGGATTTTGGCGCGAAGAGCTGCGCACCCGGGTGCGGACCAAGCTGCGCGGCTCCTACTCCCACCACTACCGGCGCGGCCTGCCCAAGCTGCTTCAAGGCGGTGACCTTCCGCTCCAGCAATGACACCTTCAAGCCGGTGATGGACGCCCTGGACCTGCTCAAGCGCTACGACGGTTCCGACGCCGACTTCGAGGACAACCGGGACGACCGGCATGGACGGACCTCCCGCGAAGACGATGTGACAGATAACGCTGCCGAGCCGGCCCGGACGGAGCGGGTGCCGAGCTGGCCGGACAGCACCGGATCCCCCGAAGAGTGACAGATAACGGAAATTCTCTGTTGCGGGTGATGGACTCCTCACCGTCACGCTACGTCGCTCTAAGTATTCGTCAAGTTACGGTCTGTGGGCGGCGGGTGTTGATCCGTTAACGCCTCGGGTCGCCTTGCGAGTCACCAGTCCGAACTGGCGCTCCTGCGGGCGGCACAGACGGGAGCTCCGGTTCCCGCCTGGAGCGAGCGGCCAGCCGCCGCATGGCTGAGGCCGATCGGTGTCCGCACCGTGGTCGGGGTCTCGGGAGAACCCGGGGCGGAGCGAAGGCGAGGTGGCGGAGTGCATCTGACTCCGCATGAGCAGGAACGTCTGATGATCCATGTGGCCGCGGACGTGGCCCACAAGCGGAAAAGGCGGGGGCGAAAGCTCAACTACCCGGAGACGGTCGCGATCTTGACCGCGTATGTGCTGGAAGGGGCCCGGGACGGCAGATCCGTCGAGGACCTCATGGAGTTGAAGTATCAGCCCGACGACCTGCCGCTGCCCATGTACGACGAGGTCATGCCCGGCGTGGCGGAGATGATCAGCGACCTTCAGATCGAGGCCACCTTCCCCGACGGCACCAAGATGGTCACTCTTCGCAACCCCATCCAGAAGCTGGGCATCCTCCCCATTCCAGAGGGGAGCAAGGAGACGGCACCGGTTCACCCGGGGAAGATCGACCATCCGCGCGACGCCGGCCCGGTGGCCTTCAACGCCGGTCGCGAGGTCACGATCGTGACGGTCACCAATACCGATGACCGTCCCATCCAGGTGGGCTCGCACTTTCACTTCTACGAGGTCAATTCCCGCCTCACCATCGAGCCCAGCCGCGAGGCCGCCTACGGCAAGCGGCTGAACATCCCCGCGGGCAGCTCGGTGCGTTTCGAACCCCCAAACCCGCTGGAGGTGGAGCTGGTGCCCATCGAGGGCAAGCGCATCGTCGAGGGCCTGAACGGCAAGGTCGGAGGCAAGCTCCGTGACTGACTCACCGACACTTGAGCCGCCCGCACCCGAGCCGCCGGCGCCGACGTCGCTGCCTGAGCCGCGGAGAGAGGAAAGACATCAGCCGCTGAGCCGGGTCGACTACGCCGACCGGTTCGGGCCCACCGTGGGGGATCGTATCCGGCTGGCCGACACCAACCTGCGGATCGAGATCACCGAGGACTGGTGCGGCGGTCCCGGCCGCAGCGGCAACGAGGTCATCTTCGGCGGCGGCAAGGTCGTCCGGGAGTCGATGGGCCAGTCGTGCGCGCCGCGCGACTCGGCGCGGTTCGGCGCCCCGCAGCCGCCCGACACCGTCATCACCGGCGCGGTCATCCTGGATCACTGGGGGATCGTCAAGGCCGACGTCGCCATCCGCGACGGCCGCATCGTCGCGCTCGGCAAGGCCTACAACGACGAGACCATGGACCGGCTGCACGACGGGCACGCCACGGCGACGGACTTCGTGATCGGCCCCGAGACGGAGGTCATCTCCGGCAACGGCAAGATCCTCACCGCGGGCGGCGTCGACACCCACGTGCACTTCATCTGCCCCGAGCAGATCAACGAGGCGCTGGCCTCCGGGGTGACCACGCTGATCGGTGGCGGTACCGGCCCCGCCGACGGCAGCACCGCCACCACCGTCACGCCCGGCTCCTGGCATGTGGCCCGGCTGTTCGAGGCGCTGGACGGCTTCCCGGTCAACATCGGGCTGCTCGGCAAGGGCAACACCATGTCCACCGAGTCGCTGTACAACCAGGTGGAGGCGGGCGTGCTCGGCCTGAAGATCCACGAGGACTGGGGTGCCACCCCGGCCGTGCTGCGCCGCTGCCTGCAGGTGTGCCAGGCGACCGGCGTGCAGCTCGCCCTGCACGCCGACTCGTTGAACGAGGCCGGTAACGTCGAGGACACCATCGCGGCCATCGGCGACCATCCGATCCATGTCTTCCACGTCGAGGGCGCCGGCGGCGGCCACGCCCCCGACATGCTGACCATGGTGGGCCTGCCGAACGTGCTGCCCGCCTCCACCAACCCGACCCGGCCCTTCACCGTCAACACGGTCAAGGAGCACGTCGACATGGTGATGATCGCCCATCACCTGAATCCGCTGGTGGCTGAGGACCTGGCGTTCGCCGAGTCGCGGATCCGGCCTTCGACGATGGCCGCCGAGGACATCCTGCACGACATCGGCGCGATCTCGATCATGTCGTCGGATGCTCAGGCGATGGGCCGCATCGGCGAGATGATCATGCGGACGTGGCAGACCGCGCACGTGATGAAGCAGCGGCGCGGCGCGCTGGACGGCGACAAGGCGGGCCAGGACGGGCACGACAACCATCGCGCCCGCCGCTACGTCGCGAAATACACGATCAACCCGGCCCTCGCGCACGGCATCGACCATGAGGTCGGCTCGGTCGAGGTGGGCAGGCTCGCCGATCTGGTGCTGTGGGAGCCGAGGTTCTTCGGCGTCAAGCCGCACCGGGTGATCAAGGGCGGGCAGATCGCGCACGCGCAGGTCGGCGACGCCAACGGTTCCATCATCACTCCGCAGCCGATCCTGCCCCGCCCGATGTGGGGAGCGACCGGCCGGGCCCCGGCCGCCAACTCCGTCAACTTCGTCACCGCGGCCGCCATCAAGGCCGGCCTGCCCGACCGGGTCACCGTGCGCAAGACGTTCACGCCCATCCGCGACACCCGCAAGGTCTTCAAGGCCGACATGCGGGAGAACGACGCCCTCCCCGACCTCCGCGTCGATCCCAACACCTTCGAGGTGGTGATCGGCTTGGAGGACGAGAACGTGAACAGGACCGAGATCGCCACGATCGAGGAGATCGAGGAGATCGAGGAGATCGAGGAGATCGCCGACCGCGACAAGGGAGCCAGTGAGCTGCCGATGGCGCAGCTGTACTTCCTCTTCTGATCACCACCTGGTGATCGCCCACTTGATCGCGCCCGTGAACGACCGCCCCGCGCATGACCCGCGCACGAGAGGTGAGCCGCATCTGATGAACCGTGCCGCGCTACTCGTCCTGGCCGACGGCCGCTTTCCCGCCGGCGGGCACGCCCACTCCGGCGGGGCTGAGGCAGCCGTCACCGCGCGACGCGTGCGCGACGTGGCGAGCCTGCAGGAGTTCTGCCGCGGCCGGCTGCACACCAGCGGCCTGGTCGCGGCGGGCCTGGCCGCCGCGGCCGCCGCAGGATATGACCCGCTCCTGCTGGAGGAGGCCGCCGACGCCCGCACCCCCTCACCGGCCCTGCGCCAGGCCGCGCGCAGGCTCGGCCGGCAACTGCTGCGCGCCGCCCACACCGCCTGGCCTTCGCCCGAGCTCGACGCCCTGGCCGCGGCCCGGCCGCGCGGCGCGCACCAGCCCGTCGTCCTCGGCCTGACCGCCCGCTCGGCTGGCCTGATGCCGCTGGACGCCGCCTACGCGGCTGCGTACGAGAGCGTCAGCGGCCCGGCCACCGCCACCGTCCGCCTGCTCAGCCTCGACCCCTTCGACGCCACCGCCGTCCTGGCCCGCCTGGCCGCCGACATCGACCACCTCGCGCGGCGGGCCGCCGAGGCCGCGCAGCGCGTCCAGGCCGAGGGCGTGCAGGCGTTGCCCGCGGTCTCGGCGCCGCTGCTCGACATCACCGCCGAACAGCACGCCGCCCGCCCGATGCGCCTGTTCGCCTCCTGACCACTGCACTTCCCGACCTGTTCGCCTCCCGACGCCTGGAGCAGTCATGCACCTGCACCACAGCCACGCCTTCCCCGAGGATCACCCTCACAGTCCTGGAGGTTCCTCCCCCGGACGCCCTGACAGACGTTCTGACGGCCGCCGTCGCGCGCTGCGCATCGGATTGGGCGGGCCGGTCGGCACCGGCAAGACCGCCACCGTCGCCGCCTTGTGCCGCGCGCTGCGCGAGGAGTTGTCCATCGCGGTGGTCACCAACGACATCTACACCCGCGAGGACGCCGAGTTCCTGCTGCGCGAGGCCGTCCTGCCCGCGATGCGCATCAGGGCGGTCGAGACCGGCGCCTGCCCGCACACCGCCATCCGCGACGACATCTCCGCCAATCTCGAAGCCGTCGAGGATCTGGAGGAACAGCTCGGCCCGCTCGACCTGATCCTCGTCGAATCGGGCGGGGACAACCTCACCGCGACCTTCTCCCGGGGCCTGGTCGACGCGCAGATCTTCGTCATCGACGTCGCGGGCGGCGATGACATCCCGCGCAAGGGCGGCCCCGGCGTGACCGCCTCCGACCTGCTCGTCATCAACAAGACCGACCTCGCCCCCTACGTCGGCGCAGACCTGGAGGGCATGGCCCGCGACGCCAAGGCCCAGCGCGGCGACCTGCCCGTCGCCTTCACCGCCCTGAAGACCGAAGGCGGTGTCACGCCCGTCTCGGACTGGGTCCGCGCGCGTCTGGCCGACTGGACCGCGAGCGACGAGTGAGCCTCGCCTCCCAGGCCGCTGCGGCCGGGTGCACCCCCCGGGGCGTGCATGCCACCGCCCGGATCAGGGCGATCAGCGTGGGAGAGGAGACCGCGCTTCCCGTCCTGGCCGGCGCCGGCCCCTTCGACCTGCGCCGCCACCGCCCGCAGGGGAATCAGGCACGGGTGTGCATCCTGGGCGTGATGAGCGCCCCGCTCGGCGGCGATCGGCTGCGCCTCGAAGCCGCCGTCGAACCCGGCGCCCACCTGCACATCACCACGGCCGCCGCCACCATCGCCCTGCGCGGCCCCACCCCCGGACACGCCACCTACGACGTGCACCTGAGCGTGGCCGAACAGGCGAGCCTGCACTGGCTGCCCGAGCCGCTGATCTCCGCCGCCCGCAGCAACCTGCGCCAGAGCTGCACCATCGACGTCGCCGCCGGCGCCCGTCTCGTCCTGCGCGAAGAACAGGTCCTCGGCCGCGACGGCGAACCGCCGGGCCGGCTGACCACCCGCCTCACCGTCCGGCACGACGGACGGCCGGTGCTGGATCAGCAGAACACGTACGGGCCGGACGCGCCCGGCTGGGACGGACCCGCCGTCCTGGCCGGCCACCGCGCCGCTGGCCAACTCCTCGTCGTCGACCCGGCTTTCGACGACAAGTCGCCGGACGTGCGGCTGTTCGGCGACGACCCGGCCCACGGGCAGGCCGTGCTGACCCCGCTCGCCGGCCCCGCCGTCCTGGTCACCGCCCTCGCCCCGGACACTCTGCGGCTGCGCCGCCTCCTCGACGCGGCTTACCCCACATGCGGGGGACGCTTCTGGTGATGGACAGGAGGAAGGCGGCGCCGAGAGGTAGCGCCACAGGGAGAAGTTACTCAGCGTTACTTTGCGGCTGGTGACATGGACCCGAGCGGGGGCCTCCATCAGCGTCACCCACTGGCAGCCCCTCCGACGGTCATCCCCAAGGACCCGACCATGACGAAGATCCGCGTCATGTGCGCTCCCCACGCCGGCTGCATGACGAGGTTCGGTATGCCCAGGACATGGCGCTGGATCGACGTCACCGCGACCCTGGAGTTCGTCAATCGTGACGGTTCGTGGAGCAGCGACAAGCAGCTCGCCGAGCCGTCACGTTTCCGGCTGCACCGCGCCACCCAGGCAGCCTGCTGACGACCCGGTGAGCCGCCGTCACCGCGACAGCAGGTCGAGGATCTCGTCGGCCACGGTGTCGCCGGTGATCGGTTCCGCGGTGAGCAGGCGATACCAGACGGTGCCGAGGACGACATCGGCCAAGACCCCCGGATCGCGCTCGGCCGGGACGACGCCGTGCTCTTGGGCCCGGGACAGCAGCCCGAGGCAGGTGGCGCGCCGGTGATCGGTGAACGTGCGCAACGCCGCCGCGGCGGCGGGGCTGGTCTGGGCGTCGGCCATGAGCAGCCGGAGCGCGGCGGCCGCCTGCGGCGCGTGGGCCTGGCGGTAGACGGATCTGACGTACGAGCGAAGATCGGCGGCGGCATCGTCGCTCGCGGGGGTGTCCACGACGGCCAGGGCCCGTTCGACCAGGGCCTCCGCCAGCACCTCGGACCGGCAGGACCACCACCGGTAGAGGGTGCGCTTGCTCACCGCCGCGCGAGCGGCCAGCTCCTCCATCGTGAATCCGCGCGCGGCGGTCTCCGCGGCCAGGTCGAGCGCGCCGCCGAGCACGTCCTGGCGCGCCTGCTCGTTACGGGAACGGCCCGCGTGCGGGCGTGCCTTTCCGTCCGTGTTCGCCATTGTCCGCCGGCTCCTGACCGCTGTTTACCCCGATTTTGTCGACACGCTAAGTAACCAAGGTCGCCGGAGAAGGAGAGACACATGGCGACGTTCGTCCTCGTACCCGGCGGCTGGAAGGGCTCCTGGGCCTACGACGCCTTCGTCCCGCGCGATGGCGGGTCGTGGTGGTCGGTGGCGAACGCGTACTTCCGGGAAATGATCGCGGCCGGCGCCGCGAGCACCGGCCACGACGCGATGCGCGAAGCCCCGGAGGCGGTGGCGGCGCTCCTGCTCGACGAATGATCGCGCAAACGTCGGCCAAGCCAACGACATGTCGCCCCCAAGCGGGCGCCCGCACCCTGGCAGCATGGACAAACCCGATCTCACCGGAATCCAGATCATCCACCGGGCGATGCGCGCCGACCTGCACCGGCTCGCCGAGCTGACCGCGGACATCGAGGCGGGGCGGGAACGCGCCGACCAGGACAGGGCCGCCGCCACGGCGAAGTTCGTGCAGGACGTCTGCCACGCGATCCACACCCACCACACCCGGGAGGACGACCTCGTCTGGCCGCTGATCGAACGGCACGCGGGCGCGGCGGTCGATCTCAGCGACCTGTCCGAGGACCACTCCGAGCTCGATCCCCTGCTGGAGGAGGTGCAGGCCGCCGCGCGCACGTTCGCGGCCGGCGGCGAGGTGACGGCGCTGGCGGCCGCGGTCAAGAGGCTGACCGCGCTGCTCGACGAGCACATCGAGGCGGAGGAGGCGACGATCTTCCCGGTGATCCGGCAGTACGTGCCGGCCGCCGACTGGGACGACGTCGAACAGGCCATGGCCAAGGGCAAGCTGAACGAGCTGCGGCTGGAGATCTGCTGGGTCGCGCAGTACGCCACCAGGGACGAGCTGGCCCACATCCGCGCGAGCGCGGGACCGGTGGTGCCGGTGCTGATGGCCCTGCTGCGCCCCGGGCACCGGCGCCGCCGGCGGGCCGTCTTCGGCAGCGCGGGCTGAACCGCCCAGTTGAACCGCGCTCTGAACCGCAGCTCGACATGCCCGGGCCGGGCCGCCGTCAGCGGGCCGTCTTCGGCTCCGCCTGCTGACGTTCCACCCGGTGACGTTCCGCCCGCTCACGTGCCAGGCGGGCCCAGTGGGGCGAGCCGACGCGCCGGGCGACCTCGGCGGCGGCCTCGAAGTGCGCGGCCGCCGCGCCGGGGTCGCCCAGGAAGGCCGCCAGCTCGCCGAGCGTGTGATCCACCGGCCCGAGCGTCATGGACCCGGTGTGCAGGCCCGCCATCTCCCCGTGTACAGGCAGCAGCGAACGGTAGCACTCCGCCGCTGCGCCGCGCTCGCCCAGCCGGATCGCGTTCTCCGCGCGCAGCACCAGCATGATCTCCCAGTGCGAGCCCTCGAGCGGCGGCCGGTCCCGCCACGCGGCGCGCGCCTCGTCCAGCCGTCCCGCCGCCAGCAGCGCGCGCACGTACGGCTCGTCGAGCCCGCCGTCGTACCGCCCGCGCATCGCGGCCAGCTCGGCCACCGACTCCTGCGCCCGCCCGCACGCGATCCTGGCGCAGAACCTGCCGAGCACCCCCAGCGCGTCGGCGTGCGAGCCGCCGCCCTGCGCCATCTGCTCGGCCAGCGCCGTGTACGCCTGTTCCGCCCGCTCGAAGTGCCCCTCGACGAGCAGGCGCACCGCGTCGAGGATGCTCAGGATCGTCAGCGTGAGCCCGAGCTGGCCACTGGTCGAACGCTCGACCGCCCGGTCGGCGTGCCGCCTGGCCCCGGCCCAGTCGTTACGGCCCAGCGCGACCATGAGCAGCATGAAATGCCCGAGCGCCTGGTAGCCGAGCAGCCCCGCCGCCTCCGACACCTCCAGCAGCTCGCTCGCGACCCGTTCCAGCTCCTCGCGCCGGACCGGCCGCAGCAGCACCCAGTACCGCGCGTTGAACGCCATGCAGAGCAGCCGGGCGTCCCCCAGCTCGCGGGCGATCCGCACGGCCTCGGTGCCCGCGTCCTCGACGAGCTCCAGGTCGTCGGCCTCGATCTCGGCGGCCAGGGTGATCAGCAGCCGGCAGCGCAGTTCGCCCGGCTCGGCGGGCATCGTGCGCCGCACGGCCTCCACGACGTCGTGGTCGACGCCCATGTCCCGCTGGATCGTCCAGATCAGCGGCGCGTCGTAGGAGGTGACGGCGCGCGCGACGGCGAGGTCGTCGCCCATCCGCCTGGCCACCCCCAGCGCGCGGGCACGGGTGGCCAGCGCCGCCGCCACGTCGCCGTAATGGGCCTGCGCGGACACCAGCCGGCACAGCAGGTCGAGCAGCACCGGCCGGTCGGCGGCCGGGCCGAGGGCCTCCAGCGCCCTGGTCAGCAGGGTCGCCGCCTCCCGGTGGGCGTAGAGGGCCGAGGCGCGGTCGGCCGCTCTGATCGCGTACTCGGCCGCTCTTTCCGCCGTGGCGGTGGTGGCCGCGGCGAGCGCGTGGTGGGCGAGCGCGGCGACGTCCCCTTCGCGTACGTCCTGCAGCGCCGACAGCACCCGGCCGTGCAGCCGGGTACGCCGGAGCCTGGGGATGTCCTCGTAGAGGGCCTGCCTGACCAGGACATGGGTGAACCGCACGGTGCCAGGGGACGGCTCGCTCAGCAGCCCGGACAGGACCCCGGCCTCCAGGCCGTCCAGAACCGTGTCCTCGTCCGCGTCCGTCATGGCGATCAGGACGTCGGTGTCGGCCTGCCTGCCGACCACCGCCGCATTGCGCAGCGTGGTCTGCGCGGTGGCCGGCAGGCGCGCCACACGCAGCCTGATCAGGTCGCGGATGCCCGGCGGCAGCCGGTGGACCGCCACCGGCCCCTCGGCCGCGACCAGCCGGGCGGTCTCGGAGACGAACAACGGGTTGCCGCCGGTGCGGAGGGCGATCGTCGCGACGGTGTCCGCGTCCATCTCCAGGCCGGAACGTTCCCGTAGCAGCCGCGCGACGTCGTCTCGCGCCAGGCCGCCCAGGGTCAGGTTCTCGGCCGTGCAGACGGTCAGCGCCGCGCCCGTCGCGATCAGGTCGCCGGTGACCTCGTTCGTCCGGTACGTCATGAGCACCAGCACCGGCGTGTGCGCCAGCCGCGCCGCGAGGTGGCGCAGGAGCTGCAGGGTCTCCTCGTCGGCCCGGTGCGCGTCCTCCAGCGTGATCAGCAGCGGCCCCGGCACGTCCTCCAGGTAGTCGCCCACCGCCTGGGCCAGCCGGAACTGGCCGACCGGCGCGGCGTCGTCGGCCAGCAGCGGCGCGAGCCTGGCCGCCACGGCCGGGGCGGGCGGGTGGCCCGCGGACAGGTGGCGCAGGATCTCGCTCCACGCCCACGCGGGCGGCGCCCCGCCCTCGGTCTCCGGGCAGCGGCCCACGGCCGTCCGCCAGCCCGCACCGGCCAGGTCCCGCCGCAGCGCCTCGGCCAGGGTGGACTTGCCGGCGCCCGCCTCGCCGTCCAGCCGGGCCAGCCGGAACCCGGCCCGCGCCTGCTCGGCGGCGTTTTGCAGCCGGGCGAGCTCGGCCGCGCGCCCGATCGGCCCCGTCGCCGGCGTGGCGGGGAGGTCGTGTGGAGGCGTTTCCGGAAGGCCGTCAGGAAGGGTGCGCTGTGCCGGCGGTGGCGGGGGGACGGCGTGCAGGGTCTCGCGGTGGGCGAGGATGTCCGACTCCAGCGTGCGCAGCTCCGGCCCTGGATCCACGCCGAGCTCCTGGGCGAGCAGGGCACGGGTGCGCCTGATGGCGTCCAGCGCCTGCGCCTGCCGCCCCGAGCGGTAGTGGGCCAGCGCCAGCAGCCGCACCGCGTTCTCCCTGAGCGGGTGGGCGCCGACGTGGCGTTCCAGCGCCGGTACGGCCTCGGCGGGGCGGCCGAGCGCCAGGACGGCCTCGGCCCGGTACTCGGCGGCGACCAGCCGCAGCTCCTCCAGCTGGGCCGCCTGGGGCAGCGCCCATTCCTCGTCGGCGAACTCCCCGTACGCGCGGCCCGTCCACAACTCCGTCGCCTCGTCGAGGCGCTCCAGGGCGTCGGCGGGCTCTCCCGCACTGAGGCGGGCGGCGGCCGACTCCACCAGCCGGGGGAAGCGCCAGGCGTCGACCTGGTCGGCGTCCAGGCGGAGCAGGTAGCCGGGCGGGGCGCTCACCAGCACCCGCGCCGGGGTCCGCGGCGCGCGGCCGGGCTCCAGGACGCGGCGCAGGT
Organism: Nonomuraea sp. NPDC048892; assembly: GCF_040649735.1. Taxonomy (NCBI): domain Bacteria; kingdom Bacillati; phylum Actinomycetota; class Actinomycetes; order Streptosporangiales; family Streptosporangiaceae; genus Nonomuraea; species Nonomuraea sp. NPDC048892. Next base: position 275,614 of record NZ_JBEZFZ010000010.1, on the reverse strand, counting down.
GGGAGACGTACGCCTGCAACCCCGACAACGCCTTGGGCGGAGGCTGCCCCCGCCACAGGTCGTCGAGGAACCGGTCGGTGGACACCACGTGCCCGCTGGCGCACACCAGCCGGACCACGACGGCACGCTGCAGCGGCGTGCCCAGATCCACCGGATGTCCGGCCACCTCGGCCCGCACCTGGCCCAGCACCCGTAATCGCACCATCGCCGAGAAGCATAGGCCGCCTCCGATCACGCGACCAGATGGTCATCGGGGCCGGCCCGGGCCTGTGTCCCTGCCACCAGGCGCCTAGGCCGCGAGCGCCTGACGGGGGCAGCACGTTCGTGCCTGCCGGGGTGCCAAGGCCGCGCTTGTCGCCAGGCGCCAAGTTCACGCCAAGTCGCCACCCGCCGTCCGACAAGTCGCGCTGCCTACCTTGGCACGCGACAACACCGGCTCAGCAAGGCCGGTCTCCGCAAAAAGGGGGATGCCGTGAAAGGCGTCTACAAGGTCCTGGCCTACCTGATCGCGATCGAAGTGGCCGTACAGGCGTCGATGGTCGTGTGGTTCGAAGCCGGGCTCGGCCAGTACATCGGGGGCGGCGGGGTGATCGACAAGACGCTCGCCGAGAGCGGTGAGCTGCCGTTCCCCGAGTTCGCCGGCGTGATCGTGCACGCGCTCAACGGGATGTTCGCCATCCCGGTGCTCGCGCTGCTCCTGCTGATCTGCTCGTTCTGGGCGAAGATCCCCGGCGCGGTGAAGGCGGCCGGGCTGGTGGTGCTGCTCGTCGCGCTCCAGATCACCCTCGGCATCCTGGGCCACGACATCCCGCTCGCCGGAGCCGTCCACGGGATCAACGCGCTGCTGCTGTTCGCCGCGGCACTGTACGCGGCGCGGCGCGAGGCGGCCGCACGCGTGCCGGCCGCGCCGCAGGCGCAGGCCTCGGCCAGGTTCTGACATGCGCACCAGGCGTCTGGGCATCGCGGGCGCCGCCACCGTGGCCGTGCTCGGGCCGCTGCTGTGGCTCTGGCAGGACAGCCTGCTGCCGGAGACGTACTCGCTCATGGACATGGGGTACGCCGACTACGGCGGCGGCCCCTCGGCCCACGGCGGGCACGGCGGGCACGGCGGCCATGGCGGGCGTGACGTCACCCGGCTGGCCGCCGACGCGGAGCGGCCGGCCGACGTGGCCGTGACCATGGTCGCCCGCCAGGAGCGCTTCCGCCTGCCGTCCGGCCGGGACGCCGAGGGCTACACGCTCAACGGCGTCTCCCCCGGCCCGGTCGTCCGCGCGGTCCAGGGGCAGCTGGTCGAGGTGCGGCTGGTCAACGAGTCGGTGCCGGGCGGCATCACCCTGCACTGGCACGGCGTGGACGTGCCCAACGCCGCCGACGGCGTGGCCGGGGTCACTCAGGACGCGGTCGGCGTCGGCGAGCGGTTCACCTACCGGTTCGTCGCCGATCAGGCCGGCACCTTCTGGTACCACTCGCACCAGATGTCCCACGAGCAGGTGCGTGGGGGCCTGCTGGGGGCGGTGGTGGTCACGCCCAGGGCCGGCGCGGATGGACGGACCGAGGTCGTGGCGCTGACCCACCTCTACCAGGGGGTGCGCACGATCAACGGCTTCGAGGGCGACGTCCGCGTCGAGGCGCGGCCGGGCAGGCGGGCGCGGGTGCGGGTGATCAACACCGAGTACGGGCTCATGCCGGTCTGGGTGAGCGGGGCCCCGTACCGGCTGGCCGCCGTGGACGGCACGGAGCTCAACGGGCCCGCGCCGGTGCGGGACGCGGCCGTCGTGGTGGCCGCGGGCGGGCGGGCCGATCTGGAGGTGAGCATGCCGGCGGACGGCTCGCCGGTGCGGGTCCACCTGGGCGGGCCGGCCGGCGTGGTGCTCGGGTCGCGATCGTACGAGCTGCCGCCGATTCCCCGGCCGGCGGCGACGCTGGACCCGCTCACCTACGGCACCCCCGCGCGGCTCGCCTTCGACCCCAGCGTGCCCGACCGGCGCTTCGTCTACGACATGGGACGCCGTCCCGGTTTCCTGGACGGGGTGCCGGGGGTGTGGTGGACCGTCAACGGCCGCCTGTACCCCGACGTGCCGATGTTCCACGTGAGCGAGGGCGACGTGGTGCGGATGCGCATCTCCAACCACAGCGGAGAGGCCCATCCCATGCACCTGCACGGCCATCACGCGGTGGTGCTCAGCCGCGACGGCGTTCCCGCCGGCGGCAGCCCGTGGTGGGTGGACTCCCTGGAGGTCGGGTCGGGCCAGACGTACGAGATCGCGTTCGTCGCCGACAACCCGGGCCTGTGGATGGACCACTGCCACAACCTGCCGCACGCCTCGGAGGGGCTCACCGCGCACCTGATGTACGAGGGGGTCACCACCCCGTTCACGGTGGGTGGTCCGGCGGCGAACGAGCCGGAGTGAGGTCACCCCGGCCCGCGGGGCGGTCAAGATGTAGATGATGATCCGCGTGCACTCGGGCAGCTCGCGACCTCCCACGATCCCGCAGGAGGAGCGGCGGGCACCGTAGTAGTAGTTCTTGTCGTCCCAGAACAGGTTCGTCTCCACCTGGCGAGCACCGCCGGTGTCGTAGGCGTGGACACAAAAGGTGTGCAGATCGCTTTTCCCACCTGCGGAAACGCATGGCAGCGGGTCTGTTCACCTCCAAATCCGTCCACCGGCATCCACGATCGTCCAAGGCTGTTGCCGTCAACGTAGCCGTCAGGACGCATGTGGTCGTCAGCGATTCGGCGTCGTGACGCTCCTCCTCCTCCTCGGAGTAAAGGATTTACTACACTTCTGGGTGTGGAGTGGGAGATCCGCGTCACCAACGAGCTTCTGGCCTGGATCGACGCCCTGGACGAACCGTCCCGGGTGCAGGTCGTCGACGCCATCGACCGACTGGCCGAGGCCGGTCCGAGATCCGGATCTTGTTCGTGTTCGATCCGTGGCGCTCGGCCATCTTGCTGGTCGGCGGGGATAAGTCCGGTGACCGGTCGGGCTGGTATCGGCGGGCCATCCCCCACGCCGAAGAGCTGTACGCGAAGTATCTGGCCGAACGCGAGGCGGAGGAGAAGGACCGATGACGAATTTTCCCAAGTGGAGCGACGTTCGCGCCGACATCGTGGCCACCTCCGGCGGCGAGGAGGCCGTGGCTGAGGCCCGGCGGCGCAATCAGGCCTACATCGACGGCTACCGGCTGGCCGAACGGCGCAAGAGCCTGGGCCTGTCACAGACCGAGGTCGCTGACCTGATGGGAGTGACCAAGAGCCGGGTCTCCCAGATCGAACGCGGAGAGGTGTCCACCGTGGAGGCCATCGCCCGCTACGTACAGGCCCTCGGCGGGCAACTCCAGATCTCGGCCGTGTTCGGCGATGACCTGTACATCCTGCGCGGCACCGACACCCACGCCGCATAACTGGCGCTGCTATGTCCCTGACCCGGCGACCGCTCTCGAAGCGCCGGGTTTTCGCCTTCCACCCCCAGTCCTCGGCCCGTGCAGCATCGCCTTCGCCAAAGTCACCGAAGAGATCACGACCGGACGGCTCCCGCTCTTCGAGGAGGACACCGTCCCGGTCATCGCCCACTGGGCCTACGCCGGACAGAGATTCTCCCTAGGAGAACAACTCTTCGCCGCCGCACTGACCAGCACGTCCTTGCCCGCCTTCCCGACGAGCGGTGGGGGTGCCTCATGACTCGGCTTCTGCTCACGGCGGTCAGCCGCGCCCGCCGGTGAACGGCGCCTCGCCCTCCTTCAGCGGCCGAAACCGCAGCGCCGACCACACCTCGTCCACCGCCACCTGACCGTTGGGCCGCAGCCCGAACTCCCCCACGATCGGCCACAACGTGTCGCGGTTGATGTCGGACCGGTTGCCCTTGGGGTAGGCCACCCAGACGACGGCGGGTTCGGCGAGATGCGCGCGCTGCTCGCCGAGCAGGCGGCGGGCGGTCGCGGCGTCGGCGGCGAAGAACACCGCGACCCCGGCCTCCTTCAGCTCCGCGGTGTAGCGGGCCCCTTCGGGCAGCGGCTCCACCAGCGGGCGGCAGGCCGGGTCGGAGATCCAGAGCGTGGTCTCCGGCTTGACGAGCAGTTTGTCGGCGACGGTCTTGGCGGCCATGGTCAGGCCCTCTCGTAGGTCAGGTTCAGCACGCCGGTGCTGAAGGTGCCGGAACGGGTCAGCGTGAGCGGGAGGGTGCCGATCCCATCATCGAACAGGCGCTTGCCGGCGCCGAGCACGATGGGGTGCACGAGCAGGGTGAGCTCGTCCAGCAGGCCCTCGCGCAACATCCAGGCCACCAGGGAGACGCTGCCGGTGACGCCGACGTGCTTGCCCGGCCGCTCCTTGAGCCGGGTCAGCTCCTTGTGCGGGTCGCCGGCCAGGACGGTGGTGTTCTCCCAGGACGGAGTGGTCAGGGTGGTGGAGACGACGTACTTGGGCGCGGCGTTGAGCGTCGCCGCCATGGGGTCCTTGGTGGCGTCCTGGCGCGGCCAGTGCGCGGCGAAGACGTCGTACGTGCGCCGCCCGAGCAGCAGGGCGTCCGCGGCCTCCATCTGGGTGGCCACCACCTGGTTCATCTCGTCGTTCAGGTAGGGGAAGTGCCAGGTCTCCGGCGCCTCGGTGACACCGTCGAGGGAGATGAACAGGGTCGCGACGATCTTTCTCATGGGGACTCCACTCCTTGACAAATAGTTTTGTCCGGCGGACGGCCCCAACCCTTCCACCGACAAATCCGTTTGTCAAGGAAGCCCGTACCGGAAAGGATTGGACGTGCGCGGGCGCGGGCTTGTAGCTTGCCGTTGACCGTGACACCGCCCGAGGAGGTGAGTCCCATGAACGCTGTAGCGATGTGGGTGCTCCCCCTCCCCGTCACGGCCGGCGATTGACGTAGGTGTCGCCGGGAGCGCCTCGCCACCAAGGCACTCCCGAAAGGCACCACCATGAACGCTCCGCACTTCCCCGCCGGACCGCCGTCGGACGGCACGGCCGGGCCCGACGTCACCGATCACGCGTACGACGTGATCATCGCCGGATGCGGGCCCACCGGCGCGATGCTGGCCGCCGAGCTACGGCTGCACGACGTACGGGTCCTCGTCCTGGAGCAGGAGACCGAGCCCAAGTCGTTCGTCCGCATCGTCGGCCTGCACATGCGCAGCCTTGAGCTGATGGCCATGCGCGGCCTGCTGGACCGCCTGCTCGAACACGGGCGAAAGCGACCGGCCGCCGGATTCTTCGCCGCGATCGACAAACCCGCGCCCAAGAACCTGGACTCCGCGCACGCCTACCTGCTGGGCATCCCGCAGCCGGTCATCGAGCGCCTGCTCGAAGCGCACGCGACCGGACTCGGCGCGCACATCTGGCGCGGTCACGCGGTGACCGGGTTCGAACAGGACGACGCAGGCGTGACCGTTCAGGTGGCCGGCGGCGAACGGCTGCGTGCGCGCTATCTCGTCGGTTGCGACGGCGGGCGCAGCACGGTGCGCAAACTGCTCGGCGTCGGCTTCCCCGGCGAGCCCTCGCGGACCGAGACGCTGATGGGCGAGATGGCGGCGGGCGTGCCGCAGGAGGAGATCGCCGCCACGCTCACCGCACTGCGCGAGCTGCCGCACCCCTTCTGGATCCGTCCCTTCGGCCAGGGGGTTTACAGCGTCGTCGTCCCCGCCGGGGAGGTCGGCGACCGCGCGGAACCGCCCACTTTGGAGGATTTCCGGCGGCGGCTGCGCGCCGTTGCCGGAACCGACTTCGGCGTGCACTCCCCGCGCTGGCTGTCCCGCTTCGGCGACGCCACCCGGCTGGCCGAACGCTACCGGGACGGCCGGGTGCTGCTGGCCGGCGACGCGGCGCACATCCATCCGCCCATCGGCGGGCAGGGGCTCAACCTCGGCGTTCAGGACGCGGTCAACCTCGGCTGGAAGCTGGCCGGGCGGATCCGGGGCTGGGCGCCTGCGTCACTGCTGGACACCTACCAGGCCGAACGCCGCCCGGTCGCCGAGGACGTGCTGGACAACACCCGCGCCCAGGCGGAACTGCTGTCCCCCGGGCACGGCCCGCGGGCCGTGCGCCGGCTGCTCACCGAACTGATGGACTACGACGAGGTGAACCGCCACCTGATCGAGAAGATCGCCGCGATCGGCGTCCGCTACGACTTCGGCCCCGGCCCCGGCCTGCTCGGTCGCCGGTTGCCCGATCTCGACGTGAAACAGGGCCGGCTCTACGATCTGCTGCGCCGAGGTCGCGGCCTGCTGCTGGATCGCACCGAACGCATGACCACGGACGGCTGGTCGGACCGGGTCGACCACGTCGCGGATCCGACCGCGTCCGTGGATCATCCGTGCGTCCTGCTCCGCCCAGATGGCCATGTGGCCTGGGTCGGCGACGATCAGCAGGGCCTGGACGAGCAGCTCTCCCGCTGGTTCGGCAACCCCACTGGTTGAGGCCGTCAGGGAAGCCTCATCGCGCCGGCGCCTCCTGGCCCGGCGCGGTGACGGCCGCGGCACCCCCGGCGGCGCTTACCGTGGCGGCACTCGCGGTGGCGCCCAGGATGGCCAGGCAGTTCGCCCACAGCAGGTCGAGGCGCCCGGTGTCGTTGTAGAGCTTGGCGAAGAGCACCTGACCCTCAAGCTGGGCGACCACGGACCGCGCGGCCTCGCGGGTGTCGGCGACGGTGACCTCGCCGCGCTCCCTGGCCTCGGTGACGACCTCGTCCACCAGGTCGACCTGCGCGCCGAAGATCTGCTGCAGGCGTACGCGGAGGGCTTCGGTCTGGTTGCTCATCTCCAGGGTCAGGTTGCCGAACAGGCAGCCGGAGACGGTGCCGCAGCTCTGCTGCCCGGCGTGCTGGACGGCCTGGGTCGCCTCGAACAGCCGGCGCAGCCGCTGGAGCGGCGGATCGTCGCTGCGCAGGATGCGCTCCCAGTCGCCGCGCTGGACGGCCCAGTGTTCGTCGATGACCGCCAGGGCGAGATCCTCCTTTGAGGCGAAAAAGTAGTAGAAACTACCCTTCGGCACTCCGGCCGCCTTGCAGATCTCGGCCACGCCCAGCGCGGAGTAACCACGCAGCTCGATGAGTGTCTGCGCGGCGCTGAGGATCCTCTCCTTGGCGTCACTCGTTCGTCCCATATTGCTAGTGTACGACCGGTCGTCTACTTTTACTGGACCGGTCGACTATCGAACCGTCCGGTCACAGGCCGTCGGAGAGGCTCCAGGCGGAGACGACCTCCACATGCCGCAGCCCGCCCACTGCCGCGATGTGACGGAACCACGCCGCGCACTCCGGCACCGAGTTGACCTCCCGCGCGGCCTCCTCGGCCTCGGCCCGGCTGCGCCACAGGATCACGTCCAGCCACTCGCCGTCGTCGCCCTTGGTCAGATAGGCGGCCAGGCACGCGGGGAAGCGCCGCCGCAACGCCGCCACCATCTCCGGCCGTTCGGCCACCAAGGCGCCCTCGGCCCCCTCGCGCACCCCGAACCGGGCCAGTTCGATCGTCATGCCCGGCGAGGACCGAAGCCCGTCCGCTGTCATCATGCTTCCCTCCGTGGGTGTCAGCCCACATAAGCCTAAAACCCACATTGAGTGGATCATGAACGGGTGTTTCCGCTGATTGGCGGCCGATGAAGCGCGAGGTTGAGGAACCGGCGGACGGCCGTTATCGATGAGAACGATCTTGCTGGGGCACCCCCCAGGGCGGAAGCGGGCTGCGGGTGGGATGGCTGTTGGCCAGCGTCCCGCGGGTACCGCGTAGGCGGTGGAGCGGCCGAATTTGAGGGTGCGGGCAGCCTCGGTGACCGAGACATCGTCGTCGACCAGGCGGCGTAGTGTGGCCAGCTCGGCGGGGCCGATGACGCGCGGCCGACCGGTCTTCTTCTTGCCTGGCAGCATGGCACCGGTGGCCTCGCGGCGCCTGGCGGCGGCGATTCCCTCGGCCTGGCGCTCGGCGCGCAGCTCCAGCTCGTATTCCGCGGCCGCGGCCAGGACCGCGAACATGAGAAACCTCTATCCAGAAAACGCCGCGGCACAGCGCGCTCGCGCACGAGGCGGCCCGGCCGGCACTCCCGGGCAGCGACACGCGTGGGCGCGCCGTACAGACGAGGTCTGTTAATCACGACATAGCATGACCCGATGGGCAGTTCCCGGCTCTCCACAGATGCGCGGCAGCGGCGCAGTTCCGAGATGCGCGCATTCCTCCGGTCGCGGCGAGCCCGGGTGATGCCCGCTGACGTGGGCATGCCGGCAGGCGAGGGCCGCCGTACGCCCGGGCTGCGGCGGGAGGAGGTGGCGGTGCTCGCCGGCGTAGGAGTGTCCTGGTACACCTGGCTCGAGCAGGGACGCGACATCAACGTCTCCGCCGACGTCCTGGACGCCATCGCCAGGGTGCTGCGCCTGGAGCCCGCAGAGCGCGAGCACCTGTACCTCCTCGCCGGCCTCAACCCGCCGCAGGCGGCGCCGTCCGAAGGACGGGTCCCCGATGCCGTGCGGCGGCTGCTGGAGGGCTGGCTGCCGCGGCCCGCGTACGTCATCGACCGGCACTGGAACGTCCTCGCGGTCAACCGCGCGGCGGAGATCGTGTTTCAGTGCAACGAGTACGACCACAACTGCCTGGTCAGCTTCTTCACCAACGCCCGCTATCGTGCGGCAGTCGTGGACTGGCACGACGCGGCGCGAGCGATGGTCGGCCTGTTCCGGGCGGACGCCGCCCGCTACCCCGACGATCCCGAATTCGGCCGCCTGGCCGCGGACATGTGTGCCGCGAGCCCCGCCTTCGCCGAGATTTGGGCGGAACTCCCCGTGGGTGGTCCCACTCACGGCACCAAGGCCCTGGAGATTACCGGCCTGGGGACGCTTACCTTCGAGGCCACCACTCTGCCGCTGCCCGAACTGCCCGGCCACCGCCTGTGGCTGCACACCCCCGCGCCTGGGACGGGAACGGGGGCCCTGCTGGAGCGCTTGGTGGTGGTGTCAGACCCAGGTTCAGCCAACACTGGCGAGTAAGCTCCCGCCGCTCGAGGATCGTCGGTATGAAGCGATTCACGAACAAGACAGTTCTGATCACCGGCGGCACCAGCGGCATCGGGTTCGCGACCGCGCGCAGGCTTCTCGATGAGGGCGCGTACGTCGTCATCACCGGTCGCGACCAGGTCCGCCTCGACGCCGCGGCAGAACTCCTGGGCTCCGAGCGGGTCCTGTCCGTCCGCGCGGACGTCAGCGTTGACGCCGACCTCGATCTCCTCGTGCGGCGCGTCGAGACCTGGCGCGGTGCCCTCGACGCGGTCTTCGCCAATGCCGGTATTGCGGACTTCAGGCCGGAGTTCACCCCGAAGGACTTCGACCACACCGTCGGAATCAACTTCAAGGGAGTGTTCTTCACGATCCAAAAGGCGCTGCCGCTGATGGGCGACGGAGGCGCCGTCGTCATCAACGCATCCTGGACCCTGCACCGGGGCCTCCCGGCGGCCTCGATCTACGCCGCTAGCAAGGCTGCCGTGCACAATCTCGCCCGCACGCTCGGCACCGACCTCGCGCCGCGTGGCATCCGCGTCAACTCCGTCAGTCCCGGCTACATCGAGACCGAGATGTACCGGTCCGCCATCAACCCCGACGTGGAGGCCCGCATCCTGGCGGAGGTGCCGCTCGGCTCGCTCGGCCATCCGGACGATGTCGCCGCTGCCGTCGCCTTCCTGGTCTCGGACGACGCGTCGTACATCACCGGTCAGGACCTCGTTATCGACGGCGGCCTCGTGGGAGCGGCGCCCCTCGGGCTGCGCCTTTGACAGCCCTACAACAGCCGTAGCAGGCCCACCGCTACGCCGCCTCGGACAGGGTGGTGAAGTCGATCTCGGGCAGGTCGGGGTCGAGTCGTCGGGACGCAGCCGTATCACGTCGGTCGCGTACAGGCCGAACCGGCTGATGTGCGCGGTCAGGTAGGGCGACAGCTGCGCGACGTCCTCGGCGCCGATCTCCCAGCCCTCCGACAGAAGCTGGCGCACCACCTCCATGGTGACGTGACCCGCTCCGGCGGGATTCGCGCAGGTCAACGTAGCCGAATCCGGCACACACGCCGTCCGGTTTTTGACGATTGTCGACCGGTCGTCTACTGTCATAGACGACCGGTCGGCTAAGCGGCCGTCAGCAGAAACATCGAAGAAGGTCATCATGAACCACCAGGGTCAGAAGGTCGCGCTCATCACCGGCGCGTCGCAGGGCATCGGAGCCGGCCTCGTCGAGGCGTACCGCCGGCTCGGTTACGCCGTCGTCGCGATCTCCCGCACGATCGCCGCCCCCGACGACCCCGGCATCGTCGCAGTGCAGGGCGACGTCGCCGACCGCGCCACCGCCGAACGGGCGGCGAAGGCGGCCGTCGAACGGTTCGGCCGGGTCGACACCCTGGTCAACAACGCGGGCATCTTCGTCGCCAAGCCGTTCACCGACTACACCGCCGACGACTACGCCGCCGTGACCGCGGTGAACCTCGACGGCTTCTTCCACATCACCCAGCTCGCCGTCGAGCACATGCTCGCCCAGGGCGGCGGCCACATCGTCAACATCACCACCAGCCTGGTCGACAACCCCGACTCGCGCGTCCCGTCCGTGCTGGCCGCGCTGTCCAAGGGCGGCCTCCAGGCCGCCACCAGGTCGCTGGCCATCGAGTACGCCACGCGCGGCATCCGCGTCAACGCCGTCTCGCCGGGCACCATCGCCACCCCCATGCACCCGCGAGAGACGCACGACGCCCTCGCGGCGCTGCAGCCGATGGGCCGGCTGGGAGAGACGAAGGACATCGTGGACGCGGTCGTCTACCTGGAGAACGCTCCCTTCGTCACCGGCGAGATCCTGCACGTCGACGGCGGCGTCAGTGCCGGCCACTGACGCGATGACGAGCGAGAACGACCGGGAGACGGTCCTGCGCGGCGTACTCGACCGGTGGAAGGCCGGCGTGGACGCGCACGAACCCGAGCGGGTCGCGGCCCTGTTCACCGACGACGCCATCTTCCAGGGCCTGCGCCCCTACAGCGTCGGGCGGCCCGGCGTCGCCGCCTACTACGACTCCCAGCCGCCCGGCCTGACGGCCGCGTACCGGATCCTGGAGACCAGGGATCTGGCCGCCGGCCTCGTCCTCGGCTACCTGGCCGTCGAGTTCTCCTTCACCGACCGTCCGTCCCTCCACGTCAACCTCGGCGTGCTGGTTCGACGCGCCGGGGCGGACTGGCTCATCGCCCACTACCAGGTCTCCCAGCTCGGCTGAGGCAGGCCGGGAGTCAGGCGTGCGGCGCGCCGGACCGTTCGATCAGCTCCGTCATCGCCTGCTGGAAGTCGCGGCGCCGCCGCTGGCTCCAGCCCTCCGTCAGCCGGTCGAAGACCTGCTCCTGCCAGTCATGGGCCTGATCCAGCAGGACGCGGCCGGCTGGCGTGAGCGCCGCCTGACGCTGCCGCCCGTCCGCCTCCGAAGCCCGCATGGCCAGGTGTCCGGCCGAGGTCGCGGCCTTGACCAGGCGCGACGCGCCGCTCTGGTCGATGCCGATCTCCTGGGCCACGGCGTTGACCGTCGCCGCGGCCCCCCGCAGGGTCAGCGCGTGGACGGCCTCGGCGACGAGCACGAGCCGGCCGTGCTCGGCCAGGACGCCGTCACCGGCCGGCGGCCGGCGCGACCAGTACCGGACGAACGCGAACAACGCCTGCCCAGGCCCTGGCGCGCTCATTCCGTGGCCGCCATCGCCTCACAGAGCCCGGCCAGCTCCAGCGCCTGCCGGAGATCCGGCAGCCGGAGCGCGGCGGTCACCTTTCCGCCGCGCACCCGGAACACCGTCGCCACCCGCGTCGAGGCCGGCGAACCCGGCCAGGAGGCGTCCTGCTCCACGACCATGAGACGTTCGCCGACCGGGTGCCACGATCGCGGGCGCAACGTGATCCCCGAGCGTTCCACCCACTCCGCGAACTGCGCGGGCGTGATCGCTCCCGCCCCCTTCGGGCCGAGGACGACGATCGGATCACCGACCGCCCGCGCCGAACGTTCCAGGTCACCCTCGTTCACGCTCGCGTGCCACTCGCCGATGACCGCTTCCAGTACCGGTTCCATCCCCCAAGTGTATGCGAAACGCATACATACCGCGTGAGGGGTCAGGTGGCGGGCGGGGTGGCGATCCGCCGGGCGGCCTCGACCACGGCGGCGCGGCGGCGGGCGGCCTCCGCCTCGTCGGAGGCGTCTCCGCCGGACAACATGCGGGCGATCTGCGGCGCCGCCGACCAGTAGCTCGACAGGGAGATGATCAGGAAGACCAGGTGGGCCGGCGCGATGGCGTCGTCGATCAGCCCGGCCCGCTGCGCCGCAGCCACGGCCGCGGCCTTGCCGGCGTAGAGCTCGGTGCGCGCCAGCTCGTCCGGGATGCCGCCGGTGTCCGACAACCCCTCCCACAGCACCAGCCGGGCCAGGTCGGGGTTGGCCCGCTGGTAGTCGAACGTCCGGCCGGCGAACTCGCCAACGTCCGCGGGGCTGGTGATGACCAGCGGCACGGAGTTGGCGATCTTGTCCAGTTCGCTGCTGATCACCGCCGAGAACAGCTTCGCCTTGTCGCCGAAGTAGTTGTAGACCCGCTCGCGATTGACCTGGGCGCGCTTGGCGATCCGGTCGACGGTCGTGCCCTCCTGGCCGTGCTGGGCGAACTCGGCCAGCGCCGCCTCGTAGATGCGGCGTTTCGTTCCCTCGACGTCCCAAGCCATGCGGACATCGTACCAACACCAACGTTGCAGTTGGAATCGTGCCGGGTTACAGTGGAGACGAAACAGCAACACGAGCGTTGGAGTTTCGCGGCGCGGACGACGCCGGCTCCTGCGCCATCAGCACGATCCGATCGAACGCCTCCATCTCCGGGAGCATGACCATGACTGGCAAGACCGTACTCATCACCGGTGCGACCAGTGGCGTCGGCGCGAGCGCCGCCCGGTTGCTGCTCGGCCGCGGACACCGCGTGACCGTCACCGGCCGCGACGAAGGCAAGCTCAAGTCCTTCCTGGACGAGACCGGCCACCCCGACCGGCTGCTCGGTCTCGTCTCCGACGCGGCCGACTGGGAGGCCACCCAGGACGCCGTGGCCCGCACCGTGGAGCGCTTCGGCGGCCTGGACGCCGCGGTGGCCAACGCCGGGTTCGCCTCCGCCGACCACCTGAGCACCGCGGGCTCGACCATCTTCGACGGCGACCCGGCTCTGTGGCCGCCGATGATCCTCACCAACGTGCTCGGCCCGGCCCTGCTGGCCAGGGCCGCCCTGCCCCACCTTGAGGCCGGCGGCGGGCGGCTGGTGCTCGTCGGCAGTGTCGTCGGGCTGAAGAACGCCCCGGCCAACCTCTACTCGGCCACCAAGTGGGCGGTCACCGGGCTCGCCGAGAACCTGCGCATGTACGCCACCACCCGCGGCGTCGGCGTCACCCTCGTCAACCCCGGCATGATCGACACCCCCTTCTGGCAGGACAACGCCCTCCCCGCCTACGCCCTGGCGCCCGAGCCCGTCGCCGAGGCCATCTGCTACGCCCTCGACCAGCCGGCGGGCGTCGACGTCAATACCGTGACCGTCCGGCCGATCGGGCAGCCCAACTGACCGGAGCGCCGGCGAGATATCCGGGTGCGCCGGGCCGAGGGGCTGGTGTCTGATCGAGGGCATGACGATCGAGATGGGCACGCCCGAGGCCGGGCGGCTCGGCGAAGTGACGCGGGTCCTGGCGGAGTGGCAGCACGACGACGTGCCCGTGCAGGTGCATCCGGGCGACATCGGGTGGTTCTGGCGGTTCGGCGCGGAGCGTACGGCGCAGGCCACCCGGACCTGGAGCCGGGGCGCAGAGCTGTTGGCGGTCGGGCTGCTGGACGGCCCCGACCTGCTGCGGCTGGCGTTCGCGCCGGGAACGCTGCGCGACGAGGAGCTGGCCCGGCGGGTGGCCGCGGACGCGTCGGCGCCCGGGAGCGGCGTGCTGCCCGCCGGCAAGGTGTACGTCGAGGCGCCGGCCGAGGCCCTGGTCAGGGATGTGCTGGCCGAGGACGGCTGGCGGGGCGGCGAAGCGTGGACGCTGCTCCGGCTCGACCTCGGCGCCTCCGTGCCCGATCCCGGCGTCTCCATCGAGGAGATCGGGCCGGAGCAGGCGCATGAGTGGGCCGCGGTCGTGCGGGCGTCGTTCGACGCCTCGACGTTCACCGGCGAACGCTGGCACGCGCTGGCGGCGGGCGCGCCGTACGCGGACGCCCGCTGCCTGCTCGCCCGCGACGAGCAGGCGCGGGCGGTGGCGGCCGTGGCGGTGTGGTCGGCCGGCGCGGGCAGGATCGGCCTGATCGAGCCGCTGGGCGTGCACCGGGACCACCGCGGCCACGGCCACGGCCGGGCGATCACTCACGCGGCGGCCCGCGCGCTGCGGGACTTGGGCTCGTCCAGCGTCGCGGTCTACACCCCGAGCGCCAACACCGGCGGCGTCGCCACCTACCTCTCGGCCGGAATGGAGCGGGTGTCGGAAAGGCTGGATCTGTACCGCGACACTCCTTGACGCCCGGCCCTGTTCACGACTCCAGGAAGTGCAGCACCGCCAGCACCCGGCGGCTGTAGCCGGTCGTGTGCGACAGGCCGAGCTTGTCGAACAGCGAGTTGACGTGCTTCTCCACCGCGCTCTGCGACACGTGCAGGGACTGGGCGATCGAGGCGTTGGTCAGTCCCTGCGCCATCCGCTCCAGCACCTCGCGCTCGCGCCCCGTCAGCCGGGCCAGCGGATCCACCTGCGTGGTACGCGCCAGCAGCTGCCGCACCACCTCGGGGTCGAACGCCGCCCCGCCCGCGCCGACCCGTTCGAGCGCGTCCAGGAAGTCGCCCACCTGGCCCACCCGGTCCTTCAGCAGGTAGCCGACGCCCTCGACGTCGGAGCTCATCAGCTCGGTGGCGTAGCGCTTCTCCACGTACTGCGACAGCACCAGCACCTTGATCTCCGGCCAGCGCCGGCGGATCTCCAGCGCGGCCCGCAGCCCTTCGTCGGTGTGGGTGGGCGGCATGCGTACGTCCACGACCACGATGTCCGGCCGATGCTCGGCCACCGCCGTCACCAGCGCCTGCCCGTCGCCCACGGCGGCCGGCACCTCGTGGCCCTCCTCCAGCAGCAGCCGGATCAGGCCCTCGCGCAGCAACGTCGAGTCCTCGGCCAGGATCACCCGCACGGGAGCACCGCCGTGACCACCGTCGGCCCGCCCGCCGGGCTGCTGACCTCGAACCGGCCGTCCAGCGCCGCCACCCGCCTGGCCAGCCCCGACAGGCCGCCGCCGGACGCCCGCGCGCCCCCCGCGCCGTCGTCGCGCACGCGTACGGCCACCGCCCCGTCCTCCTGTTCCACCTCGACCGTGATGAGCGCGGCCCCGGCGTGCTTGGCCGCGTTCGTCACCGCCTCGCACACCACGAAGTACGCCGCCGTCTCCACCGCCATGGGCGGCCGCTCTCCGAGCCGGCAGTCCACCTTGACCGGCACGCTGGAGCGCTCGGCCACGCCGGCCAGCGCCTCGCCGAGCCCGAGTGAGTCCAGCCCGCTCGGGTAGGCCCGCCAGGCCACCTCGCGCAGCTCGGCCAGCGCCTGCTGCGCCTCCTGGTGGGCCTGCGCGAGCAGCTCGGGGCGGCCACGCAGCGAGCGGCCGATGAGCATCGACAGCCCCACCAGCCGCTGCTGGAGCCCGTCGTGCAGGTCGCGTTCGATCCGGCGGCGTTCGGCGTCCACCGCGGCCACGATGCCCGCCCTGCTCTCGGCCAGCTCGGCGATGCGCCGCTCCAGCGCCTCGGTCGGGTCGGGGCCCAGCAGGCGCAGCGCCAGGCGGCGCTCCAGCGCGTGCACCCCGGCCAGGCCCGACAGCACCAGGAAGAGCGTCACGAACCCGGCCAGGGACAGGTACGCCACCAGCGGCGCCGTGGGCAGCATGCCGTCGAACGGCTCGCCCGTGCCCCACGCCGCCACGATCTGGACGGCGGTCCAGGCGCCCCAGGCCAGCAAGAGCAGCACCAGCCCGCCGAGCACCCCGATCGGCGCCCGCGCGGCCAGGTAGCCGGCCGCCCTGCGGCCCTCGCGGTGGTCCAGCACGTCCAACGTGGCCGGGTCCAGGCGCAGGCGCCACGCCTCCAGCCGGGCCAGCCGCCGCGCCGACGCCCGTACGTTGGGATTGCCCAGGAACGGCAGCGTCAGCACCAGGAAGGCCAGCTCGACCGGCGCGGTGAGCGCGCCCAGCGCCACCGCTCCGGCCGTGATGCCGCCCGCCGCGCCGGCCCCGCGCAACCCGTCAAGGGCGGTTCGCATGCCTCCCCTTACGCCGCTCGGCCAGCCGGACGCCGACGAAGACGACGATCGCCAGCACCACGAGGCCGATCACCACGTAGGTACCGATGCCCACGTAGGACTCCACCAGCTCCCACTTCTCGCCCAGCCAGTAGCCGGCCATCACGAAGATGGTGTTCCAGATGAGGCTGCCGGCCGTGGTCAGCAGCGTGAACGTCATGACGGGCATCCGCTCGACGCCCGCCGGGATGGAGATGAGGCTGCGGAAGATGGGGATCATCCGCCCGAAGAAGACGGTCTTGCGGCCGTGGCGCTGGAACCACGCCTCGGTCTTCTCGATGTCGGAGGTCTTGACCAGGGGAAGCTTGGCGGCGATGGCCAGGGTGCGCTCACGGCCCAGCAGCGCT
The DNA here is from genome assembly GCF_040649735.1 of Nonomuraea sp. NPDC048892. Lineage (NCBI taxonomy): Bacteria > Bacillati > Actinomycetota > Actinomycetes > Streptosporangiales > Streptosporangiaceae > Nonomuraea > Nonomuraea sp. NPDC048892. Next base: position 258,948 of record NZ_JBEZFZ010000010.1, on the reverse strand, counting down.
CCGACCCAGTACAGCGCGAGCGCGCCGATCACCGAGCCGAGCGTCGTGCACACCAGGACGTCGAGGAGATCCATCTCGCCCCTGCTGGCGGTGAAGCCCGACAGTGGCAGGATCACCTCACTAGGAAGGGGCGGAAACAGGTTCTCCAGGGCGATGGCGAGCCCGGCGCCGGGGGCGCCCAGGCTCTCCATCAGTCCAACCAGCCAGTCAGTCATGAGATCAAGGCTATGAATAATCGGGGAACGTGCGGAATGAGGCGGCTGCCCGTATGACACTGTGGTAAACCCCACCCCATCCGTACCGTACACTGTACGGCCGTGAGCTCTTCCACGGACCTGGCCCGGCACGCGGCGATCTTCCAGCCCGGCGACCCGCCACGATCGGGCCACGTGGCCTTCCTCGACCCCGCCGGCGACGACCTGATCACCATCGCAGAAGCGGGCGGACCGGGAGAGCCTGGCGAGCCCGGCGCCAGGGCCGTCCCCGCCACCCTCGTCCCCGTCGGCACGGCGGTGGCCACCCTGGCCAGGGCCCGCAAGGACCCCGCCGCCCACCCGGCCGCCCGTTTCTGGGGCGGCGCGGCCCTCATCGCGCTGCAACTGCTCACCCGCGGACGCATCCTGCCCGGCGTCTCCCCCGGCGACCACGACTCCTGGCGCGCCGGGCCGCTGGACGCCGACGACCTCCAGCGCGTGCGCGAACTGGCCGCCGCCATGCCCGCCGCCGCCCGCGCCGTCCCGGTGGAGGGCACCGGCGAGCTGCTGCTGCCGGACGCCGAGCCTCTCGTGCGCGCTTTCCTCGACGCCGTCGCCGACGCCATGCCGCGCTCGCCCGGCGCCGTGCGCGCCACCGGCTCCGCCGCCTACGCCGCGGTCAAACCGGTCAAGGTGCCCCACCTGCGCGGCTGGGCGGAGGAGGTCTCGGCCGGGCTGGACGCCGGCCTGCGGCTGTCGCTGCGCATCGAGGCCGACGACCTGGCCGCCGCCGAGTCCGCTGCCGAATTCAGGGCCGTCGTCCAACTGCACGGCCTGGCCGACCCGTCCCTCGTCGTGGACGCCGCCGACCTGTGGCAGGGCGCCGACCCCGGCTTCGGGCCGCGCGCCAGGATCGAGGCCACCCTCGCCGTGCGCCGCGCCGCCCGCGCCTGGCCCCGGCTGGAACGGCTGCTCGACAGCGCCGTGCCGGACGAGCTCACCCTGTCCGACGGCGACGTCGAACAGCTCCTGGCCGGCGCCGCCGACCGCCTGGCCGCCGCCGGCGTGGACGTGCACTGGCCCAAGTCCCTGGTACGCGGCCTCAGCGCCCGCGCCGTCATCGGCGACCGTGACCCCGCGCCCTCCGACATGCCCTCCTTCCTCGGCGGCCACCACCTGACCAGCTTCGACTGGCAGCTCGCCCTCGGCGGCGAACGCCTGAGCGCCGCCGAGATGGACCGCCTGGCCGAGGCCCACCGTCCCGTCGTCCGGCTGCGCGACCAGTGGGTGCTCATCGACCCCGACCTCGCCCGCCGGGCCCGCCAGCGTGACCTCAAGCCGCTGACCGGCATCGAGGCGCTCGGCGCCGCCCTGACCGGCACGGTCGAGGTCGAGGGCGAGCAGGTGCCGGTCGAGCCCACCGCCTGGCTGAACGAGCTGCGCGAGCGCCTGTCCGAACCCGCCGACGTGGTGCAGCCCGAGAGCCTGGCCGCCACCCTGCGCGACTACCAGCTCGCCGGGCTGCGCTGGCTGGCCAGGATGACCTCGCTCGGCCTGGGCGCGTGCCTGGCCGACGACATGGGCCTGGGCAAGACGATCACGCTCATCGCGCTGCACCTGCACCGCGCCCAGGAGCAGGCCGCCGGTCCCACGCTCGTGGTCTGTCCCGCCTCGCTGCTGGGCAACTGGGAGCGCGAGATCACCAGGTTCGCGCCGGGCGTGCCGGTACACCGCTACCACGGCCCAGGACGCACGCTCGCCGGCGAGGGCTTCGTGCTGACCACGTACGCCACCATGCGCCTGGACGCCGCCGCGCTGGCCGCCCACCCCTGGGGCCTGCTCGTCGCCGACGAGGCCCAGCACGTCAAGAACCCCGCCTCCGGCACCGCCAAGGCGCTGCGCGAGATCCCCGCCGCCGCCCGCGTCGCCCTGACCGGTACGCCCGTGGAGAACAACCTGTCGGAGCTGTGGGCCATCCTCGACTGGGCCACGCCCGGCCTGCTCGGCCCGCTCCCCAAGTTCAGGGCACGCTGGGCCAAACCCATCGAATCGGGCGACGGCGAGACCGCCGAGCGGCTCTCCCGGCTCGTCGGGCCGTTCCTGCTGCGCCGCCGCAAGAGCGACCCCGGCATCGCCCCCGAACTGCCGCCCAAGACCGAGACCGACCGGCCCGTCGCCCTCACCACCGAGCAGGCCGGCCTGTACGAGGCGGTCGTCCGCGAGATCATGGCCCGCATCGCCGAGGCCCAGGGCATGGCCAGGCGCGGCCTAATCGTCAAGCTGCTCACCGGGCTCAAGCAGATCTGCAACCACCCCGCCCATTACCTGCACGAGGCCGACCCACGCCTGCCCGGCCGCTCCGGCAAGCTCGAACTGCTCGACGAGCTGGTCGACACCATCGTCGCCGAGGACGGCGCCGTCCTGGTCTTCACCCAGTACGTCGCCATGGCCCGCCTGCTGGATCGCCACCTGACCGCCCGCGGCGTGGCCACCCAGCTGCTGCACGGCGGCACCCCCGTCGCCCGCCGCGAGGAGATGGTCCAGCGCTTCCAGGACGGCAGCGCCCCGGTGTTCCTGCTCTCGCTCAAGGCCGCGGGCACCGGGCTCAACCTCACCCGCGCCGACCACGTCATCCACTACGACCGCTGGTGGAACCCCGCCGTCGAGGACCAGGCCACCGACCGCGCCTACCGCATCGGCCAGACCAGGCCCGTCCAGGTGCACCGCCTCATCGCCGAAGGCACGATCGAGGACCGCATCGCCCAGATGCTCACCGCCAAGCGCTCGCTCGCCGACGCCGTGCTCTCCTCCGGCGAGGCCGCCTTCACCGAGCTGACCGACGCCGAGCTCGCCGCCCTCGTGGAGCTCAGATGACCCCCGCCGCCCCTGGAGCCCCGATGACCGCCGACGCCGCCCGCGGCTTCCCCGCCTTCCCCCCGCAACGCGCGGGCGCCCGCTTCGCCACCACCTGGTGGGGCCGCGCCTGGGTCCAGGCCATGGAGGAAACCTCCCTGGACCACACCCTGCTGCGCAAGGGCCGCGCGTACGCCAAGACCGGCCAGCTCGGCCCCATCACCGTCAGCCCAGGCCGCCTGGCCGCCGTCGCCGAGAGCGAGTACGACACCGTCGTCCGCGTCGAGCAGCTCGGCGACGCCGCCTGGGAACGCTTCCTCGACCAGGTGGCCGCCAAGTCCGGGCACATCGCCGCCCTGCTCGACGGCGACATGCCGCACGACCTGGTCGAGGCCGCCGAGTACGCGGGCGTGCCGTTGCTGCCCGCCGTCGGCGACCTGGAGCCCGAGTGCGGCTGCCCCGACTGGGGTCACCCGTGCAAGCACGCCGCCGCCCTGTGCTACCAGGCGTCCTGGCTGCTGGACGCCGACCCGTTCGTGCTGCTGCTCCTGCGCGGGCGCGGCGAACGCGAGCTCGTCGAGGCCCTGCAGCGACGCGGCGCTCCCTCCGCGCGGCCGGCGGCGGTGGCGGGGGTGCCGGCCGCGCGGGCGTACGCGATGGGGGTGCCCGCGCTGCCCGACCCGCCGCCCGCCGACGTCCCGCGGACGCTGCCCATCTGGGCGCCGGCTCCCGGCGTGGACGTGGCCGCGCTGGCCGGGCTGGCCGCCTCGGCCGCCGCGCGGGCCCGCGAGCTGCTGCTGCACGGGCGCCTGCCGGAGCTGAGCGAACACCAGGACCACGTCAGGCTGGCCGCCGAGCACGACCTCGGCGGGCCTTCTGAAGCCGCCGTGCGGGCCTGGCGGTACGGCGGCGCGGACGGCCTGGACGCCCTCGAAACCGCATGGACGCCGCCGCGCCGCGACGTGGCCAGGGCCCAGGCGCTGCTGGCGGCCGCCTGGGAGGGCGAGACCCCGCCGGAGGTGCGGATCTGGCGCAACCGCTGGACACTCGGCTCCCTGCAACTGCGCTACGGCCGCGACGGCCGCTGGTACCCCTTCACGCTGCGCGAAGGCGAATGGTGGCCGGCCGGGCCGCCCGAGCGCGACCCGGCGGCGCTCATCTCCTGAGCGCGGCGGGTCAGGTGGCCACCGAGACGACGTGCCGCACCGAGGTGGCGTCGCCGATCAGCTCCAGCATGCAGGCGGCCAGGTCGGCGCGGGTGGTGTTCATGCCGCCCCTGAGGTTGCGGTCGACGGCCGTGCGGTAGGAGCCGGTGAGGCCGGCGTCGGTCAGGCGGGACGGGCGCACGATCGTCCAGTCCAGGTCGGCGGCCCGCAGCAGCCCTTCGGCTCGGGCCAGGTCGGCGTAGGAATGGCGGAACAGGCGCTGGACGATGAGCGGTTTGAGCACGTACCGGACCAAAGGCCCGTCGTCGGGGCCGGTCACCATGCCCGAGGCGCTGACCATCAGCAGGCGGCGCGAGCCGGTGCGGCCCATGGCGGCCATGATGGAGGCGATGCTGGCGGAGTGCACGGTGGTGGGGCCGCGCTCGCGCGTGCCCATCGCGCTCAGCACGGCGTCGCGGTCCTTGACCGCCGGTACGACGGCGTCGGCGTCCATGACGTCGGCCTCCACGACGTCGAGGCGGTCACGCAGGCCGGCGGGGAGCCGGGAGGCGTCGCGGACGACCGCCGTCATCTCGTGGGCTTGCGCCAGCCCCTGACGCAGGAGCTCAAGACCGGTGCCGCCGGTCGCTCCGAAGACGGTGAGCCTCATGCCGATCCGCTCCTTCTTAAGGGTGAGTAAGTGTCCACTCACCCACCATAGCGCCCAGCCGTGCCGCCCGCTCTAGAGCGCGGCGGCGATCGGTTCGAGCCCCGCGATCAGCTCGTCGAGCTCGTCCGCGCCGAGCACGTCGTACGCCGGCGCGGCCAGTTCGTCGGTGAGCGCCTCGATCCGCTCCTTGGTCTCCCGGCCGGCGTCGGTGAACCCGCCGGTGGCGTCCACGAGACCGCGGCGGCGCAGCCCGTCGACGACGGCCGCCAGCCGCGCCTTGGGCAGGTGGTGGATCCGGCCGAACTCCTCCGCTCTCATCCCGAGGGCGAGAGCCATGAGGACGTGGGCCTCGGTGCCGCCGATGCCGTGGGCGACCAGCACGGCGTTGTGGCCGTCGCCCCGGTGCTCCCGCAGCAGCGTCGCCGCGTGCCACAGCCTGGCCACCGGCTCATCGGGCACGTCGAGTTCCCTGAGCCCGGCGTACAGCGCCCGGCCCTCGGCCGTCGCGCTGAGCGCCGCCCGGGTGGCGAGGTCGGCGGCCCGCACCAGACCGGGGGCGCCGGCGAGCTCCCCGATCCGCTGCCGCAGCACGGCGGCGCTGCTCCGCTCGCGTACGGCGATCGCCTCCTCCGGGCTGATCTTCCCCCAGACCCAGGGGATGTGGCGCGCCACCTCACCCTCGGTGAAGTTGTAGAAGACCGCGTGCACCACTCCGGCCGGCGCCTGGCCCAGCGGCGCGGCCCGGCCCGCGAAGTATCCGTCCCAGAAGTTACGCATGCCGAGCGCCATGAACGCCTCGTTCACCGCCTCGGAGAAGGTGATGGTGGCGATCGGCTCCAGGAGCTCGAACATGCGGTGGATCTTGGCCTTCGGGTGCGGCAGCATCGGTCGGTCTCTCCCTCGGTCGTGACGGCGCCCCTCGCGGGCGGCCCTTCACCCTGGCTACGAACGACGCGGACCGGATCCGACAGCTGCGGCCGATGATTTTCCGGGTCTGAAATTGGTCCTCGATCAGGTGGTCAGATCGGACCTTATCGAGGGTACCGATTCCTGCCAGTCTGAGGGCATGATCACAGCGACCTGCTTCGACGGCCAGGTGCTCACCCCTGGCGACGCCGGCTACGACAACGCCCGTACCGTCTGGAACGCCATGATCGACCGGCGGCCACGCATGATCGTCCGCGCGGCGGGCGTCGCCGACGTGGTCGCCGCCGTGCGGCTGGCCCGGGAGCTGGACCTGGAGATCGGCGTCCGCTGCGGCGGCCACAACGCCGCCGGGTTCGCCGTGCCCGACGGCGGTCTCATGATCGACCTGACGCCCATGGGCGGCGTGCGCGTCGACCCGGCCCGCCGCCGCGCCCGGGTGCAGGGCGGCGCCCTGCTCGGCGCGCTGGACCGGGCCTCCCAGCCCTACGGCCTGGCCACCACCGCCGGCAACGTCTCCCACACCGGCGTCGGCGGGCTCACGCTCGGCGGCGGCATGGGCTGGCTGGCCCGCCAGTACGGCCTGGCCTGCGACAACGTCGTCTCCTACACGATGGTCACCGCCGAAGGCGACGTGGTGACCGCCAGTCGTACCGGCAACCCCGACCTGTTCTGGGGCCTGCGCGGCGGTGGCGGCAACTTCGGCGTCGTCACCGAGTTCGAATTCGAGCTGCATCACACCGGCACGCGGACGCTGGTCGCCGAGTTCGACTTCCGCGCCGAGGACGCTGTCCCGGTCATCGAGGGCTGGCGCGACCTGAACGCCGTCGCGCCCCGGCAGGCGACGTTCACCGCCGGCGTCTCGGGCACTCCCTCCGGCCCGATCGCTACGGTGGGGTTCGTGTGGGTCGGCGACCCGGACGAGGGCCGCCGGCTGCTGCCCGCGATGCGGGCGCTCGGGCGGCCCATAGCCTCCCGCGTCACCACGCCGTCGTACCTCGAACTGCAGCAGCGTGAGGACTCCACCGGCGGGCACGCCTACCGCCGTTACTCCAAGGCGCACTACCTGCGCAGCTTCCCCACCGCGGCCATCGAGGCGTTCCTGCTGCGCGGGGCCTGCGATCTGAGCGCCGGCCTGGACCTGCCGGGGGTCGGTCTGCAGGCGCACGGGGGTGCGATCGCCGAGGTGCCGGGAGAGGACGCGGCGTTCAGCCACCGTGACACGATGTTCGAGTTCGGGGCCGGCTCCCGGTGGAGCGACCCGGCGGAGGACGACGTCAGGATGGGGGCCGCTCGTGCCGCGGGGGCCGCGCTCGAACCGTATGCCAGCGGGATCTACGTCAACTCCCTGACGGCCGACGAACTGGCCGACGGGCAGCGTGGGGTGCGGCGGGCCTACTCGGCGGCGAAGCTGGCCAGGCTGACCGCGGTGAAGACGGCGTACGACCCGGCGAACGTGTTCCATCTGAACCAGAACATCCGTCCCGCCCAGTGACCGGCCCAATGATCGGGCCCAATGATCGGGCCCAATGATCGGGCGCAGTGATCGGGCGCAGTGACGGGGCCAGGTGACAGGGCCGCGTCAGGAGCCCCGTACCTCCCTGATGGCCGTCGCGAGCAGCGCGACCCCCTCGGCGATGGCGCTCTCGCCGAGGATGGCGTAGCCGAAGATCAGGCCACCGGGCCCGGCGGGGGCGATCCGGAACGGCCCGACGCCCTGGATGCCGAGCCCGTGCCGGGCGGCCGCCGCCACCACCGCCGCCTCGTCCAGGTCGGGCGGGAGCCAGGCGACCACGTGCTGCCCGGCGGCGATCCCGGCCGGCCGCAGCTCCGGCAGCCGGGTGCGCAGCGCGTCCAGCAGCGCGTCACGGCGGCGCCGGTACACCGGCCGCATCCGGCGCAGGTGACGGTCGAACTCGCCGCGGCCGAGGAAGTCGGCGAACGTCAGCTGGTCGATGACCGCCGAACCCCGGTCGGCGAGCACCTTCGCCGCGGCGACGTCGGCGACCAGGTGGGCGGGCAGCACCAGCCAGCCGAGCCGCAGCCCCGGCGCGAGCGTCTTGCTGGCCGTGCCGCAGTAGACGACGTGATCGGGGGCCAGGCCCTGCATGGCGCCCACCGGAGACCGGTCGTAGCGGTACTCCGCGTCGTAGTCGTCCTCGATCACGATCGCGTCGCGGCGCCTGGCCCAGCGGATCACCTCGGCCCTGGCCGCCGCCGACAGCACCCCACCGGTCGGCCACTGGTGTGACGGCGTGAGGACCAGCGCGTCGGCGTCGGCCAGATCGAGGGCGTCGATCCGGACGCCTTCCTGGCCCACCGGGACGCCGATCACGTCGAGCCCGGCGGCCTCGGCCAGCGGGCGGGCGTCGTCGGCGGAGGAGGGGTCTTCCACGGCGATCCGCCTGGCGCCGCGCCGCGCGAGCACCTGGATCAGCAGTGAGATGCCCTGCGCGTAGCCGTTGCAGACGACCGTGTGGCCGGGGGCGGCCAGGGTGCCGCGTACCCGGTTGAGGTAGTCGCACAGGGCCTGGCGCAGTTCGGGCACGCCCCGCCCGTCGAGGTAGGCGAACCGGTCGTTAGGCGTGGTGGTGAGCACGCTGCGGACCGAGCGCAGCCAGGCGGCCCGGGGGAACTGCGACACGTCGGTGCGCCCGTACCCGAAGTCGACCCTGAAGCCGGGGCCGGCCGCGGCCGGCCGCGCGCCGGAAACCGCGGGGTCGCCGGCGGCCGGCGGGATCGACGCGGCGACCTGGGTGTAACCGCCTGACCGGCTGGTCAGGTAGCCCTCGGCCACGAGCTGCTGGTACGCCTCCACGATCACCCCGCGGGAGACCCCGAGCCCGGCGGCGAGGGTGCGGCTGGGCGGCAGCGAGGCGCCGGCGCGCAACCGGCCGGCCCGGACGCTCGCCCGGATGGACGCCTCGATCTGCCGGTGCAGCGGCACTCCGGCATCACGGTCGAGTTCGATGAGCAGGTCCTCGGCCGGTCCGGAACTGGTCCTCGATCGCCCCACGGATCGGACCCTATCGGCGGGTACCAATTCCTGCCACCCGAGCGACCTACGGCGTTTCGCCCGGCTCGTCGGCCAGCAACCGGCGCAGAAGCTCCTCGTCGCCCGGATGCAGCTCGTTCACGAACCGCCGCAGCACGGTCGCGCGGTCGTCCTCGGCGTCGAGCAGGGCGCTCATCCGCTGCGCGACCAACCCGGCGGCGTCGGTGAGCGCGCCGTAGCGGTAGGCGCGCCCCTCCCTGCGGCGGGTGACCGCCTTCCTTCTGTGCAGGCGGACCAGCGTGGTGACGACGGCGCTGTAGGACAGCCCGCCCTCGGGAGCGAGGAGATCGCGGACCTGACCAGGGGTGAGCGAGCGCCCCGCGTCGCGCAGGGTGGCGAGGATCGCCGCCTCCAGCTCGCCGGGCCGGCGGCGCCGGCCGTGATCGGGAGAACCGCCGGCCGGATCTTCCTTCATCGCGCCCACCCTACCGGGCCGCCTGGCTAGTTAGGTGAGCCTATGTTAACTTCTACAAGCGTGTAGCAGGGCGGCGTGTCGGTCCCGCTCGCTCGAGCATTGGAGCAATGGTGTTCGCCAGCTTTCTCATCGGCCTGCGCGAAGGACTGGAGGCGGCCCTGGTCGTCTCGGTGCTGGTCGCCTTCCTGGTCAAGAGCGACCGCTCGGACCGGCTGCCGCACGTCTGGACCGGCGTGCTGGCCGCCGTGGCGCTCTCTGTCGGTTTCGGGGCGTTCCTGACCTTCACCGCCGCCAGTCTCGGCCACACCGGGCAGGAGCTCTTCGACGCGATCACCTCGCTGCTGGCCGTCGTCTTCGTCACCTGGATGATCTTCTGGATGCGGCGGGCCGCCCGCGCGCTCTCCGGCGAACTGCGCGGCAAGCTCGCCGGCGCACTGGAGCTCGGGCCGGCGGCCGTCGTCGTCATGGCCTTCCTGGCCGTGGCGCGCGAAGGGCTGGAGACCGCCCTGCTGTTCTTCGCCTCCGTACGCGGCGCGACCACCTCGGCCCAGCCGCTCATCGGCATCAGCCTCGGCCTGCTCGCCGCGGTCGCGCTCGGCTACGGCATCTACAAGTCCGCCGTCCGCATCAACCTCACCAGGTTCTTCACCTGGACCGGCCTGCTGCTCATCCTGGTCGCGGCCGGCATCTTCAAGTACGGCGTGCACGACCTGCAGGAGGCGAACATCCTGCCCGGCCTGAGCACCTACGCCTTCGACCTCAGCGCCGTCCTGCCCGCCGACTCCTGGTACGGCGCCCTGCTGGCCGGAATGCTCAACATCACCCCGCAGCCCAGCGTCGCCGAGACCATCGCGTGGGCCGCCTACCTGCTCCCCACGCTCTTCCTCTTCCTGCGTCCCTCGCGCACCCAGCCTTCCCCCGCGCCCGCGGTCTGAACAGGAGCACCATGTCCGTCACCATCCGTCTCACCACCGGCGCGCTCGCCCTCGCCGCGCTGACCGCCTGCGCGGCGGAGACCCCCGCCCCCGGCGCGGCGCCGAAGCCGGGCAAGGTCGCCGTGGCCGCGAGCGACACCGAGTGCAAGGTCGCCGTCTCGGAGGTCCCCGCGGGCACCAGCACGTTCGCGATCACGAACGGTGGCAGCAAGGTGACCGAGTTCTACGTCTACGCCGCGGGCGACCGCGTGCTGGCCGAGGTGGAGAACATCGTCCCCGGGCTGACCCGCGAGCTGATCGCCGAGCTGCCGGCCGGGACGTACGAGACGGCGTGCAAGCCCGGCATGATCGGCAAGGGCATCCGCAACCCGCTGAAGGTGACCGGCGAGCACAAACCGCTCACCGCCGACGCCAAGCTCGCCGAGGCCACCAGGAGCTACCAGCGCTACGTCAAGTCGCAGAGTGACACGCTGCTGGTCAAGACGCAGGAGTTCGTGGACGCGGTCAAGGCGGGCGACATCGGCAAGGCCAAGGAGCTCTTCCCTGTCTCGCGTACGTACTGGGAGCGCATCGAGCCGGTGGCGGAGATCTTCGGCGACCTCGACCCGGCCATCGACGCCCGCGAGGCGGATCTGGCCGACGGCGAGGAGTGGACCGGCTTCCACAAGATCGAGAAGGATCTGTGGATCACCAAGGACGTCAGCGAGGACGGACCCGTCGCCGACAAGCTCATCGCCGACGTCAAGACCATCGTGACCAAGGCCAACGCCGCCGAGCTGACCCCGCTCAACCTGGCCAACGGCGCCAAGGAACTGCTCGACGAGGTGGCCACCGGGAAGATCACCGGCGAGGAGGACACCTGGTCGCACACCGACCTGTGGGACTTCGACGCCAACCTCCAGGGCTCCAAGGCCGCGGTGCAGGCGCTGCGCCCGGTGCTGGAGGAGCGGGCGCCCGACCTGGTCAAGGCCCTGGACGAGAAGTTCGCCGCCGCCGAGGCCGAGCTGGGCGAGCACCGCAAGGGCGACGGCTGGCGACTGCACGACGAGCTGTCGAAGTCCGAGCTGAAGAGCCTGTCCGACGTGATCAACGCGCTGGCCGAGCCGATCAGCAAGATCGCACCGATCGTGGCGCGATGAACGGACGGCTGAGTCGCAGGAAGGTCTTCGGCCTCGGCGCGGCCGGAGTCGCGGCAGCGGGCGCAGGCGTGATCGCCTCCCGCTCACTCGTCCAGGAACCGACGGCCGCGCACGCCGGCACCGCCGACCCCTTCCCCTTCTACGGCGAGCATCAGGCGGGCATCGTCACCCCCGCCCAGGACCGGCTGCACTTCGTCGCCTTCGACGTCGTCACCGACAAACGGGCCGAGCTGGTGGACCTGCTGCAGGAGTGGACGGCCGCGGCCGCCCGGCTCACCCAGGGCAGGGAGGCCGGCGCCCTCGGCGCGGTCGGCGGCTCGCCCGAGGCGGCGCCCGACGACACCGGTGAGGCGCTCGGACTGCCCGCCTCGGGGCTGACGCTGACGATAGGGTTCGGCCCGTCCCTGTTCGACCGCCGCTTCGGGCTGGCCGCCAGGCGCCCCGCGGCCCTGGCCGACCTGCCGAAGTTCCCCGGTGAGCAGCTGGTGCCGGAGATCTCGGGGGGCGACCTGTGCGTGCAGGCGTGCGCGCACGATCCGCAGGTCGCCGTGCACGCCATCCGCAACCTGACCAGGATCGGCTTCGGCAAGGTGTCGGTGCGCTGGTCGCAGCTCGGCTTCGGCCGTACGTCCTCCACCTCGCGCGCCCAGGTGACCCCGCGCAACCTGATGGGCTTCAAGGACGGCACCAACAACATGAAGCTGGAGGACGCGGACCTGCTCCGCGACCAGCTCTGGGCCAGGGCGGAGGACGGCGCCGGCTGGATGGCGGGCGGCAGCTACCTGGTGACCAGGAAGATCCGCATGATCGTCGAGACGTGGGACCGCACCTCGCTGCGCGAGCAGGAGGAGATCTTCGGCCGCAGCAAGGGCGAGGGCGCGCCGGTGGGCAAGAAGAACGAGTTCGACCCGGTCGACCTGGCGGCCATGCAGCCGGACGCCCACGTACGGCTGGCGCACCCCAGCAGCCACGGCGGCGCGCACCTGCTGCGGCGCGGCTACAACTACGTCGACGGCTCCGACGGGCTCGGCCGGCTGGACGCGGGGCTCTTCTTCATCGCCTACCAGCGTGATCCGCGGACGCAGTTCGTACCGGTCCAGATGGGGCTGGCCAGAGCCGATCGCCTCAACGAGTACATCAAGCACGTGTCGAGCGGCGTGTTCGCCTGCCCGCCCGGCGTCAGGGACGCCGGGGATTATTGGGGGCGCGCCCTGTTCGAGTGAGGGCGGTCTGAGCTTGTTCTTTATCCTCCCGATCGTTGCGGCGCATCGACGGTTCGCCGTGCCCACCTGCGGAAAGTCTCCGCGACATCGCTTCACTCCTGCGGCGCTTCACCCGCGGGTTCACGACGAACAGCCCGCAGCGCTCGGGATCAGTGTTGCGGGCCCCGGCAAAGCCCCGTGACCGGGGGCCTCCGTCCGCCTCGGCGAGGCTACCGCTCGCGCGTCTTCACCCGGATGCGCTCTGGTCTCTGGCCTCGTGGTAGCGCGCCCAGCCTTCGTCGAGAAGCCGGAACCCTGCGTCGATGGTCGATTCCGGACTTGCCTCGTGGGCGGCGCTGAGCTGGATCTGCAGGGCGAAACGGACGTAGAAGCGGATCTCGTCGGTCGGCTCCGTGTGCCCGAGCTCCTCGGCGATCGCGGCAACGAGGGCGCCCTCATGGCGGAACCACATCTTCTCCGCGTAATCGATCAGGGCCGGTGTCTCTTCCATGAGGGTGAGGATCCGGCGTTGGGGCCCGGACCTCATCGCGGCGATCTCGGAGAGGTAATGCGCCTTCAGCGCGTCGGAGATCGTCGTCCCCGGCGCCCGGCCGCTGACCGCGGCCACGAGGCGCTCATGCCGTTCGTCCTCGTCGCTGAAGACGAGCGCCTCCTTCTGCGGGAAATGCGTGAAGACCGTCTTGGGTGAGACGTCCGCCTTGTCGGCGATCTCGCGAACGCTGACCCCGTCGAAGCCGCGCTCGAGAAAGAGCGTCGTCGCCGCGTCCAAGATCGCCGCCCGCGTTGCTGCCTTCTTGCGCTCCCGCCGTCCCACGGCCGTTCCGTCAACCATGACCAGATCCTACTAGTGCCGAACTCCAACTACATTGACGGTAAAAGTAGTCTCGGTGTAATAAGTGTGCAAGTGAAGTTATCGGGTGGCTGGGATCCCCCTGCTGCGGCGACTCGGCACGAACTCGCACCGACCCCGGCGAACCAGCGCCGACACCGGAAAGGACCATGACCATGGCCGGCAACATCAACCCGTTCTCGAGCCTCGAACGAAACGAACCCGCGAACGACGCAAAGCCTGAAGCGCTCGTCCCCGACGCGCGCCGGCCTTGGCAGCACCGAACCGCGGGAGCTTTGCTCATCGCGGGGCCGATGATCTTCCTACCCGCCGAGTTCATCGCCGCCGCGGCATGGACGGACCCGCCCTACAGCTACACGTACCACTTCATCAGCAATCTCGGAGTCCACGGGCCCTCGACACTGTTCGGGCAGCACATGTACTCACCGCTGGCATGGGTGATGAACACCGGTTTCTTCCTGTTCGGGATCACGATTCTGGCCGGTGTGGCCACGCTGCGCGGTCTACCCGGCCGACACCGCTGGGCAGCGCTTGCACCCGCGACGCTGCTGGCCGCCGGCGGCGTCCTGCTGGGATTGTTTCCCGGATCCGGCGAGGCGATGAACGCGACGGCGAAATAAGCAGATCGTCCTTCGAACGCCGCCTCAGCGCAGGACTGCGTCGCCTCAGCGCAGGGCGGCGTGGGCTCAATGCAGGGCGCCGTGGGCGAGGACGAGTAGTTCGACCAGATCGTAGAGCGCCTCTCCGGTCCAGACGAGCGAACTCACCGCCAGCACTACCGGAATGGCCGTCAGAACGCCGGCGGTCGGCCACGCCCGGCCGCCGGCGTTCGGGTGGCCGAGCAGCGCGGCGACCCTGCGCGGTATCGCGCCAGGGCGCCTCGGCCTGGCGAACGACGCGAACCGGACGTCCTTCAGCGGCGGCCGGCCGTGGGCGGCGAGCGCCGCCGTCCCGATCGCCCCGGCCACGACCGTACGATCGCCGACCACCGCAGCCGCCTGCTCGTCGGCGGCACGTTCGCTCAGGTAGCCGACCCGGCCGGAGACCCACCACAGCGCGGGGTGGACCGCGCCGGCCAGGTCGCTCAGCAGCACCAGCAGGGGATGGCCCTGAGCGAGATGCGCCCGCTCATGGGCGAGCAGCGCCTCGTACTGCCGATCGGTGAGGATCTTCCTCATCCCGGTCGTGACCACGACCTGGCCGGGCCTGCCCGGCACGGCGAACGCCTCCACCGCCGGGCTCCGTACCATGACCACCCCGTCGTGGGCTTCGGCCGCGGCCAGTCCCGCCGCCCAGGCGCGCCCGCCACGATGCCGCCGCACCACCCGGGCGGCGGCCACCGCCGCCCACGCCAGCAGGACCACGCACAACCACGGAACCCAGCGCACATGCCCTGTGTCGGCGATCACCGTCTGGTAGGACCATCCGAAATATCCGGCGATGACGGGAATCTCCGCCGCGGCTACAACGGTGAACGCCGCCACGTTGAGCACGCTCGCCAGCGCGGTCCCGGCCGCCGACCAGGCCAGCACCTTGGCCGCGCGCGCCGGGGGCAGCCGGTCGGCGAGCAGCGCGATGACCACGACCAACGCCACCGGAACCGCCACGACGGACCAGACGAAATGATCAAACAAGGCCGTACTCCAGAAGAAAGGTAACCCTAACCTAATGTCGAAGCAGACCGGAAGGAAGGGCAGGCGGCGTCGGCCAGGGCCAGGTGCGGCCCGAGCCTTATGCATCAAACTGTTTTGATGTATCGTCGCCTGCATGGCGAGTTCGCCCCCGTCCTTCGTGAAGCTGGCCGCCCATCCGATCCGATGGCGGCTGCTGACCGAGCTGGCCACCGGCGACCACCGGGTCCGCGAGCTGGTCGACCTGATCGCGCAGCCGCAGAACCTGGTCTCCTACCACCTGAGGCAGCTGCGCGGCGCCGGGCTGGTCACCGCCCGCCGCAGCAGCTTCGACGCCCGCGACAGCTACTACCACCTCGACCTGGAACGTTGCGCCCAGGCGCTGGCCGGCACCGGCGCCCTCCTGCACCCCGCGCTCCGCCTCGCCCCGGCCCCGCCCTCCCCCGCGCCGGTATCCGTTCGCCCGCCCGTCGTGCTGTTCACCTGCACCGGCAACAGCGCCCGCTCCCCGATCGCCGAGGCCCTGCTGCGCCATCACACCGCCGGCCGCGTCGAGACGGCCAGCGCGGGCAGCCATCCCCGCGCGCGGTTGCATCCGGAGGCCGTACGCGTCCTGCGCGATCGCCACGGCATCGACGTGAGCGACCGGCGGCCCCGGCACCTGGACACCCTGACCGGCCGCCGCTTCGACTACGTGATCAGCCTGTGCGACAAGGTCCGCGAGGTCTGCCCCGGCTTCGGGCCCCGTTCCAGGAAGGTGCACTGGAGCATCCCCGACCCCGCCGGCGGTGATCACCTCGCGTTCGACCGCGTCGCGGCGGAGATCGACAGCCGCGTCCGCCACCTGCTGCCCGTCCTCATGTCCCAGGAGGTCCTGCCATGACCGCACCCGCCCCCGAACAACTCGCCGGCGTCCGCTACCTCGTGGACGACGTGGCCGCCGCGGTCGGCTTCTACACCGAGCACCTGGGCTTCACCGTGCGCCTCGACGCCGCGCCGGCCTTCGCCGACGTCGTACGCGGGCCCCTGCGGCTGCTGCTGTCAGGACCGGCCAGCTCCGGCGCCCGCGCCACCCCCACCGGCCTCGGCGCCGGCGGCAACCGCATCCACCTCATCGTCGCCGACCTGGACGCTGAGATCACCCGCCTGCGTGCCGCCGGCGTGTCGTCGTTCGTCAGCGAGGTGGTCGCCGGCCCCGGCGGACGCCAGATCCTGCTCACCGACCCCGCGGGCAACCTCGTCGAACTCTTCCAGCCCGCCCAGGCCTGATCCCGGCCGGATCATCGGAGGATCCCGCTGATGGTCAGCGCTGTCTCCACTGCTGCTGTGACCCGCCGTGGCAGGTCCACTGCAGGACCTGGCCGCCCTCGGCGCGGCCCTTGCCGATCCGCTGGTCGGGCTCGGCACACCTGCCGCTGCGCCTGTTCTTGAGGAAGCCGGCCTTCAGCTGCGCCTTGTGCCACTGCTGCTGGGCGCCCCTGTGGCAGTTCCACTGCAGGAGTTTGGCGTTGTCGCCCTTGCCCTTGGTCGAGCCGGCCTGGTTGACCTCCAGGCACTTCCCGCTACGCTCGTTCTGGAGCTGGACGTAGCTGATCACGGTCAGTCCCGGCCCCTCGACCGTGCCTGTCTCCTCCGGATCGTCGGCTGCCGCTGTGGCAGCCGAGACGCCGGACAGGGCGAGCGCGGCAGCGGCGGCCAGGACCAGGATGCGTCGTACGGCGATGTCGGCCATGAGGACCTCTTTCGAATCGATCGAGCAGGACGTGGATGGCGCCTGCGATCACAGGCGCGCGCTCCCGGCGTCCTCGATTCCAGGGACGTCAAGCCCTTGTGGCAGGGAAGCCGACGCGGGCGGTCTGGGACCTGAGTCCCAGGGTCGTCAGGCCGCGCTCTCCGGCACGCCGGCCCCGGCCGGTTGGCGCTCTTGCGGCAGCCGGCGTTCGAGGCGCAGCATGAGGACCGCGCCCAGCGTCGCGAGCAGGCCGACGACGAGCCAGGGAAGCTGGTGGTGCCGGCTGAAGAGCAGGCCGAACAGGCCGGGCGCGACGATGTTCGCGACCGCGAAGGAGTACTGGAAGGCCGCCAGGTACGTGCCCCGCGACCCGGCCGGCGCCGCGTCGGCCGCCAGCGCGTTCGTCGCGGGCCCGGAGATCATCTCCGCGGCGGTGTAGACCAGCACCACCGCCACCAGGTACGGCACCAGCGCCTGCGTCGGCAGCAGCACGGCGGCCGCCGACAAGGCGCACCACAGCGCCCACAACGCGCCGGCCCAGGTCAGGGCGCGGGCGCGGGTGCCGTGGCGGCGGGCGAACCGGGTGAGGGACGCCGTGCAGGTGGCGAGCAGCAGCGTGTTCATGGCCAGGAGGGGGCCGGGCACCCAGTCGGGGCCGGACAGGCCCTGGACGACGTAGACGGGCAGCGACAGGGCGAGGAACGTGCTGCACAGGGCGAAGATCGTGCACGTACCGATCAGCGCGAGGTAGGGCCGGTCCCGCAGCAGCGCCCGGTGCCCGGAGGGGCCGTTCGTCGGCGGCCGGGCGTGCGGGAGCGCCGGCACGGCCAGCACCACCATGAGCGCGGCGGCCAGGAACGCCAGCGCGCTGCCCAGGATCAGCCCGTCGTAGACGCCCGTGGAGTCGAAGGCGAGCATCGCACTGGCCAGCAGTGCCCCGCCGCCGGCGCCCGCTTCCCTGATCATCCCCGTACGCGCGTACCAGTGATCCTTCGTCTCCCCCGACCCGGTGTGGTCGGCGTGGTCGGCGATGAGCGTGAAGATCGAGGACCAGTAGACCCGCGACCCCACCATCGTCACCAGGACGGCGGCCACCAGAGAGCCCGCCCCGGAGACCGTCAGGTAGAGCAGGAAGCCGACCCCTTGCAGCGCCTGGCCGCCCGCGACCACCAGCCGCGGCCCGAACCGATCGGCCAGCCGCCCGACGACGATCGGCACCGGCAGCGTCAGCGCCGTGGTCACGCTGACCAGCAGGCCGATGGTGGCCAGGTCCAGGTCGGTGACCTTGAGGAAGTACAGCAGGGACAGCGGGAGATACAGGCCCGTGCCCACGGAGTCGACCGCCACCGCCGTCAGCAGCGGCCACCGCCTCCGGCGTCTCCGCTCGACATCCTCGTCTTCCGCCGCCCGCGCCACGCGATGCACCGCCCTGGTCCCGTCCGATGATGAGCCCTATTTCCTAGCACGAGCGGTCCGGAATTCTCACCTGGGTTTTCGCGCCTGATCCCCCATGAGAGGGAGCCGCCCTCCCCGCCGCGGGGAGGCGACGCCCGGCCCGCGCTTCCTACGCTCGGGCCCATGAGCGATCCGAATCGTCCGCGGCGCTGGCCGGCGTACCTGATGGCGGCACTGTTCCTCGGCTACGCCGCCGGGAAGGCCGCCTTCGCCGCGCAGGCCCGGCTCGGGTTCCCGGGCGGGCCGCCCGTGTCGGCTGCCGAGACCGCCGGCTACTTCCTCGACCCGGCCACCGCACAGTGGCTCGCGGCCGCGACCGGCGTACTGGGCGCGTGCGTCGCCCTGGCCACGGTCACGCCCGCCGGCCGCAGAGCACCGAGGGCGTTGATGCTGCTCGTCCTGGCCGGGATGGGGCTGGCCGTCGCGGGCGGGGGCGGCATCATGATCGTGGACGGCTTCGTCGGCATCGGCGTGGGCTGGCGGTGGTACCACGGGGTTCTCGGTGCCGTCGCGATCGTCCTGTCCCTGGAGATGATCAGGTCGTACGCAAAGGCGACGAGACGTGTCCCGGCGTGAGGCCGCCGGCTCCCGTCCTACGAGAACATGCCCAGCCGCTTGGACACGAAGGCGAAGTACTCGCGTTCACTCATCGCAGCCGGCTCCGGATGCTCCAGGCGGCTGGAGATCTGCGCGACTGAACACCGGGCAGCCGAGCAGTTCGCTGAGAACCGTACGCTGCCTGCCGGTCAGCGGATTGAAGAACACCACCGCCGTGGCATCCGCCTCCGCGCGCTCCTGAGCGATCTCGCGGACTTTCCCCGTGCTCATGAGCGTCCTGGAGGAGTACGGCCGGCTCATGTTGCCCTTCCCCCCGGGAGCCCCGCCCTTCTTCCCACCCGAGATCCCCCGTCGCTGAACGAAGCACCCAACGACCCGGCCGCCCAGCGCAGCCACCTCTCCTGCCAGAGCGTCCGTCAACCAATGGTTGACGATTGGAATGCGTCAACCTATAGTTGACGGCATGCAGAGCAACGTACGTCTCGACGACCTCATCACCACGATCAAGGACCGCCACCCGGACGGCGACCCGCTCGGCGAGCTGTCCGACGCCGTCACCCTGGCCGAGCACATCGGCGAGGTCGCCGACCACCTCATCGGCCACTTCGTCGATCAGGCCAGGCGCTCCGGCGCCTCGTGGACCGACATCGGCCGCAGCATGGGGGTCAGCAAGCAAGCCGTGCAGAAGCGCTTCGTGCCCAAGAGCAGCGGCAACGCCAGTTCCCTTCAGGAGGACCTGCGCACCTTCTCCCGCTTCACCGACAAGGCACGCAGCGTCCTCGTCAAGGCACAGGAAGAGGCCCATACCGGCGGCCACGCCCACATCGAGGTCGGGCACCTGGTGCTGGGCCTGCTGCGCGAGCCCGAAGGGCTGGCCGCCACGACCATGGTGGCGCTGGGCGCCTCTTTGGACGCGGTCAGGGACGCCGTCACGGCCGACCTGGGCCCCGGCGACGGGCGGCCCGACCAGCCGACACCGTTCACCGCGCAGGGCAGAAAGGCCCTCGAACTGGCCGCCCGCGAGGCCCTGCGCCTCGAACACGACTTCGTCGGCACCGAGCACCTCCTGCTCGGCATCCTGTCGCTGGACGACGCGCCGGTGGTGCGCACGCTGGCCGGGCTCGGCGTGGCCAAGCAGCCCGCGGAGGCGGAGATCGTACCCGCGGTCGAACGGATCCTGCGCTCGAAGAACGCGTGACCCCGCCGGGCCGCCGCGGAACGAGATCGCTCTCTCATCTGGCGGCTGCTCGACGATTGAAATGATCCTCCCCGGGATGGACACTCGTGGCAGGCTTCCCCCGAAGGAGATTCGATGCTCACAGAGGCTCTGTCCGCTCTCGCCGCCACCGCAGCCACCACCCTGGTGGGCGCGATGGCCACAGACGGATGGGAGAGCGCCAAGTCGGGCTTCTCCCGCCTGTTTTCCAGGCGCGGCCAGGCCGAACTGGACAGGATCGACGCCCAGCTCGACACCAACGCGGGCCGGGTGGCGCGGAAGGACGAAGACCGGGTCCGCCAGGCGCTGATCGGCGCGTGGCAGCTGGAGGTCGAGGATCTGCTCGAAGAGCATCCAGAGCTGGCCGGCGAGCTGCGCGACCTGGTGACCGAGCTGCAGGCCGGGCTCCCGGAGAAGTCGATGACGTGGGTGCAGAACAACATCGCCCGCGACCACGGCAGGATCTTCGCCGCGCAAGGGGGCAACGTCATCATCCACGGCGACATCGACGACCCGGCTCGGTGAAGAAGCCGCTCTTCCGACAGACGGTCCAGGCCGAGGCCGGCTTCGCGTACGGCGTCATTGGGGCGGACCTGAACGTCTTCCAGGACGCGGGTCCCGTCTACACGCTGATCGAGCGGGCACGACCACCGGCCGTGGACGCCGCCTGGCTGCTCGAACAGCCCACCAGGCTGCTCGACGCCCGCCACGAGGTCGTCGCCTTCGACGGGCGCGAGGCCGAACTCGCCGACCTGACCTCGTGGCTGGAGGGGCCGCAACTGGCGGCGCGCTGGTTGCACGGCCCGGGCGGCCAGGGCAAGACCCGCCTGGTGTCCGCGTTCGCCGACCTGGTGGCTGAGCGCGGCTGGAAGGTCGTGACCGCCGCCCACCGTGCCGTCCCCTCTCCCGGGAGCCAGAACCTGCTCCCCGGGGCGGCGCCCGGCCTGCTGCTGATCGTCGACTACGCGGATCGGTGGCCCCTCTCCCACCTGAGCTGGCTGTTCGCCAACGCGCTGCTGCACGCTCATCGACGCACGCGGGTGCTGCTGGTGGCCAGGTCGACGCGGTCCTGGCCGGCGCTGCGTGCCGTACTGACCGAACGTGGCGCGCGAACCGGCGACCTACCGCTCGGACCGTTACCCCGGAAGGCGATCGACCGTGAACGGGTGTTCACCGCCGCTCACGACTGCTTCTGCGAACGGTACGGCCTGGCCGTACCGGATGCGGTTGCGCCGCCTCGCCTCGACGACCCCGGATTCGAGCTCGTGCTGACCCTGCACATGGCCGCCCTGGTAGCCGTCGACGCACGCGCCAGAGGCGTCAGCCCGCCCGGCGATCCGTCGGAGTTCTCCGCCTACCTGCTCGACCGCGAACGCCGCCACTGGACGGAGCTGCACGACAACCAGGCCCTGTCGACACCTCCGCAGATGATGGCCAGGACGGTGTTCACCGCTGTCCTGACCGGCGCCCAGAACTACGAGGCGGCGGCAGGGGTGCTGGGCGGGCTGGGCCTGCCGAGGCACCCGCACGAGCTGATCGACGATCATGCCGTCTGTTACCCGCCGGCCGAGCCGGATCGGGTCCTGGAACCGCTCTACCCCGACAGGCTGGCGGAGGACCTGCTGGCGCTGGCTCTGCCCGGCCATGCGGCCGGCGGCGCCGACCCGTGGACGCCGGGCGCGATCGCCGGGCTGCTGGCCCATGACGGCGACCCACCCGCCTACGCGGGACGGGCCATCACCTTTCTCGCCTCGTCGGCCACGAGGTGGCCGCACGTGGGCAAGAGCCTGGCCGACGTCCTTTCCGCGGATCCGGCCCTGGCGCTGGCTGGAGGTGGAGCGGCGCTCACCGCGCTCGCCGAGGTACCGCACCTCGATCCGGCGGTGCTCGACGCGGTCGAGAGGCTCTTCCCCGAGCGCAGGAACATCGACCTCGACGCTGGAATCGCTGCCGTCGCCGAGCGCGTCGTCGCCTACCGCCTGGCCACCGGCGTCGACCCGGCCACGCGAGCTGAGCTCCACGCCACTCTCGCGCGCCGCCTGCTGGTCGTCGACCGCACGCAGGACGCGGTCACCCACGAGGAGCGGGCGATCGAGGGCTACCGCGCCCTCGTGGGAGAGGACCCGGCGCGGTTCACGGGCCTCTTCGCCATCAACCTGAACAACCTCGCCAACCTGCTCATGGGCACCGATCGCGACGAGGAGGCCATGTCGGCCGTGGAGGAAGCGGTGGACCTGCTCCGCGGCCTCGACGACCCGTTCAACCTGGCGATGGCACTGGGCAACCGCGCAATGCTCGCCTACCAGCTGGACAGGAACAGCGAGGCGATCGAGTCGGCGCGGGAGGCCGTGCGGAACCACCGGCTGGCAGTGGCCGCCGACCCCGACGACCTCGACTTCCAAGGCGGCCTGGCCATGGCCCTGGGCAATCTCGCGTACCTGCGGATGACGCTGAAGCGGGGCGAGGAGCAGGCGATCGAAGCCTCGCAGGAGGCGATGACGCTGAGCAGGCGGCTGGCCGAGGCGGACCCTGACGCGTTCGGGCACCGGGTGCCGACGATGCTCGGCACGCACGCCGCCCAGCTGTTCACCGTGGGACGCCACGATGACGGGGTGCGGGCCGCGATCGAGGCCGTGGCGCTGGCGCGTGAGACCGTCGCCAGACACCCGATCCGCACCTTCCAGTCAGCGCTGGCCAGGAACGTGGTGAGCTTGATGGGCATGTACCAGCGGCTGGAACGGTGGGAAGAGGCCCTCGCCATCGGCCAGGAGCACCTGGTCGCCGTCCGAGACTTCGGCGGTCCCCTGCTCACCAACATGCTCGCCGGGATGGCGACCGTATTCACCGCGCTGGACAGGCAGGAGGAGGCCCTGCCCTACGCGCGGGAAACAGCGGAGCGGCTGCGCGCGGCCGTCACGGAGGAGGATCCGGCCGATCCGGACGCACAGGCAGCGGCCAGGCTGGAGCTGGCGCGAATGCTCGACCAGTTCGTCACCCTGCTGGTCGCGCTGGGCAGGAAGAAGGAGGCCGTGGGCGCCGCCGGCGAGAGGGTCGCACTCTACGAACGGCTCGTCCAGGATGTCGGCGTGCTCAGAGCGGTGATCGACCTGCATCTGGCCCGCGAGCAACTGGCCAGAGTCCAGGGCAAGCGCAGGCGTGCGGCGGCCGAGGCACGGGAAGCGGCGCGGCTGCAGGACCAGATCGACAACATGTTCCCCAATCTGTTCGCGAACCTCTTCGGCCTTGGCCAGGACGAACCGCCAAGGCGTGCCATGAACCTGCGTACCAAGGTCGGCCTGGTGACTGCGCCCGCGCTGGGGGCGGTCGCCTTCGTCCTCAGCTTGACGGCTGGGAGGGGGCCACTGGAGGCGACGCTCAGCGGGGTTGCGGTGGCGGTCCTGTTCTGGCTGGTCCGGCCACGTCCTCGAGGATGAGGCCGGCGCGGCTTCACGACCTTCGCAGTGCGGCCCGCATGCTGGAACGGATGTTCCGACAACGTCTTGCGCTGCCGGTCTTGCGCTGCCGGTCTTGCGCTGCCGGTCTTGCGCTGTCGGCGAAGACGTTCCGCCGTGGGCGATGACGGGTCCCGTACGGCTGATGCGGGGGCGATCGTTGAGGAGGCGAGGTACCGGGCGAAGGAAGGGAGGCATCGGCGCGATGGCGGTGACGGAGGTGTCAGGACCGGCCGGATGGATGGCGGCGGAGGTCCGTGACGGCGGCGACTGGCAGGTCCACCTCGACGAGCGAGCCCAGCGGGAGATCCTCGACGCCGCAAGGACTGGGCCGGGTGCCGGGCGATTCCGGCTGCCGACGCTTGGACCCGTCCTGAGGGAGGTACGTGAGCGGCTCGTGCACGGCCGCGGGTTCGTGCTGCTGCGCGGCGTGCCGGTGGGTGAGCTGAGCGAGCGGCAGTGCGAGGCCGCCGCGCTGGGTCTGACCGGCCACGTCGGGCAGATCATCCCGCAGGGCCCGGACGGGGCGCCGCTGAGACACGTACGCGACACCGGGGCCGACCCGGCCGGCGCCGTCACCCGCAGCTACCAGCACAGCGGGCGGCTCGGCTACCACAGCGACCCGTATGACGCCGTCGCCCTGCTGTGTCTGCGTCCGGCGCGGTCCGGCGGGCTCAGTTCCATCGTCAGCTCCGTCGCGGTGCACAACGAGGTCGTACGCACCCGCCCCGACCTGGCCCAGGTGCTCTACCAGCCGTGGTGGCACGACCGCCGCACCGGAGACGGCCCCGACAGCTTCTACACCAAGCCGCTGTGCACGCCGCGCCCGGACGGCGGGGTGTCCTTCGCCTACGGCCCCGACTACCTGCGCTCGGCGCTGCGCGGCGCCGGCGTGCCGCCGCTCACCCCCGCGCAGGCAGAGGTGATGGAGCTGCTCGACCGGCTGACCGCCGACCCCCGCTTCGCGCTGACCATGGACCTGCGGCCCGGTGACCTGCAGTTGCTCAACAATCACGTCGTCCTGCACAGCCGCACCGCCTACACCGATCACCCCCAACTTGAACGCCGCCGTCACTTACTGCGCCTCTGGCTGGCGACGTGACGGTGGCCGGTGGGGGCGCGGCGGGCGTCGGCGCCCGCGAGCGTCAGGCTTGGGCGGTGGGTCTGACGACGATCTCGCTGATGTCGACGCCCGCCGGCTGCTCGATGGCGAAGCCGATCGCCGACGCGATGGCCGACGGCGGGATGGCGATCTCGTCGCGTTGCCGGATCATCGCCGCTGCCGTCTCAGGGGCTGCCCCCTTGCCGACCCCCTCCGTGTTGGTGAAGCCGGGTGAGACGAGGGTGACGCGCAGGTCGGGCCCCGACTCCTGGCGCAGCGCCTCGGTCAGCACCTTGACCGCCGCCTTGGTGGCCGCGTAGACGCCCTGGGGCGATTTCACGACGTAGGCCGCGGTCGAGGCGACGTTGACGAACTGGCCCGAGCGCTGCCGCCGGAAGACGGGCAGGGCCGCGCCGATGCCGTTCAGCAGGCCGGTGACGTGGGTCGCGACCATCGCGTCCCAGTCGTCCTGGCGCAGGTCGTCGAAGGGTGAGACCGCCATCGTGCCGGCGTTGGAGACCAGGACGTCGAGCCGGCCGTACCGGTCGATCGCCGTGTCCGTGAGCAGCCGCAGATCCTCGCGGCGCGTCACGTCGACGACTTCCCCGACGGCCACGCCGCCCTGGGCGACGATCTGGTCCACCACCTCGCGCAGCCGGTCCTTCCTGCGCGCGCCGAGCACCAGCCGGGCGCCTCTCTCCGCGAGGTACGTCGCCGTGGCCGCGCCGATGCCGCTGCTGGCGCCCGTGATCGCCACCACCTTTCCTGCGATGCCTGTCATGATCAGCAGTCCTTTCCCGAGGTACGTGTGCAGGCCAGCCGATGACCTACAGTGGAAGTGGAGGCGCCACCACTTATTGGCAGCGTAAGTGGGCACGCCTCCGTTTAGCAAACGGAGAGGGGACGACGGGCCGCAGATGAGCCAGAACGCACCGCGCCCGTTGCGGGCCGACGCGCGCCGCAACCGGGACAAGATCATCACGGCCGCGGCAGGCGTCTTCGCCGAGCAGGGACTGGACGCCCACCTGGAACGCATCGCCAAGGAGGCGGGCGTGGGCACCGCCACCCTGTATCGCAACTTCCCCACCCGGGAGGCGCTGATCGAGGCGGTCTACCGCAACGAGGTGGCTCAGTTGTGCGACGCCGTACCGGATCTGCTCGCGGCGCATCCGCCCTACGAGGCCCTGCGCGCCTGGACGCGGCTCTTCCTCGACTACGTGACCGCCAAGCTCGGCATGGCCGACGCCCTGCGCGCCATCGCGGCCACGGGCGAGAACCCCTACAGGCACAGCCGGGAGATGATCGAGGACGCCATCACCGCCCTGATGGACGCCTGCCTGGCCGCCGACCTGATCCGCACCGACATCAGCCCGGCGGACCTGGGCGCCGCCCTGGCCGGCATCGCCCTCAGCTCGGCCGCGCCCGAGCAGCGGGAGCAGGCCGAACGCCTGCTCGATCTCACCCTGGACGGCCTCAGGGTTCGCTCGTGACACCACTTCCGTCGCGGGGCACGCGAAGCGCCGCCGTGTCCGGGCGTCCCCGCGCCGCCGGGCGGGTGCCGGTCCCGGACGAGGGGCGTCACTAAGATCGCGGGCATGCGAGTCTTCATCTCGATCGACATGGAAGGAGTCGCGGGCGTCGCGACCCTTGATCAGGCCGTACGCGGCGGCACCGGCTACGTGCACGCCCAGCGGCTGATGACCGCCGAGGCCGACGCCGCCATTAGGGGCGCGTTCGACGCCGGCGCCGATGAGGTCGTGGTCAACGACAGCCACGGCAGCATGGACAACCTGCTCCACGCCGAGCTGGACCCGCGCGCCCAAGTCGTGACCGGCTCGCCCAAACCGCTGGCCATGATGCAGGGCATCACGGAAGGCGACGCGGTCGCCCTGCTCGTCGGCTACCACGCGGCGGCGGGCGAGCAGGGCGTGCTGGCGCACAGCTTCTCCGGCGCCTTCCGCGAGATCCGGGTGAACGGCGCGCCGGTCGGCGAGCTTGAGGTCAACGCCCTTCACGCGGCGGCGCTGGGCGTGCCCGTAGGGCTGGTCACCGGTGACGACCTGGTCTGCGCCGCAGCGGCCAAGGCGCTGCCCGGGGTGCTGACCGTGCCGGTGAAACGGGCGGCGGGCTTCCACGCGGCGACCTCCACGCACCCGTCGGTGGCCGCCGAGCGCATCAGGTCCGCCGCCCGCGACGCCGTGGCCGGTCACGCCGGGCTGGAGTGCCCGCCGGTGCCGGACGATATGCGTGTCGAGATCGAGTTCACCACCCCGCTGGCCTGCGACTACGCCATGTACGTGCCCGAAGCGCGGCGCCTCGGCGGCCTGGGGCTCGTCCGCGAGGTCGGCAGCACCGAGGACCTGATCCGGCTGATCTCCGCCTGCCTGCACCTGTCGGCGAACGCGACCAGGGACACCGCCGCCGTGGTGGCCCGGCGGTGACCCCCCAGGCGTGGGCCCCGCCACGCGTAAGATCTGCTCAATGGGATGGGAGACACTCAAGCGGTGGGGCGCGGACGCCGCCCGCGTCGAGCCGCTCACCGGTGGGGTCGCCAACGACGTGTGGAGTGTGCGCGTCGGTGGGCGGTTCGCGGTCGGACGGCTCGGCGGCAGGAGCGACGCCGACCTCGCGTGGGAGACCGAGCTGCTCCGCTACCTCGACCGTGAGGGCTTGACCGTGCCGGTGCCGATCCCCACGGCGGACGGCCGGCTGTTCGCGGACGGCCTGGTGGTGATGACGTACGTGGAGGGCGTCCCACCGGAGACCGAGGATGACTGGCGGCGCGCGGCCGAGACGCTGCGCCGGCTGCACGAGCTGACGCGGGGCTGGCCGCAACGCCCGGGCTGGCGGTCGTCGGCCGACCTCCTGCACGCCGAGACCGGGACGAAGGTCGACCTCCGCGCGATGCCCGCAGAAGGCGTCGCCCGGTGCCGGGCGGCGTGGGCGCGGCTCGCCGGGCGTGAGACGTGCGTCGTCCACGGCGACTCCAACAACCTGGGCAACGTCCGGGTGACCGCCGATCGGGTCGCGCTGATCGACTGGGACGAGGCGCACGTCGACGTTCCCGAGCTCGACCTGGTGCTGCCCGGCAACGCCGCCGGCCTGGACGACGGCGCGTACGACGTCGCCGCGCAGGCGTCGGCCGCGTGGGAGGCCGCCGTCTGCTGGGACGACGAGTACGCGGTCAAGCGGCTCGCCGAAGTCCGGGCCATCTGAGAGTCACCCGGCGGCCTTGCGGCTGAGGTCTTCCCAGGCCCGGTACGCCGCCACCCGCTCCTCCAGACCGGCCAGCACCATGTCGTACGACGCGCTGCCCACGACGAGCCGGCGCGGCGGATCCGCCAGCCCCGCCAGCTCCATGATCACCGGCGCAGCCGTGCTCGGCGCGGGCCCGGCCTCGTCGCCCCACATTTCGATCAGCTGGTCGCGCAGCCCCTGGTAGTGCGGCAAGGGGTCGGTCGTCGTCGTGCCGGTCGTGAACAGGGCGGTGTCGTAGCCGCCCATCTGGACGATGGTGAGCTTGACGCCGAACTGCTCCGCCTCCATGGCCACTGCCTCGGAGATCGAGTCGAGCGCCGACTTGCCGGCCGCGTACAGGCCGGTCATGGGGAAGCCGCCGCCCGTGCCCATCGTCGTGACCTGGAGAATGCGGCCACCGCCCTGGGCGCGCAGGTGCGGCAGCACAGCTTGGGTGACCCAGAGCGCGCCGAACACGTTGACCGCGAAATGAGCCCTGATCTGCTCTTCCGTCACCTCCTCCACCATGCCGAGCAGCATGGCGCCGGCATTGTTGACCACGACGTCGAGCCGGCCGAAGGCCGCGACCGCCTTGTCCACGCCCTCGAACACGGCCGCCCGGTCGGACACGTCGAGCGGGAGCCGTACCAGACGGTCCGGATGCTCGGCGGCCAGGTCGGCGAGCGGCTCGATGTTCCGCGCCGCCGCGATGACCCGATCCCCCGCCTCCAGAGCGGCTTCCGTGAACGCCCGGCCCAGGCCGCGCGACGCACCGGTGATGAACCACACTCGGCTCATTGCAATCCCCTTTATGCAGATTCGTCGTCGAACGAGACAAGACGTTACGTCTCGTCTTGCCACATTGTCAAGACGGTACGTCTCGTCTCGCCGACGTGATAGGATCCCGGCCATGGTGAAGCAGCCCGACCCCGCCCGCCGCAGTGAGCGCTCCCGGCAGGCCATCCTCGCCGCCGCCCGCGAGCTGATCTCCGAGGTGGGCTACGCCAAGCTGACCATCGAGGCCATCGCGGCCCGCGCCGGCGTGGGCAAGCAGACCATCTACCGCTGGTGGCCCTCCAAGGGCGCGGTCGTCCTCGACGCCTTCCTCGCCCTCAGCGAGGCCGGTCCCGAGGGCAGCATGGCGCTGCCCGACACCGGCGACGTGGCGGCCGACCTCAGGGCGGTGATGCGGGCGACGGTGGCCGAGTTTGCCGACCCGGCGTTCGAGGGGCCGATCCGCGCGCTCAACGCCGAGATCATCAACGATCCTGCGCTGGCCGCCCAGTATCGCGAGAAGCTGGCCGGCCCGGTGGACGAGGCCAAGAAGGACCGGCTGCGCAGCGCGCAGCGGGCCGGGCAGCTCGCCGCCGACGCCGATCTCGACCTGGCCCTTGAGCTGCTGTACGCCCCCCTCTACCAGCGCTGGCTGCTGCGCACGGGACCGCTCACCCCTGACTACGCCGACGCCCTGGTCGAAGCCTTCCTCAGGGCTATGCGCCCGGCCGGCTGACTCAGGCCGGGCGGACGCAGAAGGGGTGTCCTGCCGGGCTCGCGTACACCCCGGCCGGGCTCAGCCGCGTGCCGCCGGCGGCACGCACCCGCTCGTCCGCACCCGCCACGTCGTCCGTGGCGAGATCGACGTGCAACTGCTGGGAAATGCCGTCCGGCCAGCGCGGCGGAACGTGCCCGGGGGCGTGCTGGATCACGATCACGGGGAAGCCGTCGATCTGCAGGAAGTGGTGCGTCGCCGTCCGCGTGACCGTGCCGCCGAGCAGCCGGTGCCAGAACGAGCTCTCGCCCTCCAGATCCGCGGCGTCCACGACGAGTGACAGAAGGCTGAAGGTCATGATGCTCTCCTCGATGCGATGCGGATAGGGCGGTTCAGACGACGGGGATGATGCCGCCGTCCACCCGGTACTGGGCTCCGGTGAGCCAGCGGCCACGGTCCGAGGCGAGGAACGCGATCAGCTCCGCGACGTCCTCGGGCCGGCCGGGCCGCCCCATCGGGACCTTCAGGTGCTCCACGAGCCGCCGCTGCATCTCCTCGACGCTCACTCCCTGGCTGTCGGCCATGTGCCGCAGATGGTCGGCCGCGCCCTCGGTCACGACGAACCCCGGCAGGACGCACACCACGCGCACGCCGTGCGGGCCCACCGCCGTCGCCAGCTCGCGGCTGTAGGCGTTGAGCGCCGCCTTCGACGCCGCGTACGACGCCTCGTCGGGCTGGGGGATGTGGCTGGCGATGGAGGAGACGTGCACCACGACGCCGGAGCCGCGCTCGACCATCCCGGGCACCAGGATCCGGTCCAGCCGGACCGCGCTGAGCAGGTTGATCTCCAGGTCGGCCAGCCACGACGCGTCGGACCGCTCCAGGGTCGGCGCCGGCCCGGCCGTCGCTCCGGCGTTGTCGACCAGGACGTCGACGCCTCCGGCGCGCTCCACCACGCGCCGGCCGAGCTCCTCCACCCCCTCCTCGGAGCGCAGGTCTGCGGGGATGAAGGTGGCGGGCAGGTCGTCAGGAGGCGCGGTACGCGAGGCCGTCAGGACGGTGGCGCCGGCCCCGGCGAAGCGGCGAGCCGTGGCCAGCCCGAGCCCCCGGCTCGCGCCGGTCACCAGCACGCGCAGGCCGGCCGGCTCTTCGTGATCGATCGTCATGGGTATGACCCCCTCAATAAGGTGAATCGGACTCCGGAAACTCTACACATATACTGAACCGGACTCACCTTAGGGAGGACCATTGCCGTCACCACGCCCGCTGCGCGCCGACGCCCGCCGCAACCGCGAAGCGCTCCTGGCCGCGGCACGGGAGGCGTTCCTCGCCGACGACGACGCCCACGTGGAGGAGATCGCCCGCCGCGCCGGCGTGGCCGTCGGCACGCTGTACCGCCACTTCGACACGCGCGAGGCGCTGGTCGCCGAGGTCTACCGCCAGGAGGTCGCCGACCTCTGCGCCACCCCCGCCCGGTTGCTCGCCGAGCACGCTCCCGACGAGGCCCTGCGCGCCTTCCTCCTGCTGCTCGTGGAGCACGCGGCGGTGAGCAGGGGGATGGGCGAGGCGCTGGAGAGCATCATGGCGACCGACTCGCCGGTCTTCGACGACGCGCGCGAGGAGATGGCCCGCGCCCTCGACGACCTCCTCGCCGCCGGAGTCGCGGCCGGCCTGCTCCGCGACGGCGTCACCGGGCGCGTCCTGCTGCGCGGCCTCGGCGGCATCTGCTCGATGCGCGCCAACGGCTGGCAGGAGGACGCGATCCGCATCGCCACGATCCTGCACGACGGCCTGCGCCACGGCGCGGCGTCCGCCGGGTCGCACCCGTGACACAACGATGACACGGCGCTGACGAGGCGGGGACACCGGCGGCCGACAGTGGTGGAGGCCCGGTCCCGCGTGACGGGACCGGCGCTCCCCCGTGCCACTGAGGAAGGCTGATCGATCGTGACTGAACGCGTGCGCGTGGCTGTGCTGGCGGGCGGGCCGTCCGCCGAGCACGAGGTTTCGCTGCAGTCGGCGCAGGCGGTGCTGGACGCTCTGCCGAGAGACCTGTACGAGCCCGTCGCCGTCATCATCGACCGGCAGGGCAGATGGCCCGCGCACTTCGGCCGCGACCAGGCGGACGTGGTCTTCCCCGTGCTGCACGGGCCGTTCGGCGAGGACGGCGTCGTCCAGGGCCACCTGGAGACGCTCGGCCTCCCGTACGTGGGCTGCGGCGTCCTGGCCTCGGCCGTGGCCATGAACAAGGTCGCGATGCGGCGCGCGTTCCTCGCCGAGGGCATCCGGGTGCCCCCTTACGTGTGGTTCACCGAGCACGAATGGCGGGCCACCACCGACCCGTGGGGCCTGGTGAAGCCGCTCGACTGGCCGATGTACGTCAAACCGGCCGGCCTGGGCTCCTCCATCGGCATCTCCCGGGTCACCACCATGGACGAGCTGCGCGCGGGCGTGGAACTGGCGCTCACCCACGACCGGACGGTCGTCGTCGAGCAGGAGGTACGCGCCCGCGAGCTCATCTGCGGCGTGCTCGGCGACCACGACACCCCGGACGCCTCGGTGCCCGGCGAGCTCATCGTGCCCGGCGCCTGGCTGGACTACGAGGCCAAATACCTCAGCCAGGCCGAGATCGCCACCATCCCCGCCGAGCTGCCGGAGCGGGTGGCCGAGGACGTACGCGAGCTGTCCCTGCGCGCCTTCCGGGCCATCGACGGCTACGGCCTGGCCAGGGCCGACTTCCTCTACGAGGAGGACACCGGCCACATCCATCTGCTGGAGATCAACACCATGCCCGGCTTCACGGCCCGTTCCGTCTACGCCAGGGCGTGGGCCGCGAGCGGCGTCCCGTACCCGGAGCTGCTGCGCCGCCTCATCGACCTCGCGTTCGCCAGGAGCGGCTCGTGATCCCCATGACGCTGGAGGAGATCGCGCAGGTCGTCGGCGCGGCCCCGTACGACGTGGACAATCCGGGGGCGCTGGTGACGGCGCCGGCGGCGGTCGACTCGCGCGAGGTGGTCCCCGGCGGCCTCTTCGCCGCGACGGCCGGCGCCCGGGTGGACGGGCACGACTACGCGGGCGTCGCCGTCGCGGCCGGCGCGGTCGCCGTGCTCGCCTCCAGGCCCGTCGGCGTGCCCGCGCTGGTGGTCGAGGACGTCCAGGTCGCGCTCGGCCTGCTGGCCAGGCACGTGCTCGGCCGCATCGGCCCGGTCGTGATCGGCCTGACCGGCTCGGTGGGCAAGACCACCACCAAGGACCTGCTGGCCCAGGTGCTCGAACGGCACGCGGCGACGGTCGCCACCGACCGCTCGTTCAACAACGAGCTCGGGCTGCCGCTCACCGTGCTGCGGGCCGACGCCGGCACCCGCTACCTGGTGCTGGAGATGGGCGCGGGCCGCAAGGGCGACCTGACGTACCTGACCGGCATCGCGCCGCCCCTGGTCGGGCTGGTGCTCAACGTCGGCAGCGCGCACGTCGAGCGCATGGGAGCGGGGCCCGCCGACATCGCCGAGGCCAAGGGCGAGCTGGTCGCGGCCCTGCCGGCGGACGGGTTCGCGCTGCTCAACGCCGACGACCCGTACGTCATGGGCATGGCGGGCCGCACGAAGGCCCAGATCGTGCGCTTCGGCCGGTCGCCGCAGGCGCCGGTGCGGGCCGAGGACGTGCGGCCGGCCGGGCGCGGGCGGACCGCGTTCGAGCTGGTGGCGCCCTCCGGCCGGGCCCCCGTCGAGCTCGACCTCATCGGCGAGCACCAGGTGGGCAACGCCGTGGCGGCCGCCGCCGTCGCGACCGTGCTCGGGCTGGACGCGCGCGAGATCGCCGCCGGGCTGAACGCGGCCCGGCGGCGCTCGTCCGGCCGGCTGGAGATCGTCGAACGGGCCGACGGCGTCACCGTCGTCGACGACGCCTACAACGCCAGCCCCGAATCCATGCGGGCCGGGCTGCACGCGGCCAGGGCCCTGGCCGGGAACCGGCGCAGCGTCGCCGTGCTCGGCGCGATGGGGCAGCAGGCGGACGTCTCCCGCGCCCGGCACGCCGAGATCGGCCGGCTCGTCGCCGAACTCGGCTACGACCTGCTGATCGCGGTCGGATCGGGAGATCCGGTCGCGCTGGCCGGTGAGGCGGCCGCCGCGAGCCGGAACGTGTCCGTCCACGCCGTCGAGGACGTGGCCGGGGCGATCACGCTGGCCACGGCCCTGATCCAGCCGGGAGACGTGGTGTTCGTCAAGGCGTCCAGCGAGGTCGGCCTCGGGGCCTGCGCCCGCGCGCTGGTCGGCATCTGACCGCCCGCACCGAGCCCCATCATGCACACGAGAGCGAAACGGAGTTCCATGCGCGCCATCGGCCTCATCGGCGGGTTGAGCTGGGAATCGACGGTGATCTACTACCAGATCATAAACCAGCGGGTACGCGAGCGGCTCGGCGGCAGTCACTCCGCCGACAGCCTCATCTGGTCGGTCGACTACACCACCGTCGAGAACCTCATCTTCGCCGACCGCTGGGACGAGGTGAGCGCGCTGCTGACCGAGGCGGGCGGGAAACTGGAGCGGCTCGGCGCCGAGGTCCTGCTCATCTGCAGCAACACCTTCAGCCGGGTGAGCGACGACGTGGCGCGGGCCGCGACCGTGCCCGTGCTGCACATCGCCGACGCCGTGGGCGCCGAGGTGCGTACCAGGGGGATGCGCAAGGTCGGCCTGCTGGGCACGCGCTTCACCATGGAGCAGCCCTTCTACCGCGATCGGCTGGCCGCGCACGGCTTCGACGTGGTCGTACCGGGGCGGGAGCAGCGCGAACTCGTCCATCGCGTGATCTTCGAGGAGCTGGTGCGCGGGGTGCTGCGGGAGCCGTCCAGGGAGGCGTACGCCCGGATCGTCGCCGACCTGGCGGACGACGGTGCCGAGGCCGTCATTCTCGGCTGCACGGAGATCGAGCTGCTGATCGGCGAGAAGGACACCCCCGTCCCTGTGCTGCCGAGCGCCCGGCTGCACGCGGAGGCCGCGGCCGCCTTCGCCCTCGCCGGATCCGCGCTTGATGAGCCCGGCTCCGGCCCACTAGCCTGATCGCCGTTCTGCCGGAACGGCGGGCGGACGATCGCGCCACTCCGCCATGAGAGCTCGGGGGCCGACCGACGATGAGCGCGGAAGAGGACTTCAAGCAGGTCGGCGCGGAGCTGGCCGACCTGGGGGTACGGATCTCCCGGATGATGGGCCGGCCCGCGCTCAAGGATCAGGCGGGGAAGGTGTTCGCGAGCCTGCAGCGCGACGGGGCGATGGTGTTCCGGCTGGTCAGGGAGACGCCCGAACACGCGGCCGCGCTGCGGCTGGCCGGGGCGTGCCTGTTCGACCCCTCGGGGCAGGGCAGGGAGATGAAGGACTGGGTGGTCGTGCCGCACACCTCGGCCGGGCGGTGGACGGACCTGGCCGAGGCCGCCCTCAGCCGCCCCCGCTGATCAGCAGGCGGGCCGGCACCCGAGCGCTGGAGTACCCCGCCGGACCCGGAACTAATGTCAGCCGGCTCAGCTACGGTGATCCGCCATGGATGATCATTTCCCGCCGGCCGAGGACGTCCTGATCCTCCCCGAGCACCTGCGCCGAGACCTGCACCTGCGACGGGGCGGTGCGCTGCCCGCCGCCGGGCTGCTCCGCACGCACCTCAAGGCCCATCCTGAGCTGTCCGGTCCGGCCCCGGCGCCGCGGGTTCCTGACGCGCCGCCTCGGACGTCCCGGCGGTGCTGACCGCGCCGGGCCGGGCGCCCCGGCTGCCCGCTTACGCCGAGCCCGACGTCCTGCCGCAGGTGCTGCTCAAGGGCGGCGGCCTGGCCCTGCCCGCCGCCGCGACCAGGCGGCTCGTCGCGCTGGCCCAGAAGCAGGACGAGTCGCTGGACGCGGTGCGCGACGCCTGCGACCGGCGTTCGCTGGCCGATCTGGGCTGGGCGCTGTTCTTGCACGGCGACGCCTGGGCGCTGTCCGCGCTGGGCCTGTTCGGCGACGACCGGTCGGCAGGTCCCAGTACCGCGTTCCTGGCCCGGCGACGATCGGCCGGGACGGTGGCGGGCCGGACAGCAGGCCCGCGAGAGGTACGGCGGCGGCCGTCAGCACCAGCCCGGCGACCGCGATCGGCAGCAGGCGCCGTACCCGTGAGCCCGCCACCCGCCGCAGCGCCGACCGGCACAACCACCAGGTGAGGCCCGCCAGCACCGACGCGGCCACGGCGAGCGCCACGTACCGGTTGCCACTCGCTGCGGCCGCCGCCCACAGCGCGCCAAGCCCCGCCCCGAGCCCGACCGGAACCGTCAGGACGATGAGCAGCCCGGCCGCTACCTTCGCTCCCGCTCCCGCGCGCCCGCTGCCCGCTGAACGGCCCGGCTCACCGCTCGAATCGCTCATGTCAGATCAACGTCTGATCGTGTCGTTTTTCTCCGCTGCGCTGCGGAGCGGTCGGACATCGGTCGGGCACCGTCAGCGGCCGGCGGCGGCCTCCGCGCGTTCGGCCAGCGTCCGTTCGGACAGGGCGCGGGCCAGGTCCACCACGATGGCGCGGCGGCGCGCGATGGCCCGCTCCTGGTCCGCCTCATCCAGGATGAGGCGGCGCAGTTGCGGCACGGAGAAGTTCCACGCCACCAGGCCCAGGATGGTGAACAGCCAGTCCTGGGCCGTCTCCCGGTCCTCCAGGCCCGCCTCCAGCAGGTGGTCCACGTTCCCGCGGTAGAACTGCAGGCGTTCCTCTCCGCCCTCGATCCGGTCGCCGTCGGTCTCCAGGGACTCCCACAGCAGCAGGCGGATCAGCTCCGGATGCTCGGCGTACCAGTCGAACAGCAGCCCCACCGACTCGGGCAGCGTGCGGGGGTCGAGGTTCACCGCGTGGCAGATCTCGTCCATCTTGGCCCGTACGACCAGGCCGAACAGCTTCTCCTTGCCGCCGAAGTAGAGGTAGATCGCCTGCTTGTTGGCCTGCGCGGCGGCGGCGATGCGGTCGATCCGCGCGCCGGCCAGCCCGTGCTCGGCGAACTCGGCGGTGGCGGCCTGAAAGATCCGCTGCCGGGTCGCCTCCGCGTCGTATCTCATACCGGCAATTAAACCATCCAGTTGACTTTTTCGCCTCCTCGCGGGACAGTCTAAACCAACCAGATGGTTTATTTCTGAAAGGGACCACCATGACCACGACCACGCTCGCCCCCATGCCGACCGGCTCTCCCCTGCCCACGGCGCTGGAAGGCCGTACTGTGATGATCATCGGAGGCAGCTCCGGCATCGGCCTGGCCGCCGGCGCGCTGCTGACCTCGGTCGGAGCCCGGGTCGCGCTGGTCGCGCGCGACCCGGGCCGCCTGGAGGCCGCACTCGACCACCTACGCGCGACGCCCGGCGCCTCCGCGCTCGGGATCTCCGCCGACGGCAACGACGAGAGCGAGGTGGAACGGGCGCTCGACCAGGTGGGCGAGGTGGACCACGTCCTGGTGACGGCAGGTTCCATCGCCGGCGGAGCACTGCTGGACACGCCGCGCGAGCAGGTCGGCGAGGCCGTGGACGGACGCATCTGGGGCTCGTACGGCGTCGCCCGCGCCGCCGCCCCCCGCCTGCCCGCCGGCGGTTCGATCACCTTCACCTCGGGCCTCTACCTGGTACGCCCCGTCCCCGGAGCGTCCGCGAGCATCGCCGGCATCGGCGCGGTGGAGGCGCTGACCAAGGCGCTGGCGGTGGAGCTGGCGCCGCGGCGGCTGCGGGTCAACGCCGTCCGCTACGGGGCGATCGACACGCCGCTGTCGCGTGCGGTGATGGGGCTGGCCGACGACGCGGCGGTGGCGGCCGCCGGGCAGGGACTGCTGATCGGCCGGCTCGGCACGGCGCAGGAGGCGGCCTCGGCGGCGCTGTTCATCATGGCGAACAACCTCATCACGGGCACGGTGCTCTCCGTCGACGGCGGCCAGGCCCTGGTGTGAGCCCTGCGACCGCCGACGGATCCCCCGACGAACCCGCCGGCGTATCCGCTGACGGGTCCGCCGTCGGCGAATCAGCCGCGCACCCGCGCGCCCTCACGGCAGATTGAGCTGCCAGGAGACGCCGAAGCGGTCGTTGACCCAGCCGAAGCGGGTGCTGAAACCATAGGAGCCGAGCGGCATCAGCGCCTGCCCGCCCTCGACGAGCGCGCCGTACAGCCGTTCCAGCTCCTCCTCGCTGCCGCACGTGACGTAGAGCGACATCGACGGCGTGAACTCGAAGTCGTGCTTGACGTTGCTGTCGATGCACATGTGCTCCTGGCCCGCCAGGGTGAAGCGGGCGAGCTTGATCGAGCCCTCCTTGCCCTGCTCGCCAGGGCCGTAG
The DNA here is from genome assembly GCF_040649735.1 of Nonomuraea sp. NPDC048892. Classification (NCBI taxonomy): domain Bacteria; kingdom Bacillati; phylum Actinomycetota; class Actinomycetes; order Streptosporangiales; family Streptosporangiaceae; genus Nonomuraea; species Nonomuraea sp. NPDC048892. The sequence continues at coordinate 221,358 of NZ_JBEZFZ010000010.1, read as the reverse complement.
TGCTCGGCATGCACGACCTTGGCGTCGTCGAAGAGCGAGACGTAGAAGTTCATCGCCTCCTCCGCGTCGCCCTTCTGGAACATGAGGAAGGGGGTCACCTTCTGCTGCGGCGGCGCGGGCGGCTCCTCCTCGGGGGCGTAGAAGGCGGTCGTCATGGCGACGGCGGCGGCGACCTCGCCGGCCGGCGCGCCCGCCGCCCGGTGGGCCTCACCCCAGGCCTGGCAGCTGCCGGTGATGTAGGCGCGGCCCTCCTCGGTCTTGTGGAAGGTGGCCTCGTCGACCCGCTCGCCGCCGCGCAGGTGGAGGGCCAGGCCGAGCAGCGCCAGGTCCCAGCCGACGCCGACCGCGCCGGGGCCGAACTGTCCCCAGAACTCCGGCGGAACCTCGGCCGTGTGCCGCAGTTCGAGCTCGGTGCCGCCGTCCTTGCCGGTCAGGCGCACCTCGACCTCGGAGAAGCCGGGGTCGGGGCCGAAGAGCCAGCTGACCCTCAGCAGGCTGGGCGGCTCACATTGCAGGATCTCGCCGCCGGCGTTGCCCTCCAGCTGGTACGTGCCGCCCAGCCGCAGATCGCCGCTGACGGGCAGGAACCAGCGGGAGAGCCGCTCGCCGTCGGTGCACGCCTGCCAGACGTCCTCGATCTCGGCGTCGTAGTGGCGCCGCAGCACCACGACCTTGCGTTCGCCGTCGAGCAGTTCCCTGTGCGCCTGGGTGAGCTCGTCGATGATCTTTTTCACTTGTCCTCCGTATCGTCTTTCCTGCGGCGTTCTCGCCTGCCGCGGGCCAGCTCCGTCGCCAGGGCGTCCAGGCGCTGGTCCCAGAACCCGCGGAAGCGTTCCAGCCAGAGATCGACCTCCTGCAGCGGGCCCGGTTCGACGGCGTAGAGCCGCCGGGTGCCCTCGGCCCGCACACTGGCGAACCCGTTGTCGCGCAGCACCCGCAGGTGCTGGGAGACGGCCGGCTGGGAGATCCCGAACTCGCGCTGGATGACAGCGGTCACCTCGCCGGAGCTCTGCTCGCCGTCGGCGAGCAGCTCCAGGATCCGGCGACGCACCGGATCTCCGAGAACGTCGAAAGCGTGCACGACCAGAGTATTTCAGTACAGCCTTATATAAGTCAATCCTTAGTCATCGAGGCCGCGGGCGCTCAGCGCCTCCCCCAGCGCGTCGGCGTGCCGCAGCGAACCCACCACCAGCGGCACCGCGAACGCCCGCACGCTGCGCTCGACGCCCCTGGCCCGCTGTGCCTCCCTGACGCGAGTGGCCAGCTCCGCCACCACCGGCACGCTGCGTATGGTCAGCGACAGCAGCAACGACAGCCGGAACGGGTCCAGCCCGACGAACCTGGCCGGCGACAGGCAGCGCTCCAGCGCCGCCATCATGGCCGAGGCGCGGGTGGTGAGCGTCACCAGCCCGGCCAGCGCCACCGCCAGCACCACCCGCAGCACCGTGGACAGCGCCCCCTGCAGATCGACGAACACCCACTGCATCCCGAACAGCGCCACCGCGAACCAGCGCACCGGCTTGACCTGCGCCCACGCCGCCGCCGGGCCCACCCGCGACAGCACGTACAGGCCCGCCACCACGACCGCCGCCACCCCCAGCGCCGGCGGCGAGCCCAGCAGCACCAGCACCGTGCACGCCACGGCCAGCCCGGCCAGCTTGACGCCGGCCGGGAGGCGATGCAGCGGCGAGGAGCCGGGGACGTACGCGCCGAGCAGGCCGTTCACGCCATCAGTTTCCGGTAGAAGGAGATGGCCTCGTCGGGGGCGCCGTCGGCGACGACGCGGCCCTCGTCGATCACCAGCACCCGGTCGAAGCCCGCCAGCAGCGGCAGGTCATGCGTCACCACCAGCACCTGCTGCGGCATCTCGCGCAGCAGGGCGGCGACCTGGCGGGAGTGGCGCAGGTCCAGCAGCGTGGTCGGCTCGTCCATGACCAGGATCCGCGGCTCCAGCACCATGACCGAGCACAGCGCCAGCAACTGCTTCTGGCCTCCCGACAGGTGGTGCGCGGGATGGTCGGCGTGGCCGGCCAGGCCGTAACGGCCGAGGACCTCGTGCACACGCTGCTCGACCTCCGCGCGCGGCAGCTTGCTGCGGCGCAGGGAGAAGGCCACGTCCTCGGCCACGGTGGGCATCACGATCTGCGCGTCGGGGTCGGTGAAGACGAACCCGACGCCGCGCCGGATCCGCGGGCCGTGGCGGCGGGTGTCCAGCCCGAGCACGGTGACGCTGCCGGACGTCGGCACGGCCAGGCCGTTGATCAGGCGGGCCAGCGTGCTCTTGCCCGAGCCGTTGGCCCCGACCACGCCGACACGGCTCTCGGACAGGGAGGCGGTCACGCCACGCAGCACGTCGCGCTCACCCAGGCGAACGTGCACGTCGGCGAAGTCGATACTCATCTCAGACCACCTCTGACGGGGCGGCCATCAACGCGATGCCCGCCGTCGGAACCGGCAGGCGCCCGTGCGACGCTCACCTCACCACCTCGGACGGACCCCGCAGGCGCCGGTGCGGTGCCCACCTCACACCACCTCGAACAGCGCGGCCACGCCCAGCCCGCCGCCGACCGCGGCCGCCGCCAGGCCGAGCGTTCCCGAGGAGGCGCCGGCGCGTACGAGCCTGGAGAACAGCCTGGTCACCACGACCGCGCCGGTCGCGCCCCACGGATGGCCCAGCGCCAGCGCCCCGCCGTCAGGGCACACCCGCTCGTCGTCGGCGCCCAGCGGATCCAGCCCGAGCGCGTCGGTGACCGCGAGCACCTGCGCCGCGAACGCCTCCACGATCTCCACCGCCGCGACCCGTTCCACATCCACCCCCGTACGCTCCAGCACCCGCCTGATCGCGGGCACCGCCCCCCAGCCGGGCAGCGCGGGATCGCACCCGACGACGGCTCCGGCCAGCAGCCGCATCCCCGGCAGGCCTCCGCGCGACCGTTCCGGCACGAGGGCCACGGCGGCGGCGCCGTCGCTGACCGGGGAGGAATTGCCGGCCGTCACTGTACCGTCAGAAACGAAAGCCGCAGGCAGCCGGGCCAGCGACGCCGCCCGCAGCGGGCGCGGGCGCTGGTCATCCGACCGGCCGCCGATCGGGACGATCTCCCCGTCGAACCGCCCGGCCGCGCGGGCGGCCAGGGCGCGGGCGTGGCTGCGGCAGGCGTAGGCGTCCTGCCGTTCGCGGCTGATGCCGCGAGCCGCCGCCAGCGCCTCCGCCGCCGGGCCCATGTCCGGGTCCGGACGGCCGTCGGGGACGAAGGGCGCCCGCTCGTACGGCTCCGCCGCGCCCCTGAACGTGCGCAGCGGCGCGGTCGAGGCGCTTTCGGCCCCGCCGGCGATCACCAGGTCCATCTCCCCCGCGCGTACGGCCTGCCCGGCCAGCAGGATCGCGGCCAGGCCGCTGCCGCACTGCCGGTCCACGGTGAGCCCCGGCACCTCGTGCCCCAGGCCGGCGGCCAGCGCCGAGATCCTGGCCACGTTGCCGCCGGGCCCCATGCAGTTGCCGAGCACGACGTCATCCACCCGCCGCCCGGCCAGGTTTTCAGCTAGGTCCCCGGTCACGTCCGGGGCCGGGTCTCCAGTCACGTCCGCGACCACTGCCGCGATCACCGGTGCGGCCAGCCGGTCGACGCTCAGCTCCCGGTACGCGTGCCCGGCCGTGCCGATCGGCGTGCGCCGGGCCGCCACCACCACAGGTGTGTCGTCGCCCATGTCAGACCAGCCGCCGCAACCCGTCGCCCGGCTGACCCGCCAGCTCGGCGGCGAGCAGCGCCTCCACCTGGGCCCGGGCCGGCTTGCCCGTGCCGGTGCGGGGCAGATTCGGCACCGCGTACCAGCGTCGGGGCCGCTGGGCGACGTCCAGCCGTCCCCGGGCGGTGGCCTCAAGGAGCGCACGTGGAGGCGGCGGCGCGGCCTCGATGATCGCCGTCACCACGGCGCCCAGGGACGGGTGCGGCGAGCCGACCACCACGATGTCGCCCACGCCCGGCACCTTGCGCAGCACCTCTTCGACGTCCTCGGGCACAACGGTCGCGCCGCCGGTCTGGATCGCGCCGCCGCCACGCCCGCGCACCCGCAGCACCTCTCCTTCCCGGTACGGCTCCGCGACGTCGCCCACGCTCACCCAGCCGGCCCCGTCCCGCCGCAACGGCCCGGCCACGCCGCCCAAGTACCCTTCGGCCAGCCACGGCGACCGCACCCAAACCTCACCCAGCCGGCCCTCCGCGAGACCTTCAATCCGCCGGACGTCGATCTCCACGCCGGGAAAAGGACGCAACCCGCCACCATCGGCGTCCACCGCCACGAACGACAACTCGGTAGCCCCGTAGTACGCCACCACCCGCACCCCGGCCCGCATTGCCGCCGCCCGGACGTCAGGGTCGAGTGCCGCGCCGCCGACCACGGTCGTACGCAGGGAGCCGGGCCGGTCGAGCACGTCCGGCAGCCGGTGCGGCACCAGGTGCACGACGGTGGCCTCGTCCAGGAGGGCGTCCAGCGACCCGCCGGGCCAGCGGCCGGGCACCACCGCCGTCGCGCCGGCGGCCAGGGCGTGCAGGGCGGCGAAGGAGTAAAGAGAAGAGAGCAGCGGCCCCGGCACCAGCACCACGTCGTCAGGCCCGATGCCGGTCAGGTCGTTCAGGTGCGGGTAGGAGGCGGTCCACGACGCCCGGCTGCGTACAACCGCCCGGGGCCGGCCGGTGCTGCCGGAGCTGAAACACGCCCACGCCCGATCCCCAGGCCGGGGCTCATGCACCACAGGAGCGCCGGCCACGTACGGCAGAGGCTCGTTCACCAGGAACGGAGCCTCCGAGCCTGCGGCGCCCGCCCAGCGCCCGGCGTCCCACGTGGGGTCGCCCACCAGGGGCGTGGCCCCCGCCAGGTCGGCCGCCAGCGCGGCGACGAGCAGCTCGACCGGATCGGCCAGGCCGATCCCGACGAGCGCGCCGGGACCCGCGCCCCGGTCCAGCAGGTGGCGGGCGGCGCCGTTGATCTTGTCGGCGAGCTCCTGGTACGTCAGCTCGCTCAGGGGGCCGCGCATCGCGAGCCGGGAAGGGCGCTCGGCGGCGTGCGACATCACATATTGCGCTACGGGCATGGAAGGGTCAACGCCCCCCGGCGCGGAGTCGTTCCTGGTGCACGGCCGGCACCGCGTCCGGATAGGCCCGCTGCACCCCTCTGGCCACGACGGCGGCCAGCACCACCTTGATCAGGTCACCCGGCAGGAAGACCAGCGTGAGCTGCGCCGCACTCACCAGCGAGACCCCGGTGACCAGCGCCTGAACGGGAATGCCGAACAGGTAGACCACGCCCATGCCGCCCACCAGGCACGCCGTGAGCAGCGGGACGAGGCCGGGGCGTCGGCCCGCCCGCTCGACCAGCCAGCCGGTCACCGCCGCGCCCGGAATCCACCCGATCAGGAACCCCGCCGACGGCGCGGTGAAGACGGCCAGCCCGCCCCGCCCACCGGCCAGCAGCGGCAGCCCCGCCGCGACCAGCACCAGCAGCACCACCACGGCCAGCGCCGCCCGCCACGAGCCGAGGATCGTGCCCGCCAGCATCACGCCGAGCGTCTGCAGCGTGATCGGGACCACGTTGCCGAAGACGTTCAGTGTGCCGGGCAGGCCGAGGACCGCGATCAGCGCCGCGAACACCGCCACCCTCGCCAGGTCCCCCGTGGGGAACCGGCGCTGCTTTCCTGCATTCGTCATGGGGTCGATCCCACACCACAACGGTCACGCGGGGGCATGGAGGTATCCCACAACAATCCCGCCGATCATCTGCGAGGATCGATACCGCCTCCCCCCGGGTGCGTCAGCCGCCTGGAGCAGCGCCCACGGAGGGCTCGGTGAGCAGCGCGGCCGCCCAGAGGAACACCTTCGGATCGCCGAGACCCGAGCGGGTCAGCCATTGAGCGGCCCGGCGCGCGTCCTGCTCGTCCTGGATCAGCCCGTTGGGGCCCGGCCGGACCCCGGTGGCCTGGCGAACCACGGTGACGAGCCCCCCATGCAGGTCCAGGTGTGCCAGTTTCCGACGTCGAAGCCGACCAGTTCGAAACCCAGTCGCCTCTCGCCGGGGCCGGGGAAGTTCTCACGCCGGTCAACCCGTTCGTGGAGGCAGCCGTCCCAGCCTCTGCCGGCGATGTCGGCCAGGAGAACCAGTGGTCCCAGCCACCGGGATCCACCGGCACCAGGTCCGCGATGCAGTCGCTCATCGCCAGCAGCCGAGGACCGGGAAGACCGTTCTCCTGCCAAGAGGGGAAATCACACGCTGTGGCGACCCGATAGCCGGCCAGGACGTAACCCGACTCCATCGCGCCATCCTCGCTCAGCGGCCGGCACGCCCGTCAACGCATTTTGCTCCCGAGCTGAGTGCCACGATGAGATCGTCCTGGTTGTCGGCGGCCCACTGCGGGGAGGAGGCCGGGTCAGGCGGCCAGGCGTAGGGCGCGGGCCACGTCGGTGGTGGCCGCCGAGGTCTCCTTGGCGGTGTAGCCGTCGCGCATGGAGGTGCCGAGGTCCTTCAGCCCGTTGCCGCTGAGCGTGATCACGATGCGCAGGCCCGGCTCCAGCTCACCTTTCGCGTGCCGGTCGAGCAGCCCCGCCACCCCCGCCGCCGAGGCCGGCTCGGCGAAGACGCCGTCGCGGCGGGCGAGCAGCCGGTACGCGGCCAGGATCTGCTCGTCGTTCACCGCACCGATCAGCCCGCCGGACTGGTCGCGGGCGGCGATCGCGCCGTCCCAGGTGGCGGGGTGGCCGATGCTGATGGCGCCGGCCACCGTACGCGGTTCGGCGACGGGCGCGCCGTGGACGAGCGGGGCGGCTCCGGCCGCCTGGAAACCCCACATGCGCGGCAGCCCGTCCGACAGACCGGCCTCCCGGTACGTACGGTAGCCACCCCAGGTGGCGGTGATGTTGCCGCCGTTGCCCACCGGCAGGCAGTGCACGTCGGGCGCGCCGCCCAGAGCGTCCACGATCTCGTACGCCACCGTGCGCTGACCCGCCAGGCGCGGCTCGTTGCCGACCGAGTTGACCAGCGCGATCGGGTGGTGGGCTGCCAGGTCGCGGGCCACCCGCAGGCAGTCGTCGAAGGTGCCGTCGATCTCGACGATCTCGGCGCCGTACCGTACGGCCTGGCTCAGTTTGCCCAGCGCCACGCCGCCCTTGGGCACCAGCACGGCGGCCGTCACCCCGGCGCGGGCGGCGTAGGCGGCGGCCGAGGCGCTGGTGTTGCCGGTGGAGGCGCAGATGACGGCCTCGGCGCCGGCTTCGGCCGCCCGGCTGATCGCCACCGTCATGCCGCGGTCCTTGAACGAGCCGGTCGGGTTAGCGCCCTCGACCTTCAGCCAGACCTCGCAGCCGGTGCGGTCGGACAGGTGCTCCGAGCGCAGCAGCGGAGTGTTGCCCTCGTTGAGCGAGATCGACGGGGTGTCGGCGGTGACCGGCAGCCAGCGCCGGTAGCCGCTGGCCAGCAAACCATGCCAGGTAGTCATGCCCCACACCGTAACAACTGTTTCGTGCATGTCGTCAAGGCAGAACTGATGTAACATTCGTCATCATGGAGAACGATCCGATCGCGAGCCGCCTCGGGGCCGTCTATCCGGAGCTGCCGCCCGGGGAGCGGGCGGTCGTGCGGGTGCTGCTCGACGACTATCCGTTCGCCGCACTGGGCTCGCTGCGCGCCCTCGCCGAGCGCGCCGGGGTGAGCCCGCCGACGGCGTCGCGGCTGTTCGACCGGCTGGGGTATGACGGGTTCGCCGACTTCCAGGCGGCGGTACGGGACGGGGCGCGGGATCGGTCCCGGCTGCTGGAGTTCATCACCCACCGGCCGCAGGCGAACGAATCCGGCGGTCCGCATACAGGCCGCTCGGGCGGCGATGCCCCGGTCGGAGCCGCAGGTCCAGGTGTACGGAGCGGAGCCGCAGATCCGGACGCGCCGGCCGGCGAGGAAGGCGCGGTCACCCTGTCCGGCGAGGCGGGACCGGTTGCCCCGGACGGCGGGGCGAGCGCGCGTGCGTCGGGCGCCACGGCGGGCGCACGTGTGTCGGCCGGCGAGGTGGGCGCGAGTGCGTCGGACGGCGGAGCGGGCCTCGCCTCGTTGTGGCAGGCCGCCGAAGACCTGCGTGCCGGGCTCGACGGCACCCTGACCGCCGTACCAGAGCCGCTCTACCACCGAGCCGCCGCCCTGCTCGCCGAGGCGGGCTCCGTCTGGGCGCTGGGCGGCCCGCTGAGCGAACTGGCCGCCGACTACCTGATCCGCCAGTTGGCCGGCCTGCGCCCCCGGGCCGAGCGGGTGCCCGGCTCCGCCCCCGGCCGCGCCCGTACCGTGCTCGACCTCACCGCCTCCGACGTGGTCGTGGCGTACGACTTCCGGCGCTACTCCCCCAGAACGGCCCGTTTCGTGCACGCCGCACGAGCCAGGGGCGCCCGGCTGGTGCTCGTCACCGACGCCTGGGGATCGCCGCTGGCGGCCGAGGCGGAGGTGCTCATCAGGTTGCCGCGCGAGGCCGCCGGGCCGATCGCGCCGCTGGCCCACGAGATCGCCGTCAGCGAACTCCTGCTCGTCGCCACGGCCGCCCGCCTGGCCCCGTCCGCCGCCGGCCGCCTGGCCGCCCTCGACGAGCTCACCCAGACGTTGTGACCGGGATCGGCGAGGCCCCCGTCCCCGCCGATCCGGGACAAGCCGTCTCAGCCGGGAAGGGCCGGCCTGGTGTCGCTCCAGCCCATGTCCAGGACCGCCCGGTAGTTCAGCACCCGGCCGGCGACCTGCCATTTCTCGCTGTCAGCCCCGGGCACGAGCTGGACGTCGCGGCTGCCCAGAACCTTGCCGGCCCGCCGGTCGAAGAGCACCTCCCGCTGGATCTCCCCCCGCCCGTCGGCGCTCCCGAACGTGGCCGCGAGGCTGATCGCCGGCCGGCCGAGCGGATCCGTGACGGCCCCGAGCTGCCGTACGCCCGGATAGTCGGTGATCAGACGCATGAGTCCGGCTCGCACCTGGGGCGGCACGGGCGTGTCCACGAGGACGAAGATGGCCCTGCTGAGCACCTGTGCGGGGTCGTCGCAGCGCCTCGGCGCCCGGACCCGCCCGTCGGGAACTTGACCGAGCCCTCGCACAGCAGCTTGCGCAGTTCCTCCGGATCGGCGGTCAGCTCCTGCAGTTCCCGGTAGGTGAAGTGGCCGACGCCGCTGATGAGGAAAGTGCCGCCGCTCCGGTAGCCGGGAGAGTCCTCGCGCCAGGCGCCGGACTTCGCCCGGACCGTCCTGCTCGCCCCTGACGAGCCCACCGTCCAGCTCGAAGGGGAACCCGCCGCGGGCGCGCCCCGTCCACGCGAAGTACTCGCTGCGCTCCTCCACGACGTAGCCACCGGTTCTGCCGCGCGAGCCGCGAAGGAATGGCGCTGGGCCGGGTATGCCTTCGGGTGCAGCCGGTCCACCGCACGAAGCAGGCGCACCTCGTCGCGGCGGTGCCGGTTGATGAGGTTGGTGGCGATGCCGTACAGCCAGGGACGGGCGCTGCGGCGGCTCACGTCGTAGCGGCGGCGCTGCCGGAAGGCGAGGGCGAAGGTCTCGGCCGAGACGTCGTCACCGGCCTGCGGGCCGAGCCGGCGGGAGACGTACCGGTGGATCTCCGCATAATGCGCGTCGAAGACGGCGCCGAAACGCTCGGGCTCGGCCCAGGACCGTTCGATCACCACGGCGTCGTCCTGCGGCGGTGCGGCGACGTCCCGGTGATCGGTCATGGACGGCTCATTCATGCGTACGACTCATTCATTCAAGGGCCTTGAGGTCGGCGGGACAACGTCACCCCGTTGTTGTCCGCAGCCCGCCTTCGCCTTCCCCTGAACCTCCCCGCCCCGGCCCGAGAGCTTCAGACCGCTGCCTCGGGGCCGAACCAGTGGGAGAGGGCTTCGCGCAGCGTGGGCGTGGCGGTGGCAAGGAAGCAAGGACCCGCCGGCCGCCGGGATGTCGATCCCGGCGAAGCGCACCGGCTCGGCGGCTGAGGCGTTGTGCCGGCGCGTCCAGCGCAGCGGCTCCTCGACTCCCACGGGGATCGACGTGGCGAGCAGGCCCGCCAGCTCGTCGTCCGGGCCTTCTCCTTGGGCCCAGGCGCCCAGGGGGAAGCCCTCGCTGAAGCCGTACTCGAAGGCCAGGACGGTGAAGCCGCAGCGTTCGGCCAGGAACCGCAGGATGCGCAGGCGCAGGAGCGCGAACTCGGTGAGGAAACGGGCATGCTGATAGCTCGATTCTGATCGTGGAAAGTGAAGGGGGCGGGGCTCGGCGGTGTGCCCTACCGGCTGAGGGCCGCCGCTTCCTCCAGCTCCGCGACACTGCCGGACATGATCGTGCGTACGTGCTCGGTGATCTGCTCAAGCGGCCAGTCCCACCACGCCACGGCCAGCAGGCGGTCGATGTCGGCGTCGCTGTGACGACGGCGGATGAGCCTGGCCGGGTTGCCGCCGACCCGTAGTCGGGCACGTCGTCCAGACCACGGCGCCGGAGGCGATGATCGCTCCGTGGCCGATGCGCACACCGGGCATCACCATGGACCGGTAGCCGAACCAGACGTCGTTGCCCACCACGGTGTCACCCCGTCCCGGCAGCCCGGTGACGAGGTCGAAGTGCTCGGCCCAGGAGCCGCCCGTGATCGGGAACGGGAAGGTCGAGGGGCCGAGTTTCTCCGGGCCGTAGTGGTAGAGCACGTTGCGGGTCTCGAAGGCGGTCGGATCGTCCGGGTCGTCGTAGTAGGAGAACTCGCCGACCTCGATCAGCGGGGAGGTGACCACCGGCTTGAGCAGCACGACACGGGGGTGCTCGGGCATGGGGCGCAGCACGGTCGGGTCGGCGGAAACGGCCATCACGCAGTCGTCTTCTTTCCCATGAGGGTGTGGGGCGGTACGGGACATACTTAACGGTACGGAACGTCCCGTACCGATAAGGTGTCGTCATGACCGACACGCCGCACCGTCGCGGTGCCGACAGGACCGCGGCCATCATGCGGGCCACGCTGGAGCTCGGCCAGGAGATCGGCTACGCCAAACTGAGCATGGAGGCGGTCGCCGCCCGCGCGGGCGCCAGCAAGCAGACCGTCTACCGCCGATGGCCGTCCAAGGCGGCGCTGCTGTTCGACTCGCTGCTGTCAGTGAACGAACCCGCCCTGGACTATCCCGACACCGGCGACATCGTGGCCGACCTGCGCACCCAGATCCACTCGGCCGTCGACCTGCTGACCGGGCCACCAGTCGGCCCCCTGTTCAGGGCCCTGATCAGCGAGGCCCAGCACGCCCCCCAGATCGCCGCCGCGCTCAACGAACGCTTCATCGGCCCGCAGGCGGACAAAACCGTCGCCCGCCTGCGCAAGGCCCGCGACGAGGGTCAGCTGTCGCCCGCCTTCGACCTCACCCTGGCGATGGCGATCCTGTCCGGCCCGCTGTACTTCCAGCTCCTGATCACCCAGGAGCCTTTGACGCATGCGTACGTCGACCGCATCCTCGACGCCCTCTTCACCGGCCTCGGCCCCTCCCCCGCATAGAGAGGCCGGCATCCGCCCGGGAGCGCGATCACCGAGGCCGTCTCACACCGCCCGCAGCGACATGAAATGAGCATCATGACGACCTCCTCCGCGCCACGTTCTTCCGCAGAGATCCGTGCCTACCTCAAAGACCAGCTCAACCAGGCGCTTCGCCGTCCCGGCATGTACGGCGACGAGATCGCCCTGCGTCTGCTGTTCGACCACCTGGCCTACGCGGAACACCAGGACGAGGAGTTCGCGCAGGCGTTGCGGACCTTGACCTCGCGGGGCGCTTTCAACGGCGGCGGTGTAACCGGAGCGATCAGCACCGTTCTACCCGATTCCAGCGGCCATGGCGTCGCATCGATCTACGCCGAACTCGCCCACGATCGCGAGTGGTTACAGGCCGACAGAACCCTGACCCCCGACGAGTACGCCGATATGCGCCGGACGCTCGTCGGCTGGGCCGCCCACGACCGCACCTTCACCGACGTGCGAGAGCTGTTCGGCCCGCCCTCGCTTCTCATCGGTGGCACCAACCCGTATTTCGGCAAGACGCTCGCCTACCTGACCTCGCACGCGGCGGCGCCGATCGTCTTCTTCCATTTCTGGAACGGAAGCGACTCGCAGGCCGAAAAGACCCGGCCCCCCATCTACGACGAACCTGTCCTGCTGGCCGTCCGCGCCGGAAGAGGCGCGTTCAAGGACACCTTCACGTTCACGCCGGAAGGCGACAGACGCCGTCCCGCCCGGCATCCAGCGACCGGCGCCTAGACCCGCTTCCGGTTGCGGATCTTGATGTCGCGCAGGTCCGTGACCCCGATCCGGAGGATCTCGTGCGGGTGGCCGTGCGCCTCCAGGGCCATCATCGCCCCGAGGGTCGCCTCGTCCTCCCCGTCGTCGGGCCCGGCCGGCACCTGGCAGCGGAACGTGAACACCGACACACCCTCGTCGTGGGTGAACGTCCCCGCCTCGGTGAAGGCGGCGCCCCCCGCGGCCAGCACGGCGGCCCGGCCCGCGTCGTCGAGGTCCTGGAACTTGCCCCTGATCGTCACTCTGAACACGACCTCAGTCCTTCCGTACCGCGTAGTCGAGCAGTTTGCCGCCGAGCATGCTCTCGGCGGCGTCCAGCAGATCCAGCACGGCGGCGGCGATCGCGTCGGGATCCTGGCCCGCCGCCGCGCGCCGGCCGATCTCGGTCAGGACCATCGCGTGCAGGGCGGCGAGCTGGCAGGCCGCCACGCGCGGCACCGGATCGCCCGGCGCCGCGCCGGTCTCCTCGGCCAGTACGGCGGCCAGCGCGTCGGTCATCTGGTGGGCGAGGTCTTCGAGCCGGGCGCTCAGTGTCGGGGCCGCCCGCATCATCTCCAGGAAACGCCCGAAGCCCGCGCTCAGACCGACCTGCCGCTCGCGCCCGCGCACCTCCCGGCGCAGCCGGGCCAGCACCGCCCCGACCGCCGACTCGCCGGCGGCGCGCTCGCGCACGATGCCGGCCAGTCGCTGCGGCGAGGCCTCCTCCGGCGGCAGCACCAGGTCCTCTTTGGCCTGGAAGTAGTTGTAGACGGTGTTGACCGACACCTCGGCGGCCTCGGCCACCTCGGCGATCGTCACGTTGTCGAAGCCGCGCTCGACGAACAGCCCGATGGCCACCTCCGAGATGTGCCGCCGGGTCTGCCGCTTCTTGCGCTCCCGCAATCCTTCCGCCATGACGTCAAGCCTACTGCAAACTTTAAGTACATTGCATTTTTGGAGTGCAGTGTAGATTTAGCCCAGGGCAGGCGAGGCCGTACGAAGGTGGTCGCTTTCCCAAAGAGCCGAGTGCCCGCTTCAACGAATGCCCGCTTCAAGGGGACGAGGCGCGCGCAGGCGGCAGCCGTCGTCGAGCGGATCATGAGTGATGTGGCGCCGGGCCCGGACGCCCCATCAGCATACGTCTCGCCTGTCCCCGTTGTCACAGAGGCACCCCGAAAAGGTCAGGTCAGCAGTGGTACGAGCTGCTTCTCCTCATAGTCGAGGTGGGCCTCCAGCTCCCCGGTCAGCCGGCCCACCTCGGCCAGCAGCTCGCTGGGGGCGACGTCCGTACGGTCGAGCAGTGTCTTGAGCTCGCCGAGCAGCCGGGCGATCACCTCGTGCTCGGCGCGCAGCCGCTCCATCGCCGGCGCCAGCTCCGGATACTGGTGCTCCAGCGCGGGGAACATGAACGAGTCCTCGCGGGAGTGGTGCACGTCCAGGCCCTGGCACAGCGTCAGGCAGTTGACCCGCAGCTGCGCGCCCACGCGCGGGCCCGACCTGGCGGTCTCGGCGCGGATGAGGGCCAGTTCGCGGCGGAACGCGTCGTGCACGGTGATCAGGGCGTCGGCCAGGGAGCCGCTGGGCGGGCCCGCGTCGATCGGCAGCAGCGCCACGACCGGCAGCACGCGGCCGGAGCGTTCCTGGTAGGCGCCCCAGCCGGGGTCGGCCTCGACCGCGCGGGCGAAGAGGCGCTCGCGTTCCTCGCCCTCCAGCACGACGGCCTCCGCCTGGTAGGTGAAGGCGCCGTCCTCCACGGTGACCTGCGGGTTCGCCAGCAGGTTGTGGTACCAGGCCGGGTGCCGGGGCGCGCCGCCCGCCGAGGCGATGACGAGGCTGCGGTCGCCGTCGGGCAGGCAGCCGAGCGGGGTGGTGTGCGGGGCGCCCGTCCTGGCGCCGACCGTGGTCAGCAGGAGCAGCCTGGCTCCCTCGAAGGGGCCGCTGACCAGGCCCTTGTTGGCACGGAATTCGTCGATGATCTGCTGGTTGAAGCTCATGGGCATGCTGAGTACCGGCTCCTCGCGGGTGGGTGTCGATGACATGGGAGACCCGCGCGGGCATGCCCGCCGTACGGGTGCTACGACACCGCAGAAGGCATGGGGAGACGCGCGGGCGCGGTGTGCTCAGGCACGACCGGTGGTGTGAGTGGCCATCACGTCAATCCCCTTTGGTACGGCGCCTCCATGCCTCCGTCCGTCCTCCCGGCGGTGACACGCGACGCGACCGCCATTACGCCCATATTCGCGGGCGACTGTCAACCGGGCGCCGTCACGTGAGGGCTGAGTACAGTAACGATAGTCATCGGTGGAGAGGAGGCATGATGACCGTCACGGCCGACGAGCCGACCTGCTCGATCGAGCGGAGCCTGCAGATCCTCGGAGAGCGGTGGACGCTGCTGATCCTGCGCGAGCTCTTCCTGGGCAGGCACCGCTTCGCCGACATCAGGGACTCCCTGGGCATCGCGCCCAACCTGCTGAGCACGCGGCTGAAGACCCTGGTCGGCGCCGGGGTGGTGCGCACGCTCACCTACCAGGAGCCGGGCAGCAGGCAGCGCCGCAGCTACCACCTCACCAAGGCGGGCGCCGACCTGAGCGTGGTGCTCGGCGCGTTGCAGCAGTGGGGTGACACGCATCGCGCCCGTCCGGCCGGGCCCTCGGCCCTGCGCAGGAGCCGCTCCACCGGCGAGCCGGTGCGCGTCGCGTTCGTCGACGAAGCCGGCCACGAGGTGGCCCGCGATGACGTCCTGCTGGACGTCCGCCCGTGATCTCCACCCGTGATCGAGGACAGGGCTTTGCCGCAGGTTGAGATAGGGCGCGGGCCCACCGGGCAGAGCCACCCCGCACGCCCACAGCTTCGGCGGACCGGCAGCGAAAGGAAACCGTGATGACCACCGTACGAGCCGACGCATCCGGCCAATTCATGATCGAGGATGTCCTTCCCGTCACCAGGCTCGGCTACGGCACCATGCAGCTGACCGGGCCCGGCGTGTGGGGGCCTCCCGCCGACGAGGACGAAGCCGTACGGGTACTGCGCCGCGCGGCGGAGCTCGGCGTGACGCTCTTCGACACCGCCGACTCCTACGGCCCGCTGGTCGCCGAGCCGCTGCTCAAGCGTGCCCTCGCCCCGTACAACGAGAGCATCGTCATCGCCACCAAGGCCGGCCTCACCCGGCAGGGCCCCGACCAGTGGACGCCCGTCGGCAGGCCCGCCTACCTGCGCCAGCAGTGCGAGATGAGCCTGCGCGTCCTCGGCCTCGATCGGATCCCGCTGTTCCAGCTCCACCGCGTCGACCCGGAGGTGCCCATCGAGGACCAGGTCGGCGAGCTGAAGGCGCTCAAGGACGAGGGTAAGATCGCGCACATCGGCCTGTCGGAGGTCACCGTCGAGCAGATCGAGCAGGCCCGCGCCGTCGCCCCGATCGCCTCCGTACAGAACCTCTACAACCTGGCCAACCGGGCCGCGGAGAAGGTACTCGACCACTGCGAGCGCCACGGGATCGCGTTCATCCCGTGGTTCCCGCTGGCCACCGGCGGGCTGGTCAAGCCCGGCGGGCCGCTCGACGCGATCGCCTCACGGTTGTCGGCCACGCCGTCGCAGCTCGCGCTCGCGTGGCTGCTGCACCGCTCACCGGTGATGCTGCCGATCCCCGGCACCTCGTCGATCGAGCATCTGGAGCAGAACGTGGCCGCGGCCGGCCTCGACCTGACCGACGAGGACGTCGCCGAGCTGACCGCGGCGGTCAGCTCGTCGAAGTGACGCCGTCCCGCCCGAGCTCCTGCTCCCGGGCCTGACCGGCGACCCGGGAGATCTCCCGTGACACGAGCGCGGGATCCGCGAGATGCAGGTAGTGATCCGTGGTGGGCGCGACGACGTGCCGCCCCAGGGTCGAGAGCTTCGCGATCTGAGCGAGGTGCTCGGCGCTCTCGCGGTTGCCGCCGGCGCTGACGACCGTCAGGGGCAGGGAGCCCCATGATCCCGGTTCGCGCGGAAGGTCCTGGACGGTACGGGTGCTGATGTCGAATCCGCGCATCTCGGCCGCGGCGGCGGCCCAGGTGCCCGGGCCGAAGACGACAGGCACGTTGTCGCGGGTGAGACGCGGTTCCCGGGGGTCGATCATCCACGCTCCCGTACGCAGCAGCCCCGCGCCGGCGAGGAAGGACCACACGTTCGCCTGGACCGTCGCGGGGGTCGCGGGATTCGTGCCGCTCCGCTCGTCGGCGACGTCGAGCAGCACAAGCCCGGCCACGCCCCCGGGCCACCGGGCGCGGAGCAGCCGCAGGATGTGCCCGCCCCAGGAATGCCCCACGAACACGTACGGCCCGCGCTCCCCCGCGTTCCGCAGCACCGCCACGAGGTCGGCCGCCTCGGCGGAGACGTCCCGCACGCCCGGTCCGGGCCGGCTCCAGGCATAGCCCGCCCGGTCGTAGGCGCAGGAACGCTGCCCGGAGTCGGCCGTTCGCCGCTGGAGATCGTCCCAGGTCGTGGACGAGTCACCCCATCCCGCTTCGAAGACGACCGTCGGCCGCCCGCTGCCCAGGCAGCGCAGGTGCAGCTGGTGCGTGCCGACGCCGACGAGGCGGCCCGGCGCGGGGAAGCGCCGGGCGTCCGTCGGCGCGAGTGAGTTCTCGACGGACGCTCCGGCCAGCGCGGCCACGGCGGCGAGCGCGAGGACCGCGGTGAGGATCCGCCGCCGAGGCTTCCGCGAACCGCTGTCGTCCAGCAGCCGGAACGCGCCCGTCACGACGAGGGCGGCGATGGTGGCGAGCATGACCAGCCAGCCGGGCCAGCCGCTGAGCCCGATGGTCCAGGGGTTGCTCAACGCCCGCTGGTCGTCGGCGGCGAACACGACGTTCACGAAGCCCGTGATCAGCGTGTTGTTGGTCGCGTGCGCGATCACGCCAGGCCAGATCAGCCCGGAGGCCAGGCGCAGCCAGCCGAGCAGGACGCCGTAGAACATCACGGTCACCAGGAACGGGATCAGCCCGGCGTTCGCGTTCGTGCCGACGTATCCCGGCAGGTGCCACAACCCCCAGATCAGGCCGCTGAGCAGCAGCGCCGGCCACAGGCCGAGCGGGCGGAGCCGGGGCAGCAGAAAGCCGCGCCAGGCCCATTCCTCGCAGAACGCCAGCGGCAGCAGCAGGAGGAACAGCCCGAAACCGGTCCCGAGCGCGGACAGGATCACCCCGACGGGCGCACCGGTCTCGCCGGCGGTGTCCGGCGCGTACATGCCGCGCAGCCCGGAGAAGTTCTCCAGGTCGAGCGGGTACACGCCGGCCAGAGCGCCGATCGCGATCGCGAGGAACGCGAGGACGAGCGGGGCCACCAGGCCGATCACGCAGTAGCGGACGAGCCGCCGCGCCGGACGCAGCGGAGTCAGCGCGGTGTCGCGCGGGATGTCGCCCGGCCGCCCAGCCCACCGCCCGGCCCAGCGAACGGCCCAGCGAACGGCCACGAACGTGGCCAGGCCGGCCGCGAGCATGCCGCCCGCCGCGACCACGTCGATGCCGGTGAGCAGGCGCAGCAGCCAGAGCAGCCACGGGACGCCGAAGGCGAGGAGCAGGAAGACCGTCAGCTCGCGCCGGCGAAGGCTGGCGCGGCCGTCTCGCGCGCTGACGACGGGAGGATCGGAGACTTTCGAACGCATGGAGCTGGTCCTTTCCTGGCGGGGATGCCGAACGTGGCGCGTGCCCGCGGACGCCGGGACCTCGACGCACGTCCGCGGGATCAGGGACGCGGAAAGCGCCGCCTTCTCTATCTGTTATAGTTCATCTATATCAGATAGACTGCAAGTGTGCTTCTGACGATCGACCTCGACGGCGAGGTGCCGATTTACCAGCAGATCCGCGATCGGGTGGTCGAGGCCATCGCCGACGGTGATCTGGTGGAGGGATCGGCGCTGCCCTCCACCCGGCAGCTGGCCGCCGACCTGGCGATCAACTTCCACACCGTGAACAAGGCGTATGACCTGCTGCGCCAGCAGGGGGTCATCCGGATCAACCGCAAGAGCGGAGCGGTGGTGCGCCGCGACCCCGCCTCGGGCCCCGCGGAGGCCGGCTTCGCCGAGGAGTGGCAGGCGCGGCTGCGCACGCTGCTCGCCGAGGCCACGGTGCACGGCCTCGGCGAGCAGGAGACGTTGCGTCAGTGCGGCGAGGTGCTCGACTCGTTCGGAACCAGGAAAGGAAGAACCCCGACATGATCATGATCGCTCTGGCGTGCCTGTCCCTGGTCGCGCTGCTCACGGCCGCCGCGCTGCTGCGTGCCAGGCCCGAGCTGGACGCCGCCGGCCCGGCCGGCTCGGCCCGCCGTTACCGCGTCTACCTGAGCGGCCTGACCAGGCTGCTCCTGATCGGAGTGGTCTGCGCTGACCTGACCCTGCTGCTCGCCCTGCAGCTGTGGGAGATCGTGCCGTCCAGCGTGCGGGTGACCACCCTCACCTGGCTGCCCCTGACCGTCGCGGGGGGCGCGTTCCTGTTCTTCGGGATCCGGGTCGGCGAGGCCGGCCACCGGCTGCCGCCGGAGCCGGGCGAGGAGCAGGAGTCCGGCTTCGTGTAACGCGACGACGACCGCTACTGGCGCCTCGCCGGGACGATCTACGCCAATCGGATGGATCCGGCGATCCTCGTCCATGCGCGCCTGGGCGGCCGCTGGACCCTCAACCTCGGCAACCCCGCCACGTGGGCGGTCCTGGCCGGGGTGGCCGTGCCGGTGCTGCTGGCCCTGCTCCACGTGATCGATGTTCCCGCCACCTGAGGAATGTCGCTTTCCGTGACTGATGTACCCTTCGACGGCCGGTAACAGCAACGTGACCTGGTCACTTACGCGTGACAACGGAGACGGGGGACCCATGTCGCACCAGAGCGAAGCGGACAGGGTGCTGCGCTCGCGGGGCCGGATGTGCCTCGACCACGACCCCGACGTCCTCCGGTCGGTCCTCGACCGGGTCGCCGACCGGTGGAGCCTGATCCTCATCGGGCTGCTCGACGACAAGCCGATGCGCTTCACCGAACTGCTGCGCACCGCGCCCGGCATCTCCCGCCGCATGTTGTCGCTGACGCTGCGCAGCCTCGAACGCGACGGGCTGGTCAGGCGCGTGGCCTATCCGGAGATCCCGCCCCGGGTCGAGTACGAGGTCACGCCGTTCGGACGCAGCCTGTCCGACCCCGTGCTGGCGCTCGCCCAATGGACGGCCGAGAACCAGAGCACCATCCGCGCCAACCGCCACGCCTTCGACCGGGCCACCGGCGGCGAGGACGACGAGGGCACGGACTGAGCCCCTCCCGCTGAGGCGGTTCACTCCATGTGACCGCGGTTCAGTTGAAGTTACCGATCAGCGGCCTGTAGTCAGTACTGCGAGGCCATCGGCACCCGGCGCCCGTTCGAAACGGCGCCCCGTGCCCGCGTGCCTCGTCCCGTGACGCTTTTCCGCTCGCCCCCTGTCCCGGGGCTTCTTCGGCGTGCCCGCACACGGGCCGCCGCATATCGGAATCTTCGAAAGGACCCGCGATGACCCGCATCGGCATCATCCTCGGCAGCACCCGTCCAGGACGCAACGGGGAGCAGGTGGCGCACTGGGTGCTGGAGCACGCCTCCCGGCGCTCGGACGCCGTCTTCGAGCTCGTCGACCTGCTGGACTACCCGCTGCCGCACCTGGACGAGCCCATGCCCCCGGCCTACGGCCAGTACCGCAACGAGCACACCAAGGCGTGGTCGGCCAAGATCGGCTCCTTCGACGGCTTCGTCATGGTGACGCCCGAGTACAACCACTCCACCTCCGGCGTGCTGAAGAACGCGATCGACTACCTGAACGCCGAATGGAACAACAAGGCGTTCGGCATCGTCTCCTACGGCAGCGTCGGCGGCGCCCGGGCGGCGGAGCACCTGCGGCTGATCGGCGGCGAGCTCAAGCTCGCGGACGTGCGCACCAACGTGACGCTGTCGCTGTTCACCGACTTCGAGGGCTTCAGCAAGCTCGCGGCCGGCGAGCACCAGATCGCGGCCCTGACGACGATGCTGGACGAGGTGCTGGCCTGGAGCCGCGCCCTGGCCCCGCTGCGCCAGGCCGCCTGATCCCCGTGCCCGGCCGGGGCCGTCGCGCGCCCCGGCCGGCGCCGATCGTCTCGCCACACCACAGGAGGAACCGTGCGCGAATCCGTACCTTTCGAGCTGGGGCTCAACTCGTTCGGCGAGATCGCCACCGACGGCGGGCGCGAGCTCGGCGACGCCGAGACCCTGCGCCTGCTCGTCGAGGAGGCCCGGCTGGCCGACCAGGCGGGGCTGGACGTCTTCAGCGTCGGTGAGCACTACCGGGAGGGTCACAACGACTCCGCCGCGCCGGTGCTGCTGGCCGCGATGGCCACCGCCACACGCCGCATCAGGCTCGGCACGTCGGTGACCGTGCTCAGCACGAACGATCCCGTCCGGCTCTACCACGAGTTCTCCACCCTCGACGCGGTGTCCGGCGGCCGTGCCCAGATCGTGCTCGGCCGCGCCTCGGCGACGGAGTCGTTCGCGCTGTTCGGCCACGACCTGGCCGACTACGAGCGGTTGTTCGAGGAGAAGCTCGACCTGTTCCTGCGGCTCGAACGCGAGGAGCGGGTCACCTGGTCGGGCACCGTCAGGCCGCCGCTCACCGGGCACCGGCCGCACCCGCGCATGCGGCCCGGCGGCATCCCGACCTGGATCGGCGTGGGCGGCACGCCGGACTCCGTGGTGCGCGCCGCCCGGCACGGCCTGCCGCTCATGATGGCCATCATCGGCGGGCAGCCCCGGCGTTTCGCCCGCAACGTCGACCTCTACCTCCAGGCGCTCGACCGCTTCGGCCATCCCGAGCTGCCGATCGGCCAGCACTCGCTGGGCCTGGTGGCCGACACCGACGAGGAGGCGATCGAGACCTGGTGGACGTACTGGCAGCCGGTCGTCGCGGCGCTGGCGGCCGAGCGCGGCTTCTACGCGCCCGATCGGCGGCGCTACGAGGCCGAGCTGGAGCACGGCGCGCTCTTCGTCGGCTCGCCGGAGACGGTCGCCCGCAAGATCGTCCGGGTGGCTCGCGAGCTGCGGCTGAGCCGTTTCGATCTCAAGTACGACATCATGCGGCTGCCGCGTGACGCCCGCGCCCGCACGATCGAGCTGCTCGGCCGCGAGGTCGCGCCGCGGGTACGGGAACTTCTCGCCGCCCCGGAGCAGGTGGCCCGATGAGAGACGAGCTTCGAAGCGGCGACCCGGGCGGCTCGCTGAGCGACCCCGTCTCCGCGCCGCACATGGAACCCGGCGGCACGCGCACCATACGCACCGCCATGAGCACCACCGTCGGCACTGTCGGCATCCTCGGTGCCGGCAAGGTCGGGACCGTGCTGGCCCGCCTCGCTGTCGCAGCCGGCTACCGCGTCCTGATCGCCGGCTCCGGCGAGGCGGCGCGGATCTCGCTCATCGTCGAGGTCGTCACCCCCGGCGCGGAGGCGGTGACGGCGGCGCGGGCCGCCGCCGAGGCGGACGTCGTGCTGCTCGCTCTGCCTCTCGGCCGGCATCGCGAGGTGCCCGCCGAGGCACTGCGGGGCAAGCTGGTGATCGACGCGATGAACTACTGGTGGGAGATCGACGGGGTGCGCGAGGACCTCACCGACCCGCGTACGTCCTCCAGCGAGATCGTCCAGGCGTTCCTGTCGGGAGCCCGGGTGGTGAAGGCGTTCAACCACATGGGTTACCACGACCTCGAAGCGGGCGCCCGGCCCGCCGGCGCCCCCGGGCGTGCCGCGATCGCCGTCGCCGGCGACGATCCGGCGGACGTCGCGGTCGTCGCCGCCCTCGTGGACGCGCTCGGTTTCGACCCGGTGCCCGCCGGGCCGCTCGCCGAGGGCATCCGCCTGGAGCCGGGCACGGAGCCGTTCGGCGCGAACGTCACCGCCCCTGAGCTGCGCGCCATGCTCGACCGCTTCCCGGCGTCGCCGCGCGGACGTGAGGTACTTCACGCCAGGCGAGGGGAAGGTCCCCGAGGTGGGGAGACGTTCACCTCGGGGACGGCTGAGTTGTGATTCTCAACTCAGCCGAATGACGCGGGAGCACGGAGAACAACCATGGACATCAACGGATCGGTCGCCCTCGTGACGGGCGCGAATCGCGGGATCGGCCGCGCGCTGGCCCGTGCGCTCGTCGAGCACGGCGCGGCGAAGGTCTACGCCGGCGTCCGCGACCCGGCGAACGTGTCGGACGCCGACCTCGTTCCGCTGCGCCTGGACGTCACCGACGAGGAGAGCGTCGCGGCGGCCGCGGCCGCCGCGGGCGACGTCACCATCGTGATCAACAACGCGGGCGTCGGCGGCGTGGGCACCGGGCTGCTGGAGGGCTCCTTCGACGGCGCCCGTCAGGCGATGGAGGTCAACTACTTCGGCACCTGGGCCGTCTCGCGGGCGTTCGCGCCCATCCTGGCCCGCAACGGCGGCGGAGCCCTGGTCAACGTGCTGTCGGTGGCCTCCTGGGGCGGTCGGCCGGACTTCCCCGGGTACGCGGCGTCGAAGGCCGCGCAGTGGTCGCTGACCGACTCGCTGCGCCAGGCGCTGCACGCGCAGGGAACGCTCGTGCTCGGGGTGCACGTGGGGTTCGTCGACACCGACCTCAGCGCCTGGGTCGACGCCCCGAAGATCGGCGCCGACGCCCTGGCCGAGCAGGTCATGGACGCCCTCCTCGCCGATCAGTACGAACTGCTGGCCGATGAGAAGACCCGCAAGGCCAAGGCCGCGCTGTCGCAGCCGGCCGGACCGCCTTCCGCCTGAGGTGTCACTGATGACCAGGAGTTTTCCCGAAGCGGCCCGGGGCAGGCGACACGTCGGGCCGACCTACGAGCAAGCGCGGGGGCGCACGTCATGGACATGAAACTCGAAGTCGTCGTGGTGCCCGTCGCGGACGTCGACCGGGCCAAGGACTTCTACACCGGGCTGGGCTGGCGGCTGGACGCCGACGTCAGCACGGGCCCGGACTTCCGGGTCGTGCAGGTCACCCCGCCCGGCTCGCCGGCCTCGGTCATCTTCGGCACGTCCGTCACGTCCCAGGCGCCGGGCTCGGCTCAGGGCCTGCACCTGATCGTGGACGACATCGCGGCCGCGTACGACGAGCTCAAGCGACTCGGCGCCGCGCCGAGCAAGGTCTTCCACGACGCCGGGGGCGTCTTCCACCACGGGGGCGACGACGCCCGGATCCCCGGCCCGGCTCCGGAGCGCGGCAGCTACGGCTCGTTCCTGTCGTTCAGCGATCCGGACGGCAACGGCTGGGTGCTGCAGGAGGTGACCACCCGGCTCCCGGGCCGGCTGGACCCGTCGGCCACCACGTTCGCCTCGACCGCGGATCTGGCCGCCGCCCTGCGCCGCGCCGCCGCCGCACACGGCGAGCACGAGGCCCGCATCGGCGCCGAGGACCCGGACTGGCCGGACTGGTACGCCGACTACCTGGTACGCGAGCAGGCCGGAACCGGCCTGCCGTCGTGACCACCGATCGCCGGCGTCGGGGGCGCCAGGCGAATGTCGGATTCAGGGGCGCGGGGCCTGCGGGAAGCCCGTCCAGCGGAGTTCGGGGCGGAGATGACTCATGTCGTTGAACATGCCGATGCTCGGGGGCGCGCCCGGCCGGTAGTGAATGCCGGTGAGGGCGGCGTTGGCACTGCTGAGTCCGAGCCAGCGTACGGATGGCGCGTCAAGGGCATCGCGGATGAGCCACGCGATCGGATAGGCGTGGGTGATGAGGACTTCGTGCACATCGCTTTCCGACTCAGGCGCGTGCGCGAATCGAGCGGTGAGGCTCCGGGCGATCTCCTGGCCCGCCGCCGCGTCCTCCGCGGAATAGCCGTCGAAGAACGACCTCCATGACGGCGGGATCTCCTCCCTTTCCGGAACGTAGGGCACGTGGTCGATGAGTTCGGCGGCCTCCGCGACAGAGGTGATTCCTCTGAGGAACAGGCCGATTTCACGGGCTGTATCGGCGGCTCGTGGCAGCGGGGAGTGCCACACGGCCCCGATGGGAAGATGGGCGAGACGCTTTCCCAGCGACCGGGCTTGTTCGCGGCCGGTGTCGGTGAGATTGCCGAATGCGTCGGCGTGACCGTGCCGGGCGAGGTAGAGATATCGGGTCGCCATGAACGCCTGGTCCTTTCACAGGAGGGTGATGGTTCCCGCGGTTCCGTCGAGGGCGATCCGGTGGCCGTTCTCCATCCGATTCAGCGCGCCGGCTACGCCGAGCACGGCCGGGATGCCGTATTCGCGGGCGACGATCGCGGCGTGCGACAGCGCACCGCCGGTTTCGGTGACGACCCCCGCGGCGATCCTGAACAACGGCGTCCAGGCCGGATCCGTGTACGGACACACCACGATTTCGCCGGGCCGCACGGCTTTGAAGTCCGAAGGGCCACGAACGATTCGCGCGGCCCCGATGACCATTCCGTGTGATCCCGGCGTTCCCGTCAGCGCACGTTCATCGGCAGGAGAGTGGAGCGCGGGAAGTGCTGCGGTGACCGGGCGCGCTTGCAGCACCCATACGACACCGCCCGCGACCGCCCATTCGATATCCTGCGGGCCGCCCTGAATCTCCGCGATCCGACGTCCGAGCTCCGCCAATATCACCGTCGTGTCGCCGTCCAGCGCTCGCGCCGGCTGCCGCTCATCCGTAACGGCACTTTCGACAACACCACCGCGCACAGGGTCGAGATCGATACGGATTCTTTTGCTGCCGACCGTGCAGCGGACGGACCCATCCGCCGTGACCTCATACGCGTCAGGGGTGACCATTCCGCCCACGACGGTAAGCCCAAGACCCCAGGCCGCTTCGATCCGAGTGGAGTCACCTGGCCGCTGAGGCGTGAACATGACCCCTGATATCTCAGCCTCGATCACGCGCTGCACCAGAACGCCCATGCCAGAAAACGACGGCGCGGAGCCGACCGCTGCCCGACCCCAATAGTCATTCACCCTCGCGGCATTCGCCGACGCCCAGCAGGCGGTTATCGCTTCGCATACGTTCGCCGTTCCGCGAGCGCCGATGACGCTCTCGTACTGACCTGCCGCCGACGCCTCCGCCGTGTCCTCGTTCATGGCCGAGGACCGCACGGCCACCACGGGATCACCCAGCCGCCCAAGCTCCCGCGCGACCGCGCCGCGAAGCAGCTCGGGGACCTCCGGGCCGCGCTCGCCGTCATGCGGAACGACGAACCCATCAGGCACCGGCAGCCCCTCGCGCAGCAGCACGCCCAGCGTCGCCGCCTTCCCTCCACAGCCCGCGCGCGTCGCGTCGGCGAGTGCCGTCAGCATCGCATCCTCCATCAACATAAGATTGACAACATTATGTTGATGCTAACAGGATGGGGCGCATGGAACGCAAGCACGACCTCGACCGCGCCGGCCGCGCCGACCACGCGCAGGCGCAACGGGAACGCGACGCCCGGGAGCGCATCCTGGCCATCGGCGCGGATCACCTCGAACCACGCCCATGGCGCCCCGCACCGGCGCCGCCCACCGCAACCGACCTGACGCAGTACGCACTCTGGCGCGCCGCGGACCTCGGCCCCGACGAGTTGCTGAGCGCACTCGCGCTGATCCCGGCGGCACGGGCCGAGATCGAGGGCGTGGAAACCGGGCTGCTCTTCGTCGCCCGCAGCGCGGGATTGACGTGGGCGCAGATCGCGGACGCCATGGGTTTCAATTCTCCGCAGGCGTGCCAGCAGTACGTGAACCGTCTCACCGCCCGGCAGGACAAACGAGCATGAGCAACCAGTCAGCGCCGGAACTGCTCGTCCTGCACGCGGTACGACTCATCGGCTATGCGGACACCGACGCGGTCGCCGCACGCGCCGGCACAGATTCCGGCGAAGCGCTGCGCCTTCTGCACGAGGCCGAGCGTGCGGGCTGGGTGCAGCACCTCGCCTTCGCCGACCTCGGCGGCTGGTCACTGACCGACGCGGGAAAAACCGAGAACGAACGTCAGCTCGCGGCCGAGCGCAAGCACGCCGACCCCGAAAACACGATCGCAGCCGTCTACCGCGCCTTTCTCCCACTCAACGCCCGGCTGGTACGCGCCGTCACCGACTGGCAGATCAGACCGACCGACACCGACCAGTTCGCACCCAACGATCACAGCGACCGTTCATGGGACAGCCGAATCCTCGACGAGCTGACAACACTCGGCGCCGAACTCGCCCCTCTGGCCGATCGCCTTTCCGGCGTGCTCCCCCGATTCGACGGATACACCGATCGCTATGTGGCGGCGCTGAGCCGGGCCATACGCGGCGAGCACAGCTGGATCGACACGACCGACGTGGACTCGTGCCACCGGGTCTGGTTCCAGCTCCACGAAGACCTCATCGCCACCCTCGGCGTCGATCGGTACGCGGAGAAACCCGGCGACTTCTGAACAGCCGACGATGAGTGGCCCCAGCAGGACTCGAACCTGCAACAGACCCGGCTTCGTAGGCCGGCGCTCTATCCCATTGAGCTATAAGGCCGCAGTACCCCGTACCGGACTCGAACCGGCGATTTCCCGGGTGAAAGCCGGGCGTCCTGACCGCTGGACCAACGGGGCAAGCCTCCGTGACGGAGGTTCGTACGTCCGGCGGGATTCGAACCCGCACCGTCCGGTTCCTTAAACCGGTGCCTCTGCCATTGGGCCACGGACGCTTTGAAACGTGGACCGACGGGATCTCGAAACCCGAACTCCTGCTTGCAAGGCAGGTGTGATGCCTTTTCACCATCAGCCCTTGGTGTTCCGCTGTGCAATTGTGCAGCCGCGAGGTGCGGGTAAAAGGAAAGGCCGCCTGGTGTGTCACCTGGCGGCCTCCGGAGGAATCCTCTGCGGGGATTATCCGGGGGCCCGCCTGGCCGGCGCGCAGCCGAGCGCCGCGCGACGCCGGCAACGGCGTCGTTCGCGCTCGTACTCGATGGCTGCGATCAGCATGACTGGCCTTTCCTGACGTGTTCCGATGGATAAGACGTTAATGGCCGGCGCGTCGGCCGCGCCACTTATTAAGTCAGCCCGGAGTCGTACGAGGGTGCGACCGCGGTCGCAGGCGGAGATCGTCACCTGTGCGGAGGGAAACGGCCGCACGCGTCGCCAGGATGGAGATCGTTCCCACGACCCCTACCAGGAAGAAGCACGTCACCCCATGAACGGTAAACGCGCGGCCCTCGCCGCGCTCGTCGCCGCCGGCCTGCTGTCCGCCCAAGCCCCTGCCCCCGCCTCCGCCCAAGCCCCGGCATCTGCTCGGTCCTCGCACGAAGAGCCCGCCGGGCTGCGGCAGGCGCTCGACGCGACCGTGGCCGCCGGCGCCCCCGGCGTGCTGGCCAGGATCGACGACGAGCGCGGCACCTGGATCGGCACCAGCGGCACCGCCGACCTGAGCACCCGCGCGCCGATGCCGCGCGAGGCGCGCTTCCGTGTCGCCAGCGTCACCAAGAGCATGGTCGCCACCGTCGTGCTGCAACTCGTCCAGGAGGGCCGGCTGAGCCTGGACGAGCGCATCGGCGAGCGGCTGCCCGGCCGGATCGACGACGGCGACCTGATCACCGTACGGCAACTGCTCAACCACACCGGCGGCCTGGCCACCTACGACAAGGCGCCCGAGTTCACCGACCCCGAGCGGTACGGCCGCCGGACCTACACCCCGCAGCGGCTCATCGACGAGGCCGAACGGCTCCCCCAGCCGGAACGGGGCCGCTTCTCCTACTCCAACACCGGCTACATCCTGCTCGGACTGCTGGTGGAGAAGGTGACCGGCCACCGGCTGAGCGCCGAACTCGACCGCAGGATCTTCCGCCCGTCCGGCATGACGCGCTCCTACCTGCCCGGGACCGAGCCGGGCATCCGCGGCCCGCACGCCACCGGCTACTACCTGCCCGCGGGCGACGAGCCCGGCGCGCTGCGGTCCATCACCCGGCTGAACCCGTCGTTCGCCTGGGCCGCGTACGGGGTGGTGTCCGACGCCCGCGACCTGAACCGCTTCTACCGGGCGCTGTTCGGCGGCCGGCTCGTCAGCCCGGCCCTGCTGCAGCAGATGCGTACCGGCGTCGGCACACCCCAGGCCCCGATCTTCCCCCGGTACGGGCTCGGCCTGGAGTCGGTGGGGCTCACCTGCGGCGAGCTGTGGGGCGCGACCGGCGCGATTCCCGGCTACCTGACCTTCAGCTTCGCCGACGCCGTCGGCGAGCGCCGGATGACGGTGTCGGTCAACGTACACCGCGCCGATCCCGGGATCGCGCCCATGCTGCTGGGCGTCCTCGACGCGCTCAACCGCTATTTCTGCGCGGAACCGTACGAGCCGCCGGGCAAGACCGCCGGGACTTCCCTGCCTGGGCGATGAACGGAGGCGGAGACGGCAGGGACCGCGCCGGGGGTGGGACCGACCGCGTCTCGGGCGGGCCCGCCGTCTCCCTCGCTCACCTCCGGGCGGTCAGTTGGAGACGCCGTGGCTGGGCGCCGCGGCGGCTCCTGACTTGCCCAGCCTGCGCACGACGATCTTCCTCGGGTTCCGCTCCTGCTGGTCCTGCCGGACTGGGATGTTGCTCATCGCACTCCTCACCGATCGAGGTCGGGAACGGCAACCGCGAGAGTATGATCTCCAGGCCTTCCGATCAAGAACAGATTTCACACCCGTCCCGTGAGGGGTGCCTGGCATACACGTGCCCGTCAGGATCCAGCAGCGTCACCCCGTGGAAATAGCCGGGCGGCACGCTCGACACGCCGGTCACCTGCGCGAGCACGTCGTACGCGACGAGCTGCCCGGACAGCCCGGCCGACGCGCCGGTGACGCCCGGCCAGGCGTACCCGCCGCCGGGCTGCGGCGCGATGCCGGCGCGCACGCACTCGAAGCAGGGCCCGCCGGGCCCGAAGACGCCCACGCTGACCAGCGGCCCGTGGTACCCGCCGCTCACCCACGGGATCCCGGCCGCGGCGCAGGCGCGGTTCGCCCAGGTCTGAATGCCGTACGGCTCGCGCGGCAGGTCGGCGCAGAGCGCCAGCACGTGGAAGCCGTCGATCAGCCGCGCCAGCGCCTCAGGACCGTCCACCGACGCCGTCTCCCCGGTGATCTCGATGTCGGAGTTGACCCGGCGCAGCCGGTCGAGCGCCACCTCCGCCTTGGGCCGGCCCAGGTCCGCCTCGGTGTAGAGGATCTGCCGGTTGAGGTTCGACAGCTCCACGACGTCGGGATCGACCAGGTGCAGGCGTCCGACACCCGCGGCGGCCAGCGACCACGCGGCGTGGCTGCCGGTCCCGCCGAGGCCGAGCACCACCACGCGGGCGGCCTTGAGCCGCAGTTGCGGCTCCCAGCCGTGGTCGCGCGGGGTGAGGTCCACCCAGCGGAAGTAGTCCCTGCTGCGGCTGTAGCGTTCCTTCTCCCGTTCGCTCAGCTGCTCGCAGACGGCCGGTCCCGCCTCCTCCACGTGGCCGGAGGCGAGCAGCGTCTCGACGATGTCGCCGGCGTCCTCCCCCGTCAGGACGGGGAAGGCGGCGCGCAGCCCGGCGGTGATGTCGGCGGGGGTACGGGTGCCGTCCATGAGCGTCAGCGCGGCCCACGCCCACCCGTCGGCATCGGTGATCTCGGAGGCGATGCCGTACAGGGCGCCGCCGAGCCTGATGGTGCCGTCGGCGAGGCGGTGGGGCGCGTGCTCGGGTTTGACGCGGGGAAGACGCATCCACCGATGGTCGGGACCCGCCCGACCGGCCGTCAAGACACCTGTCCGATCCCGGCCTCAGCGGCTGTCCGATCCGAGCCGGCAAGGCCATCTCCTCGCCGGCTCGACCAGCCGATCCGGTTCAGCGGGGTCGCCTCGCCACCGGATCAACTAGCCGATCCGGTCGAGCAGGGCCGTCTCTTCTTCGGACAGCCGCAGGTCCTTCGCGGCCACGTTCTCGGCCAGGTGGGCGGGGTCGCCGGTGCCAGGGATCGCCAGCACGTGCGGCCCCTGCCGCAGCGTCCAGGCGAGCCGGACCTGCGCGGGCGTCGCGCCGTGGGCGCGGGCGACGGCGAGCACGCTCTCGTGCTCCGGCGCGCCGACCCCCGCCTCGCGCCCGGCACCGGCGATGGCGAAGAACGGCACGAACGCCAGGCCCTGCTCACCGCAGATCCGCAACATCTCCCGCTCGCCGGCCGGTGCGCCGACACCGAAGGCGTTCTGCACGCACACCACCGGCGCGATGGCCTGCGCCTCGGCCAGCTGAGCCGGGGTGACGTTGGAGACGCCCAGGTGACGGATCAGACCGGCCTCGCGCAGAGCAGCCAGGGCGCCGAAGTGCTCGGCGATCGAGCCGTCCCGCCGGCTCCGCGGCACCCGCAGGTTGACGACGTCGAGGTGGTCGCGGCCGAGCCCGCGCAGGTTCTCCTCCACCTGCCCGCGCAGCTGCTCGGGCGTGGCCCAGTGCCAGGCCCCGGAGGCGTCCCGCGCCGGCCACACCTTCGTGGCGATGACCAGATTGTCCGGGTACGGGGCGAGCGCCTGCCTGATCAGCTCGTTGGCGGACAGACTCGGCGAGAAGTAGAAGGCGGCGGTGTCGACGTGGTCGACCCCGAGCTCGATCGCGCGCCGCAGCACCGCGATCGAACGGTCGCGGTCCCCCGGCGCGCCGGAGCCGAAGGCGACGCCGCCGGTCAGCCGCATCGCGCCGAACCCGATCCGGTTGACGGCGAGGTCGCCGAGCTTCCAGGTGTGCATGATCGATCCTTAGAGCGAGGTGGAAGAGGAGTGGCCACGGCGATCGGGTCGTAGGACTGGATCCGGGCACAAAAAAAGCCTCTCCGGCGGACGCGGGTCCAAGCCGAAGAGGCTCAACTGATGCGATCATCATAGCAGGCCGTTCAGAGCCCGCGAGACGAAGGTCGCAGCTCAGTGAAGGTCTCAGTTCAGCAGCATGATCACGCCGGCGAGAAGCATCGCGGCGACGAGCACGGCCACCACGACCAGAGCTTTCGTCCCCAGCCGGCGGCGGATGAACTTCGGGTTGTGCGCCATCGTTTCCTCCATGGTCGGGATGGGTGCCGGATCGCCAGGCAGGCGACGCCGATCACCCGTCACCCGACACAGTCGGGTGAGAGGACGGGAAGGTTCACGGACGCCCGAGTGGCACTGGCGATCAGCTGCTCCACCTCGGGCAGCCCCGTTCGCCGGAGCAGACAAGGCTGACCGCGCTTCCCGAGCACAGTCGGAAACTCGATCGTGCGGATCGGGGCGGATTCGTTAGGGTGCCCGGGTGTCCTCTCAGCACACCCTCCTGCCGCGTTCAGCACCGGCCGCCGCGAGAATGTCGTCCCGTTCGATCAGCGCCCTGCTGGACCGGCTCGAAGCACAGGCCGTCGAGTGCCACTCCCTCATGATCGTGCACCAGGGTCACGTCGTAGCCGAGGGCTGGTGGGCGCCGTACTCGGCTGAACGCCCGCACCTGCTCTACTCGCTGACCAAGTCCTTCACCTCTATCGCCGTCGGGCTCGCGATCGAGGACGGGCTGCTCTCACTCGACGACCGGGTGGTGGACGTCTTGCCCGAGCACGTTCCGGCCGACATCTCGGCGCAGGGACGCCGCCTCACCGTCCACCACCTGCTGTCCATGACGACCGGCCACCAGGCGGACAGCCTCGACGAGGCCTGGCGGCTGGAGCCGGGCGACCTGGTGAAGGGCTTTATGCGCGTACGTTTTCCCGAAACGGAGGGCACCCGGCACGCCTACGACAATCCGACCACCTTCGTCCTGGCCCGGATGGTGGAACGGGTCACCGGCCGCGGCCTGCCCGAACTGCTCGACGAGCGCCTCTTCCACCCGATGGGCGTCGAGCACGCCGAATGGGACCGGGTGGCGAGCGGCGCCGCCTTCGGATTCCACGGCCTGCACCTCACGACCGGGGCCGTCGCCGCCTTCGGTGAGCTGCTGCTGCGCGGAGGTCTCTGGAACGGCCGGCAGCTCGTCCCTCGCGCATGGGTGGAGCTCGCGACCAGCCGGCAGATCGGTTGCCGGCCGTTCGAGGACGGATCGAGCGACGCCGACTTCAGCTGCGGCTACGGCTACCAGTTCTGGATGGCGCGGCACGGCTACCACGGTCACGGTGCCTTCGGCCAGCAGTGTGTGGTGATCCCGTCGCACGATCTCGTGGTCGCCGTGACCGCCCAAGGAGACGCCCAAGCCGTGCTCGACGCCGTCTGGGAGTGCCTGCTGCCCGGCGTGGACCACCCGGACGACACCAAAGACGACGAGCTCCTCGCCGATCGACTGCGGCGACTGTCACTCGCGCCAGTGCCAGGCTCGGCCGCCCCGGGGCGTTCCACCAAGGCGAGACTGGACGCCTCCGCCGCGGACTCGGCTCTCCCCGACGGAACCGAGGTGATCGTCGATCCCGTGGACGGCGGCTGGCTCCTGCGCTTCGGGGCGCCCCTCGACGTCGAGGCCGGCCACGGCGAATGGCGGGAAAGCTCACCGCTCGGCCGTCCTGTCGTCGCGGCCGGCGCCTGGCAGGGCGACACGTTCGTCGCCGACCTTTACGTCATCACCACCCCGCACCGGGTCCGGCTGGTGGTCGACGCCGACTCGGGGACGGCGACGGCGACGTGGAGCACCGTGCCCCTGACCGGCCCCGATCTGACGCTGCATCTGCGATCGCCGCTCATGACCCGGCCCGACGTCGCGTAGGTGACGGCGGCGGCTGATAGTCCCGTACCGGGAAGGAGTCGAACAGCCGGACTCCCCGGGAAGGGTCTTCTGCCGGTCGGTGTCGCGATGGTGGTAGTCGAGCGGACGCTCGGTGCGGAACAGGAACAGCGCGCGGGCGTCGTCCAGATGCGCGGCGGTGTACACCATCGCGGTGCGGCCCACGTCGAAGCAGGCGATCATCGCGCCGTCGCGGGCCAGCTCGCGGGGCACCGAGACGACCGCCAGGTAAGCGCCGACCGGGCGGGCGAACCGCGACGCGCTGATCCGCGGGGTGGCGCTGGACAGCTTCGACCGAGTGATCGCCATCGCCAGGACAGCCGAGGACGAGGAGCCGGACGCCTGGGCGGCGCTGACGCGGTTCGTCCGCCAGGCCGGTGGCGACCGGTATCTCAGCCTCATGCTCGACGGTCTGCGCGCCCGCCCGGACGCTGATCCTCTCCCCGCTCCGGAGATCACGCCGGCCGATCTCTCCTGATCCGCCGGGCCTGGTATCTGCCGCCGGGGCGTGGTTACTCTGCGATCATGCTGTTCGATCACCGCGCGCCTGCCGCGATAGTGCTCGCCGCCGTCCTCATCACGACTATCACCACGCCCGCGACCGCCACCACCGCGGACCGGGTCTTACGGGTCTACAGCAACAACGTCGAGAATCTGGTGACGAACAACGCCGACGGCTCGTGCACCCGGATCTCCGGCCCCGATCACCTCACCTCGATACTGGTCGACGACGAGGGCCGGACGGGCACCTCCGGTGTGCAGGCGCCCGATCTGCTGATCGTGCAGCAGGTACGCGGCACCGGCCAGGCCTCGGCCTACGCCGACCAGCTCTCGGCCAAGATGGGCTACTCGGCGGGCACGTACAAGGCGATCGTGGCCTGGGACGACCCCGAGCCGTGGGGCAGCACGCACAAATGCAGCCAGCAGGAGCTCGGCGACCTGAAGAAGAAGCAGACCAACGCGATCATCTACAACACCAGGACGCTGAGCCTCGCGGCCGGCGACGTCTCGAAGTACTGGAGCGCCGGCTGGCTCAAGCCAGGCACGTCGTACGCCGGCGGGGCCGGATGCACGCTGTACAAGCCGCCGAACAACGACAGCGGCACCACCAACGCGTACAAATGGAAGCGGACCAGCGCCATCGCGGCGAAGTTCACGATCAGGGACGCAGGCACGACGGTCTTCGCCGCCACCATGCACCTCCCCGAGCAGAACGGCGCCAACGCCTGCGCGGGCGCCGGCACCACGGGCATCGCGAACTCCGGCATCCATGTCGGCGCGGACGCCACCGCCCTGATGAACGCCTCGGCGATCCGCGTGATCGGGATCGACGCCAATCGCACGAACATCGCCGCCACCACGCTCAGCGGCTTCGGCATGACCGGTCACGGCACGAAGGCGACCATGGGCTCCAGGAAGATCGACTACCTCTTCGTCAGGGGCACCGTGCTGCCCTCGCCGATCGACCACACGGTGAGCGGCACGAAGTCGAACCATCTGGCCCTGTACGGATTCATCACCTACTGAGCGCTCGCCCGCCACAGCGACAACGTCAACGCGGCCGCCATCAGCCCGGACGGACGCACCGCCGCCACCGCCGCCTGGGACAACACGGCCCGGCTCTGGGACCTCGCCGGCCCCGGGCGGCCTCGCGCACTGGCCGTGTTCCGGCACTCCAAGGGCGTGAACGCGGTGGCGTTCAGCCCCGACGGGCGCCTCCTGGCCACCGCCTCCTCCGACAGGGCGGCTCGGCTGTGGGACGTACGGGACCACCGGCTCCGCGCCGCGCTGACCGGCCACCGCGACGGCCTGGTCTCGGTCGCGTTCAGCCCGGACGGCCGCACCCTGGCCACCGCCAGCTTCGACGACACCGCCCGGCTGTGGGACCTCACCGCCCCCCCGCCACCCCTCACCGCTCGCCGCGCCGATCGCCCACACCGACAGCGTCAACATGGTGGCCTTCAGCCCGGACGGACGCCTCCTCGCCACCGCGGGCAACGACGGCGCCACCCGGCTGTGGGATCTCTCCGACCCACGGCGGCCACAACTCCGGACCGCACTCGAAGCCCACACCGACCGCGTGTCCTCCGTGGCCTTCAGCCCGGACCGGCACACCGTGGCGACCGGCGGTTACGACCGCACGGCGCTGCTGTGGGAGACCGACGCCGAACAGATCGCGGCCCGGGTTTGCCGGCTGGCCCACCCGCGGATCACCTCACAGGAGTGGGACCGGTACTTTCCCGGCCTCCCCTACCGGCCGCCGTGCCCTTCATGACTGGACGTGCGCGCACGATGTCGCGGGATCGAAGAGATCGGGATGGAAGGTCTCCCGGATGAAGAGCGCCGGCTGAGTGCTGCCGGGGTCGATGATGAGGTACCACCTGGAGGCGGCGGCGCGTCCTGGACTCCACGTGTCCACGCCGAGGCCCAGCGGACGGCGGTGGTGCGGCTGGGGCAGGTGCGGTCCCAGCGGTGTGGCGCAGGAGCGCAGCAGCCGCTCGGCCCAGGGCAGCCGGCCGAGCGGGGCCAGGACGAGGTTGCGGGAGACGTGCTGCCGCGCGAGGCCGAGCGTGGTGCGGCGGACCAGGACGGGAGCGTCGAGGGGTACGCCGAGCGGCGCGGCCGCCTCAGGGCACGTCCGACCCACTGCCGCCCGGGAGACCTTCATGCTGCTGACCGTCAGGCGGTCGTTCAGGAGACGTTCGAGCAGGCAGGTGGTGCTGCCCGGGTGGGACAGGAGGGCTCGGGTGCGGGGGTCGGTGAAGGTTTCGGCGCTGACGGGCCGGGGCGCGATCCGCTGGAGCATGGGAACCTCGCAAGGGGTGAACGTTCAGTAGAGGCTGCCGGGGATGCCGGCGTCGCGGGGACCGAAGGGTTTGCGGTCGAGCCAGGCTCCGGCGCGGGGCAGGATCCGGGCGGCGAGGGCGGCGGCGCGCTGCGTGGCCCGGCGGTGCGGGCCCGCGGCGGTCAGGTGCGCCAGCGCCTTGCCCGCGGCCACGCGGTTACGTTCGGCGGCGGCCCGCCTGACCCGGTCGTAGTCGGCCAGTGCGCCGAGGACCGCGCCAGAGCCGTCGGTGCCGAGGGCGGCGCCAGGAGGCTCGGTGCTGAGGGCGGCACCAGGACGCTCGTCGCCGGGGCGCACGAGGCCGGCTTGGGCGATGGAGGCGATGGAGGCGATGGCCTCGACGGCGGCGGCCGCGTCGGCGATGCCGGAGTTGAGCCCGCGTGCGCCGAAGGGCGCGAACAGGTGAGCGGCCTCCCCGGCCAGCAGGACCCGGCCGCTGGTGAAGGTCTCGGCGACCGCCTGGCGGAACACGTAGTGGGAGGACCAGGTGATCTCGCCGGCGTGGCCGGGCGGCAGCAAGGGCCGCAGCCAGGCGGACGGGTCGGCGGCGAGCGCCGCCGGATCGTCATCGGCGCGGCATTGCAGGTCCACGCGGTAACCGCCGGCGAAGGGGACGACGAGCACGTTGCGGCCCTCGGCGCGCGGATGGCGGTAGTGGAAGACCCGTTCGGCGGGCAGCGGCCGGTCGGGATCGCCGGCGACGTCCACGACGACGAACGCGTCGCCGCGCGCATCGCCGCCCTCCCGAACGCCGTCCCCCCGAACGCCGTCCCTTCGCACGCCGGTCCTCCGGAAGCCGCCTCTCCGGATGCCGTTCGTCGGGACGCCGTTCATCGGGATGCCCAGCCGGCGCCGCACGGTCGATCCGGCGCCGTCGGCGGCGACCACGAACGCGGAGCGCCACTGCCTGCCGTCGGTCGCCCGGACCAGGACGGAGCCGTCCAGAAGAGTCACCTCGTCGGCCCGCGCGCACCAGGAGAAGGTCACCCCGGCCCGCAGGGCCGTCTCGCGGAGCAGCGCTTCCACTCGGGGCTGCGGCAGGCTGACGTACGGCGCGAGCTCCGCCGGCACCGGCGCGTGGCGGCGGTGATGGACCTGCCGCCCGGCCCAGTACGTCGCCCGTCCCGCCCACACCAGCCCTTCCTCCACCACGCGGCCGGCGAGGTAGGGCGAGGCGGTCGCGAGCGTCCGGATCGTCTGCCGGTGCAGGAAGATGGCCCGGCTGCCGGGCTTGGGCTCGGTGGAAGGCAGTTGTTCCAGCACGTGGACGGGCATACCCCGGGCGCGCGCCAGCAGGGCGGCCGCCAGTCCCACGGGGCCCGCGCCCACGATGAGCGGTCCGTCGATCACGCCCTGGCCCCCTCGGCGGGGCGCACCCTGCTCAGCGCGGCCCGCGCGCCCGAGGGCATGGCCACCGCGAAGCCCCCGTCGACCGGGATGTCGGCCCCGGTGACGAACGAGGCCGCCGGTGAGGCCAGCCACGTCACCACCGTCGCGACCTCGTCCGGGCTCGCCCAGCGGCCCAGCGGCACCAGGTCCATGGCCGCCTCCGAGAGCGCGGGGTCGGTGACGTAGGCGCGGTTGACGGCGGTGTCGATCCACGCCGGGCTGACCGCGTTCACCCGTACCCCCTGGGGTCCGAGTTCGCCCGCCAGGGCTTGGGTGAGGTGCCGCAGGCCGGCCTTGGCCGCTCCGTAGGCGGCGATCTCGGGCCAGGGCCGGGCCGCCGCGATCGACCCGACGTTGACGATGACCCCCTGGCGCCGTCCGGCCATCGCCGGCGCCAGTCTCCTGACGAAGCGGAAGGCGCTGGTGAGGTTGAGGTTGTGCACCCGCTCCCAGCCGTCGTCGCGGACGTCCAGCAGCGGCGCCTGGAAGACGGGCCCGCCCGCGTTGTTCACCAGGATGTCGACCGCGCCGAGCCGTTCCTCGACGGCAGCGCACGCGGTCTCGATCCTGGCCGCGTCGGTGACGT
This sequence comes from Nonomuraea sp. NPDC048892, assembly GCF_040649735.1. Lineage (NCBI taxonomy): Bacteria > Bacillati > Actinomycetota > Actinomycetes > Streptosporangiales > Streptosporangiaceae > Nonomuraea > Nonomuraea sp. NPDC048892. Next base: position 183,592 of record NZ_JBEZFZ010000010.1, on the reverse strand, counting down.
CGCACTCGACCGCCACGGCCCGGCGGCCGTGCGACCGTACGGTGGCCGCGACCGCCTCCAGGTCGTGGCGGGAGCGTCCGAGCACGGCCACGTCGGCGCCCGCGGCGGCGAACCCGCGGGCGACGGCGGCGCCGATGCCCCGCGAGGCCCCGGTGACGAGCGCGGTACGGCCGTGCAGGCCGAATCGGTCATTCAGCGACATGCAGCTCCTCGTCGGAAGTGGTCAGGGCACGCTTGTCGACCTTGCCGCTCGCGGTGACCGGCAGTTCGGGGACCAAGACGACCCGGCGCGGCAGCTTGTACGGAGCCAGCACCGCCCGGCAGTGCCCGATGATCTCTTCGGCGGTGGGGACGGCCCCGCCCCCGCCCACCACCCACGCGCACGGAATCTCACCCAGGACCGGATCGGGCAACCCGGCGACGGCGACGTCACGGACCCCCGGATGACCACGAATGGCACGTTCCAATTCGGCCGGGAACACCGAATAGCCGCCGCACAGGACGACGTCCTTGATCCGGTCGAGGATCCGGACCCGCCCGTCGGCGGCGATGACGCCGACGTCCCCGGTCCGCAGCCACCCGTCCGCGCCGATCGCCTCGGCGCTCAGCCCCGGCGCGTTCCAGTAGCCGGGCGTGACGATCGGGCCGTGCACCTGGAGTTCGCCCGGCGTGCCCGGCGGCGCCGCGTTCCCGTCCGCCCGCACCCGCAGCCGCACGCCGGGCAGCGGCGTTCCGGCCGTGCCGTGGCGGCCGGCCAGCTCGGGCGCGGCCAGCGTGGCCATGCCGCCCAGCTCCGTCATCCCCCATCCCTCGGCATAAGGGGCGCCGGTACGGTCCTCCAAGGCCAGAGCCAGGTCCTCCCCCGCGCTCTGACCGGCCGAGAGGCAGCACCGCAGCGAGCCGGGCAGCCGCACCTCCGGCTCCAGCAGCAGCCGCCGATACATCGCAGGCACGCCCGCCATCACGGTCGCCGCGTGCCTGGCCGATCGCTCCGCCAGCGCGGCCACGTCGAAGCGCTCCAGCAGGATCAGCTCCGCGCCGCTGCGCAGCGCCGCGTTCATGACGTTCGTCCCGTACGTGTGCGCCAGCGGCAGCGCCGTCACCACCCGGTCCCGCGGCCCGAGCCGCAGGCGTCCGGCCAGGTTGGCGCCGCCCGCGCGAACCGCCCGCCGCGTCTGGATCACCCCCTTGGGCGACCCCGTCGTCCCCGAGGTGTAGGCCAGGCAGGCGGCGGGCGCCGCCTGCCCGTGCTCCGGGGCCCGCCCGTTACGGGGAACCACGCCGTCCGGGCAGAGCAGCACCTGGCCGGCGTCCGTGTCCGCCAGCGCCTCGGCTCGGTCGGCGGAGACGAACAACGCGCGCATCCCGCAGTCGCGGATCACATGGGCGAGCTCCGCGACGGCCGACGCCGCGTGGAGCGGCACGCAGCACGCCCGGAGCCGCGCCAGCGCCAGGTAGGTCACCACCCATTCCCAGCCGTTGGGCAGGCACAGCCCGACGAGATCACCTTCTCCGATCCCGCAGGACGCGAGCCTGGCCGCCCGTTCGCCCGCCAGCGCCGTCAACTCGGCACGGCTCACCGTGCGATCGCCGCACACCAGCATGTGAGCGCGGTCCCCGTTCCTCGTCCGATCGGCCGGTCAGAGCAGCGCGTCGGCGCCGGTGTAGTACGCGCGCAGGAACGCGGCGAAGGCGGCCGTGCTCACCCGGCCGGTCCCGCCGCCGTCCAGGTCGTCGAAGAGCTTGACCGAGTACGACAGCGGGAAACCCCCGGCGCTGTGCAGGCCGAGGAAGTGGTCGCGCTCGATGAGCCCGTCGTCGTCCAGGTCGCAGACGGTGGACACCGCCCCCACGTACGCCTCGCCGTACTCGGCGAACCAGGCGTCGTCGTGAGAGAACGAGCGGTATTCCGTGAAGGTCACCTGCCCGTCCTGGTCCAGGTCGGCGGCGGCGGCCAGCCCCGTCCAGAAGCGCCGGCACCCTTCGGCGAGCGCGTGGGCCGCCGGGGCGCCGGTGGGCACGCCCAGCACGCGGCAGACGCGTGCGGCGAAGAGTTCGAAGTCGGCGGACGTCAGCGAGCCGCTGCCGTTGACGTCGAGGAGTTCGAAGCGCATCCGCAGGCGGTCGGCAGCGGAAAAGGACATGGGGGTTCTCCATTCGGTTCGTGATCCCTGCGATCACGTGATCGACCGGTCCGCCGCTCCTGCCTCGACGCGGCGCCGTGACGGGGGTGAGGGAAGGCAGCCCGTCGAGCGGGAGTCGGCAACCCCATAACTACCCTGAGTAAGATCTCATAACCCTAAGTAGGCCATGAGGTGGGGAGGTGAGCACTGACCGGCCTATTCATAGCACCGGCCACGGCGACCTCGTCCAGGCGGCCGACGGCTCCTGGTGGATGGTGCTGCTCGGCACCCGCCCACGCGGCGCCACCCCCGCCTTCCACGTGCTCGGCCGCACCCTGGACCGGTCCGGCGCCACCTTCGTCGGCCGCCGGCAGCAGCACCTGTCCGCCCGCTTCAGCGCCCGGCTCGATCCCGGCGCCGCTCGTGTCGGCCTCTCACTGCGCATCGATGAGGCGCACCACTACGACCTGGAGGTGGACGACGGACAGGTGAGCGTCATCGCCAGGATCGGGCCGCTGCGCCAGCGGGTGACGGCTCACGCGGTGCCGACCGGGCCGCTCACACTGACGATCGACGTACGCGCCGGATGCGAGCTGCCTCCGCTGCTGACCGGCGCGAACCAGCTCACCGGCGAGCCGCTCGGCGTGCCCGCCGCGGGACCGGACACCGTCGCCTTCCTCTTCGACTACACGACCGGCGACGACCGGGACGCCGCATGAGATGAGCAGGGAAACCGTCGGCTCGACCACCGTACGGGGTCTCATACGGACGGCGGCCGGGCCGATCGCCGATGTCAACCGGCCACCCACGATCAAGACCCGGTGACCCAGTGACCGCTAGGTCAACGGCAAGGGCCAGCGGCTACCGCGACGCTCTGCGGGCGGTCACCGACGGAGAGAGTTGCCTGATTGTCGACGGGCGTGGCTGCGGCGGAACTGTCGGACGAGACGATCTCTTCCGACGTGATGCACCTGGAGCAGGTGCGGGCCTGGTGGAGCAGACGCCGGTGGAGATGCGGCGGGAACTGCTGGAGAGCCTGGTCGTGCCGGCGGTTAAGAAGGTCTCGCCGTTGGAGTGGATGCGCACAGCGGTGGTGGTGGTCGTATCCAGGCGGTGATCAACGGCGACCATGCCAACATCGTGTCCTGGAACACCTACGACCGGGGGGTCACTACGCCGCCCACCAGGCGCCGGACCTTCTCGTCCACGGCACCCGCGCGTTCTTCGCGAACCGGCTCCCCGAACGGCACAGAACTCCTCCAGCTACGGTAAGCCCCAAGGAGGCTCGTTGAGCTGACAGAGAGCTGGGCTCCTGGACCTCCCCGATCGGGGTGCCGGCTCAAGGGATCGGCACATTTCCTTTTCGGTCCTGAGCGAATCTGGTTGACACCACCCCGGCGCCACCGATTCAGTGCGGGTGTGGCCACAGTGGAGGCGTACGTCGAGAGCCTGCCGGTGCGAGGGCTGTCCGGAGTGGTCCGGACCGTGTGGATCCAGCGCATCGGCGCGACCGACCACGTCCACCGGCATCTGCCGACCGGCGGGGTCGAGATCCACTTCCCGCTCGGTGAGCGGCCGCGACTGCTCGGGCCGCTGACGCGACCGGCCCGTGAGGTGATCCCGGCCGGCACCACGCTGGTCGGCGTACGGTTCCATCCGGGGACTGCTCCCCCGCTGCCGGCGGCGTTGGACGAGTTGGTCGACCAGCAGCTCAGCCTGGCGGATCTGTGGGGGCACACCGCGGATCGGCTGGTCGAGGGGATGGCTCGGGAGACGTCGCCGGAGCGAGCGCTGCTGTACCTGCAGGCGCAACTGCTGAACGAGTTCCGCGCCGATCGGCTGGATCCACTGGTGCGAGAGGCCGTCCGGGGACTGATGCCGTGGCAGCCGGTGTCGATCGACTCACTGGCTTCGGAGTTGGCGCTGTCGTCGAGCCAGCTCCGGCGACGGTGTCTGCAGGCGGTCGGGATAACGCCGAAGGTGTTGCAGCGGACGTTGCGGTTCCAGGGATTTCTCGCCCTGGCGCAGGCCGGCGCGGCGCCGTCCGGACGGCGCGGGACGGACGGGACCGCAGGACTCGCGATCGATGCCGGGTACGCCGATCAGGCGCACCTCAGCCGGGAATGCCTGCGGCTGACCGGGTTGACGCCGACGCAACTGCTCGGCATGAACGTGAACCGCTGCGGGTGTGAGCACGACCACTCGGGGTCGTACCTGCCGTTCCTGGCCGGGATGCGCGATTTGTTCAAGAACCCGGTGGTGCCGCGCTCCTAAGGTCGGAGCATGATCACTCGCCAGGTAGTGCAGTGCCGGTCGGTCGCGGAGGTTGTTGCTGCGATCAAGCACGCACGGCAGTCCGGTGCGCGGCTGGTGCCGCGCGGAGGCGGTCATTGCTTCACCGATCGCCTGTCGGGCGCCGACGTCGTGCTCGACATGACGGACCTGCGGTCGATCAGCGTTGCCGGCGATGTCGCCACTGTCGAAGCCGGCGCCGTACTTGGTGAGGTCTATCCGGCGTTGGACGGCGCGGGTCGGGCGCTTCCGGCCGGCTGCGGTCCGACGGTCGGTATCACCGGGCTGACTCTTGGCGGGGGCATCGGCCTGATCGGGCGCGCTCACGGGCTGACGTGCGATCGGCTGATCGGCGCGCAGGTCGTTCTTGCCGACGGCACCGTTGCCGACTGCGATTCCGCTCGGGAGCCCGATCTGTTCTGGGCGCTCCGGGGGGCCGGCGGCGGCCACTTCGCCGTGGTCACCAAACTCCACTTCGAAACCGTTCCGGCTGCTCCGATCACCCGGATCTCCGCACAGTGGTCTCCCCCGGACCCCGAACTCCTGGCCGCGGCCTGGCAAGCCTGGGCCCCCGAAATCCCCGACAACCTGACCGTCAACCTCACGATAGGTGTACGGGCTGGTCTGGTTGGTGCGTCGCTTCTCGCGGTGGAGCCGACCCGGGAGCTCGTCCGGGAGCTGAGCGATCTGGCCGGGTACGAGATTCCGTTCGACCTGCGGGGCGGCATGTCGCTGCCTGAGTTGAAGGGAAGTTTCAATGAGCCGGTGCAGCAGCACCACACCCGATCCGAATTCTTTGCCCGTTCGCTCTCCGACCGGGTTCTCACCGAGTTGCTGGATCACCAGCCTGGTGGGCGGCTGTCGTTCACCGCGATGGGTGGCGCCTACAACCGCGTCGGTCCCGACGCCACCGCGTTCGCCCACCGCGACGAACGGTTCCTCCTCCAGCACGTCGGCACGCCCGGCTGGGTCGACACCTCCTGGGCGATCGCCCACGAAGACGGCTCCGGCCGGGTGTATCCCAACTTCCCGGATCCAACCCTGACCGACGGCCCCTCGGCTTACCACGGCGAGAACCTCGACCGTCTCCGCGCGGTGAAACAACTCTACGACCCGGACCGCTTCTTCGACTTTCCGCAAGCACTCTGAAAGGACGTTCCATGAGCAAGGTAGTGGCGGCGCTCGCCGTCTCGGTCGACGGCTACATCAGTGGCCGGACGCCGGAGGGCGCCGACGAGTTCGGTCGCGGGCTCGGCGATGCCGGCATGCTGTTCGACTGGTATTTCAACGGCGACACCCCGAGCAAGGTGTTCGGCGACGGGTTCAAGCTGAGCCCGGAGAGCGCCCGGATCTTCGACGAGCTCGCGGGCCGGGACGGCGCCGTGATCTGCGGGTGGACGACGTACGAACACTCCAGTCATTTCACCGACGGCAGTCCGCACCCGAACGCGCCGCTCGTTGTCCTGACCCACCGGCCGGTGCCGGAGTTGCATCCGACGCAGACGGTCGCCTCCACCATCGAAGCGGCGGTCGAGATCGCCCGCAAGCTTGCCGACGGCAAGGATGTCGGCATCATGGGCGGCGGTGCCGTCACCTCCGCGCTGGCTGCCGGGCTGGTCGACGAGATCGTCCTGCACCAGGTCCCGGTCCTGCTCGGCGGCGGGCACCCGTTCTTCCAGGCACTTCCCCAGCATGTCGAGCTGCGCCTGCTCGAGGCCGTCCCGGCGCCGGGCGTGACGCACCTGCGCTACGAGGTGGTCCGATGATCCTCGTCACCGGCGGGCTCGGCATGATCGGCGCCCACACCGCCCGCGCGCTCCTGGACCTGGGTCAGGAGGTGATCGTCACCTCGCACCGGCGTTCCGACCTACCGTCGTTCCTCGCGGGTGCGGCGACGGTGGAGACGCTCGATGTGACCGACCGGGAGGGGTTTCTGTCCCTGGGCAAGCGGTACGAGATCAGCGACATCGTGCACCTGGCCGGCAGCATCCCGGGCGATGACCCGGTGTCGTTCTTCCGCACCGATCTGACCGGCCTGCTGAACGCGCTGGACGCGGCTCGGACCTGGGGCGTAGGACGATTCGCGGTGGCCAGCAGCATCGGCAACTACATCGGCCGGCCAGAGATCTGCTGGACCGAGGACCTGCCGCTCCCGGTGGCGGACTACCCGCACCTCATCATCGCGTTCAAGAAGGCCGCCGAGCCGATCGTCACCCACGCCCTGCAGGGCACCGACGTACAGCCGGTGCTGCTGCGCATCGGGAGCACGTGGGGGCCGCTGATGGATCCGGAGTCCGCATTCAGCCCGAAACCGCCGTACATCGGCGCGGTCCTGCGCGGCGAAACACCGCCGGCGTTGCCCGACGACGCCGCCGAGGACTCCTGCTACGCACCGGACGCGGGCCGCGCGATCGCCTTGCTGACAACGGCTCCGACGCTGCCGCACACCGTCTACAACGTGTCCAGCGGGCAACCGGTCAGCAACCGCGAGTTCGTCGAGGCGGTCAAGGCCGTCCGCCCGGAGATCGCCGGCGACCTGCTTCCCGGCCGCACCATGGGCCCCGCGCCGTACCTGGACATCACCCGGCTCACCGCCGACACCGGATTCACGCCGGAGTTCGACATCAACCGCGCCGTCGCCGACTACGTCGACTGGCGAACCACCAATCCCCGTTGAGGAGTCTCACCATGCTGGATCCCGCCGTACGCGCCGCCCTCGACGCCGCGTCCTTCGGTCACCTCGCCACCATCGGCCCCGACGGCGCGCCGCACAGCGCACCCGTGTATGTCGCGGCCCGCGGCGAACAGGTCATCTTCTTCACCGGCCCGCACACCCGCAAGGCCCGCAACCTCGCCCGCGACCCCCGCGTCGCCATCTCCATCGTTCCCGCCGCCAAGTGGTTCGAGCCCATCGTCGTCCGCGGCCGAGTCGTCGACCGCATCGAAGGCGACGCCACCTGGGAAATCATCGACGCCATCGCCGCGAAGTACACCGACCAGCCCTACCCCCACGACAGCCCCCGCACCGTCTTCGTCATCGACCCTGAACACCAGAAGGTCGGGATGGGCTGAACGTGTGCGCCCAGCGCACGCGCCGCTGCGGCGCCGGAGGCACGGGCACACGGGCGACCAGAGCGAATCTGCTGGTCAGCGCGGTTGAAGGCGTGTCAGTCACGTCAGGCAAGTAGGCGGCCCGCACTCTCGCCGTACAGATGACCAGGACGGTGGCCTGCCGCGCATACCCATAGCCGCGCAGGCTGGACGCACACAGCTCCTCCCCGACGACCAGCAGACCGGCGTCCACATGGAGAAGACCGGTCAGGGAGGGAGCCGCGACCGCGAGGAGCAGGTACAGGGCCGCGCCGAACCCGAGCCATACCCTGGCCGGGCTGGCGGCGTTCGACATGACGTCCCGGGGCGCCCGGCCCCCTTGCTGATCGCGGCGGTTACCTGGTTACAGACCGCGAAGCCCACACTCAGGGCAAGGACGATGAGGCTGACAGGCTGATACAGGGAACGTACATAAATGACCTCTCCCCCCATACGCCCCAGAATGGCGACAATTCCGAGCTGGGCAGCGAAATTAAGGGACCCGGCCACAAAAGAGGAACAGCGAGGCCGGAGATGGTTCGCCACACCCCCCTTCTTCCATGAGCAGCCAAGGGGAACATACGGACCTCCGGGAACGCAACGGCTCGGACGCGAATGGACCTGCGGACGATAGCGACATTCGTCGAGGAGGGCTTGGACGTGGGCCGGGTCGGCTCCACCGTGGCGTAGACGGGGTGGCGCAGGTGTGACGGCAGCGGTGTGGCCGTAAGCCTGGCAGACCGGCGGCTTCGCCGACAGCCAGGACGACCTGGACGACGCACCGGTCAGCGCGGTGGCCCGTGTGGATGTGCTGCTGTCCGCCCGCGAGATCACCCGCGTGCTGGACGCCGGCGGCGACGCGTTGACCAGAGCCAACACGATCACGTGTACCTGCTGACAGCTTCGCCAGCGACAGGTCGACTTCCCCTGTCAGCCGTTCGGTTCAGCAGCTTCAGACACATACGGTGACAACAACTACAGAGAGCTACTTTTGGGCTGGTCGCACCGACCCAGTGGGGGCCGCCCAGGTGTCGCCCACCGCCTGATCAGCCCCGGCGTCAGGGACCGGCCAAGACCGTGATCAACTGAGGCACTTCAGCTGTTTGTCGGTGACCGGCCCCGCCTCAGCTTCGGGACGACGTTCGCGCCGTTGGGCACCGCCGGCACCGGTGGTCAGCGCGGACTCGTCGACGTCCTCGGTCAGACCTGGGCCGGCCAGGGCAACCGTCAGAGGGCAGCCGTACCCTTGGCGCTGCTTCGCAGCGCGGCGGAGGACGGACGGGCGTCCTCCGCCGGGTCGCGGGAGCGTCAGACCTCTTCGACGCTGCTCGGCTCACGCCGGGACAGATCGATACCGAGCTCTTCCGCCGCGCGGAAGACGTCCTCGTCGGTGTCGCGCATCTCGATGGACATGCCGTCGCTGGAGAGCACCTCGACGTTCAGGCACAGCGACTGCATCTCCTTGATGAGCACCTTGAAGGACTCGGGGATGCCGGGCTCGGGGATGTTCTCGCCCTTGACGATGGCCTCGTAGACCTTCACCCGGCCGACAACGTCGTCGGACTTGATGGTCAGCAGCTCCTGCAGGGCGTAGGCGGCGCCGTACGCCTCCAGCGCCCACACCTCCATCTCACCGAAGCGCTGGCCACCGAACTGGGCCTTACCGCCGAGCGGCTGCTGGGTGATCATGGAGTACGGGCCGGTCGAACGCGCGTGGATCTTGTCATCGACCAGGTGGTGCAGCTTGAGGATGTAGACGTACCCCACGGCGATCGGATACGGGAACGGCTCCCCCGAACGGCCGTCGAACAGTTGCGCCTTGCCGCTCCCGCGCACCATCCGATCCCCGTCGCGGTTGGGCACGGTGCTGTCGAGCAGCCCGACGATCTCCTCCTCGTTCGCCCCGTCGAAGACCGGCGTGGCCATCCGGGTCCGCGGCTCGACCCGCTCGAAGCCCTTGTCGCGCAGCCGCTCGGCCCAGGCCTCCTCGATGCCGGAGATGTCCCAGCCCCTGGCGGCGATCCAGCCCAGATGCATCTCCAGCACCTGGCCGACGTTCATCCGGCCGGGCACGCCCAGCGGGTTGAGGATGATGTCGACCGGGGTGCCGTCCTCCAGGAACGGCATGTCCTCGACCGGCAGGATCTTGGAGATGACGCCCTTGTTGCCGTGCCGGCCGGCCAGCTTGTCACCGTCGGTGATCTTACGCTTCTGCGCCACGTAGACGCGGACCAGCTCGTTGACCCCCGGCGGCAGCTCGTCCCCGTCGGCGCGTGAGAACACCCTGACCCCGATGACCTTGCCCTGCTCGCCGTGCGGCACCTTCAGCGAGGTGTCGCGGACCTCACGGGCTTTCTCACCGAAGATCGCGCGCAGCAGCCGCTCCTCCGGCGTCAGCTCGGTCTCGCCCTTGGGCGTGACCTTGCCGACCAGGATGTCGCCGGGCACGACCTCGGCGCCGATCCGGATGATGCCGCGCTCGTCGAGGTCGGCCAGGACCTCCTCGGAGACGTTGGGGATGTCGCGGGTGATCTCCTCCGGGCCCAGCTTGGTGTCACGGGCGTCGACCTCGTGCTCCTCGATGTGGATCGAGGACAGGACGTCGTCCTGGACCAGCCGCTGGGACAGGATGATCGCGTCTTCGTAGTTGTGGCCCTCCCACGGCATGAACGCCACGAGCAGGTTCTTGCCGAGCGCCATCTCACCGTTGTCGGTACAGGGGCCGTCGGCGATGACCTGGTTGACCTCGACCCGGTCGCCCTCGGCCACGATGGGCTTCTGGTTGAAGCTCGTGCCCTGGTTGGAGCGCTTGAACTTCGCCACCCGGTACGTCGTCCGCGTGCCGTCGTCGTTCATCACGGTGATGTAGTCGGCGGAGACCTCCTCCACCACACCGGCCTTCTCCGCGCTGAGCACGTCGCCCGTGTCGGTCGCGGCACGGTATTCCATGCCGGTGCCGACCAGCGGCGCCTCGCTCTTGAGCAGCGGCACCGACTGGCGCTGCATGTTCGCACCCATCAGCGCGCGGTTGGCGTCGTCGTGCTCCAGGAAGGGGATCATCGCGGTGGCCACCGACACCATCTGGCGCGGCGACACGTCGATGTAGTCGACCTCCTCGGCCCGTACGTGCTCGAACTCGCCGCCCTTGCGCCGTACGAGCACCCGGTTCTCCGCGAAGCCGCCGTCCGCCGTCAGCGCGGAGTTCGCCTGCGCGATGATGAACCGGTCCTCCTCGTCGGCGGTCAGGTAGTCGATCCGCTCGGTCACCTTGCCGTCGACGACCTTGCGGTAAGGCGTCTCGACGAAGCCGAAGGCGTTGAGGCGGGCGAAGCACGCGAGATAGCCGATCAGGCCGATGTTCGGGCCTTCGGGGGTCTCGATCGGGCACATCCGGCCGTAGTGGGACGGATGCACGTCGCGCACCTCCATGCCCGCCCGCTCACGCGACAGGCCGCCGGGGCCGAGCGCGTTCAGCCGCCGCTTGTGCGTCAGGCCGGCCAGCGGGTTGGTCTGGTCCATGAACTGCGACAGCTGCGAGGTGCCGAAGAACTCCTTGATCGACGCCACGACCGGCCGGATGTTGATCAGGGTCTGCGGCGTGATCGCCTCGACGTCCTGCGTCGTCATCCGCTCGCGCACGACGCGCTCCATCCTGGCCAGGCCCAGCCGGACCTGGTTCTGGATGAGCTCGCCGACGCTGCGCAGGCGGCGGTTGCCGAAGTGGTCGATGTCGTCGACGTCCACGACGACCTCACCCGTCGAGCCCATCGACGTCTCGCCGGCGTGCAGCCGCACTAGGTATTCGATCATCGAGACGATGTCGTCCTCGGCCAGGGTGCCGTGCGTGATCTCGGCGTCCACCCCGAGCTTCTTGTTGATCTTGTAGCGGCCCACCTTGGCCAGGTCGTACCGCTTGGGGTTGAAGTAGAGGTTCTCCAGCAGGGTCTGCGCCGACTCCCTGGTCGGCGGCTCACCGGGCCGCAGCTTGCGGTAGATGTCGAGCAGGGCGTCGTCCTGGCCGGCCGTGTGGTCCTTCTCCAGGGTGGCCCGCATCGACTCGAACTGGCCGAACCGCTCGAGAATCTTCTCGTTGGTCCAGCCCAGTGCCTTCAGCAGCACGGTGACGGCCTGCTTGCGCTTACGGTCGACGCGGACGGCGACGCTGTCGCGCTTGTCGATCTCGAACTCCAGCCAGGCGCCCCGCGACGGGATCACCTTGCAGCCGTAGAGATCCTTGTCCGTCGTCTTGTCGACGCTGCGCTCGAAGTAGACGCCCGGCGAACGGACCAGCTGGGTGACGACGACCCGCTCGGTGCCGTTCACGATGAACGTGCCCTTCGGGGTCATGAGCGGGAAGTCGCCCATGAACACCGTCTGGCTCTTGATCTCACCGGTGGTGTTATTGATGAACTCCGCCGTCACGAACATCGGGGCGGAGAAGGTCATGTCCTTGTCTTTGCACTCGTCTACGGAGTACTTGGGCGGCTCGAACCGGTGGTCGCGGAACGACAAGGACATGGTCCCCGAGAAGTCCTCGATGGGACTGATCTCCTCGAAGATCTCTTCCAGGCCCGACTGGACCGGGACGTCCTTACGCCCGGCCAGGCGAGCCGCCTCCACCCGGGCCTTCCAGGCGTCGTTGCCGAGCAGCCAGTCGAAGGACTCGGTCTGCAGGGCGAGAAGGTCGGGAACTTCCAGAGGCTCTTCGATGCGGGCGAAGGAGACACGGCGGGGACCGGCGGGTATGGCGGAGGCGGTGCGCGAAGCTGCCAACAGATGTCCTTCCGGGGCACGGATGGAATCGGACTGCGCGCATGCCAAACGCCCCGGAGCGACCCGGGGCGGAGTAAGGCAGCGCGAGGGAGCAGCATAACGCAAAATGCAAACGAATGTCTACACCTACTATGAGCGTCAACCTCGGTGCCGCCTTCAGCTTGTCACAGCGGCGGCACCTTCGTCAACTTCCGCACGAGCCAGGCGTTCGAGTCACCAGGGAATGACGCCGTCGTCCTGGAAGAAGGACCCGGTGGGACCGCCGTCGGGCAGCGTGGCGAAGCGGATCGCCACGGCCGCGCCCTGCTCGGGTGTGCGGGGCCCTTGGAAGCCGGTGAAGTCGGTCGCGACCAGGCCGGGGCAGACCGCGTTGATCAGGATGTCCGTGCCGGCGAACTGCCGGGCGTACTGCAGCGTGACGGCGTTCAGGTACGTCTTCGTCGGCGCGTAGATGCTCATGAGGGGGCCGACGTTGACGTCCGGGTCCGCCTGCCAGGTCAGGGAGGCGACGCTGCTGGACACATTGACGATGCGCGGCGACGGCGCCTGCCGCAGCAGTGGCAGCATCGCGTTCGTCACCCGGATGACGCCGATGACGTTGGTCTCCAGGACCCTGCGGACCTCGTCCAGGTCGGTCGTGGTCGGATCCTGGATCCATTCCGCCGACATCGCTCCCGAGATGCCCGCGTTGTTGACCAGGGCGTCCAGCCGCCCGGTCCGGCGTTCGACGAGCTCGGCCGCCGCGGTGACGCTCTGGTCGCTGGTCACGTCGAGCGGCACCCCGAAGGCGTCCACCCCGGCGGCGCGCAGCTTCTCGACGGCGGTCTCCCGCCGGGCGTCGTCGCGGGCGCCCACTGCGACGCCGTAGCCGAGAGCGCCGAGCCCGGCCGCGATCTCGTATCCGATCCCCTTGTTCGCGCCGGTCACCAGCGCGATCTTCTTCTCGCTCACGGTGTCGATCCTGCCCCCGGGCCGCCGGGGAGCTCCAACACCGATCGGGTGCGCTGTCATACCCGGCAGGTATCACCGGATTATGCTGGTGCGGTGGACACCCTGGAGACCCGTGAGCTGAGGTACTTCGTGGCCGTCGCCGAGGAGCTGCACTTCGGCCGGGCCGCCGAGCGCCTCGGGATGGCGCAGCCGCCGCTGTCGCGGGCGATCCAGCAGTTGGAGCGGCGCCTGGGTGTCACCCTGCTGGAGCGCGACCGGCGCGGCGTCGCGCTCACCGCCGCCGGGGAGGTGCTGCTGCACGAGGCCCGCGCGGCCCTCGACGCCGCGACCGCCGCCGCCCGCCGTACCCGCCGCGCCGCCCAGCACGGCGACCGCCTGGTGCTGGCGACGAAGGCCGGGGCCTCCCACGAGCTGCTGCGCAAGCTTCTCGACGCGTACGCCGCGGAACCGGAGGCGGCCGAGGTCGAGGTGCTGATGTGCGGCATCGGTGAGCAGGCCAGGCTCCTGCGCGAGGGCCGGGCCGACGTGGCGCTCGTGCACCGGCCCTTCGACGACCTGTCCGGGTTCGACACCCAGGACCTGCTGACCGAGGGGCAGGTCGCCGTCATGCCGGCCGGGCATCCGCTGGCCATGCGCGACTCGCTGTCCATGGCCGAGGCGGCCGGCGTACCCGATCTGCCGATCGCGCGCTGGCCCCGGCTGGACGGCAGCTATCCGCCCGGCCCCGGCCCCGAGGTCAAGGACCAGGCTCAGATGGCGCAGCTGGTCGCGCTCGGGCTCGCCCTGATCGTCATTCCCGCCTCCGCCTACGCCTGGTTGTGGGCCGAGCACGCCGCCGTTCCCGTGAGCGACGCGCCCGCCGTCACCACCACCCTCGCCTGGCCCGCACACAGCCGCTCACTCCCCCTGGCCCGGCTGGTCGGCGTCGCCGCCCGGCTCTGACACCGTCTCCGCCGCCCCCGCTCCACGAGCTGCTGTCACCGCCCGGCTCTGAACACCTTCACCCTCGCCGCAGTCGCTTCACGAGCAGCTGGAAGACCTGGGCCTGGGCGGCGGGCAGCTCGCGCAGCATCTCCTCCAGCCAGTGGCCGATACTCGTGTCGTCGAGGCTCCCCAGCGTCGCCGAGACCATCTCGCCGGGCAGGTGGGCCGCGAGGTCACCGGCGACCACGGCCACGCGCGGATCATCGGGATCGGCGTCGGCGAGCTCGTCCAGCCGGGCGATGAGGACCTGCCCGCGCGCGTACGCCTCCGGCTCGGTGAGCGGCCGCAGCAGCTCGGCGAACTCGGCCCGGCCCTCCGGGTCGCGCCCGCTGGCGGCCAGGGTCAGCAGTTCGCGGTCGAACTCGGCGAACGCCGAGGTACCCGTGGGCAGGCCGCGCAGCACCTCCGCCATGTCGGGCGAGACCGTCGAGTCGGGATGCAGGTCCGCCTCCGCCAGCAGCCCCGCCAGCCGGGCCCTTCTGGCGGCGATCGCCGCCTGCTCCCTGGCCAGGTCGGCGTCCAGCTCCAGCAGCATCTCTCGCAGCTCCTGGCCCTCGTCGTCGGCCAGGACGTCGCGGACCTCGTCGAGCGACAGGCCCAGCTCGGCCAGACGCCGCACGCGGGCGAGCGCCACCGCGTCGCGCAGCCGGTACTCGCGATAGCCGTTGGCCAGTCGTTCCGGCTCGGGGAGCAGCCCCAGGTGGTGGTAGTGGCGGATGGTCCGGGTGGACACCCCGGCCAGCGCCGCGAGCTCGCCGATCCTCATGCGTCTCATTGAACAGGTTGACGCCACGTCAAGGTCAAACCACGTACTCCCCCAGACGGCTGGAACGGCTTGGAACGGCGCGGAACGTCTTCCCGGTGAAGCCGCCACCGCCCGAGGGCAGCGCCCTTGACGAAAAGGAGACCCATGTTCGCCTTGATCCACCGCACCCGTGACCAGCGGCCGCGGGCCGTACCCTCCGGCCGGGCGGGCCGACTCGGACGGCGGCTGGCCGCCCTGGGAGCCGGCCTCGCCCTGGCCCTGTCCGTGGCGACCCTGCCGGCGGCGGCCGTGACCGAGATGCACGTCGGCCTGAGCATCGAGACCTTCCCCGGGCCGAGCCACGACAACAACACCTACGCCGTCAACATCGACGTCTGGCTCCCGTCGAACAGGTACGACGGGCAGGGCTACATCAACAACGGCGCGCGGGTCGAGCTGCGGGTCATGGGACGCGACACCTGGTTCGACAACCTGCAGATGGGCCCGTACACCTACAGGAGGGGGCCGCTCTACGCCGACGACAACGGCATCCACCTGCACGTACGGCTGCCCGCCACGCACGACCAGCTCAACGAGGACTGGGGCTCGCTCGACACCGCCGGCGACGAGATCTTCATCAGGGCCAGGTGGGTCGACGGCGCCGGCGACACCATCACCAGCGAGTCCAACCAGGTGAACGGCGTCTTCTGACCGGTGATCATCACCTTCGCTCCTCGCCGTATTCGGCGGCGAGGGCGTGGAAGGCGGCCTTGGGCCGAAGGCTCAGGTCCGGGTCGACCCGGACGAGCCCGTACGCGGCCAGGTCCAGGTCGAATCGGGGGTCGGCGTGGTGCGGGTAGCGGTAACTGGCGAAGGTGTACCAGAAGGCCGTGTCCACGCCCTCCTCCTCGAAGACGCGCAGCAGGTCACGCAGATAGGCGGCCTGCCCGTCCTCGTCCCGTTCGTAGTGGCCGTCCAGCCGCCAGGGTGCGTGGTCACGGTCGACGATCAGGAAGCCGGCCCCGCCCTTGTCCGCGGCGCCGCGGTAGGTGCAGCAGCCGAACTCGGTGATCACCACCGGACGGCTGTGACGGTGCAGGTCGCGGAGCTCCTCACGGAAGGTGGCGGCGTTGCGCGCCGCGCGGTAGGCGTCGGCCGCGACGTAGTCGAAGGGCGCCCAGTCCACCCGCTCGAACGGCAGGGAGGCGTACGTGATCTTGCCCCCGAACCGCGCGCGGACCGTGTCGGCGGCCTCGGCGAGGAAGGCGTTGATCCGCGCGGGCAGCGCGGCGAGCCCCTCCCGCGAATCAGGGTTGGCCCCTGTGAACAGGGCGATGCGGGTGAGGAAGTCGTCCCCGGGCAGGAACCCGTGGCAGAACATGCTCAGCTCGCCCCCGGTGACCAGCACGACACTGGCACCGTTCCGGCGCAGTGTCTCGGCGCGGTCGGCACATTCGGCGAACAGCGGCAGCAGTTGCCCGGTGGTCAGATCGCACGGGAACGGGGCGAACCACACCTCCAGCCCCGCCTCGGCCGCCTGCTCGGCCGCGATCGTCAGCCGGCCGGGATCGCTGCCGGTGACGCGTACGGCGGTGCAGTGCAGCTCGCGGGCGATGACCCGCATGTCGCGGCGCACGTCCGAGACGTCGAACGCCGGCCGGCTCCACCCGTCCGTCACGCGGGTCCCGGTGTCGTAGTGGATTCCCTTACCGCGCATGAGTGTGCTCCGATCCTGTCGCCGTAACGGGGTGGCCGGCAACTGGGTGGGCGGCCTGAACGCGGCGGCGCCGGTACCACGTCACCCAGCCGCCCAGCAGGACGAGCGTGGTGACGTGCAGCGCCGTCGACAGGCCCGCCATCGTGTCGATGGGCAGCAGGTAGACGAGCACCACCCGTACGACGGCGTCGAGCAGCAGCCCGCTGCCCGTCACCAGGCTCAGTAGATAGAACTGCCGCCTGAGCGCCGGCTCGGTCCGCCACCGTTCCTCCCACCGCCCTGGTGCCTCGTCGCCGCCCGCGCCGAGACGCCGGACGAGGGCGAAGAGCACCGGCCGGCCGAGCGCGCAGGAGCCCACCAGCAGCAGGCCCGCCGCGCCGGTCAGGATCGACTCCTTGGCCAGCAGCACCCGGGGGTCTCCGGTGAGCGCCGACACGACGAGCAGCAGCAAAAAGGTCGCGGCCATGAGGGCGGAAAGCCCGTTCAGCCGGCGCCGTACGACCGCGACGTACCCGACCCGGGCCAACGCCGCCAGCCCGCCCGCGATGAGAGCCGGCATGGGGTCGAGGCCGAGCGCCCGGCACAGGTAGAAGACCGCGGTGGGCAGCCCGGCGTCCCACAGCAGTCCGACGATGAGCTTGCGTTTGTCCATGTGATGTCGCCTCCTGGATCGGAGACGCTAGTCACACGCCGTACGGGGGTCCTCAACCTGTGGCATGAGACCCGTGATCTCCACCCTGAGGTGGATCTGCTCAGCGCGAGCAGACATCCCGGTACCGGACGTCTTTCAGGTACTGGTCCCACTCCCGCACGCTCAAGGTACGACCGGCGCGCTCGCACACGAGCTCGGCGATCCGGTCCCCCGCGACCGGGATCTCCGTGACGGTCCCCGACTTGTTGCCCGAGACGTAGAGGCGGTCGTCGCCGGCGCTGAACGCCAGCAGGTCGAAGATCTCGATGGGGAACGAGCCGAGCCGCTGCCGTGAGGCGACGTCCCAGATCTGGACAGTGTAGACGTCGTCGAACGTCTCACCGATGCTTCTGCTGATCAGGGCGAGCAGATCGCCGCGATGGCCGAACAGCACGGCCTCGACCTGGGCGTTGCTCGCCACGCGCAGGGCGGGAGGCAACTCGGCGCCCTTCGCGAGGTCCCACAGCTCGACCGTGGTGGAGCCGAGGGCCACCAGCGGCGCAGAAGGGCTGACCGCGAGGGTCTGCCCCTCGCCGTGGAAGCCGGGGCCGACGGCGGCTCCGGTGCGCAGGTCGAGCACCTTGCCCGTGCTGCTCACCACCGCCGTACCGTCACGGTTGGAGACGATGGTCCCGGTGGCGGTGTTGAGGGGGTGCCGGGAGAGCACGCGGCCACTGTCGGCGGCCAGCACGATCAGCTCGTTACGCGCGTCCCGCTGACTCAGCTCCTTGAGCGACAGCACCAGCTTGCCGCCGTCGGGGGTGAACGCCCGCGAGAGCACGAGCTGATCCTTCGGAACGGCGTAGCGCCACAGCCGGGTGCCCGTGGCCACGTCCCAGACGGAGATCGCCGTGTGCTCGGTTGTGAGGACGGCCAGCCGTCTGCCCGCCGGGTCGAACAGCGTGCTGGTGCCGCCCTCGCTGCCGCGCATCGGCAGGCCGGGTCCGCGCCCGTCGCCCACGCGTACGGGGCCGTCGTCCTTCGTGGCGGCGATCAGGCGGGCGTCCTGGCTGAAGGCGTCGACGATGTACCCGCCGGGCAGTTCGCGGGAGGAGCTGCGGGAACCGGGATCGACGGAGATGATCGAGTTGTCGAGCAGATAGCGGATGGACCCGCCGTCAGGGTCCAGCCAGACCTCGTCGACCTCGCCTTCCGCCTGGTACGTGTAGAGCTCGTCGCCTTCGTCCGCGTCCCACAGGTGGATCCTCCGCCCGTCGGCGGCCAGCAACCGTCGGCCGTCGCTGCTGACCCGCAGTCTCGCGCCGCTGAGGTCGTCCGCGGCCGAGTTCTGCCAGAACGGCCGGTCCTCGTCGGGCAGTTTCCTGGCGGTGCGCAGGTCCCACGCCTCGATGTCGCCGTTCGCGCAGAGCAGCCGCCGGCTGTCCGGCGTGAACGCCACCACCGCGCCGCACTTCTTCGGGATCCGGGTGTCCACGGTGAGATCGGGCAGGCGGATCACCTTCAGCCCGCCCTGGTTGAGGCCGACCCCGGCGATGTAGGCGCCGGAAGGAGCGATGGCCGGAGCGGGGTCCGCCTCCAGCTCCGGCGTGTACGACCTGCCGGTCCTGGTGTCCCACAGGAACTCCACCGACTGCTCCCGCATCACCGCGGCCAGGCTCTCGTGCCCGTCGAAGGCGACCTGCACGCCCGGGGTGCCCTCGCCCACGCGGTGCTCGTACAACTTCCTGCCCGTCATGGTGTCCCAGGAGTACGCCTTGTCCCTGCTGACGATCACCAGGGTGCTGCCGTCCGGGCTGAGCGCGGCCGCGGTCGGCAGGGCGCGCAGCCCGTCCGGCCACGTCCAGAACGCCGTCTGCCGCCGCGAGGGGGTGTCGTAGACCCGCACCCCGTCCTCGCCGGCGATGACCCGCGTCCGCCCGTCGGCCGCCGCCGCGGCCGCGGAGACCCCCTTGGCGCCCGGGTCGCGGAAGACCGCGCTCTCCGGCATCGTCAGCGACGTCGTCAGGCTCCGCCTGGTGTCGGTGCCCGGGGCCAGCCGCCAGCCGGCCACGCTGAGCAGCATCGCCCCGGCCGGGTCGGTGGTGCGCAGCTTGTCGGCCTCGGCCGCGACCTGCCGGCCCACAGCCTGGTCGCGCTGCCGGCCGACCAGCGTGCTCTGCTCGGCCACCTGCCTGCTCTGCAGCACCGCGATGCCGCCCGCCACCAGCGCCACCGCCAGCAATCCCGACAGCGCGAGCGTGGTCAGCCGCCTGCGGCGGATGCGCTTCCTGGTCAGCCGGGTGCCCGCGGCGATGAAGTCACGTTCGCCCGGCGTCAGCGTGATGTGCCTGCGCCCGGTGGCCGCCCAGGTCAGCACGTCGTCCAGCCGGCTGCCCTGCAGCAGGTCGCCGTCCTTGTGCCCGTTCTCGGCCCAGCGGCGGGCCGCGTCGCTGATCTGACTCACTACGGCGAGCCCGTCACGGTCGCCGTCCACCCACAGTCGTAGCCGCGGCCAGGCGCGCAGCAGGGCGGGACGCGACAGCCCGACCGCGTCGCCCTTCTGCGTCACCAGGTAGGAGAACGCGCGCAGGATGCGTTCGATGGCCACGATCTCCCGCTCGGACCGGCCCGCCAGCAGCTCCTCCTTGAGCGCCCAGCGAACGGTCTCGTGCCCGTCGTCGGTGACCGCCACCATGCGCAGGAAGACCTCGGCGGCCAGCTCGCGCTCGTCCGGCGTGAGCGCCTCGTAGGCGTCCTCGGCGATCGTGCCCAGCGCCGGGACGGCCGAGTCGGGCACGTGCACGCCCCTGGCCGCGTGACTGCCCGCAGTCAGCAGCCCGCGCATGTCGCGTCCGTTGCCGCTGACCAGCGCGAGCAGCAGGTCGCGCGCCGTGGGACGGGCCGCGGGGTCCTTGTCCATCGCGGCGGCCACCAGCGTGGCCAGCCGCGGCGGCAGCCCACCCAGGTCGGGCTGCGCCGACAGCACCTGGTGCATGACCCCGCCCAGATTGTCGGCTCTGAACGGGTCCGCGCCGGTGGCCGCGAACACCATGATCGCGCCCCAGGCGAACACGTCGGCGGGAGCCCCCGCCCGCTGCCCCATGAACACCTCGGGCGCCATGTACGTGGGCGTGCCGGCCACCTCGCCGGTCCTGGTCAGCGACATGTCCGCGGTGCGCGCGATGCCGAAGTCGATCACCCGTGGACCGTCGGGGCCGAGCAGCACGTTGTCCGGCTTGAGGTCGCGGTGGATCACGCCCGCGTCGTGCACGGCGGTCAGCGCGGTGGCTACCGCCGTGGCCAGCCGGTGCAGATCGTCCCCGGTGAACCTGCGCCCCTGGGTGATCGCCTGGCGCAGGCTCGGCCCCGGCACGTACTCGCTGACGATGTACGGCCGGCTGCCCGACAGGTCGGAGTCCAGCACCCTGGCCGTGCAGAACGACGCCACCCGGCCGGCGGCCGCCGCCTCCTTGGCGAACCGGTCACGGCCCGCCTGGTCGCCGGTCGCATGGAGCACCTTGAGCGCGACCCGGCGGCCCTCCCCGTCGTAGGCGTCGTACACGACCCCCTGGCCACCGGCGCCGAGCCGGCCCGCCAGCCAGTACTCGCCGATGTGCTGCGGATCTCCAGCGATGAGCGCGTTCACGGCGTGTTAGATGCCCGGACCGCGCACAAGGTTCCGCCGTCTCCTCTGCCTCCGCCGTGCTTCCCGTCAGGAGGCGATGTAGGAGTACAGGTCTTCCATGACCCGCCTGGAGTCGTACAGGTAGACGTGGTCGGTGACCGTGTTGGCGAGCACCCCCGCGGTCAGCCCGTTGAAGTGCGCGTCCGGCCGGTCGGTGCCGGGGCCGACGTACACCTTGTAGAAGCTGCCCGGCTCGATGACGGCGCGCTCGCCCACCCGCAGGAGGGTGTTGCCGAACTCGCGCAGGGTGTAGCCGTTCAGCTCGATCGGCCTGCGGGTGGTGTTGCGGAGGGCGACGTACTCGCCTCCGCCGGGCTCGACGTCGCTGCCGTCGGGGTTGTACACCACGCTGTCGATGACGACGCCGTGGGTCGTACGCAGCGGCTTCTTGTCGTCCAGCACGGCCTTGGCGACGTCCGGCACGTTGGTGAACAGGTAGTCGTACCCCTGAAGCTCGATCATGCTCAGGATGGACGGGCCGTCCTCGACCTCGCTGACGACCTTCAGCCCGAAGGACTGGACCCGGGCGACCTGGGAGGCGGTGGTCTGGACCGGGTTGCCGGCGATCGCGGTGGTCCAGGTGGCGAGCTCGGTGAGCACCTCGTCGGTCGCCGTCATGAACGGGTAGCCGCTGCGGAGCAAGAGCGTGGGCACCTTGGGCAGCAGCGCGTGGAACTGGCGCAGCGCGGCCTCGTCGAAGGACTGGACCCAGATCTGCGGAGCGCCGTTCCTGGCCTTGAGGTCGTGGGTGTAGCCCCAAGCGCGCAGCTCCTTGACCAGGTTCTCCACCATGCCGGGGTAGAGGGTGGGCGACTTGAGCTCGGGCGCGAGGCCCGCCCGGCCGCCGGTGAGCTGGAACCACTCGCGCAGGGTGAGGATCCGCTGCCCGGCGAAGGCGGGGTCCCACCACGAGCCGGCGTCGAGCTGCTTGATCTCGGCCAGGGTGAAGTCGATGACGTTCCACGGGGCGCGGTCGGGGAAGACCTCCTCGGCGTTCGTCGTCCGGGCGAGGGTGTTGTCGTGGATGACCACGAGCACGCCGTCCTTGGTCTGGGCGAGGTCGCCTTCGAGGACGTCGGCGCCGTCGGCCAGGGCCCGCCGGTAGGCCGCGGTCGTCTCCTCCGGCGCGTTCTTCGAGGCGCCCCGATGCGACCAGACCACCGGCTCGCCGCGCTTCACCTGCCGACCGGCGGCCGTTTCCGGTGGTGTCGAGGCGTCCGCCGAAACGGGCTGGGCGGAGACGAGCGTCGCCGCCACGGCGGCCAGCGCGGCCGAGTGGACGAGCGCGGTACGCAGCCGCTGGACGATGAAGCCTGGGAGTCGCATGGGGGAACTTTCTGTCTAGGCGCACGCGGATGGATCTTTCGCGCGTGGGCACTGTAAACGGTTCCTCCGTCCGGCGGATGAATGTTTCGCGACGTCACGGCTGCCGGCCGGTGCTCTCCCTTTGCCCGTTATCCACCGGTATAGGCTTCGTTCCGGCTAGCCGGCGGTCCGCAGCAGCATGTCCTCGATCTCCGCGCCGACGTCGGCCGTGCAGGCGAACGCGTGGCCTCCGGTCTCCGGATCGACGATGTACAGGGTCGCGCGCTTGCCGCACTTCGTGCACCAGGTCCCCTGCTCGCCGCCGAGCTCGGCCAGGCCGACCTTGATCTCCGGGATAACAAATGCCATGCCGGAAGGGTAGATCAGCCTGGTCGGGGACCTCCGTGGCAACGTAGCGCCTTGCCGAATCCATGCTGTGTGGAGTCCTCGCCGTGGCGCGACGGACTCGTTATCGGACGCTTGCCGGCACGCGCCCGCGAGCCGATCCTGGAGCAGGGGCCACGCGACGGGCGGAGGACGCCACGCGACAGGCGAGGGGACACCACGCGACCGGTGGGGGGACGAGCCATGCCTCGACACACAGCATCAGCACCCGTATCCGTATCCGCAGCCGTCACCTGCGTTCTGATCGGCGGCCTGATCTCGGGCTGCGACGAGAACGACTGCACGCCGAAGACGATCGCCGGCGTCTACGAGGCCTATTCGCCCATCGTCCTCGCCGTCCTGCCCGAGGCGGCGCCGAAGAGCATCCCCGGTCTCGCGGTCAGCCTCGGCCTGTTCGCGGCGGACGCGCTGGCGCGGTACCTCATCGAGCACGCGGTGCCCGAGGACAAGACGTGGCTGCTGATCGAGCAGACGCTCCAGGGGCAGCGGCGGACGAGCGTGTTCGAGCTCGGCACCGATCACGAGCTCAAGGTCAGCGTGAACGGCGCGCAGCTCAAGCACGTGGACCTCTACGTCAAGGAGCGGCAGATCAAGGTGATCATCCCGCGCGGCACCGCGGCGGAGGTCACCGTCACCGACGCCGGGAACGGCGACGGGATCGCGCTGCGCGGCACCGTCCCCGGCGACCTGGACGGCTTCCTCGACCTCGACACCGGCCGGGCCTCGCCGGACAACTCGCCCGAAGCCCGCGCGGCGGACGTCCAGGTCGAGACGTTCGGCTTCAACGTGGGCCCGAAGCCGGTCAACGGGGCCACGGCCGCGCTGTTCCCCGGTCCCGGCCGGCCGACGCTGCACGCCTGCATGTCCATGCCCGCCAAGTCCTGGACGAGCGAGTTCCAGGACTGGCAGGGAGGAACCCAGGATCGCTCCTGGTGCGTCAGGACCAACGCCGGGCACTACGGCCTCGCCGTCCCGAAGCAGCCCGGCGCCTTCAGGATCGGCTCCGCCGCGGACCTCAACGCCCTGTCCTACCTGCTCTGGGCCCAGCCCGGCCTGCCCGCGGCCGCCGCCACCCCCGTACCTGGAGGGCAGACCAACGCCTGCTGAGCCGGGAGCGCCGGCGTGCCGGCCGGTGACGGACACCGTCGACGTCAGGACCAGCCCGTCTGGCCGCCGCCCCGGCGCCCTGGCGGATACCCGCGCGCTGTTGCCGGTCAGAGCGTGGGGTGCAGGTCACGCACAGGGCTGACGGCTTCCAGTTGTGCTGCCAGGTGGAGCACGGTCGACTCGGCGAGCCGGCCGGCGATCACCTGTACGCCGATGGGCAGGCCGTCGCCGCTGGTGCCGAAGCGCATCGACAGCCCGGGCAGTCCGGTCACGTTCAGGGGGACGGTCGCTCCTTGGATGTAGGTGGCGGGGACGGTCTGGCCGTTGATGACGAACTCGGTCGCGCCGTGCTTGTGGGCGAGGATGGGCAGCACCGGTGTCAGCAGCGCGTCGTAGCGCTGGAAGTATTCGGCGTAGCCGTCTTTGAGCCGCTCGCGTGCCTGCTCGGCCTGGACGTAGTCGCGGTAGGGCGTGTCAGGGGTGTCGAGCATACCCTTGGCGATCTTGAAGATTTCGTCCTCGTCGTGGCCGGCGGTGGTTCCGGCGAAGGCCGGCTTCATCTCCATGACGTGCAGGGCGTTGAAGACGTCGAGGGCGAAGTCGCGTTCGAGCGCGGGGATGCGGACGGCTTCCACGACCGCGCCGGTGCTCTGCAGCGCGTCGGCCGCGGCCGCACGGTGGCTGCGACTTCGGGGTCGACGGGGCCGAAGCCGGGTTCGACCAGCCAGCCGACCCGCAGCGGCCGGTCCGGTGCCGGGCCGAGTCCGGTGTCCAGGCTGAGCGGGCTGACCGCGTAGCCGTCGGCGCCGTCCGGCCCGGCCAGCAGCGAGTAGGCGGCGGCGATGTCGCGGACGGTGCGGGCCATCGGGCCCACGTGCCAGAACCGGCGTGGTACTCGGGGCCAGACCCCGGTCATCGGAATGCGCCCGTGGGTCGGCTTCAACGCGACGATGCCGGTGTGGGCCGCGGGGCCGCGTACGGAGATGGCCAGGTCGGTGCCAAGACCGATCGGTGACATGCCGGCCGCGATCGCGGCTGATTCGCCACCGCTGGACCCGCCCGAGGTGCGGTCGAGGTTCCACGGGTTGTTCGTCCGGCCGGTGAGCAGATTGTCGGTTTCGGTGGAATAGGAGAATTCCGGAAGGTTGGTTTTCGCGAGCACGATCGCGCCGGCGCGTTTCATCCGCTCGACGGCGACCGCGTCGGTGCCGGGGACCCGGCCCTTGAAGATGGGCGAGCCGCGCTGGGTCAGCACCCCAGCCGTGTCGATGGAGTCCTTCACCGTGAAGGGCACGCCGTGCAGCGGCCCGAGTTCCGCGCCGGAGCGCAGCGCCTTCTCCGCCTGCTCGGCGGCTTGCAGAGCGTCGCGGGCGACGGTGACGATCGCGTTGATCTGCGGGCACGGCGGATGAATCGATCGTCGAGCAGTCCTGTTTCTGCAGGTGAAGCGGCATGTTTTCGCGGCAGCGGATGCGTGGCCGGTGGATCGCGAGCAATCGGCCGGCAACGGGTCGAGGCCGCCTACGGGCGCCGGAGGAACGGCAGGCTGGTTGCGCTACATCTCCTGTTTTGGCCCTGGGAGCCCGGGATGAGGGAAGATCAGGGGTGATCACCGATGAACGATCACGAGGCCGGTGGGCAGGGTTGGCGGACCTGAACACCGCGCCCCGGTAGGCGCGATCCAGCCGCTCGTCATGGTCGGCCGGCAGCGCCGCGGGGTCTTCGGGCAGGCCCAGGTCGGTCAGCACGCTGTCCTTGACCAGCGCCTTTCAGCGGTTGCGCGTCCGGGTCGCGCACCGGCTGGAGGCGGGTGCGTGGATCTCGCGACGTTTGAGGTGGCGGTGGAGCTGCTCCGGCAGGCAGAACACGTACGCGTTGCGGTCGGCCAGGTTGTCAGTGCGGGCCGGATGGCCGGACAGCAGCCGCTCCCAAGACCGACTCGTCAGACGCGGCCTCATCAGAGCATCACAACCGCTACCTAGTGTTGCCTGTGGTGACCGTGGGTGAATGGATGGCGCGCTGTGAAATCGAACGGGATCCGGCGCGGGCCGAGTTCAAAGGCAGGAAACGCTGGGCTCGCCGACCGGTGGGAAAAGTCCGTTAACGCCGGATTTCGTGCCAGATCTCGCTGACCCCTAGTCCCGCGGCTCGGCGGTGACCACCTGGGCCTGTAGCTGCGCCGCCAGCGCCTGTTCCCGCAGTTCCGCGGCCACCGCACGTTCCCGCAGTTGCGCCGCCTCCGCGCGCACCGCCTCCAGTTCCGCCCGCAGGTCCTCCAGCCGAATCCGCTCCAGCCGCAGCTCGCTCTGGAACCGATCGCGCTCCTTGACCGCCGCGTCGGCCCTCGCTCGCTCCTTGGAGACGAGCTTGCGCTCCCGGGCCAGGGCCGCCGCCCCGTCGGCCTCCGCCGCCGTCGCCTTCGCGGCCAGCCGTTCCGCCTCGGCCTGTGCCTGGGACGCGTCCCTGAGCGCCATCGCGCGGTCGCGTTCCGCCTCGGCGGCGGCTCGCTCCGCCGTGACGGCTTGTGCCACGGCCCGTTCGCGCTCCTGCGCCGCCACCTCCTCCCGGGCCTTCGCGCCGACCGCTTCGCGTTCGGCCCGCTCACGCTCTCGAACGGCGGCCGCAGTCTCCTCCCGAGCCCGATCGCGCTGCTCCCGTGCCAGCTCGGCCGCCTGCTGAGCCTGTACGACCTCCGCCCGCGCCTCCTCCGCCTGTCTGACGGCCAGCCCGGCCCGCTCGGCCAGCTCCTGTGTCGTCTGGTCCTTGGCCTGCTCGGTCATGTCGACCTGGCGGGCGGCCTCCTCGGCCCTGCGCTCGGCCAGCTCGGCACGTCGCTTGGCCTGCTCGACCGTCTGCAACGCCTGCCGCTCGGTGCTGGCGGCCTCACGCAGGGCGGCCAGGGCCTGCTCCCGTGCCCGTTCCGCATCGGCCAGCGCGGTCTCGCGTTCACTCTCGGCTTCCTCCAGGCGCTGCCGCATCTCGGCCGTCTGCCTCCTGGCGTGCTCGGCGGCCTCCCGCGCCAGCCGTACCTGCTCGAACGCCTGCTCCCGCTCGGTACGCGCGATAGCCACGCGGGTGTGCGCCTCGGCCTGGACGGCGCTGATCTTGGCTTCGACCCCCGCCGGGCTGAGCTCCTCGGCCAGCGCCCGTGCGAGCGGTTCGAGGGCCGCGGCCAGCCCGACCTCCATCCGGTCGTACAACTGCTCGGCCCTGGCCAGCGCTCCTTCCAGCCCCGGTGTGGCCCGCCGCAGCTCCCGCTCGCGCTTGGCGGCGGCCTGGCAGTCCTTGTCGGGACAGTACGACTTCGGCCGGCCCCGGCCCCGCCGCTGCTCGATCGGCGCGCCACAGTGCTTACACGGCGTCACGAAGCTGGTCTCTTCGGTCACGTACCGGAGTCTAGCAATTATCAATTTCTGGAAAATAAAAATAAAAATTCAGAGAGTCTCGAAGCCGCGCAGCATGGCTTCGAGGGCGAAGTCGAAACGAGGATCGGAATCGGAGGACTGTCGCACCCGGGTGGCCTGCGCGAGGAGCGGAGTCTCCCGCAGTTCCTCCTCGGGGATCGGCCGCATCCCCCGGGCCGGCGATCCCCCGTCACCGCTCCCGGCCAGGATGGCGACATGGCCGACGACGAAACCGGTCACGGCGTACAGCATGTCCAGCGCTCGCTCGGGCGGCAGCCCGGCGGCCCGCAGCGTGTGGAGCGCGTTCTCCATCAGGCGGTGGTTCTGCGGCGTGATCGCGGGCCGGCTCACCACCAGGGAGATGACGTTCGGGTGGGCGAGCAGGATGCGCAGCAGTGCGCGGGCGTACTCACGCAGACCCTCCTGCCATGAGACCGCCTCGGCGAGCGGCGGGGCGGCCTGGGTGAAGATCTGCTCGACCAGCCCGTCGAGCAGGGCGTCCTTGTTCGCGACGTGCTGGTAGAGGGACATCGCCTCGACCCCGAGCTCTTGACCGATGCGCCGCATGGACAACGCCTTCAGCCCGTCGCGATCGGCCAGCGCCAGAGCCGCCTCAAGGATGGCCTGGCGGGTCAGCCCGGCGTTCTGGCCGCGCGTGCGGTTCGGGGACATGGTGGCCTACCTCACATGGACGATTCTTACGACGTAAGTATAGTGGGCACATGGCAAACATACGGTGTAAGAATCGATTACGGTCAGCTGTAGTCGGTCTCGCTCGCCTCACAGTTGCGGCCGCTCCCCCTGGCCTCAGAGCCAGGTCGGCTCGCATCTCGACAGGGCCCGTTCGCGGCGCAGTCGACCCCGCTCGTCTTCCAGCTGGGCCGGGCCGCGTCACGACCAGCCGCGCTCGCCTCCCCGCCGGGCCGACTCGCCTTACGACAAGGCCCATTTGCGGCGCGATCGTTCCCGCTCTCGTCACTGCCGCGCCCGGTACTGCCCCCCTCTCAGCCGGGTCGGCTCATGGCACGGGCAGCCGCGCTTGCCTCCCAGTCGGACCGGCTCGCCTCGTAGCAAGGTCCGTTCGCGTTACGGGCAGCTCCGCCCGCCATCCGTCTGGGCAGGCTCACCTCGCGGCCGGGGCCGCTCGTCTTCCTCTTCGGCCGGCTCGTATCGCGGTCGGTCCCACTCGTTTCACGGAAGGACTCTCCTCATGACCATCCCGGCAACCAGGTCCGGCACGCGTGGAGCTCTCGCGACCATGTACGTCGGCGCCGCTCTCACGGTGCTCGCGACCCTCTTCGCCTTCATCGACCGGGTCGGCCTGGCCGAGCACATCCGGGCCGGCTACCCCGCCTACCAGACGGCGGAGATCGACAGCGCCGTCATGGCGTACACGGTGATCCTGGCCGCGATCGGGGCGCTGGGGTTGATCGGCTGGCTCGGCAGCGCCTGGCTGGTCCGCCTCGGCAAGGGGTCGGCCCGCTGGGTGGCGAGCGCCCTGCTCGTGATCGCCGCCTGCGTCGCGCTCACCGGCCTGACCGTTCAGGACACCAGCGGCGACGTCGGGCTCGCACCCCTGCTCGGCTGGCTGCAGGTCCTCCCCTGCCTCGCCGGGCTCGCCTCAGTCGTGCTGCTGTGGAGCAAGCGAGGATGAGCCCCGGGCAGGTCGTGCGGGTGGTGGCGGCGGTCAAGCGCTGGATGTACCGGTACGGGCGGCCCAACTCCCTCATGCGGCACGCGAACCGGCTCGACGCGCTGATCTACGGATCGCGGTGGCTGTCGCTGCGCCGGACCGCGGTCCTGAAGGTGCCCGGCCGCCGCACCGGGCGCCGCACCTCGATCCCGATCGTGGTCACCGAGCATCGGGGTGCCGAGTACCTCGTGTCGATGCTCGGCCCGGACGCGAACTGGGTGCGGAACGTACAGGCCGCGGGCGGGCAGGCCGTGCTGCACCGCCGGGGGCGTGACACCCCGATCGTGCTGCAGGAGGTCCCGCCCGAGGGGCGCGCCGAGATCCTGCGCCGCTACGCCGCCCTCGCCCCCGGGGCCAGGCCCCACCTCGGGCTCGGTCCCGGGGCGTCGCTGGAACGGTTCCAGCAGATCGCGCCCGGCCATCCGGTGTTCCTGATCGTCGCCAGGTAGACCTCCCGGGGAGGGGGGTGGGTGACGGCCGCGAGGCAGGCAGGGGTGCCGGTAAGAACCGTGTCGTGAGCCCCGAGCAGCGTTGATCCTGCTGTGGCTCGCCTGCTCCGGGGCAGGGTCGCATGACACACCCCCCCATGCCCATCGACGACCTGGTCGAGGGCGTTATACGGCTCCTGTTCATCGTGACCTTCGTCCGCAGGACACGGGGAGGGCGATGTGCGGACTGGCCGTGTACAGGGCTCGCCAGAGGGGACGCAGCGCCTGGTAGGTGCGCTAGCGGCTCAGCCACGCGAGCGACTCGGAGGCGTTCACCAGCCGGCCCCAGGCCGGCAGGGTCGCGCCGATGAGCACCAGCAGGTGGGCCAGCCTCGGCAGCCCCCGTCGATAAGAGATAAGTCTTGGGTTCCTTGAGGTCTCTGTGGCTTGATGAGTCCCTGGGCCTGCGCCTTCTGCTTGGGGCTCCGGGAGTTTCCGAAGTTGATGAGACTTCAGAGATTCTGAAGGTCTATCGTTCTCCTCGATCGTCTGACATCGCCGGTGAAGACGAGGAGGCGTGGGTTGAGCCTGTCCGTCGTGCGAGACCTCCGTGAGGCGCGCGCCCCGGTCAGCCCTGAAGAGCTGGTTGAGTTCGAGACCGACGTGCTGGCCGGGTTCGTGCTCGCGCGTGCGGCTGCCGGCCTGTCAGACGCCACGATCAGCTCTGAGGTGATCCACATCGAGCAGGTCCGGGCGTGGCTCGGCCGGCCGTTGTGGTCGATGGAACCGGCCGACGCCGACGCCTACTTCGGCCAGGTACTACGCGGTGCGGCCAAGGGCACCCGCCTGTCGCGGGCCCAGGCGATCAAAACCTACTTCTTGTTCCTGGAGCTACGACACAAGATCGAGATCCATCAGCTGACCGGGCACGTGGTGGAGTGCCCGATCGATGAGATGAACCGGCCGCGCGGGCAGAAGGACGCGGCGCTGCGGATCCCGCCCAGCGCCGAGCAGATCACCCGCTTGTTCGCCGGCTGGCGCGCAGAGCTTGCCACCTGTCGCAAGTTCGCCCCCACAGCCCGCAACTACACTGCGGCCCGGCTGATGGCCGGGGTCGGCCTGCGGGTGAACGAGGCTCGCAGCCTCGACCTCGCCGACGTCAAATGGGAGTTGGGCAGGTTCGGCAAACTCCACGTCCGCCTCGGCAAGGGCGCCCGCGGCTCCGGCCCGCGCGAGCGGATGGTTCCGCTGATCAACGATGCCGGCCGGACGCTGCGCTGGTTCGTCGAGGACGTCTGGGGCCATTTTGGCGACGACCACACCCGTCACGGCGTCCCGCTCCTGCCCTCCGAGCGCAAGAACGCCGACGGCAGCGCCGCCCGGGTCGGCACCGAAGCGTTGCGCGCTGCGCTGGCCGAAGCCGCCGTCCGACACCTGCCGGACTGGAAAGAGAAGCTGACACCGCACGTTCTGCGGCACTTTTGCGCCAGCCAGCTCTACTTCGCCGGCATGGACTTGATCGCTATCCAGGAGACACTCGGTCACGCCTGGGTGGCCACCACGATGAAGTACATCCACGTCCATCGCACGCACGTCGAAGAGGCCTGGCTCGCCGGACAGCAACGAGCCGCCGACCGGTTGAAGGGATTGATCCCATGAAGTGGAACCTGCGCCTGGCCGCCGCCAACCGCGGCATCTGGAAGGCCAGCGAGCTGCAGCGTCTGCTCGCCGAACGCGGCATGGTGATCAGCGCCGGGAAGATGTCCGGCCTGTGGTCGGGCCATCCGGCCAGCGTCAAGCTGGAGGATCTGGACGTCATCTGCGCCGTGCTCGGCTGCGGCATCGCAGAGCTGCTGATCCCCGAACCGGAGCTCGTGCCCGCTCCTGCCGAGAGCGGCCAGGTCCACGTCACAGCCGTGGGCGAGACGCCTGTGGTGACGCCCAAGCGACGGGACGGACGGTCGCTGCCACCCGTCTGATGGGCCTCATCTCCCCGACCAAACCGGCGGCGACCTGCGTGGGCTGCTTTGCCTGGGGCGTGCTCCCGGGCCGATACTGCCGCGCCTGCTACACCTTCGGCCAGCTCCATCCGGTCGGCGAGTGCGCAAGCTGCCACCGAGCAGTCCCCATCAAGAAGGGGTACTGCCGGCTGTGCTGGCTACAGGCGAGCCTGGAGGCCAAAGACCAGGTCACCGTGCTGGAACCATTCCTATGCAGGCTCACCTGCCAGCAACTGTTCCTCAGCAACATGCACCGGCAGCGATCCCAAGGCCCCGGGC
Organism: Nonomuraea sp. NPDC048892; assembly: GCF_040649735.1. Classification (NCBI taxonomy): domain Bacteria; kingdom Bacillati; phylum Actinomycetota; class Actinomycetes; order Streptosporangiales; family Streptosporangiaceae; genus Nonomuraea; species Nonomuraea sp. NPDC048892. Next base: position 151,980 of record NZ_JBEZFZ010000010.1, on the reverse strand, counting down.
CGCGCATCGGACGGCAGGGACGCCGACGCCGCCGTCCTCAACCGCCGCCCGCTGAACCAGTAACCGCACCTGTCTGCTGGACTCAGCTGCGGCTGCCCATCGCATTGCGTCGCGACTACACCAGATTCAACCGACACCGGCACGCCGACCCGACCAATCCGGCCTTGCGCGCGGCCCGCGCGGCGGCGGTTGCTCTTGCCGAGGCTCGGGGCTGGACCCGGCGGGTCATCAGTGACGTCGACCGGGCCCTGGTCGTGCTGCTGTCCACCCACACTGCCGACGACATGATCCGCTTCTCGGAACTGTTTCCTGCGCTGCGTCATCACGGCCTCAGCGTCGGACGCACCATGGAGGTGCTCGCCCGCATCGGCCTGCTCGACGACGACCGTGTCCCCGCCTTCGACCGCTGGCTGGCCGGCAAGCTGAGCGGCCTCGCTCCCGGCATCGCCGCCGACGTCGAGGCATGGGCCCACCTCCTGCACGAGGGCGGGCCGCGCCAGCGAGCTCGCAGCATCCAGACCGTCTGGAGCTACCTCACCGAGATCCAGCCCGTCCTGCTCGCCTGGTCAGGCACCTACGATCATCTTCGCGAGGTCACCCGCGACGACGTCGTGGCCATCAAGGACACCCTGCAGGGCGCCAAACGGGAGAACACCATCGTGGCACTGCGCTCGCTCATGCGCTTTTGCAGGAAAACCGGACGGATCTTTCGCGATCCCACCCTCCGCATCCGCATCGCCCGCCGGCCGGACAAGGTGATCCTCCCCCTCGCCTCCGGCGAGATCGACCGCGCCGTCGCCACCGCGACGACCCCGGCGATCCGCCTCATTCTCGCCCTGGCCGCCATCCACGCGGCGCGGCCCAAGATGATCCGCGACCTGCGGCTCGACGACATCGACCTGGGCAACCATCGCATCACCATCGGCGGTCACCCTCGGCCCCTCGACGAGCTCACCCGTCAAGCGCTCCTCGCCTGGCTGGACTACCGGCGCAGCCGCTGGCCGAACACCGCCAACCCCCACCTGCTGCTCACTCAGCACACCGCGATGGAGAACTCCCCGGTGGGCAAGCTCTGGGTCACCAACGCCGTTCGGGGCCTGACCGCCACCCTGGAGCGCCTTCGCATCGACCGCCAACTCGAAGAGGCTCTGACCCGCGGCCCCGATCCCCTACATCTGGCCACCGTGTTCGGCATCGACGACAAGACCGCCATCCGCTACGCCAACGCCGCTCGCCACCTCTTGCAGACCGCTGCGGAAACGCCCGAACCACCGTGACACCATAGGCGTCGTGATCTCCGGTGATGAGCTCGTCAGCCGAAGGCTGCTCCAGGTGACGGTGTCCTGGCACACCCACCCCAGCGACAATCAAGCCTCACTGGTGCACATGTGGTTACACATCAGCGATCTCGGCCCGGTCCGCTTTCACACCGCCCCCAACGCCTCACTCGAGCTGACGCTCGATCAACCACACAACTCCTATGACATGGACGAGTACGGCCAGGTCACCGTCGGTCCCGCCACAGAGGACTTTCTGATGAGCCGATTCATCGGTCAGTCGATCCGAGCCGTTCACCGCATCATCGACCACCGGATCGAGACCGAGATCGGCCTCCGGCTCGAACTCGATCACGGCGAGGTGCGCATCCTCAACCTGGGCGACGACCTGGTCATCACCGACACTGCTCTGCCGGAGGCGCTCGAAGCCGCTCTCCGCTGACACTCTTTGCGACGTTCAGTGCGCCGAACCCACGAGGCGAACAGACCTTGAGATGCCGAACCCACGTGAGTTCCCGCTGAAGAACCTTCAGTTCGCCTGAACTCTGGGCTTTCTCAGGCCCCCACTCGGGTCCGCGTCGCCAGCCGCAAAGTAACGCTGAGCAGCCGCTGTTGCTCTGTGTGATTGCGAGGTGGGTCGTCTCAGTGTCAAGTAACGACCGTCTGCCGACACCGCGCGAGCCGATCACGGAGCCTCAGCTCAGATGTGTCGACAACTCGTGCCGGTTTTCCATGTCGGTGAACGGTTCGCAGAGTAGATTTCGACGCTTGTTGTTCGGCTACGCGCGGTGTCGACCGCGGACCAGAACCTCGATCACCAGATCGACGTGCTGATGCGCGCAGGGGTGGCACGCGAGAACATCCACCTCGACCGCGCCTCGGGTGCGAAGGCCTCACGCCCAAAAGCTCGATCTCGTATCGCAACCGCTGCGCTAGGGCGACACCTTGAAGGTCACCCGCCTGGATCGGCTGTCCCGGTCGGTCCTGCATCCGGTCACGCTCGGCGCCGATCCGCGAGAGCGGAAGATCGGCCTGCACGTGATCGAGCAGGCCCGGCCTAAAAATCCCCCGCCGCCAGGTGATATTCGCGTTCCTCCTCACCCAGCGGCCGGGGGCCGGCTACCGGGCTGGGCGGGCGATCAGCGCCTCTATGCCGTCCAGCAGGAGGTCGAGGCCGAACCGGAAGTCGGCGTCCTCCGTCCAGCCGGTGGAGTCCCTGAGCAGGCCGGAGCGCATCATGGCCGACAACGCCGGGTACGTCGCGGGGTCCAGGACCTCGGTGAGTATCTCGCCGTACTCGGCGGCTCCCTTGGCCCTGGCCGCGAGCTCCTTGCCACCGGCGCCGAGCGAGTGCGTGAGTGTGGCGTCGGTGAGGGCGTAGCCGGCCAGCACCGTGGCGGCGTTGAACTTCTGGCTGTCGTCCAGCCCGGTACCGGACAGCGCGTCCAGGGCCCGGTCAAGCCAGAGCAGTCGCCGCGGCCCCATGGGCGGGGTGCTCTGGCGCAGGTCCAGCAGCCAGGGCCGGGACAGCAGGAGGTCGCGGGTGAGCCGGGTCCACGTGGCGAGGTAGGCGCGCCAGGACAGGTTCTCGCGTTCGGGCGGTGGGGGCACGGCGCTGTCGGCCATGACGGTCAGCAGTTCGTCCTTGCTGCCGACGTACCGGTAGAGCGCCATCGGAGCGACGCCCACCTGGGCGGCGACGTTGCTCATGGAGACGGCGGCCAGCCCCTCGGTGTCGGCGATCTCGATGGCGGCCATCGTGATCGTGGCCAGGTCCAGGCGCGGCCTGGGGCCTCTGCGCGTGGTGGGTTCACGGTCCCACATCCGCGCCACGACGGGTGGCAGCTCTGCCATCGAACATCCTCTCGTGCGGTCGGAATCTGTGTACGTCATATAGCATAGTAATCGTGTATGTCGTACAGAGTAGGCTGTACATAGTGAGCGAGGCGTCATGGAGATCCGTACGTTCGCACCGAGTGACCGCGCCGAGCTGCGCGAGCTGTTCGAGCGCGTGGGCGAGGGCGCTCCCACGGCGTCGCTGTGGGGGCACGTGGACTCGGAGGCGGCCGTCTACCTTGATCCCTACATGGAGCTGGAGCCGGATTCGCTCTTCGTCGCCGTCGCCGGGGGCGCCCTGGTCGGCTACCTGACGGGATGCCTCGACAGTGTGAAGTTCCCCGGGGAGGGTGAGCGCATGGAGAAGGCGATGCGGACCTACCGGCTGGTCTTCCGACCCAGGCCCGCGGCCTTCTTCGCGCGCAGCCTGGCCGATCTGGCGTGGGCCGCGGTCCGCAGGGAGCCTGGCGTCGGCGAGTTCGCCGACGCCAGGTGGCCCGCGCACCTGCACATCAACGTGGCACCCGAGGCGCGAGGGACAGGTGCCGCCGACGGGCTGATGAGCCGGTGGCTTGACCGGCTCAGGAAGGCCGGATCTCCCGGCTGTCACCTGCAGACCCTGGTCGAGAACACCCGGGCGGTGCGGTTCTTTGAGCGCATGGGCTTCGCCGAGCACGGCCCGGCACCACTGGTGCCCGGCCTCCGGCACGACGGCCGCCGGGTCCACCAGCGGACGATGATCTGGAGTGCCGGCCGCACTTCCGAGGAGGCAGAGGCCGGAGCGCGGACGTCCGCCAAGCGTCGATAATTCCGGGCCGCACCGCCACCATCGGACCGTAGGGGCGGCGTGTCCGGGCAGTCTCTACTTCATCCAGCGCTTCTCCCTCAACAGCGGCGGGCCCGGCGTCTGCTCGGGACCGAAGTCCGTGTACTTTCTACCTTCGGCCCATCTGATTCAGCGGACGGTCGGGCAGGCGTCGAGCGTGGGGGTAGGCCGGCTGTTCGTCGGCGCACCCCCACAGTTGCCGGAGTTCGTGGGCCCGCCGGAACCGCTGGTCGGCCTGGTGCCAGGTCGCCTCTGCCCCCTATGACCGCTCGTACTGGAGCAGGTCTCCTGGCTGACAGTCGAGGGCGTCGCACAAACGCATGAGGGTGGAGAAACGGATCGCCTTGGCGTGGCCGTTCTTCAGGATGGACAGGTTGACGACGGTGATCTGGACCCGATTCGACAGCTCGGTGAGCGTCATGCCGCGCTCTTTGAGCAGTTCATCCAGTCGTACGCGGATGGTCGGTTCGGCCGTCAAATGGTCGCCTCGGTCTCTTCCAGCAACCTCAGGCCACGCCGTACGATCTCCGACACGGCCAGTATCGCCACTCCTGCCACGACGCCGGCCAGCACCCCGGCCGGCGGGGCGTAGAACCGGTAGCTCTTGCTCAGCAGCATGGAGGCCAGGATCGGCTCGGCCACCATGCTGAGCACGCCGGTGGCGAGCGAGCCGATGATCAGGATCCAGCCGAGGCGGCGCAGGTGGCCGGCGGTGACGGAAGAGAACAGCGCCCTGTCTCCTGCGCCGGCCCGGCTCAGCGCGCGGACGACGGTGAACAGGGCGAGCAGGGTGGTCACGACGCCCGGTGCCCACAGAAGCAGGAAGAGCAGGCCGACCAGCGGCGCGGGCCCCTGGGGAAGGACCGTCACGTCGGCGGACGCGCTCTCGATCACGGCACCCGGCGCCGCCATGCCTTCGATCGGCACGTCGAGCACGCGTAGGGGCACCCCGGTGCCGTTGGTGGTGCCGACGAACGCGATCACGACAGTGGAGAACAGCATGGCTAAGGCGCCGAAGCAGGCCAGGATCAGGAAGAAGGTCAGCAGGATCTGGAGCCGGGTGAGCCATTTCGTAGACATAACGATAATCGTAAATAACGATAGTCGTTATGTCCATCGTGGTGTTCCGCCGAGTCGCTCTCTTCACGGATCGACGGCGACACGACCGAACGGATCGGCGGTGACGGGGCCGAACGGTTGCCGCACGCGGCCGAGGCTGGTGACCATGCCGGTGCGCTCGGATATGGTGGCGGTATGGGTTGCTTCGCCGCGATGAACATCCGCGCCGCCGCTTAGCGGCGGTATCGCGGTCGCCGTAGACCGCGGCCTCAGTGCCTGCCCCGCCGGGGTGGGTGTCACTGCGTACCGCCGGATCAGTGTCCCGCCGGCAGCCCTCTCGCGTGTCTCGCTGTGCTGCCGGGCCGTCCCGTGTGATCCGGGGAGCACATCCATGTCGCAGCAGTTCCATTCAGCAGGTCAAGGGCCTGTTCCGCACGCGTTCGAGACGTTCCGAGCCGACGTCGCCGACGACAGCGCCGGCGACGCAGACAGGTCAGCCGCCGCCGACCAAGCGAAAGCGAAAACGAGAGCGCAAGCGAGCGCGAAAGGGAAGCCGGGCCATGACGTGCGCGCCCGACGCGCTCAGCTGTTTCTGATGGTCGGGCTTCCCGGTGCCGGGAAGACCACCCGGGCCGAAGAACTCGCCACGGCGCACCACGCGCTGCGGCTGACCCCGGACGAGTGGATGATCTCCCTGTTCGACGGGTCGCAGCCCGACGGCAAGCGCGACCTCCTGGAAGGACGGCTCATCGCCGTGGCCCTGCGGGTGCTCCGGCTCGGCACCAGCGTCGTGCTCGACTTCGGGCTCTGGAGCCGTGACGAACGCTCGGCACTGCGCCGGCTGGCAACGACGGCCGGAGCCGACTGCCACGTCGTCTACCTGCCCATCGACCCCGAGGTCCAGCGCGCCCGGATCGCACACCGTCAGGCGACCGCGCCGCACACGACGTTCCCGATGAGCGAGGCGGATGTCGGCAGCTGGCGCGAACGATTCGAGGCGCCCAATGCCGACGAGCTCGGCGACATTCCCGGCCCGCCACCGGGGTGGCCGGGCTGGCCGGAGTGGGCCGCGGACCGGTGGCCTTCGCTCACGTACGGCGATGTCGGCGAGGCACCGAGGCGAGCTGGGCCGGCGACCGAGTGACTGATATGGCCGCGAGACGGATATGTCGGGCACCGGCACGCACGTCTGCCCATCGGCCGCCCCGAGAGCCCCGGCGCAGGGTCAGGCGGATGGTTGATGGGACCAGACGTGGAGGGTGTAGCTGCGGTCCCGGACCGTGACCACTTCTGGAGGCGCGTTGGTGAGGCGGAAACCGGCGGCTCGGGCCACGGCGACGCTGGGGTGGTTGTCCGGTTCGATCTCCAGCGACACCTGGGACAAGCCCAGTTCCTCGTGAGCGTATTCGGTCATCAGCAGCAGCGCCCGGGTGGCCAGGCGTTGTCCGCGATGTGCCGCGCCCACGATGTAGCTGATCGTGCCCGTGGAGCGGTTGAGCCGCACCTCCCCCTTGGCCCGGCCGCCGTCGGTGGTGATCGCGAGCTGGAGCTGCCGGCCGTCCGCCTGGTTCACTCGCGCTCGGCCCAGGTAGTCGCGGGCGGCGCTCAGCGTGAACGGCGCGGCGAGCGGGGTCCGCAGGGCCACCTGCGGGTCGTCGAACAGGTCCACCATGTCAGGCAGGTCTTCCTCGTCCCATTCGCGCAGCAACAGGCCGTGCCCCGTCACGATGAGCGGGGCCGGGATCTCAGGATGATCTCTCACATGGTGATTGTTCCAGCGCTGCTCGGGCGTGTCGTTCGTGCTGCGCGGGGTCAGGGAGTACCGGCTTCGGTGAAGTGTGGCAGGACCATTTCGGCCAGGGTGTTGAGGCCGGAACGGGGGTGTCCTGGCGGTCTGGTGGATGTGCTCGATGTGCTCTACGTCACATGCCGAGGAGGTCAGGTTTCGCTACTATGGGTATCGATACTTCGGGTAGCGGAAATGGGATGGAGGACGCGTGAGTGAAGTCAGCGGTACGGAAGCGCGGCGGCAGGCCCTGGGCGGGGATCCGGACTGGGCGGCGATGACGGCCGAGGAGCTGTTCGCCTTCCGCGAGGCGGAGAACCGCAGGCGATCGTCGCCGGAGGCACGGGCGATCACCGGGGAGCCGGATCCGGGCGCCGTGATCGAGTGGCAGGAGGTGGCGCTGCCCGGCCGCGACCTGCCGATCCGCGTCTACCGGCCGGCGCCGGACGCGGTCGGGCTGCCGGTTGTGGTGCACGTGCACGGTGGTGGGTTCGTGGGTACGGCGGTGCAGTGCGACTGGGTGAACAGTTACCTCGCCGCCCACCTGCCCGCGGTCGTCGTCTCCGTCGAGCACCGCCTGGTGGCGCCGGGCAGCCCTCTGTCCGATGCCGCCGACGACGGCTGGGACGTGCTCCAGCACGTGGTGCGCGACCCCACCCGCTGGGGCGTGGACCCGGCCAGGATCGCGGTGTTCGGCGAGAGCTGCGGAGCGCTGATCAGCGCCCTGTCGGCCATCCGCGCCCGGGACGCAGGGCTGCCCCTGCGGGCGCAGGTGCTGGTCAACCCCGCCGTGGACGTGACGGAGGCGATGCTGGAGCACGCCTCGACGACCCGGTACGCCGACACCCCGACCCTCACCGTGCCGCAGCTGCGGTTCTTCGCCGGGCTCGCCGTGCCGCCGGGGACCGACCCGCGTCCGCTGTCCCCGCTGCACGCCGGTGACCTGGGCGGGCTGGCCCCGGCGCTCGTGGTGGTGCCGGCCGAGGACCCGCTGGCCGACCACGGGCGCGCCTACGCCGAGAAGCTGAGCGCGGCAGGCTCCTCGGTGCGGCTCACCGAACATCCAGGTACGGGTCACGCCTTCCTCAGCATGCCGGGCGTGCTGCCGCAGGCCAGGGCGGCGGGCGCGGAGATCCTCGCCTTCCTCCGTGACCGCCTCGGCGTCCACGAACCGGTCATGTAGCACGGAACGCCGAGCCGGACGGTGATCAGCGAGCAAGCTTATGGCGCGGCCGTCCCGGCGTGAGGAAGACCTGAAGGGTTTCGTAAGCCGGACCCGCGAGACTACAGGCACACCAACACGGCAGGGCCGGACGGCCCCGCCCCTCACCTGGAGAAACACCATGAGGAAGATCGCGGCAAGCCTGTTCATCTCGCTCGACGGCGTCGTCGAGGAGCCCGCGGACTGGCACTTCCCGTACTTCAACGACGAGATGGGCGCCGCCGTGACGGCGCAGATGGCCGACACCCTGATCCTCGGGCGCAAGACGTACGACAGCTTCGCCGGAGCGTGGCCCGAGCGGGAGGCGGAGGGCGGCGAGGACGCCGGGTTCGCCAAGACGCTCGGCGACGCGCGGAAGATCGTCGTGTCCCGCCAGCCGCTGGAGTTCAGCTGGCGCAACTCCGAGCTGCTCCAGGGCGACCTGGTGCGGGCGGTCACGGAGCTGAAGAACGAGCAGGGCGGCCCCATCGCCATCAGCGGGTCGGTCTCCGTGGTCCGCCAGTTGCTGGCCGCAGGGCTGGTGGACGAGCTGCACCTGCTCGTGCACCCGATCGCCGTCCGCAAGGGCGAGCGCCTGTTCGACGAGGGCGCGGACGCCGTCCCGCTGCGGCTGATCAGGTCGGAGACCTTCACCACCGGTGTGGTGTACCTGATCTACGGGCCGGCTCAGGCGGACGAGGCCTCCCGCTGAGGGCCCCCGGTCGCCTGAGCCGGCCCGCTTCCTGGCCGGCTGGTCGCGTCATTGGCGGGAGAGTGCGCGCGTGAGGCCGGCCACGATGGTCGTGGCCAGGATCCACCCCGCGGTGATCATCGCCGCGGCGAGCCACTGTTGTGCGCCGTGCGGGCCGAAGGCGCTCTCCTGCCCGAAGCTGATGATCGGCAGGAGCAGGTCCAGGGTGTAGAGGAAGGCGTTGAAGGGGGGTGCCTCGCCCGGTTTGAAGGCCGGTGGCTCGTGGGCGGTGAAAACGACCGTGCCGACCAGGAGCAGGGCTGCGAGCCAGAGTGCGGCACGAAAGGGGCGGTAGCCGTACCCGACGGTCCAGTCCTGTACGAATCCCCACAGCCGTGCCCCGAGCCGCTGCCCCGAGCGGAGGCGACGCTGTTTGGCCAGCAGCACGTCCCGGGCGGCCTCGTCGTGGCCCTGCCGGCGGTAGATGGCGGCCAGTTGCTCATAGGGCTGAGGCTGGTAGTCGTCCTTGGCCAGCCAGTCGAGCCGCTCCTCGACAGGCAGGGGAGCCTCCAGGCCGTCGTAGGTGAAGCCGTTCATCAGGACGTGAGCGGGCCACTGGCTGGGAACGTCGTCGAGTACGCCGACCCGGCTGTGGCGAAGGTCGACGGCCCGCAGCAGCTCCGTCTCGGGCCCGATCTTCAGCGAAGCCGCTTCCACACCACGGAGGTGAAGGTCACCGTCGATCTTGGTCTCCGCGAAGCACAGGGTGGCGGCGATCCGGGAGTTCCTGATCGAGACGTCTCCGGTGGCCACGAAGCCTTCACAGCAGTCGGTGCGCCCGCCCGCGATCACCTGCCACATGGACAGAACCCGCCCGCCGGGATTACTGAGGACGGCGCCGTGAAACTCCATGCTGCTCTCGACCCGGGCGTCGATGAGCACGATCTCCCCGTCGGCACGGAAGCCTTCGCTGCAGCTGAGCCTGCCGGTGACCGCCAGCCGGCGCAGGGAGAGCGCCGTCGCACCCGGGTTGGACAACGTCCCGCCGTCGAAGTTGACCGATCCGCGGACCTGGGTGGAGTCCAGAAAGACCTCGCCGTTCGCCACAAGACCCGGTGTGAGCCGCAGCCCGCTGCCGATCTCCATCAGCGGCGCGTTCAGCGCGCGTCCTCCCGGGTTGGCGAGGCTCGCCTGCGCGACTCGGAGCGAACCGGCCACGCGAGCTCCGCGCAGCAGGACTTCGCCTTCGGCCGAGAAGCCGTCATCGAGCCGCAGAGCGCCCTCGACGACGAGTCTCTCCGCGTTCATGGCGACGCCGTCCGGGTTGGACAGCCGCGCTCCGCTGAAGACGCACCGGCGCCCTATCCGGGCGTCCTGCACGCTCAGCTCCCCCGAGGAGCGGAAACCGCGGGCACACGACAGCCCGCCGTCGATGACGATCCCCTCGGCGGTGAGGCTGAGGCCGCCTGGCCGCCCGACCCGTGCGCCGTCGAGGGTCATCGTCCCGCCGATCCTGGCGCCGACGACGCGTAATTCACCGTTGATGACGGCGTCCGCGCACAGCAGATCACGGTCGACGATCAGGCCATCGGCATGGACGGCCTGACGTGCGTGGATCGCCACGCCGCTGAGATCCAGGGTCCCGGACACGTGGGCCCCGGCGAGCTGGATCGGGCCGGCCAGCTCGCAGCCTTCCAGGCGCAGTGCCCCGCCGATCACAGCGTCCACGGCGTGCAGCCCGGGTGCCCGGGAGGCCGTGAGGTCCACCAGGCCGGTGCGGGCTCCGGTGAAGACCGGCGTCTCCTCGAACTCGCACCTGGTCAAGATCAGCAGGTGGTGCACCTCGGCGTACGACAGGTCCAGCCGGCCCGTGATCCGGGCGCCGGACAGGTGCACGCCGGGTGCCTGCCCGGCGAGGCGCTCCTGGGTGCCGAGCACCATCCTGACGATGATCGCGGCCCGGACGGGGCTGCCGGGAAGATCCACGGGACGCGCTGTGGGGAACGCCTCCCAGAGGGCGAGTTCCGGCTCGGACAGATCCTCGATGATCACAGGGCGCTCCTGGAAGGTCGTACACGTCGTCGAGGACGAGCTTCCAAGGTCACCACCTGTCTGAGCAACCCGGATCTACGATCCGGGCGGAGTGGGGAGCAGTTGGTCGAAGGCCAGCCCGCTCGACGCCTCGCCGCGGCCGGTGGCACGGGTCGCGGCGAGCCACAGCAGCACCCGCCCGTCGCGCCACCGCGTGCGCTGGTAAGCCATCGAGACCTGGGTGCCGGCGCGCGGCACCTCCTCCTCGAACACGTAGTACGGCGCGGCCGGCGCCTGGTCGAGCCCAGCCCGCAGCAGCGTGGTACGCGGCCTGACCCGGGGGCCTGGCGGCGCGCCCTCCATCGTGCGCACCATGGCCCCGCGCTGCAGTTGCGTCTCCCGCACGTCGCCCGGCACGTGCATGACGAGGAACGGGATCCAGTTCTCCGGCACCGTGGTCATGGCCCGGTAGGAGATCGGCGCGGTGGCGTCACCGGTGACCGGGCCGCCCGGTGGCAGGCCGGCCAGCCGCCGCCGGTGGGTCAGGGTCTCCTCGGCCGCCGCCGATCCCGGCTTGCCCGTCCCGGAGGCGAGCGGCACGACCCGTTCGACGGCCCAGACCAGGTTGGCCAGTTCGTCGCGCATGAAGACGACGTCCTCCAGCGGCGGCCCGTCGGCCGCGCGCGGCAGGACCGGTGGCAGGAACAGCGAGGTGTCGGCCGGCTCGTGGCCGGTGCCCGCGACGTCGAGCGTGTACATCGACCAGCGCCGCCAGTCGTCGTCGGCGCCCCGGCCGGCGGGTTCGATCCACAGCCGCTCGCCGAACACGTTGGTCACGGCCAGCCCGGCCACGGTGGCCAGGGTGCCGACCGGCAGCTCGTACGGGATGGTGAACCAGTCGTTGCCGTAGGCGAGCGCGAACTCCAGGAACAGCAGCCGGGGCAGGTCGGTGGTGTCGGCCGCGACGTCGCCGAGGTTGGTGTGCCCGTCCTCGAACGCCCACCAGCGCTTGTCCGGCATCCCGCTGAACCTGGTCGCCGTCGGGATCGTGCCCGACGGTTCGGCGAGCGGGCCGTGCCCGCGCCCGCCGGCCGGGTCGACGGAGAAGGCCGTCCAGTCCAGCCGGCCGCCCGGGTACTCCTCGGCGACGAGCCGTTTGGCGCCGTCGGAGACGTGCGCGGTGACGGCGAACCGGTGCTCCAGGTGCGCCGGGTCCCAGGCCGGCTGCCAGTCGGGACGCTCGAACATCGCCTCGAACCAGGCGACCAGCGACACGCCCGCGGCGACGACGGCGGGCTTGTCGGCGTCGGCGACCGGGATGCCGGTCAGCGGCGTGTTGGCAGGGCTCGCGGACAGGTGCAGGTAGAGCAGGTAGCCGTCCATCGCCCGGCCGGCCAGCGACTGGAGCAGCGCGTACACCTCCAGATGGGCGACCCGCTCGGTGTCGTCCGCGGCGGCCGGGTCGGGCGCGGTGAAGGCGTACCGCTCGATGAAGGCCTGCCGGTAGACCGGCGGGATGAGCTTGAGGAAGCGCTGCCCGAGCATCATCCGCAGGTCGACGGCGCCCAGCCCGCCCGCGCCGAGGTGATCGAGCGCGCGGCGCTCGGCCACCGCCTCCAGCGGCCGGGTGCCGTCGTAGGCGACCTGGTTGCCGTCGCGGGCCTGGAACGTCGCCAGCTCGGCCTGCCCCACCTGCACCTTGGCCAGCACAGGCGACCCCGCGTCCTCACCGTGGAACTCGCCCATCTGCCACTGCCGGGTCAGCATCCACAGACCGTCGCGGATCTCGGCGCGCAGCGCCCGGTGGAAGTCGGGCGAGCGCGGCCGGCCCTCGATCCGGTTCCAGATCGTCACCGAGGGCCGCTGACGCTCGGCGAGCTCGGCCCGGAGGTTACGGATCAGCAGCGGGTTAGGCATGGTCGGCTCGCAGGCTCCGGTAGAGGCCGTTGTTGACGGCGAGGTTGGCGGAGATGCCCAGGCCGCGTACGGTCGCCTCGGACAGCGTGGCGGGCAGGAAGGCGGCGTAGGCGGTCCCGGCGACGGCGGCCGGTTCGAGTGCCCGCTGCCGCGCCAGGTCGAGGGTGTCGCCCAGCGCCGCGACGAGGTCCTCCCACTGCCAGCCCTTCGTCACGTCGGGCGGCACGACCAGCAGCATCGCCTGCGGCGGCTCGGAGTTCGGGCTGTCGTGGTGGAACACGATGCCGGTGGTCGCCGTCTCGCCGGGCACGACTTCGACCCATTCGTCCAGGAGCAGCCCGGCCTGGGGCGCGCCCGGGTCGAACGCGGCCGGGTAGTGGGCGGTGTAGAGGAGCCGGTCGCCGGTGATCTGGGTGCCCGGCGACCACTCCAGCGCCAGCCAGGGCTCGCCGGTGTGCGGGAACTGGACGGGCGTGAGCTCGGCCACCGGCCGCCCGAGGGTGCCGGAGAGCAGGGTCGCCTGTTCCCAGGCGCGCACCGGGTCGCGGACGCGGGCGACCCCGTGCAGCCAGTCGTCCACCGGGAACGGGCGGGAAGGGAACCCGGACAGCAGCCCGCCCGAGTCGCTCCAGGTCAGGGCTGCCATCCACTCGGCGCCCTGCGCTGCCGGAACGTCGAACTCCGGCACGAACACCGCGTCCTGGCCGAGCAGCGCGGTCACCGCCGCCGCCAGCGCCTCGACCCGAGGCCGGCCCGCCGGGGCGGCGTCGTGGGCGGCGAGGTGCCCGGCCGCGGCTGCGCTTCTCGACTCCCCTTCGGTGATCATGGAGCCGAGCGCCTGCGCGGCGTCGCGGGCGAGGGCGACCGCCCGGTCGGCGAACCCGCCGATCGGGAACGGCTCGGCGTCGAACGCCTCCACCGGCAGCAGCGCGGTGACCATCGCCAGCGCGTCGGTGAGCCCGGTCGCCGCGCCGGCCACCGCCTCGAACCCGGCGAGCCTGGCCACGAAGGCCGCCCGCTGCGTCTCGATGGCCGTACGGAACGGCGTGGCGGCGGCCGGCACCGGCGTGACCGGCGTGCCGCGCAGCTCGCGGTCGGCCAGGAGCAGCACCGCGACGCGCTCGGCGTCCGTGGCCACCGACGGCAGCGCGCTGTCGCGGGCGAGTGCGGCGTCGGCGCGGGCCAGCCGGGTCTGCCAGCGCTCGGCCAGGCTCGCCACGGCGGCCAGGAGATCGGAGAAGAGCCCGGCCCCGGCGGCCGCGAGCCTGGCCGCTCCCCCGCCGGCCAGCCCGAACGCGCCGGAGGCGACCAGCGCGGCGCCGGCCCGGCCGGCCAGGTCGTCAAGGGAGGCGAGCAGGGTCGCGGGGTCGGCCACCGCCGTCTCGATCTCGTTCCTGAGGCTTCCCAGCTCGCCGAGATGTTCCTCCAGCCGTGCCGCCACGTCGGCGACCCGGCTCCGGTCGGCGTGCACGAGGGCGTCCGCAGTGGCGCGTGCCTCGCCGGCGCGCAGCACGTCGGTGGCGCGCAGCGGCCGGCCGGCGGTCACCACCGTACGCAGGTGGCCCACCAGCGGGGCGAGCTCGAAGAACGTCACCTTCCCCGGCACCCGCTCGGTGAGATGCACGGCCGGCGTGACGTCGGGCCGCAGCCCCGCCTCGGCGGCCGCGTACCGCAGGATCCGCTCGTCCAGCTCGCCGAGCGCCGCCTGCGACTCCAGTCGGAGCAGATGGAGCAGGTCGATCGGCTGCAGCCCGAGGTCCGCCTGGCTGACCGGCAGCTCCCCGCCGGGCCAGCGGACCAGGACCACCACGTCGGCCGGGGCGGGCAACATCGCGGCGAGCAGTTCGTTGACGCCCGGCTCCGCCATCGCCCGCGGCGTCATCGCGATCCCGTCCACCGGGGAGGCGTGATGGTCGAGCCCGGCGCGCAGCTGGATCGCCACCCGGTGGGTCAGCGTGCCGCCCTCGGACGGGGTCTCCAGCACGGCGGGCTCGGGCGGGAACCCGCCACGCGCGACGGCGTCCAGCGTGGCCGCGGCCCGGTCGGCGTTGCCGAGCACCGCCTGGTGCACGCCCTCGGCCAGCACCAGGTCGCCGAGCGCGTCGTGCACGTCGAGCAGCCGCTCCACCTCCAGGTCGATGGCCTGCCGCTGCGCCGGTGCGGCGGCCGGCAGGTCCGTACGGCCGAACGGGTAGTGCGCGTCGCCCGACTCGCGCACGTGCCTGACCAGGTCGAGGCCGTCGACGCACAATCGCCCCTCCTGGTCTCCGGTCAGCGGGAACGCCAGCCGCAGCGGGTGGATGAACGCGTCCACCTCCGCCAGCCCGTGCCGGTCGTGCAGCCCGCGCTCGAACCGGTAACCGAGCAGGCCGCCCAGCGGCTGCCCGTTCCGCAGCCCCTGGAGCACGGAGGTGGCCAGCCGCATGCGTTCCGAGCTGAGGTTGAGCGCCATCGTGTCCGGGTGGTCGGGGGTGGCGTTGGCCATGAAGCCGCTGCGCAGGATCGCCGCCGTCGCGGCGTGGTTCAGCGACGGCGCGTGCACGAAGCCGCCGTTGGCGTGGTCGCGCATCAGCCTGGGGCCGGCCTCGAACGCGGGCTTGAGCTCGTCGGGCAGCGTCACCGGTTCGAGCGGGCGGCGTTCGGGACGTACGTCGAGCAGCCACCCGTAGACGCCGGCGTGGATGCCGCGGCGTAGCTCGGGAGGCCCGCCCGCAGTGCCGTCAGAGGGGCCGTCAGAGGGGCTGAGGCCGCGCAGGTCGAGCAGCCTGCGGGTGGCCAGGCCGAGCCGCCAGGCGTCGAGGCGGTGGCTGCAGCAGTCGAGATGTTCGGCCAGGAGCCGTTCGAGGCGGGCGGTCGGCAGGTCGGACAGCGTCTTGATCGCGGCGGTGACCTCCATCAGCTGCTCTGTGCCCGCCTTGCCGAGCAGCGCGGGGATGACCTCGTGCAGCGGGAGGGACGGGTGGCCGGTGACGGGCTGCGCCTCGTCGTACAGCATGGCCCAGCGGCTCTCCGTGCGCCGGGCGTCGGACACGTGCACGAACGGCGGCTCGCGCCGGGCCGCCAGCATCTCCGCTGATGAGAGCAGACCGCCCTCCACCCGGAGCCGGACGGCCGCGTCCCACCAGCACAGCAGCACAGCGTGGCGGAGCAGCAGGTAGAGCAGCGCGGCCGGCTCCTGATCGCCGGAGAACCCGGCCTCCTGCCGCAGGTCCTCCAGCGACGCGCGGCCGACCTCGGCCAGCCACGCCAGGTAGTTGCGCCCGTCGTCGCAGTAGGCGCGGACCCGCGCCTCCTCGTCCGGCGGCCGGTCGTCGATGACCGGCCCCCGCAGCCGGTGCTGGGCGGAGTGGAAGAACTTGTGCAGGACGTCCGGCGTGGCGCTGCCCCGGTAGCCGAGCCCGGCCAGCAGCTGACGGCCGGCGGCCAGCTGGCCGAGCGCCTCCCAGATGGTGAAGAACTCCTGGCCCAGGTTGTCGAAGCGGAACCGGTTGAACAGGTCGGTGATCGACTCGGCGTAGCGCTGGTGGAACTCGACCGACGCCGGGTGCAGCGCCACGATGTCCAGCAGCGTCTGGTGCGGGTCTCCCGCGCCGTACGCGTGCGGCACCGCGTCGGTGAGCTCGGCCAGGTCCGCGCCGACCTGGGCGAGCAGGTCCTGGAGCACGGTCAGCACCCGCAGGTCCGGCGCCGACTTCGGGTCGTGCTCGTCACCGGTGCCGAAACGGAGCCGGCCGTACGCCGTGGCCGGCACGATCCCGTACGGCTGGCGGCCCAGGCGCAGCGCGGGAACCCGGCCGCGGCCGCTGACGTACCCGAGGAAGAAGTTCCTCGTCCCGGTCACGGCGTCGTCGTCGAACAGCGGGTGCATCATCGACTCGAGGAAGTAGCCCCAGGTGGCCGGCCACAGCGCGGCGTTCATCGCGTACGACTCCGCCTGGTCGCTCCCGTCGGCCCCGGCCACCGCGGCGAACACCTCGGGGTCCACGCCGAGGCATTCGGCCAGCCACTGCCCGTCCTGCTTGGCGGCCCAGCGCGGCTCGTTCGCCGGCGGCGTCCCGGCACCGAGGTAGCGGTCGTAGCTGAGGTCGGGGTCGTCGAGCCGGCTGAGGCCGGACGGCACGCCCTCGGTGTTGTTCGTCGGCGTGCCCTGGGCGAGGATCGACATCCCGGATCGGCCGCGATGGTGGTGGGTGAGCAGGTTCTCCAGCTCCGCCTGGTCTTCTTCAGGGGTGGCGCCCGTCCTGAGCCCGATCGCGTAGAGCCGGTCGAACCCGGCCTCCATGCCCGGCTTCAGCGGGACGCGCATCCCCATGCCGACCTTGACCGCGGCGTCGAAGTCGACCATCCAGGTGAGGGCGTCCGGCACGACCAGCTCGCCGTTCTCGATCCGGAACTGCTCGCCCGGCCCGGCCGCCGGATCGGGGCCGACCATCAGCGACGGCGGGATCTGCTCGCCGGCGAATTCGAGTACCTGTTTCCCGGCGTTGATCCCGATCAGCACGATCCGGTCGGGAAGCAGGCCGGCCCTGGCCGGCCGGGTCCAGGCGGACGGTTTGGTGTCGTCCTCGCCGAGCGCGGGCAGCTCGCAGAAGGCGATCGTGACCTGGGCCTGCT
Organism: Nonomuraea sp. NPDC048892; assembly: GCF_040649735.1. NCBI lineage: Bacteria > Bacillati > Actinomycetota > Actinomycetes > Streptosporangiales > Streptosporangiaceae > Nonomuraea > Nonomuraea sp. NPDC048892. The sequence continues at coordinate 134,742 of NZ_JBEZFZ010000010.1, read as the reverse complement.
CGGGATCCACACCCTCTGGCCGCTCGTCGAACGCGTGCGGCGGCACGGCGATCAGCGTCTCGGCCCTGGCCGCGCCGATCGCGGTGCGCAGCTCGGCGGCGAAGGCCCCGTCGGGGTCGCCGCCCGCGCGCCACACCCGTTCCCAGTACAGCGCGAGGGCGGTACGTTCCGCCGCGCTCAGTCCCAAGGCGCCCGCGACCACCAGGATGACCTCGTCCGGGCCGGTCCTGACCGGTTCTGCGGACGGGTCGAGCGGGGCGAACCCGCCGATGATCCAGCCGGCCCGGCCGCTGCCGCACGCGCCGACGAGGGTCCGCCAGGCGGCCCGGCGCAGGCCCTCGTCGCCTCCGGCGCGGAAGATCGACGCCCAGAACCTGGTCGCGTTGGCCACTTCGGTGTCGCTGAGCCGCTCTTCGAACCCGTCGACCGCCCATTGGTCCGGGTAGCAGCGCACCCACAGTTCCTTGGGGGTGAAGCGGGTCTCGATGCGCAGCGGCAGCAGCAGGATCGGGGTGTGGCCGTCCAGCTCGGCGACGGCCTTGCGCGGGTCGGACACGTCCGCGAAGCCGCGCAGCTCGCCGGCCAGTCCGTCTTCGGCCAGGCGCAGCTTCTCGCGCAGGTCGGCCAGCGCGGCCGTGGCCGCCGCCACCCCTTTGCCGGGTTCGGACGAGGGCCGGCCCACGTGCCTGACCTCGGCGTCGCGGGCCCGCCGCAGACGGGTCAGCCTGGCGTCGGCCGCGGCGATGGCGGCGCGCAGGTCGTCGGCCTCCCGCGCGCGCTCGCGGACGCGGCGGTGGGCGGAGCGCGGGTCAGTCATGTCCGAGCAGCTCCCCCGCGTGTACGGCCACGAGGACCGGTGCCTGGTAGAGGATGTAGGCGACCTCGGAGGCGTGCAGATCCGGGCCCCAGTGCAGGAAGCGGTCCTCGGCCCACTGCTCGTGCTTCTCAATCGCGGCCCCGGCCGGCTCGGTCAGGTGGTGCACCGGTGCGCCCGGCCCGACCGGGATGAACGGCGCGCCGGCCGCGACGTCGTCCCAGGCCAGGTCGTTCCAGACGTTGAGCTCGCCATCCCGGGCGAGGTCGAGGCCGAAGCGCGGGTCGCCAGGCCGCTCGCGCAGGACGAAGAACCAGCCAGGGTCGGCGTCGGGAGACACGGGGTCCTCGCCGCGCGCCGCCGCGACGGTGAGGTCGAAGCCGAGGAAGGTGATGTCGGGCTCGACCTTGGCGCCGAACAGCGGCATGCGCAGCTTGCTCCGCGGCGGGTTCGCCGCCTCCTGCGGGGTGAGGTCGTCGAGCTCGCGTTCGGCGCTCGGATCGATGGCGCCGTCCGGGGTACGCCGCCACTTGGCCCGTTGCGCGTAGATCACCGCCGTGGGATAGCGCTTGAGCAGCTCCCCGCGTATCACCAGGACCACCTCGTCCTCCGGCCCGCCCAGCTCACGATGATCGTGCGTGCCCAGGGCCGAGCCGAGCGCCCACTGGTGCAGCGGCGGGATGTCGCGCAGCCGCTCCCGGCGCTGCGCGGCGCTCTCGCCCGCCACGGGAAGCTGGTTCGCCGGGTCCCAGAACTGCCGGAAGTAGCTGCCCTGCCGGTCGGTCGGATACTCGCGCCAGAGCAGCTCGCGGGCCATCTCGTGGTTGAGTCCCACCAGGTACGCCTCGATGAAGCGCTGGTCGGTCTCCAGCAGGCTGATGCTGTCCGGCGGGATGAGGGCCAGGTTGGGCAGGAACAGCTCCGACGACTTGTCGGCCAGCGGCCGGTACATCGGCACGTCGATCTCCGGATAGGCCATGACCTCGCGGAAGGCGGCCACGACCGGCCGCAGCCGCTCGGGGACCGTCAACCCGGCCAGCACCCGGCGCGGCACGGTCACCTCCGGGTCGAGCAGCTCCAGCGTCGCCTCGGCCAGATCGGGCACGGCGACGCCCGGCCGCTCCGCCTCCGCCCCGGCCTCGGCCGAAGCGCGGATCAGCTCGGCGGTGCCCCGGATGCCGGACTTGTAGCGGATCGCGACCCTGCCGTCGTCCCGCGTCGGCTCCAGGACCGGGAGGTCCCTGCCCGGGTCGATCAGCTCGAAACGGTCGTAACGCGGCAGCTCGGCGACCAGCTCGGGCTTGCGGTCGTCGCGGGCCAGCCAGAAGGAGATCCGGCCCTCGTAGCGGCGGAGATCCTTCACCACCACCTCGGAGGCGGGCACGCCGGCCGGTGCCTGTTTCGGCCTGGCCGCGGTGGCCCGGCCTGCGGCGACGGCGGCCAGCAGGCGCCGAGGCGGCCTGCCACTCCTGGTCAGCGCCCGCACCACGGTCGAGCCGGGCCGGTTGATCCGGCGCATCGCCGCCGTGAGCGGGCCGGCGGCGACCCGGCTCGAGCGCAGGCCGTGCGCCACGGTCACGCCGCCACGGACGATGCGCGCGTGCACGGGCGCGGTGAGCTCCAGCACCCTGCCGGGGTCGGCGGCCACCTGCGCCGCCAGATGGCGGCGGTACAGGCTGCCGGCCACCTCCCTGGTGAGCTGCCCGAGACGGATCCGCCTGTTGGCCGCCAGCACCGCGCCGATCTGCTCCCAGGCGGCGGTCATGTAGATCTCCTGGTTGTCCTGCACGATCGAGGTGCCGGACCCGGCCGCGACGCGGAAGCGCGGGTCGAGGTTGAGCTCGTGCACCCAGTTGCCGTGCAGCTGCGGCTCCGACGCCTCCAGCAGCCGGCTGGTCCTGGCGTGCCAGCGCCCGTACAGCGGCGGGGTGATCACCGGATCGGGGTCGGCCGCGTTGCCGTTCGCGTAGTCCTCGCTCAGCTCGATCAGATCGGCCAGCGCCGTCTGGAACGGGTGCGGGAACGGCGTGTCCCAGTTCTCGTACCGCTCGACCTCCTGCCGGGCCGGCTCGTCCAGGTTGATCAGCGGAATGCGCAGCGCTCCGCCGAGGCGCAGCACGCCGCCGAGCCCGGGCACGTCGATGCCGGGCAAGCCGGGCAGCGGGGCGCGGGCGTCCAGGTCGCGCCTGCCCACGCGCGGGTCCATCCGGCGTGGCTTGAGCCGGCGCACCAGGTACTCGAAGTCGCCGGCCGTCCCGGTCCTGAACCGCCAGCGGTGGTAGTAGCAGTAGTGCGCGGGCTCGGCCCGGTCGGCGTAGGGGGCCCAGGCCGGATGCGTGGCCGCCGGGGTCGCGTCGGGGTCGAGCCCGAGCCCGGCCAGCCGGCCGCTCTCGAAGGACGGCATGACGAAGGCGTGGTAGACGGTGTCGGGGCTCAGTCTGCGCGGGGAGAGCAGCCGCGACAGGCCGGCGTCCGGGTTCGCCGCGATCGCCGCGTCGAAGCGCGGCAGCACCTGGCCCAGGTCGTCGGAGATCACCTCGCCGGCCGTGTCCAGCCCTCGGTTGACGTGCACGTGTGCCCACGCCCACAGCTGGTCCGCGGCCGGGAACGCGCCGGGGTCCTCGACGATGACGAACGGCAGCGGTTTGCCCGCGACGGCGCCGTCGCTCATCTCCTCCTCGGTCAGCACGACCAGCGTCAGCCAGGGCGGCAGCCGGAGGGCCCCGTCGGGCGGCGCGGGGGTGTAGCGCCAGGGCAGGTCCTCGTCGTAGAACTCGACGAACGGCAGGTAGTTGGGCTCGAAGTCGGTGATCCCGGGACGCGGTTCGGTGCGTACGATCGACCGCGGGTCCAGGCCGATCACGTCGCCAGGCCCGTAGAGCTGGACGTCGCGGTGCACCGGCGCCGAGATCGTGCCGCCGCCGGCCATGGCGCCGGTGATCTTCAGGTCGACGCCGATGCTCGCCCGAGGCGCGCCGCCGGGCGCGGTGGTGATCAGGTTGGCGATCCCCCGCCGCAGCCACGGCAGGAACGAGTAGGTGCCTATGTCGGTCATGTCGTGACCGCCTCGTACGCGGGGATCACGTGGATCCGGCCGGCCTGGTTGGGGTCGTCGGCGATCATCCCGTCGACGTGTTCCCGCGCTGCCGCCTGGCTGGCGAAGACCTGGGTCGTGGGACGGTTGTCGACGGTGGAGGCGACGACGAAGCCGGTGTCGGCGACCCCCACCGCGTCCTGGTGCGGGTCGAGCAGCCGCCCGGCGGCGGCGGAGACCGGCGAGCCGGCGACGCTGGCGCCGGTGACCAGGTGAGTGAAGAACTCGCGGGCGATGGGCCGGAAGCGCCGCAACCGCCGCCGGAACTGATCGTCGATGACGATCTCCTCGAACCGGACGACCCGCCGGGTCATCCGCGCGGATCGCGTGCCGGCGCCGTCCGGCACCAGCTCCATCCCCGCGTGCTGGCGCTCGAACGACGGCTGCGACAGCTTGGCGGCGTCGTCCAGCTCCAGGAACTGCGCGAGGGCGAACGGCTCGGTGACGTCGGCGCCCTTGCGCAGCCCGGTGCCCTGCACGGTAAGCGTGAAGCGGGTCGCGTCACCGGCCCGGTTGGCGCCGACCTTGGCGATCGTCAGGTCCAGCGGTACGGCGCGCTGGCGTACCTCCAGGGTGCCGACCGGGTGCAGCACCAGCGCGGCGGGCCCGGAGTCGGGCAGGCCGCGCAGCGACACGAACAGGTGACTGCCCGGCGGCGGGAACGCCCGCCACGATTCGGGCTTGTCCAGCTCGGCACGCAGCAGCGGGAGCACGCTCACCGGATCGAGCTCGGTGTGCCTGGGCTCGCCCCAGGTCTCGTCGAAGTCGACGGACACGTCGAAGAAGAAGAACGAGATCGAGCCCCGGCCGTGGGCCCGCCACGGCGAGGTTCCCTCCAGCGCGAACTGCAGGTGGATGCTGAAGACGCCGACGCCGAACACCTTCAGCGACACCGACGCGGAGATCTCGACGATGAAGTAGAACGGCGAGAACCTGAACAGCGCGTCGAAGCCGATGTGTCCCTGGACGCTGATCCCGCTGAAGCCGAAGTACAGCTCGGCCGAAGCGCCGAACTGCGCGGTGTTGCTGGTGACGGCAAAGTAGTTGGTGATGCGGATCCGGCCCCAGTCCTCGTCGAGGATGCTGACCGTGATCCGCCGGGGCACGGGGAACGGCAGCGGCGGCGGCTCGAAGGCGGGGTGGAAGCCGCCCACGCTGACCACGAACTCCGGCTCGTCGCCCCAGGCCACCAGCAGGCCCATCTCCCCTGTGATGGTCAGGAAGACGATCCGGGAGTCGAACAGCGAGGCGAAGAAGTACAGCCGCTTGCGGTCGAACTCGATCGCGCCGGCGAAGTTGACCTGCAGCTTGATCAGCGGCGCGTCCTCGGTGGGCAGCACGACCTTGAGCACGCCGACGATGGCGATGTTGCCGGGGATCTCGATGATCACACCGACCGAGGCCGTGATCAGCGCGGGCGTGCCCCAGCCGATCTTGACCATCGGGCCGACGAGGAACGTGCCCTGCTTGGCGGGGAAGAAAGCGCGCAGGTCGCTGAGGATCCGGGGTGCGTTGGCCACGACGTCGCGCGGGAACATCACCGACTCCACCGCGCCGCTGCGTACGCCCTCCATCAGGGCGGGCAGGTTCATCGTCCGGTTGACGCCGAGCAGCCCGCCGACGCCGAGCAGCACGAAGCCGAAGCCGAGCTGGATCCCGCCGGGGAACTCGGCGGTGATGACGATCAGCATCGAGAACCCGGGCGAGCCGTCCGGGTTGCGGGTGGTGATCAGCCCGATCGCCGCCACCGTGAGGAAGTCGGCGATGACCAGTTCCAGGGCGCCGGCGTACTCGCCCCGCTCGGTGTCGATGAACAGGTAGCCGCCGCCCTTGACGACGGCGATGTCGAGCGAGAGGCCGACGCCGGTGGGCGGCTTGAAGCGGAAGTCGAGGTCGAACGGGCCCAGGTTGCCGTCGCCGTCCGGCGGCAGGCCGAGCAGGGCTTCGGCCCCGATGTCCTCGACGACGGCCCGCAGCGGCCCGAGCGCGGCCTTGATCGTGGCCATGAGCGCGATCGGGAAGCCGCCGTCCTCGATGCCGGCCCGTACCGTGAGGTTGTCGATCTCGACGGGGCCGAGCTGGATGTGCGACGGGATCTGCACGTCGAGCCCGCCGCTGCCGGTGAAGAAGACGCCGGAGCCGGCCCGCCAGCCGAGGCCCAGGTCGAACTGGGCCTCCAGCGCGAAGCCGGCCATGACGCTGCCGATGAACCCGTCGGCGCCGGCCAGCGAGATGACCAGCCGGCCGCCTTCGACGGCGCCCTCGATGCCGAAGTCGCCGGTGGCCTGACCGGCGACGACGTCCCAGGCGAAGGAGGTGGTCAGGCGGATCCTGATCCGCCTGGCGCTGAGCTGGGTGCCGCCGGCCACGCCGAGCAGGATCACCGTGTCCTGGTCCGGCGCGGGCACCTTGTCCAGCCCGGCGGAGAGGGTGCCCTGGACCGTGCCCTCGGGCGGGATCACCGAGAGGGTGGCGGGCGGCTGGATGCGGATGCCGGTGGCGGCCGAGATCGCCCCGGAGACGCCGAAGCCGGCCAGGAATCCGCCGCCGACCGGTGTCGTGAGGTCGAGGCCGTCGGCCAGGCCCAGCTTGACGATCAGGTCGAGGCCGGGCGGTGTCACGGTGGGGTCGGTGGGGATGAGCGCCGCCAGGAAGAACTCGATGAACGGCCGCTCGGGAGGCCCGGGGTCGACGCCCGAGGCCACCGCGACGCCGAGGAAGGTGAGCAGCTCGTACAGCAGGTCGATGAGCAGGGCGCCGTCGAACTGCGGGGTGCCCCAGCCGAAGAGTGAGGTGAACGCCGTCTCGGGCGAGGAGAGGAACTGGCCGATCCGGGCGAAGTCGACGTACTGGACGGTCGTCTCGGGCAGCGCCGGGTCCGTGGAGCCGACGTTGATCGCCGTGGTGCCCAGCACGCCGAGCGCGGTGAGCACGCCGGCGACGATCGGCTGGTTGTCGGCCAGGTGGCGGAAGACGACCCGGTCCAGCATTCGCCTGGGCAGCGCGGCGGCGAACTCTTCCAGCGCTCCGGGGATGGTGCCGAGGTCGAGGCCGCCGACCTCGCCGGCGATCGTGTCGAACGAGCGGATCACGCTCACCAGCTCGGCGACCAGCGGGCTCGCCTTGGCGGCCAGCTCCAGTGCGCCGGCGTCCGCCTCGATCGCCTCGGCCAGCTCGCCGACCAGGCCGGGCAACTCCTGCGCCGACGAGGCGCAGGAGCCGAGCGCGCTGCGCAGCGCCGGCGACACCAGTGGGGGCGGGAGTTGCAGGCCGAGGTCGGTGAGTACGGCCATCGGGTCGTCGGCGAACTCCGCGCCCAGGTCGGCGAGGGCCGAGCCGAGCATCAGCGCCAGGCGTTCCAGCGTGCCGGGCTCAGCCATGGCGGCCCCCTTCCTCCGACGGGCCGGGCGGCGGTGCCGGCGGTGGCACGACGGGCGGTGGCGCCACCTCGACGGGCACCACCGGCGAGCGCAGCGCGGGCGCGCCGGTGACCTGGATGAAGCGGGCCTCGACGCACGGCAGCGCCCCGTCCAGAATCCACAACATGTAGTAGCCGGGCGGCACCAGCGAGCTGTCGGTACCGGGCACCATCGTGATCGACAGCGTGCCGGTCCCGGCGGTGAACGGCAGCTCGACGAAGCGCTGCTCGGTGTCGGTGTGATGGGTCACCGCGGCCGGCCGCATGATCGCCACCCGGGTGATCCTGGCCGCGTCGGGCGTCCTTATCTTGAACGTCGACCCGTACTTGACCTGGACCTCGCCGGGCTTCAGCGGCGGCAGCACCGGACGCGTGCCTGCCTTGTGGAAGTACGGCGGCTGGTAGATCTCGTAGTCCTTGCGGTTGAGCGCCATGGAGTACCCGACGTGCTCGTCCCTCGCCGGTACGACCGTGGTGTCCTCCAGCCACTCCTCGACCCGGGGGATCGTGGTGCTGCCCGTCGCCGGCTCGAAGTCCACGCGGGTCCCGAGCAGGATGGCGCGCGGGAGAGGGGTGGCGATGTCCAGGAGGAAGAAGCCCGAGAAGCCCGGCACGCCCGTCCGCTGTGCGGCCAGGGTGGTCCTGATCTCGCTCGGTCCGCGGTCGATGACCACGGTGGTGCCGGCCGGCATCGTGGCGAAGGGCGCGAGATAGACCGACGGGCGGATGTCCAGGACGAGCGTGGTGGCGCCGGCGGCGGCCGCCGCCAGCAGGCGGGACGTGCCTAGATAGGTGCGCCCGTTGAAGCTGGGCGGGAAGGCCAGCGAGGGCTCGTGCTCGTTGGGGTCGGCGCCGCCCGCGACGATCACGGAGCCGTCGGCAAGCAGCATCGCGATGGAGTGGTACATGCGCGGATGGGCCATCGGCGCACCGACGTGGAATCCTCCGCCGGGTGTGTAGATCACCGCTTCGAGGGCCGGCTGGGTGACCGGCACGCTCTTCGCCGCGGCCAGCGGACTACGCCCGCTGCCGTTCCACTTGTAGGAGTCATGGCCGCCGAGGATGAGCACCGTGGCGTCCGGCAGCAGTACGCAGTGGCTGTTGATGCGCCGGTGGTTGAGGCCGGGCACGGCCGTCCAGCGCGGCGCGCCGGTCAGGCTGGTGTCGAGGATCTCCACCGGCTCCGGGGCGGGGATGTCGTGATGGTGGAAGGCCGCCGTCCCTCTCGCCACGACCGTGATCGTCCACGGCGGCCCCGCGATGATCGGTTTGCGGACGAGCGACACGCCCGCGGAGTCGACCGCGAACCCGCCGCCCACGACCAGGAACCTGCCGACCGTGTTCGGGTCGCGGGCCTTGGTGACCGGGTCGAGCAGCACCGGCAGCATCACGCTCATTCCTTCTTCCCGCTGGGGCTGCTTGGCCGTCGCGGTCGGGAGCACGTATGAGGTCCAGGTGCCGGTGGCGGTCGTGCCCTTCGGCGCGCCCGAGGGCGGCGGCTGGACGGTCAGCGAGAGCGTCGGCGGCTCGTCGATCTCCTGGCCCCAGGTGGTGTGGGTGGTGTAGAGCCGGTCGTCGGGGGCGAGGTGGATGCCCGGATAGATGGGGATCGGGCGATTGGCGCCGGTGACCTTCTCCGGCACGTACTTCGGCGGCCTGAGATGCTCGACGACGTCGGCGATGCCGTGGTTGGTCACCCATTCGGTCAGCTGGGGGTCCGGCCACTTGTCGGAGCCGGCGAAGATGGCCAGCTCGCGGCGGCCCGAGACGACGACCACGCTGCCGTCGCCGAGCGCGACCGCGGTCGGATACCAGCGGCCCTGGAGCAGTTTCCGTTTCGGATCGGGCTTCTCCCACACCTCCTTGCGCGGGTCGAAGACGATGATCGTGGAAGATCCGGCGCTGCCGCGGTAGTCGGTGTTCGGGTTGTAGACCGCGCCCGCCAGGTGGTCGAGTTGCGAGCCGCCGACGACCAGGATCTTTCCGTCGCGGAGCTGGACGCAGAAGCAGCAGAACAGGTCCGCGCCGTTGGGGAACGGCTTGCGCACCGGTGCCGCTGCCGGGTTGCGCGGGTCGAACACGTACGCGACGAGCGCGTAGTCGAGGGTCTCGGCGTGCCCGCAGAACCACAGCACCTTGCCCGTGTGCAGGTGCACCGCGTGGATGACGAACAGGCCGCGCTCGTCGGGCACCGGGTTGGCGCCGCTCTTGTCGCGCAGCACCTCGCCCGGCTTGAACGGCACGGGCTTGGGCGCCTGCCAGGAACCGTCGGTGTCGGCCGGCATCAGTGCCCCCCGTGTCCCGCGCCCGCGGTGAGGTGGGCGGCGCCGGCCAGGACCGCGGCGGCGACCAGGGCGACGCCGGTGAGCCTGGCCAGCACGGCGCCCCACGGCGCGTGCTTGTGCAGCGCGGCCACGCCGCCTAGGGCGATCATCAGCAGCGGGCTGGACATCCCGGCGGCGAACATCACCGTCATCAGCGCCGCGCAGCAGCCCAGGCAGAAGAGCCCGTGGTCCACGCCGACCAGGGCCGCCTCCACCCCCGCCGGCCGCCATCCGGACCAGCGCCTGGCGATGATCCCGAACGGCGAGCGGCAGGCCGTCAGGCACCGCGCCGCCGTGCCGGAGAGTTGATACAGCCCGGCGGCCAGCAGGGTCAGGGGCAGCACGACCCACGCGTACGGCGTGCGGCCGATCAGCGCGCGCACGCCGCCGTCGACCGCCGCCAGCGCCAGCCCGGCGACCGTCCACACGGCCAGGTAGCCGCCGACCACGGTGACCACCAGCAGGCCGGCGTCCCGCCGCTCGCCGAGCATCCCGGCGAACGCCCGGAGCAGCGGCAGCGAGGTGGGCAGCATGGTCGCGACCGTCATCAGCAACCAGGAGGCGGTGAACCAGCCGGCCGCCGGCCAGCCCCCGCCCAGGTCATGGCCGAGATGCGAGCGGCCCGGCGAGAGCTGCCACGCCAGCAGCCCGATCGCGGCGACCGCCGTGACGGCGCCGACGGCGACCGTGGCGCGTGCGCCCGCCGCCGCGCTCACGACGCGTCCCTGCTCTCGTAGCGGAACGGTCCACGCATCGCCGCGCGGCCGGCCACCTGCACGGATCCGGCCTGGCCGCCGAGGTCGATGCGGAAGGCCGAGGTGTTGCCGACCTCGGCGCGCGGGCCGAGCACCTCGCTCAGTTTCCCGCTGCGCAGCTCCGTGATCTCGCCGTCGCCGCCCCGGATGACCGACCCGGCGCCCCTGACCATCCGGCCGACGATGACCGACAGGTGGTCGTCCTCGGTGGTCATGCTGATCGGGGCGCGGCTGGCCGAGCGCAGCACGCCCATCAGCCGGCCGAGCTCGCCGAGCGGGCCGCCGTACCCGCCGGTGAACGCCGAGGCGAGCGCGGTGAACTGAGCGTCGTCGGCGCCCTCGTCGATGAAGACGGTGACCTCCTGGCCGCCGCTGTCGCGGTGGCCGGAGTGGAAGGAGACGCTGACCACTGACAATCCCGACACGTCGACGCCGCCGATCGTCCCGGTCTCGACCGACCAGCAGAATGCCCCCGTGCACCGGCCGTCGTCAGGTTCCCGCCCGACCCAGCACGGGCAGATCGTGTAGCAGTCGCAGAGCTCGAAGAACCGGCCGTCCAGCCGGTAGGCGGGCAAGCCCATGGGCGGTTCACCTCACCCCGTCGGAGCCGAGAAGCCCGGCCGGAACCGCGCCTCACCGCACGCCCGGCCAGGAGACGCCTCAGCCGCCCCCGGGGTGTCCGCGCCCGCCTGACCTACCGTGCAGTCAATGTCCTCGACGCCGCTCCCTCGCGTCAAGGCGGGCGTCCGCATCCGGCCAGGCGCTCACGGACGCGGGATCACCCCGTCACGCAGGGCGGCGAACAGGCGTTCCAGGCGGGCCCGGTGGTCGTCCACCACGGCCTGCTGCGGCTCTCCCGCGATGAGGCGGCGCGCGGTCTCCACCAGCACGCTGCCGTAACCGGCGATGAAGAAGGCGGCGAGCAGCGGGCCGTCGCCGTCGAAGTCCGGGTCGCGTTCGAGCTCGTCCGCCAGGACCCGCTGCAGGTCGGCGGCGATCTCCCGGGCGCGGGCGATCAGTGCGGGCGAGGCCGCGACGGTCCGGAAGAAGGGGACGGATCCGTCCTTCAACCCCGAGAGCGCGTGGCGCTCGTCGGCGAGGCGGAGGGTCGCGTCGCGCAGGGACGTCAGCACGTCGGCGCCCGCGGCGCGGTCGCGCACCGCCGAGCGCAGGATCGCCACGGCGTCCTCCCCGCGATCGAGGAGCAGGTCCTCCTTGCGCGGGAAGTGGTTGAAGACCGTGACGCTCGACACGCCGGCCTCCCGCCCGATCTCGGCGACCGTGACGGCGTCGAAGCCGCGTTCCAGGAACAACCGGGTCGCGACCTGCGAGATCTTGGCCCGCGTCCGCGGCCCGCCACGCTCTCCCGTTCTGGGCATCCGACCTCACTCTCTTGTGTGACTAAATTTAGTCGCTTAATCTAGTTGTGGGCCCTCACCCGCGCGTTCATTCAAGCAGGGCCTTTCCCACGAAGGAGATCTCAGTGCTGGAGCAGACCGCGGGTGCGCCGCGCTCGTTGCGGGAGGCCTGGGTGGCCCTGGCGGGGCTGTCCGCGGTGTTCCTCTTCGAGATGCTGGACAACTCGATCCTGAACGTCGCGCTGCCCACCATCGGCCGCGAACTGCACGCGTCCACGACCGCGCTGCAGTGGGTGACGGGCGCGTACGCGGTCGTGTTCGGCGGGTCGATGCTGGCCTTCGGCGCGCTCGCCGACCGGTTCGGCCGGCGCCGGGTCATGCTCGCCGGGCTGGTCCTGCTCGGCGTGGCCGGCCTGGCGACCGTCCTGGTGCGCACGGCCGAGCAGCTCATCGCCGTACGGGTGGCGATGGGGGTCGCGGCCGCGATGACGACGCCGGGCTCGATGGCGCTGGCCTTCCGCCTGTTCGAGGAGGACGGCCTGCGTGTCCGCGCGACCACCCTCATCTCGACCGTGGGCCTGGCCGGGCTCGCGCTCGGCCCGACGGCGGGCGGCCTCGTGCTCGCGGTCGCGCCCTGGCAGGCCCTGCTGCTGGTGAACGTGCCGATCGCAGTGCTCGCGATCATCGGGATCCGGGCGGGCATCGCCGCCGACGACCCGGCCGGCCTGCACCGCGATCCGGTGGACGGCGCGGGGGCGGCGCTGGGCACGGCCACGATCGTGCTGGCGCTCATCGCGCCGACGCTCTTCGTGGACGAGGGCGCCGGATCCTGGGCGGCGTGGACGGCCACGGCGGCGGCCGTCGCGGGGGCGCTCGCGTTCCTCTTGCGCCAGCGCGCGGCGCGTCATCCGCTTCTCGACCTCAAGCTCGTCGCGCACCCGCTGGTGTCGAGCGGGCTGGCGTTCAAGGCCGCGGCCGGGCTGGCGACCGCCGGTCTCGGCTACATGGTGACGCTGCAGTTGCAGCTCGACTGGGGGTGGACGCCCGCACTCGCCGCCGTCGGGATGTTGCCGCAGGTCGCCGTGCTCATCGCGGGCGGCGCGTTCGTCGGCCCGTTCGTCCGGCGGGCCGGGCTCGACCGGGCCGCCTGGCTCAGCGCCGCGGCGGTCGTCGGCGGCCTGGCCGTCTACGCCGTGCTGGGCAGGTTCGGGTACATGTGGGTCGCGCTCGCCCTCGTGCTCACGGCGGCCGGGATGCGTGTGGTCGGCGTCGTCGCCGGGGTCAACGTGCTCCGTGGCCTGCCGCCCGAGCGGACCACGATCGGCGCCGCGCTCACCGACACCGCCGGCCAGGTCACCTCCGGCGCGGGCATCGCGGTCATCGGCACCGTCCTCGCGGCGCTGTTCACCGGTGACATCGCCGCGTCGGGGTGGAGCGCGCGGCAGAGCGCGGAGTTCCAGGAGGCGGTCACAGTGGCAGGCCTCCTCCTTACGATGGTGGCGGCGGCGCTGGTCGGCTGGGGCATCGTCCGTACGCGACGGCTCTCGGCACACCCCGCTTCGCCTGCGTCCTGATTCCCGAGAAACGAAACGAGACGGTTCGTCTTGCGCTCAGGAGGCGCGAACGGCTATCGTCCTCCTTGCAACAAGACGAGACGGATCGTCTCGCAATCGACCCATCGGGAGTTTCATGCGCATCGGGCCTCCTTCATCCGGCACCCGGCTCATCCTGTCCGGCGTCACCAAGCGGTATGACGACACGATCGTGCTCAACGAGGTCTCGCTCACGGTCAAGCCCGGCGAGAAGGTCGGCGTGATCGGCGACAACGGGTCCGGCAAGTCCACCCTGCTGCGCCTGCTCGCCGGACGCTGCCGGCCCGACAACGGCGCCGCCGACCTCGCGACGCCCGGCGGCGTCGGCTACCTGGCCCAGACACTGGACCTGCCCCTCACCGCGACCGCCGGCGAAGCCGTCGATCTCGCGCTCGCGGACCTGCGCGAGCTGGAACGCCGGATCCGGGAGGCCGAGCTCGGCCTGGGTGACGCCACGCCCGCCGAACTGGACGACTACGCCGACCTGGTCGCCCGGTTCGAGGCCCGCGACGGGTACCGGGCCGACACCCGGGTCGAGATCATGCTGGACGCGCTCGGCCTGCCGGACCTGGACCGCACGCGCCCGCTCGGCACCTTCTCGGGCGGGCAGAGATCCCGGCTGGCGCTGGCGGCGACCCTGGCCGCGGCCCCCGAGGTACTGCTGCTCGACGAACCCACCAACGACCTCGACGACCAGGCCGTGGCCTGGCTGGAGCAGCACCTGCGCACGCACCGGGGCACCCTGGTCGCGGTGACGCACGACCGGCTGTTCCTGGAACGGGTCACCTCCGCCATCGTGGAGGTGGACGGCGACCTGCGTACCGTGCGCCGTTACGGCAACGGCTACGCCGGCTTCCTGGCGGCCAAGTCGGCGGCCAGGGCGCGCTGGGCGCGTGAGCACGAGGAGTGGCGCGCCGAGGTGACCCGCGCGGAGGGGCTGGCCGACGTGCACGCGCAACGGCTGGCCGTCATCCCGCGCAAGGCGCCGGCCGCCTTCAGCGGGGCGGGCGCCTTCCGCGCCCGGTCGCGGGCGCACGGGGCGATGAGCAGGATCCGCGGTGCTCGTGAACGACTGCGCCGGCTCCACCTGACCCCGGTTCCGCCGCCTCCGCGGCCGCTGCGCTTCGCCGCCCGCATCGCGGCCGACGTCACCACGGGCCCTCTCGTGGAACTGACGGAGGTGCGGGTGGGCGAGCGCCTGCGGGTCGAGTCGCTGCGCGTCGAACCGGGAGCCCGGCTGCTGGTCACCGGTCCGAACGGGGCGGGCAAGACCACGCTCCTGCGCGTGCTGGCCGGCGAGCTCACCCCTGACGCCGGCACGGTCCGCGGGAGGCCGCGCGTGGGGCACCTACGTCAGGACGACGGGCCGGCGTACGGGCCGACGTACTGGGCGGGCACGGTGTTGGAGGCGTTCGCGGCCGGGCGGCCGGGAGATCAGGACGGGCACGCCGACGCGCTGCTCGCGCTGGGCCTGTTCCGCGCCGCCCAGCTCGACGCGCCGGTCGCGTCCCTCTCCCCCGGCCTGCGCCGCAGGCTCGAACTCGCCCGCGTGGTCAGCGAGCCGGCCAACCTGCTGCTCCTGGACGAACCCACCAACCACCTGTCCCCCGGCCTGATGGACGACCTGGAGCAGGCGCTGAGCGCCTACCGGGGCGCGCTCGTCATGGTCACCCACGACCGCCGCCTGCGGGCCGCCTTCACCGGCTCCCACCTGGAGCTCGACGCGGGCGAAGCGACCCGCCCGATCACGGCCGGCCCTCTCCCCGTGCGCTGCTGACGAGAATCGGGAACCAAGTGCCGTCGGCCTGGCAACAACTGCTGTGCTGATATTTCGCCGAAAGGCCACGACATGAGCGGCATGAGCCAGGCGGACGGCGATGACGCCTCCCACATCGAGCGCTCCTTGCGCGAATCGGAGGCGTTCGCCGCGCTCTTCCGCCGGCATGCGCCCGACATCACCCGGTACGTCACCAGAAGGCTGGGGGTGGACGCCGCCGACGACGTGGTGGCGGAGACGTTCCTGACCGCGTTCCGGCAGCGTGGCCGCTACGACCTGAGCCGCCCGGACGCCCGCCCCTGGCTGTACGGCATCGCCACCAACCTGATCGGCCGCCACCGGCGTACGGAGGTGCACCAGCTTCGGGTCCTCGAACGAACGGGCGTCGACCCGGTGACGGCTCCCTTCACCGACCGCAGCGACGACCGGGTCAGCGCCGAGGCCGCCCGCCACCGCCTGGCGGGGGCGCTGGCGACGCTGCCGCAGGGCCATCGGGACGCGCTGCTCCTGGTCGCCTGGGCCGGCCTGACCTATCCGGAGGTCGCGCGGGCGCTGGACGTACGCCTCGGAACCGTGCGGTCGCGCATCAACCGGGCGCGGGAGAAGCTGCGCCGGGAGCTCGGAGGAGTCAATCCCATGACGATCATCAGCGAGGAGCCCGTCCATGAATGAGATGTCCGAGCTCGTCCGGCTCCGCTCCGAAGTGCCGCCCCCCACGCCGGACGCCCTGATCGCCCAGGAAGAGCGGCTCATGAAGGCCATGGCCGCCGTGCCCCCGGCCCGGCGCGGGCGCCGCGGCCGCGTCGTGGTCACCGGTCTGCTCGCCGCCGCCGCGCTGACCGTCGTGGCCGTCCTGGGCCCGGCGCTGATCAGCGGGGACGCCCTTCCCACCGCCTACGCCAACTCCGCCATAGCCATCGAGCTGCGCGGGGACGAGTACGTCGCCACGATCAAGGATCCCTTCGCCGACCACGCCCGCTACACCGAGGCGTTCCAGGCGCTGGGCCTGGACGTCGCCCTGGACCTGCGGCCCGCCTCCCCGTCCGGGGTCGGCAAGGTCTTCCGGCTCGGCTTCTCCGGTACGACCGAGAAGGACCGCATTGGCTCCGGTCTGGAACCGGAAGGGTGCTCCTACGGCCGTCCCGGCTGTGCCCTGACCGTCACCGTCAGCAAGGGTTTCAGCGGCAGGGGCGTGCTCTACCTGGGCCGCCCCGCCAGGGCCGCGGAGCCGTACGAGAACAACGCGATGGCCGGCGCGAAGGGCGAGGCACTTGAAGGGTACGACCCGGACGGGCGCACGGTCGCCGAGGTCCTGGCCGAGACGCGCGAGCGCGGCCTGGAGGTGACCTTCCAGATCATCGAACCCGCCCCCGACGGGAACGGCTTCTCGATGAACCCCGGAAAGCAGTCGGCCGAGGTGGGCGGGCACTGGATCGTGTGGGCCGCCGAGCCCTCCCGGCAGGGTGCGGTGCGCCTGCTGGTGTCGGAGAAGCGGGTGGCGAAGAACCCCGTCCACGGGAACTGACGACGCCCGCTTCAGTCTGTCCCCACTTTGCGCACGCGGGTGGTGGCGGTGTCGAGGCGGGCGCCGTCGGCGCCGGTCGGCGTGAGTTCGGGGACGGGGACGCCGTGCTGGTCGACGAGAGTGGAGTGGCTCTCCCCCGGGGCGAAGGCGTGGCGTTCCCCCCACTGCCGCAGGGTGAGGATCACCGGGAACAGGTCGCGGCCGGCGTCGGTGAGCACGTACTCCTGCCGCCGGCCCGACGGCGCGGTGCGCTGGGCGAGGAGCCCGGCCGCGGTGAGCCGGCGCAGGCGGTCGGTGAGGATGTTGCGGGCGACGCCGGTGCGCCGCTGGAACTCGGTGAACGAGCGCGCCCCGTCCATCGCGTCGCGCACGACGAGCAGGCTCCACCGGTCGCCGACGAGGTCGAGCGCCCGGGCCACGGGGCACTCGGGGTCGGTCCAGTCGCGTTCCATGAGCCCTCTCCCAATCAGTTGCGAATTGAAACCATTATGTCCTACGGTCGAAACAGTTGCAATCTGCTACTGATCGGGGGAAGCGATGGACGGGTGGCGGCGGTGGCTGCTCGCGGTGGTGTGCGGTGTCGCGGTGGCGAGCGTCTACGCGGCGCAGCCGGTGCTGGAGCCGATGGGACGTGATCTCGGCGTTCCGGCGGAGCTGACCGGCTGGATCGTGGCGACCGGCCAGCTCGGTTACCTGGCCGGGCTGGTGCTGCTGGTGCCGCTCGGGGACCTGCTCGACCGGCGGCGGCTCATCGCCGCGCACCTGGCGCTCACGGCGGCGGGCCTGATCCTGACGGCGTCGGCGCCGGTCGCGTGGGTGGCGTTCGCGGGGCTCGCGGCGGCCGGGGTGTTCGCGGTCGTGGTGCAGATCACGGTGGCCTACGCCGCCTCGATCTCCCCTCCGGCCGAACGCGGGCGCAACATCGGGGTCGTGACCTCGGGCGTCGTGGCCGGCATCCTGGGCGCGCGGGTCGTCACCGGTGCGCTCGCCGACCTGTGGGGCTGGCGGAGCGTGTACGCCGTGCTCGCGGTGCCGGCGCTCGGCCTGGCCGTCGTCGTCCTGGCCGCCCTGCCGAAGGAGGAGCGCCCCGGCCGGACCGCTCTGCCGAGCGAGGAGCGCCCCGGCCGGACCGCCGGATACCGGCAGGCCGTCGCCGGACTCGGCGCGCTGTTCACGCGGCGGCTCTTCCTGACGCGCGGGCTCATCGCCTTCTTCCTCTTCGCCTCGTTCGGCACCCTGTGGAGTGGTCTGTCCCTGCTACTGGCGGGCCCGCCATGGCAGCTGGGCGAGAGCCGGATCGGGCTGCTCGGCCTCGCCGGGCTGGCCGGCGCGCTGGGCGCGGCCCGCGCGGGACGGTGGGCGGACGCGGGCCGGGCGGGCCCGGTCACCGGCCTCGCGCTCACCCTGCTCGTCCTGTCATGGGCGGCCATCGCGCAACTGCCGGCGGCACTGTGGGCGCTCGTCGCCGGGATCGTGCTGCTCGACCTCGCGGTCCAGGCCGTGCACGTGAGCAACCAGCACCTGCTCACCGCCGCGCACCCGGACCGCACCAGCACCGTCGTCGGCGGCTACATGGTCTTCTACTCCCTCGGCTCCGCCCTGGGCGCGGCGACGACCACCGCCGTCTTCGCCACTCACGGCTGGGCGGGCTCCAGCCTCCTGGGCGCCGGGTACGCGGCCTGCGCGCTGACCGTCTGGATCGCCGGCCGGACGCTACCAGCAATCCCAGTGGACGACCTCCGTCACCGGGACTTGGCGGCCGGGCTTGAAGTCCGTGCCGATCGTCCAGGCGACGGGGATCAGCGCGCACTGGACGGTCGTCTCGTGAGGAAGGCCGAGTAGCTCGGCCGCCTCGCGTTCGTAGTTCAGGTGCGGGGTGGTCCACACGGTGCCGAGCCCGCGGCTGCGCGCGGCCAGCATGAAGCTCCACACGGCAGGCAGCTCCGAGCCCCAGGTCCCGGCCTGGGTCGCCGGATCGGCGAGCTCGGCCCGCGAGCCCACCTGGATGCACGGCACCAGGAGCACGGGCACCTGGTCGATGATCTCGACGAGGTGGCTGGCGTGCCAGCGGCCGACGCGGGCGGTGGTGGACGAGGTGGCCGCCGTCATCCGTTCCGTACCGGCTTGACCCCCTTCTTAGCGGTACGCGCCCGGCGGCCGGCCGGTCCATCGGCGGAAGGCGCGGCGGAAGGCGCTCGCCTCGGAGAAGCCCAGCCGCCTGGCCAGCTCCTCGACCGTCTCGTCACCACGCCGCAGGCTGGCGATGGCCGCGTCGCGCAGCAGGTCCTCCTTGATCTGCCCGATCGAGGTGTGCTCGGCCCGCAGCAGCCGGCGCAGGTGCTGGGTGCTCATGGCGAGCTGGGCGGCGATGTCGCCGGGGGCCGGCCAGTGGCCGCGCAGCCCGCGTTCGAGGATCTTGCGGACGCAGTCGGCGGTGGACGAGCCGTAGTCCCGCGTGGTGAACCAGACGTTGGGCTGGTCGGCGAGGTAGTCGGCGAGCTGCTGTTCGTCGCGGATCAGCGGGGCGCTGAGCAGGGCGTGGTCGAAGGCGAGCGTGAGCCGGTCGGCGTCGAACACCGGATGCCGGCCGAAGACGCCTTCGTAGTCGGCGGCGTAGGCGGGGGCGGGCCAGGGCAGGGTCAGCTCGCGCAGCGCGATGCGCCGTCCGGTGACCCAGCCGAGCATGCGGTGGATCACCGTGGCCAGCAGCTCGGCGGCCAGGTGGTCGGGGTCGTCGAGGCGGCGCGGGTCGATCTCGACGACGACCAGCGGCGGACGCTCCGCCACCCGCAGCCGGGGCGCGCCGAGCACTTCGCCGGCCTCCGCCAGCCGGCGCAGCGCCGCGCCGAGGTCCGGCGCGTGGATGAGCGAGCGCATCATGAGGCGGAACGAGCCGAGCGGGAGCGGCGGCCCGATCCCGAAGAGCTCGTCGCCGGTCAGGATCCACAGCTCCTGGGTGAGCTCGGACAGCTGGGTGTGGCTCACGCAGCCGCCGCCAGGCCGGCCCAGCGTGTCGGCCGGGATGCCGCTGCGCCGCAGCAGCGAGGCCACGTCGAGCCCTCGCCGCTCGCCGGCGCGCACCAGCCGCCGCACCACGTCGCCCGGCTGCGTCGACCCGCCCACCGGGGCAGCCTATCGGCCCCCGCCTGGTACGGGATGCGCGCGGCGGTCATGAGATCCGCTCGGCACGGTACTCGGAACCCCCTGGACGAAACCCTACGTTTCCCACCATGCCTAGATATGTCTGGTTCGCCCTTGGCCTGCTCCTGCAGTTGTTCGCCGTCGGCGGCCGGTGGGACCTGCCGCTGGCCGCCTGGGCTTTCCTGGTCTTCCTGCTCAGGTTCCTGCGCACAGGACGCCCCCTGCCGGGGCTGATCCTGGCCTGGTTGGTGGGGGTGGCCGGCGCGTTGTTCTGGACGGTGCAGCTGGCCGTCCCGCTGACTCCGCTGACGTTCGCCGGCGTGTTCGCCCTGGGATCGGCCACGCTGGTGCCGTTCGCCGTGGACCGGCTGCTGCACGAGCGGGTCGGGCCGGTCGTCCGGCTGCTCGCCTTCCCCGCCGCGCTGACCGCCGTGGAGTTCCTGCTGGGCAGTTTCAACCCGTTCGGGACCGCGTACGGGCTGCTGGCCGTCACCCAGCACGAGAACCTGGCGCTGCTGCAGTCGCTGTCGGTGGCCGGGCCGTACGCGGTCGCCTTCCTCATGGGCGTGGTCGCGACCGCCGCCAACCACCTGTGGGAGAACGGCGGGTTCCGGCCGGCGCTCGCGGTCGCCGGGGTGCTGGCGGCGGTGCTCGTGGGCGGGCAGGCCAGGCTCGCGTTCGCGCCCGCGCCCAGCGCGCCGACCGTGCGCGTGGCGGGCATCAACCCTTCCGGGGCCTCGCTGGAGGCGGCCGGACGGCTGCTCGGCACCGCGCCCACCGACCTCGCGGGCGTCTCGCGCGTCGGCGTGAGCACGGTGCGGGCGGCCTCCGAGGTGATCAGCAGGCAGCTGTTCGACGACACCAGGAAGGCGGCGCAGGCGGGCGCGAAGATCGTGTTCTGGTCGGAGAACGCCGCCAAGGTGCGCGCCGAGGACGAACCGGCCTTGCTCGCCCAGGCCACCGCGTTCGCCCGGCAATGGGGCATCTACCTCTCCGTCGCGGCCAACGTCTATCTGCCGGACGCGCCCTACGGCCGCGACCAGACCGTGCTCGTCGGGCCGGACGGGAAGGTGCTGTGGACGTACCAGAAGCGCCATCCCATTCCCGGCCTGGAGAGCTACGAGCCGGGCACGGGTCCCGCGCCCGTGGTCGAGACGCCGTACGGGCGCCTGTCGAACGTGATCTGCTACGACGCGGACTTTCCCGCGATGATGCACGTCGCGGCGGACATCATGCTCGTGCCCGGCGGCGACTGGCCGGAGATGGGGCGCATCCACACCAAGATGGCCAGCCTGCGGGCGATCGAGAACGGCTACGCGCTGGTCCGGCAGGACTTCAACGGCTCCTCGCAGGCCTTCGACTTCCAGGGGCGGGTGCTGTCGCAGCAGGACACCACGCCCGGCGACAACCTGCCGTGGATCGTGGACGTCCCCACGCGCGGGACGTCCACGCCTTACCGGGTCGTCGGGGACGTGTTCGCCTGGGCGTGCGTGGCGCTCACGCTCGGGGCGATCGTGCTGGGCGCGGCGCGGCCCGTACGGCGGGGCGTCAATCGCCCTTCTTGAGCTGGCTCCGCACGAGCAGCCCCACGCCGACCCAGAGGAACAGCTGAATCCCGGCGCCCCTGGTGTAGCGCCACCAGGGGATCGGCTGCTCTCCCGTCGCCAGCGAGACGGCGACCCCGAAGAGGAAGTATCCGATCGCGGAGATCACCCCGATGACCGCCAGCGTGGCGACCGGACGAGCGACCAGCCGCCTGCCGAGCCAGTGCCCGCCCGTGATCATCCGCTCCCGTAACTTCATGATCACGACTCTAACGGGGTCCCGGCGGGCCCGCCGGGCCGCGCCTCCGGGGGTACGGCGTCCGCGAGGGCCTGGATCAGCGCGACGGTGGCGGGCGGGTCGGGAGGGTCTCCGTACGTGACGGCGTAGAGCCGGCGGGTGAACCCGGTCAGCTCGGTGGTGTGGATGTCGGGCCGGCGGTGGGCGCGCAACGCGAGACCCGGCAGGGTGGTGACGCCCTTGCCCGCGGCGACGAGGGCCTGCACCACTACCATGTCGTCGCTCAGCGATCCGATGCGCGGCGTGAAGCCGTTCTGCCGGCACAGGTTGACCAGCTCCTCCTGACAGCGTTCGCAACCACCGATCCACGCCGAGAGACGATGGTTGGCGATGCTGTCATCGGGTTGCCGGCTGACCAGGTAGATCGGGTCGTAGCCGATGTGGACGAGGCGGAACCCCTCCTCCTCCGCCGGGGCGTCGGCGTGGCGGAAGACGAGCGCCACGTCGATCTCGCCGGCCCGTAACAGCTGCAGCGCCTCGACCGGGTGACGCTCGATCAGGATCAGCTCCAGCCCCGGGTGCGCCTCGGCCAGCGCGACGGCCGCCGCCGGCACGATCGTGCTCAGCGGCGAGGCGTTGGCGGCCAGGCGCACCAGGCCCGCCCGCAGCCCGGCCTGCGCCGCCAGCTCGGTGGCCGCCGCGTCGACCCGCCCGACGATCTCGGAGGCCCGGCCGGCCAGCAGCCGCCCTTCCGGGGTCAGCCGGATGCCGCGCCCGACCCGCTGGAGGAGCTTGACGCCGGTGGCCGCTTCGAGGCGGGACAGGTGATGGCTCACCGACGGCTGCGAGTAGTGCAGCTCCTTCGCGGCCTCGGTCACCGACCCGTGCCGCGCCACCGCCGCCAGAACCTTGAGATGCGTCAGGTTCAGCATCGATCAAAGATATCAATGAGTCCGTCGAAGATTTGGCATTAGACGTCATCTCATCGCCCGGCCATGCTCTCTGGTGAGGACGCCGTACGAAGGGAAAAGTGATGAGCAAGCTCAGGTGCCACATCTCGATCTCGCTGGACGGATACGTCGCCGGCCCCAACCAGAGCGAGGAGAACCCGCTCGGCGAGGGCGGCGAACAGCTGCACGACTGGGTCGTTCCGCTGGCCGCCTTCCGCGAGGCCCACGGCGGGCAGGGCGGCGCGGTGACCGCCAGCACGCGGGTCTTCGAGGAGACGATCGCGAACCTCGGCGCCGGGATCATGGGCCGGAACATGTTCGGCCCCATCGGCGGCGGCCCGTGGGGCGACGGGGCGTGGAAGGGCTGGTGGGGTGACGAACCGCCGTACCACTACCCCGTGTTCGTGATCACGCACCACTCGCGCGAGCCGGTGGAGATGCGCGGCGGGACCACGTACCACTTCGTCACCGACGGCCTCGAATCCGCACTCGACCAGGCCAAGAAGGCCGCGGACGGCAAGGACGTCATGCTGTGGGGCGGCGGCGACGTCGCCCGCCAGTACCTGGCGGCGGGGCTGCTGGACGAGCTCGAACTGCACGTCGTCCCGGTCCTGCTCGGCGGCGGCTCCCGCCTGCTCGACGACCTCGAGGGCGCGGACGTGCGGCTGGAGCAGATCAGGGCCGTCGAGGGGGCCGGCGTCACCCACCTGAAGTACCGGGTCCTGCGAGGTGCGTCATCGTGAAGAGCCTCGTGCGGGAGAGCGGCCTGATGCGGGCCTTCATCGACGACGTGGACCACGTGGTGAGCACGACCGGCGACGAGCACGAGATCACGGCGCGGGTCGCAGAACGGCTGTCCGCGCTGCTGGCGGCCGGTTACCGGCTCCCGCCCGAGCTGACGCGCGCGTCCGCCGAGCGCCACCTGACGTATCCGCTGCACATCGCCGCCGACGGAAGCTGGTCGCTGGCGTCGGTCGTCTGGGACGTGGGCCAGCGGACCGGCGTGCACTCGCACGAGACCTGGGGCGTGGCCGGCGTCTACGCGGGAGCCGAGCACGAGGTCCGCTACCTCAAGCCGGCCGGGTCCGCCCCCGCCGGGCCGCTGACGCCGGCCGGCGAGACGGTGTGGGTGCCGGGCCAGGTCACCGTCTGCTGCACCACCGACGACGACGTCCACGCCGTCGAGGCCGTCGGCGCCGTGCCCACGATCGGGATCCACGTCTACGGCGGCGACATCGCCACGATCAGACGGCGGGCCTACGATCCCGCCACCGGCGAGGTCACCTGGTTCGTCTCCGGCTGGGACAGCGTGCCCGGCGTCTGACGCGCCCTTTGACGTGAATACTGTGGGCGTGGAGTACGTGTCCAGAGTGCCGCGACCGCCGCTGGACGGGCTGATCGACGACCTCTATTACCTGGCGGGCACGCCGCCGTACGCCCGGCTGATGTTGCCGCCGATGCCGGCCGCGTTGCTCATCGTCAACCTCGGGCCGCCGTTCCACATCAGCGCCCCTGCCGGGACGGGCGAATACGCCGACGGCTGCGTGATCACCGCCCCGAGCCGCGCCTTCACGTTCGGCTATCCGCCGGGCACCAGGTCGGTGGGGGTGCACTTCAAGCCATGGGGCCCGGCGGCGTTCCTGGGGATGCCCGCGGCCGAGCTGTGTGACCGGCCGGTGACGTTGGAGCAGGTCTGGGGCCGGCCCGCCGTCGCCGAGCTGCGCGAGCGGCTGGCGCTGGCGGACGGGCCTGCCGCGATGCTGGCGCTGCTGGAGGGCGAGCTGCGGCGGCGGCTCACCGAGACCGCCGGGCTGGGGCTGGTCCGCCGTACGAGCAGCGTCATCGCGGCGGCCGGCGGGGCGGTGGCGATCGGCGACCTGAGCATGGCCGCCGGGGTCAGCAGCACTCATCTGGCGCAGCGGTTCAAGGAGCTCGTCGGCGTCACGCCGAAGCGGCTGGCCCGTACCTACCGCTTCACCGCCACCGTCTTCGCGATCGACCCCGCGGGACCGATCGACTGGAGCGACCTCGCCGGGCGCGCGGGCTACTTCGACCAGGCGCACTTCGGGCACGAGTTCCGGGCGTTCACCGGGCTCACCCCGACTCGGTACGTCGAGGTCCGGCGGCGGTTCCTGCGCGAGCATCCCGGCCACGTGCTGGACGGCTGGTCGCTGCCGGCCGATTGATTTCTTACAAGAACTCGCAGCTCACGACCGCTAATTTGGGGCACCTCGAAGCAGAGGAGGGCCCCGTGGGCAAGGTGGTCATGTACAGCTCGGTGTCCGTGGACGGCTTCGTCGCGGACGAGAACGACCAGCCAGGACCGCTGTTCGACTGGTTGACCAGCGGTGACGTCCCGCTGGACGAGAGCGGCGGGCTGAAGGTGTCTCAGACGTCCTACGACTACACGCGGCCGTACTGGGACCAGATCGGCGTCACGATCGTCGGCCGCCACGTCTTCGACCTGACGGACGGCTGGGACGGGAAGCCGCCGGGCGGGATCGAGCACGTGGTCGTCGTGACGCACCGGCCGATGCCCGAAGGCTGGGACCCCGGGGCGCCGTTCCACTTCGTCGACGGCGTCGAGGCGGCCGTGGCCAAGGCGCGGGAGCTCGCGGGTGAGCGCCTGGTCGAGGTCGCGGCGGGTGACGTCGGTGGCCAGGTGCTGGCGGCGGGCCTGGTCGACGAGGTGCGCATGGACGTCGTTCCCGTCGTGTTCGGGTCCGGTAAGCGATACTTCGGGTCGGTCCGGGCGCAGCACCTGCTGGAGGATCCTGATGTGGTGATTCAGGGCGATCGGGTGCTGCACCTGCGTTATCAGGTGCGCCGTTGACCTACTCGGGCTGTGGTGGGGGCAGGCGTTCGAGCTTGGTCCAGCCCGTCCAGCCGCGCTCTCTCAGCAGTTCGGTCAGCCGGCGTGCGGGCGGGATGGTGTCGAAGGCCAGCGTGTCCATCAGGGGGATGAGCGGTGGCTCCATGTCGTTGTCGTCCACATAGTCCTCGCCCTGCTCGTCGGCCATCCGCGTGATGTAGGCGGCCAGCTCGTCGGCGAGCTCGACCAGCCGCGGGTCGTCGTCGGCCCGGCTCGGGGTCTCCGTGCTGACCGGGAGTTCGGCCTGGTCGCGGGCCGGGTCCGGGGACTCCGGCCGGTCGAGGGCCTGGCTCAGGGTGAGGTAGAAGGCGACGAGGCGCGGGTCGGCGAGTTGCTCGTGCTTGCGCGCCATCCACTCCCCGACCCGCTCGGGCGAGCGCGCGGCCAGCGGGATCCAGCCGTCCCGCTCGGCCCGGACGATCCGCTCGTCCACCCCGAGCTCCCTGAGCCGGTCGAGATACGCGACCACCTCGGGCGGCAGCGCCAGGCCGTCCCCGGAGGAGAGCCGGGCGATCTGTTCGCGGTGCCGCTGCCGTTCCCTGATCTCGTCTCGCAGCCGCCGGTCGATGTCCGCGACGGCCGCGGCGAACTCCTCCTCGCCGGCCCGCAGCAGCTCACGTACCCGGGCCAGGGGCACTCCCGCCTCGGCCAGCGTCCTGATCCTGATCAGCTCGACCACCGCGCCGGCGTCGTACCTGCGGTAGCCGGAGTGGTCCCGGTCCGGCTCCGGCAGCAGCCCCTTGGCGTGATAGTGCCGCACCGCGCGCACCGTCACTCCGGCGTACGACGCCAGCTCGCCGATGGTCAGCATGGCATCATCCTCCCGGCTGCTCCGGCGCGTTCCCGATGAGGCGGGCGATCTCCTCGGCATGGGTGAAGACCAGCTGGTGGTCCGCTTCGAGCCAGGTCGTGGTGATGTCCGGCCGCTCGCGGACGAGCCGTTCGACGCCGGTCCGCCAGTTCCGGTTGAACCGCCGCGCGTGCTCGCCCGCGTCGTCACCGGCCATCGACGTCGACATGATCATGCTGATGGGCCGGTCGATCTTCCGGTACCGGTCGAGGAGACCGGACCGTACCTCGTCGATCTCGATGTTCAGGTCGGCGAGCTGCTCCGCGGTGAGCAGCACCTGACGCTCGGTGCCCCGCTCGGCCTCCTGCAGCGCCGCCTGCTCCGCCCACATCATGCGGAACTCCGGCAGGACGGCCTCGGTGACGAACGGCTCCGGCACCGGGTTCGCCCCGTCGATGAGCACCAGCCCGGCGACGACGTCAGGATGCTCGGACGCGTAGTGCACGGCCAGGTCGGCACCCAGCGAGTAGCCGACCAGCACGGGCTCCGCCGCCGGTTCGCGGCGCCCCGGCAGGTCGCGGCCCCCAGTCTCGGCCTTCACCGCGGCCATCACCGCGGTGAGATCGCCCAGGAAGTCGTCGAACGAGTACCGGCTCGCGGCCGGGGCGAGGCCGTGTCCGCGCAGGTCGAAGGTCGTCACGTCGTGGTCGCGCCGCAGCAGCCCGGCCAGCTCGCGCAGGCTCGCCTGGGTCGAGCTCAGCCCCGGGCACAGGACCAGCGGCCGCCCCCGGCCGCCGCGCGACATCGGGATGGTGACGCCGTCGTGCTCGATCGTGAAGCGCCGCATACCCCCGTCGTCTCCCCGATTTCCGTCATACGCCCGCGCGATCTCGGTCGCGCTGTTCTGCTCGGTCATGCACCCATGCTGAGAGGTTGACCCTACGTCAGGGTCAAGCCTGCGGCCTCATCGGAGGTGCTGCCGGTCCAGCCAGGCGGAGACGGCGGCAGCGATCTGCTCGGGCTGGTCCTCGCCGGCGTGGTGACCGGCCGGACCGACGTGTTCGACCTGGAGTCCGGCGATGTTGTCCTTGCACCACGCGGCGAGTTCCGGGGTCACCAGCAGCGTGGGTGAGGAGTCGAAGGTCAGCAGCAGCTTGGGGACGTCCTGGCTGCGGGCCAGCCAGGCCCCGTACGCGTCGATCCTGGCGGCCACGTCGGCGGGGTCGCCGTCGACCGGGATCGAGCGGGCCCAGTTCATCAGCGGACGGCGGCTCTCCCGGGTCGGGTACGGCGCCCGGTAAGGGGTGAGTTCTTCCTCGCTGAGCGGGTTCAGCACGCCGCCGGTGTAGGCGGTGTCGATGAGGAAGGTCGAGTCGAGCATCAGGGACTCGCCCTCGGCACCGCGCAACTTCACCGTACGGGCGCGGGCCTGCTCGGACAGCTCGGCCGAGGCGACGGGACGCACGATCGCCTCGAAGAAGGCCACACCGCGCACCCGATCAGGATGCCCCGCCGCCCAGTCGAAGGCGAGCGAACCGCCCCAGTCGTGGCCGACGAGCACGACCTCCTCCAGGCCGAGCGCGTCGAAGAACGCGTCGAGGTGGCGGGCGTGGTCGGCGAACCGGTAGTCGCAGGCGGGCTTGCCCGAGCGGCCCATGCCGATCAGGTCGGGGGCGATCAACCGTCCGTCCCCGACCAGCGGCAGCACCTTGCGCCACATGTGCGAGGAGGACGGGTTGCCGTGCAGGAAGACGATGGCGGGGCCGCTGCCGCGCTCCTCGTAGTGCATCGTCGTGCCGAGAACGTCGATCGTGGGCATGAGAGGCAATCCTTCGTTCGTGGAGCTAACGTTCTTACAACTAACGTTTATCGTCCGAACGAACGTACATCGTTAGTCGGACTAACACAACCAGGTAAGATCGTCGCCATGAGCAGCGGAGCCGACGCGGCGCACATGCCGCCCGACAGCGAGACGAAGACGCCGGAACGGCTGCGCCGGCTGGCCGGTCGGCTGCTGTCAGGCGTGGCCGCGCAGTCGGACCGGCTGACGAACGACGGCCTGGCCCGGATCGACGCCCGCAAATGGCACTACGCCGTGCTCGCCTCGTTGCAGGAGTTCGGCCCGGGCAGCCAGGCGACGCTGAGCCGGCGCACCGGCATCTACCGCAGCGACATGGTCGGCGTACTCAACGAACTGGCCGAGCGCGGCTTCGTCGAGCGGGCCCTTGACCCCGACGACCGCCGCCGCAACGTCATCACGATCACCGCTCAGGGCCGCCGGCAACTGCGCCGCCTCGACCAGATCCTGGACGATCTGCAGGACGAGCTGCTCGCTCCCCTGTCGCCCGCCGAACGCGACCAGTTCGTGCGGTTGCTCACCCGCCTGCTGGACCACCACTCCCAGCAGGCGCCCCGCCCTCCGGCCCCGGGGTCCTGACGACGCCGGTCGCCACCTCCAGGGCGTGTTCGATCCGATCGTCCGGGAACGGCGTCGTCCTGCTGGTGCCGTACAGGTTCCAGTAGAAGTCGTTCATGAGCGCCGCCACGGGCGCGTACCGGCTGATCGCCCTGGCCAGGCTCGGCGGGGCGCCGGCCGGATCCGCGCCGGCCGCGCACGCGCGCACGAAGTCGTTGCGCTCCGGCGGCGCCGTCACCCCGCAGAAGGCGGTGACGAGCCAGTTGACCAGCCGCATCAGCGCATACCCCGCGTCGTGGGTGCGGTTGCGTCCCAGGAAGTCGATCTCCTGCTCGGACAGGTCGAAGCGGGAGGAGGTCGCCAGCCCGAAGTCCGCGAGATACAGGCGTTCGCCGTCGGTGAGCATGTTGGCGAAGTGGCCATCGAAGTGCATCAGCCCCGCGCCGTTCATGAAGGTCACGTCGGCGAGCAGGCACGACTCGATCATGGCGCCCGCCGCCGTCGCGGCGTCCCGGCCGGCGGCGAGCTGAGCGGCGAGCCAGGTGTCGAGGCGCTGCGGAATGAACTCCTGGAACAGCACGATCGAGGCCGGGGCAGATGCGAGGGCGTGCAGGCGTTCCCGTACGGCCGCTGAACCCTCCCAATAACGCACGGCCGCCTCGACGTCGGCGTGCTCGTCGGCCGGTGGCGGCGCACCCGGCAGCACCCGCCAGTGATAGAGCAGCGGAAAGGCCGCGCTGCGCCCGTTCAGGACCCACTCGGTCGTCATCGCGCCGGCCGCGAGTTCACGCCAGGCGCCGAAGCCGGCGCTGCCGATGGCGGTGAGCCCGTACTGGCAGAACGCGGGCACGCCGAACAGGTTCGCGGTGGACCGTTCGTTGCCCGCGCGGCGCTCCAGGTCGGTCAGCGGGATCCGCTTGGCGAAGACGGGCACGCCGCCGACGTCAAGCAGCACCGACGTGCCGCCGATCCCCGCGCCCAGGGGCCGCGCCCGTTCCAGCTCCTCGCCGAGCCGCCGGTCACCGTACGACGCCAACGTGCTCGCGACCTCGTCGTGGCGGCGGACGCGGGCACTTCGGGACATGTCGGGCGGCGTTCTCAAGGGGGCAGCCATCCTTGCCGGTCGGTTTCGCGTGCGGAGGGAGACTCTACGGGGCCAGCTCGGCGCGCATCTTCTCCAGCGTCGTGAGCAGGACGTCGTAGAGCTTGCGATCATCCTCCCGGTCCAGCCACTCGGCCACCGACACGTACATGAGGGTCACTCCGGTCTCGGCCAGCAGCGCCGCCCGCGTGGGCTCGATCCCCCTGGACAGGAACCCACTCCGCAGCGCCTCGGCCATGACCGCCCGCTTGCGCAGGTCCCGTTCCCGCAGCCCGTCGTCGGATCGGACCAGGTCGCGCCGGGCGCGCAGGGCTTCCTTGCGCCCCTCGAAACGCTCCTCGATGAGCAGGCGCAGACCCTCCACGATCAGCGTGATCGGCTCGGCGGACGGCGGAAAGCTCTCCATCAGCACCGCCACGAACTCGGGCACCCGGGCGTCGTCGGCGAAGAGAACCTCGCGTTTGTCGGCGAAATGCCGGTGAAAGGTGCGGGTGGTCAGGCCCGCCCTGGCGGTGATCTCGGGGACGGTGGTCGCGGCGAAGCCCTGCTCGGCGAAGAGTTCCATGGCCGCCCGCTGGAGACGCTCCCGTGCGTCCGGTGCCCATCTGCTCACCCGATCAAGTGTAGTGATGACACGACACGTCATGACGACTACAGTGATGACACGCAATGTCATCACTAGGGAGAGTGGCGGAATGAGCGAAGTCTGGATCTTGGGCGGCGCTGGGCGTACCGGCCGGGCGATCGCGGCGGAACTCCGCCGGAAGGGCATCGAGCCCACACTGGTCGGGCGGGACGCTGACCGGCTGGCCGAGGTGGCCGGCGCGGGACGCACGGTCGTGGCCGGAGATGTCGAGGCGATGGCGGCGGAGATCCGGCGGCAGCGTCCGGCCGTGGTCGTCAACACGGTCGGCCCGTTCACCCGGACCGCCGAGCCCCTGGTGCGTGCCTGTCTGCCGGCCGGCCACTACCTGGACCTGGCCAACGACCTGGCCTCGTTCGCGACCACACTGGGGCTGGGCGATCAGGCCACGGCCGCCGGCCGTACGGTCGTCACCGGCGCCGGATTCGGCGTCGCCGCGACCGAGAGCGTGGTCGTCAAGTTGTGCGAAGGGCGCGGAACTCCCGACCGGGTACGGACCGCCATGATCCCCTCGATTGCCCTCGAAGGCGGCGTCACGGGCGAGGCGCTGGCCGGCTCCCTCGTCGAGGGCCTGCCCGGCGTGGAGGGAGGCGCCCGCTACCAGGGGCGCCGTTACCGGGGCGGCCGCCTGGCGCCGGCCCGCCTCGGCGCCGACCCGGTCGAGCTGACGCTGCCCGACGGCTCGACGGTCGTCGCGGCGGGCATGCCGCTCGGCGAGCTGATGGCGGCCCAGCGTGCGAGCGGCGCCCCGGACGTCGTCTCGGCGTCGAGCGAGGCGCCGTCCTCACCGGTCGCCCGCGCGATCCTCCCGGCCGCGACCGCCCTGCTCGCGATCGGTCCGGTACGCGAGTTCGCCCGGCGGCGGCTGGCCGCGCTCACCACCAAGCCCAAGGAGCAGCCGCGGGAGCACTCCTGGGGCCACGCGGTCGTGCACTGGCCGGACGGGGTCACCCGCGAGGGCTGGCTGCGTGCCGGCGAGGCGATGTCCTTCACCGCGGCGGTGGCGGCCGAGGTGGCCCGCCGCCTGCTGGCCGGCGAGGGCAGGCCGGGCGCCCACACCCCGGCCGCCCTGTTCGGCCCGTCGCTCGCCGAGGCGTGCGGCGGCGACTACCTCATCCCCGACTCCCCCGCCGGCACGCGCCTCTGACCAGGGGCACTTTTCGCCCCGGCTCTGGTCTCAATCATCGGGAGCCGGTACGTGCCGCCGCACGCGCGGTGACGGCCCCGACCGCACAGACGATCGCGAACCCGAAGAGCACGTACCGGGCCGCGTCAAGCATCGAGGCGCCACCCAGGTTGACCAGGGCGCCGGCGACCGCCGTGCCGAAGGCGATCGCCAGGCTCGTCACCGTGGCGATCGCGGCGGCCGCCCGTGCGCCTTCCTCCGGGTCCCGGGTACTGGACATCACCGCCACCGACAGGTGCGGATAGGCCAGCCCGATGCCCGCCCCGGCGACGAACAGCACCGGCACCCAGCCCAGCACCAGCCACACCGGCGCGTCCTGCCGCTGCATCAGCCCGAGAACCAGAAAGCCGAGCGCGAGCAGCAGCGGGCCGAGCACGCGCAACCGGCCGATCGTGCGTTCCTCGACCGCCGCGGAGCTGACGAGCTGGGTGGCCGACCAGCCCAGCGAGATGGCCGCGCCGAAGAACCCGGCCACGACCGGGGCCAGCCCGCCCAGCCGCTGTCCGAACAGCGGCAGGAACGACTCCACCGCGACGCCGAAGGCCAGCAGCGCCAGCGTCAGGTACAGCCACTTCAACGGCGACCCCGGCCGGTAGGTGCTGCGCGGAAAGACCCGCCGCGCGTCCCGCCGTTCATGGGCGACGAAGAGGGCCATCAGCAGCAGTGCCACCGCGAGACCGGCCGCCATGGCCACGGCACCGGACAGCACCCCGGCCACGCTGACCGCGACGGTGGCCGCGGTGACCAGCAGCAGCGACACGACCGGAACCGGTGCCCGCGTCGCGCCGTGTCCGCCGCGTGGCAGCGCCCGGGGCACGAGCACGCCGCACACCGCCGCGATCACCGCCATCGCGACGAACGCCAGTCGCCAGCCGCCGAACTGCGCGAACAGCCCGCCGAGCGCGGGCCCGACGAAGTTGCCCACGCCGTACATCGCCGACATCAGCGCATTGCCGCGCGTCCACAACCGCTGCGGCAGCGCCGATCGGACGGCCGCGAAGTCCAGCCCGGACAGCAACCCCGCCCCCAGCCCTTGGACGCCGCGGCCGGCCAGCAGCACCGCCATCACCGGGCTCACCGCGCAGACCAGCGAACCAGCCAGGAACACCCCGAAGCCGAGCAGATAGGCGCCGACGTTCCCCCAGCGAGCCAGGAAGCGGCTGACCAGCATCGTCGCGATCACCATCGCGACGAGGTGAATTGTCATGTTCCCCGCGTAGAAGCCGGCTCCGCCGAGGTCGGCCACCGCGGTCGGCAGCAGGCTGGCGGCCAGGTAGATGTTGACCGCGCCGACCAGCACCCCGACGGCCGGCACGATCGCCGCGCCGGCGTGCTCCCGGCTGAGCAGTTCCCGCCACGAGACGGCGGTGGAGGTCGAGGTGTCCTTCACGCCTGACTGGTTGTCGTCACAGACATTCATGACGTCAAGCCTGTCGTTGAACGAGTCCCGGAGACTTTCGCCTCTCACCGCACCTCCCCGTCTGGGCACGGCAGGCGAAAAGCCTCAACCCGCGGTGCAATGCCCCCTCCTGAGCCTGCCTCGCGACATCAACCCCTTGCCGTCTTCTCGGACGAGCTCGCCTCAAGCGGTGTCGAGCAGTTCGGTGGAGACCGTCCAGAGGTGCTTGGCGGTGGCGGGGTCGAGGGCCCATTCCTTCACCCCGTGCGGGTGCTGCGCCAGGTCGGCGTCGTTCGGCACCGTGTACGCCTCCTGCGCGTCGTCGAGATAGTGGCCGCCGGAGTGGGCGAACTCCGGGGCGACGGCCGCGACGATGCTGGTGGCGGCTCCCTGCTCGACCGTTTTGTAGGTGAAGATCCCGGCGGCCTCGGCCGCGTCGAGTGACGCCTTCTGCTGTGGGGTGAAGTTCCGCTGCAGTCCGGTCGCGACGCCGCCGGGGTTCACCGTGTTGGCGACGATGCCGTCGGACGCCCACCGGCGGGTCGCCTCGACGGCGAACAGGGAGTTCGCCGTCTTCGACTGGGCGTAGGCGAGCTGCGGGTCGTAGCGGCGGCGTTCGAAGTGGAGGTCGCCGAAGTCGATGCCGGAACGCATGTGCGCGGTCGAACTGACCGCCACGATCCGGGCCCCGCCACGATCGATCGCTCCCAGGGCGAGGGCGTCGTGCAGGCCGACGGCCAGGGCGAAGTGGCCGAGATGGTTCGTCGCGAACTGCAGCTCCCACCCCTCCCGCGTGCGTTCGAGGCCGCCGGTGACCACGCCCGCGTTGTTGATCAGCAGGTGCAGCGGGCCGTGCCAGGCATCGGTGAAGCGCGTGACACTGACCCGGTCGGCGAGGTCGAGCCGGGCGACCCGGGCCGGCCCCGCGATCGTCCCGGCGACGGCTTCGCCCGCGGTGATGTTCCGGACGGCGAGCGTCACTTCCGCTCCGGCGCCGGCCAGCGCGCGGGCCGTCTCGGCCCCGATCCCGGAGGAGGCTCCGGTCACGATCGCGCGGACGCCGCTCAGGTCGACGCCGCGCAGCACGTCGGCCGCGGTGCTGGTGGAGGTGAAGGGCGTGGTGATGAGTGGTTGATGGGTGCTCACCGCCGCAACTATACAGATCAGACAATATTTGTTTAGTAAGTCTACCGCTCGTATGCTCGTCCCATGAGCAGCCCCGAAGTCGATCACCCGTCGCCGTGGCCCGCCGACACCGGCCGCCGGGCCACGGTCCTGGACTCCGCCATGCTCACGTTCGCCCGCTTCGGCTACCGGAAGACCTCGATGGAGGAGGTGGCCCGGGCGGCGCGCATCTCCCGGCCCGGCCTCTATTTCCTCTTCTCCTCCAAGGAGACCCTGTTCCGCGCCGCGGTCGGCCAGGCACTGGACCGCGACCTCGCGGCGGTCGAAGCAGTCCTGGCCGACCCCGGCAAGCCCCTTCGGGACCGTCTCGTCGAGGCGTTCGACAACTGGGCGGGCCGCTACGTCGGCCCGTTGACGAGCGACGTCGCGATAGTCATCGACGACAATCCCGACCTGCTCGGTGAGGTCATCGAGACCCCGCGGCGACGCTTCGAGGAGCTGATCACGGACGCGATCGCCACCGAGTCGGACCGGGAGGTGGCTCTCGCCCAGACGATGATCAGCACGTCCATCGGCCTCAAGCACCAGGTCAGCTCACGGGAGGCCTACCTGGAACGACTCAAGGTGGCCATCGATCTCCTGCTCCGCTGAAGGCCCGCTGGTCAGGTGGTCAAGCTCTTGCTTGCTGAACACGCTCAGGTTCCCTCCCGTGCGCATGCCGTACCGCGAAGGGAGCGGCCGCGACGCCGGTCCTGGCGAGCGGGACCAGGTCGCCGATTAGCTTGGGCAGCGAGGCCATGACCAGGCCCGATCCCGCGCCCACCACGGTGTAGAAGATCAGGTGCTCCCACATCGAGGCGTGAGCGAGGGCGAGCAGCGCGGAACCCGCGACGGCGACCGCGAACCCGAGGACCGCGGGCCGGCGCGGGCCGAACCGCTCGGCCAGCTTGCCCACCGCCGTGCCCGTGGGCAGGAGGATCAGCGCTCCTGGCAGCATCAGCAGGCCGGACACGGTGACCGTCGCGCCGAAGCCGATCCCGGCCGGCCCCGGCTTGAGCTGGGCATACGCGGGCAGGGCCAGGTAGAAGAAGTGCTGAAGCAGGCCGACCGCGGGGACGACCATCGTCTGCATGAGCGCATAGCTGAAGACCGAGGTGACAAGGGCGAACAACGTCGCGTTGGCACTCTTCACTGCCCTATGACGTTCACGCACGAGCGGCTCAGCCGCCCGGGTGAGCGACGAGCACTAGGGTGATCATGGTGACCGACACACGGCTGACCACCCACGGCGACGTCTCCACGACCCTGGCCCGCCACGACGACCGCACGCTGGCCGAGTTGCTGGAGCGCGAGGCCGTGCCGCTCGGCACCGGCATCGGCGGGGCGTCCGCGCGGCTCGACGTCGGCGGCACCCCGGTCTTCGTCAAACGTGTCCCCCTCACCGAGCCCGAGCTGCGCCATCCGCACTCGACGGCCAACCTGTTCGGTCTGCCGCCCTTCTGCCAGTACGGCATCGGCTCGCCCGGCTTCGGCGCCTGGCGCGAGCTGGCCGCGCACACGATGACCACCGAGTGGGTGCTGGCCGGCCGCTTTCCCGGCTTCCCGCTGCTCTACCACTGGCGGGTGCTGCCCAGCGCGGAGCCCGCCCCGCTCTACGGCGACCTGGCCGACGTGGATCGGGCGGTCACGTTCTGGGAGGGCGCCCCCGGCGTACGCCGCCGCCTCGAAGCGCTGGCCGAGGCGCCGGCGAGCCTCACGCTCTTCCTTGAGTACTTCCCCACCGACCTGAACCGGTGGCTGGACGAGCGGATACGCGCGGGCGACGCCGACCAAGCCTGCGCCCTGGCGGACCGGCGGCTGCGCGAGGTCGTGTCCTTCATGAACGCGAACGGCCTGCTGCACTTCGACGCGCACTTCGCAAACGTGCTCACCGACGGGCGCCGCCTCTACCTGACCGACTTCGGGCAGGCCGTGTCCACCCGGTTCGACCTGTCGGCGGAGGAATCGGCCTTCTACCAGCGGCATCTCACCTACGACCGCACCTTTACGCTGGCGTACCTGGTGAACTGGCTGGCCGGCTCCTTCCACGGCGCCGACTGGCCGAAATGCCGCGAACTGGTGCGGGAGTGGGCGGCGGGAACGCGGCCGGCCGGCGTGCCCGACGGGGTCGCGGCCCTGCTGTCGCGGCGCAGCCCGCTGGTCACCGTACTGAACGACTACTACCACGCTCGCCAGAGTGAGAGCAGGACGACGCCGTACCCGCTGGAGCGGATCCGCGAGATCGCCGGACGGCACGCCCTGCCGCTCGAATGAACCGTCAGCGGTGCGCCGCCGCGAGGACGCGCCGCAGCGCCGCCCGGCCGGCCGGTCCCCACGTGGCCTTGCCGCCAGGGCGGCCGTGCACGCCGGCGTCGCCGATGTGCAGCCCGGCCAGGCCGCGAATCACGACCCAGCCGCGGGCGCGGCGCAGAGTCGCGGCGTCCAGGGCATGCCCGTAGGCGGCGAAGCAGCGATCGGCGGCGCCGTCCGGCAGCAGCGTCCAGGCCGCGGACAGGTCGCAGGCCGGATCGCCGGCGAACAGGTCGCCGAAGTCGATCACGCCGCACAGGGCGCCGTCCGCGGTGACGACGTTGGCCGCGTGCAGGTCGCCGTGCAGCCAGAGCGGCGGGCCCGCCCAGCCGGGCGCGGTGGCGGCGTCGTCCCAGACCGCGCGTACGTCGTCCGCGTCCTGGCCGGAGATCAGCTCCCGTTCGACGGCGTCGGCGAGCTGCTTGGCCACCCACTCCGAAGAGCCGGCCATGGGCCCGCCGCGACCCCGGCCGCCGGTGTCCACCTCATCGGGGGCGGGCTGGTGCAGCGCGGTCAGAAAGGCGCCCAGGGCGTCGGCCGACCCGTTGCCACGCTTGACGGGGGCACGGTCGGCGGGCTCCCCCGGCACCCAGGTGGTGACGATCCACCGCCGCGGAAAAAGTTCGGACGGCTCACCGAGACGCTGCGGAACGGGAACCGGCAGCGGCAGGCGCGGAGCGAGAACGGGCATCCAGATGTGCTCCTTGAGCAGCAGCTCATCAGCGCCCTCCGTCGCCCAGGGCAACCTGACGGCCAGGTCGTCGCCCAGCCGCCACAACTGGTTGTCCCAGCCACGCGCGCCCAGCCTCAGGGGACGATCGGCCAGGTCGGGGTGCTGATCACGCAGCAACTCCCGGACGAAGTCCGCGCTGATGTCGATCTCGGTGTGCGTCATGCGGAGCAACCATAGCCGCCCACCACCCTCGATCCGGCGCTTACCGGACAGGAGGCTCTGCGGCATGATCGTTCGCAGAGCCGGTGCCGAGTGTGGAGCTGTTCAGCCCATGACAAGCGTTTATGACAGCGAACGGCTGGCGGCGAGCGCTGGCTGACGCAAGGGGCTAATGAGGATCAAATGGATGATCGTGACTCAGAACCTTTACCGGTGCCTTGGCGTCAAAGCAGGCATGATGAAGACGATGATCGGGGCATCGCTCCTCGCCGGCTCGCTGCTGGTCTCCGGAGCCGGTACGGCGGTCGCCCAGGCGAAGCCGACGCTGGGGCCGTACGGTTACGGGGCCGTCAAACTCGGGATGACCGTCAAGCAGGCAAGGGCCACCGGGGACGTGGTCCAGAAGGCACCGGGCGGCGGGGGCTGCTCCGGCTGGGACCTGAAGAAGCATGCGACGCCGAAGAACTCGGTGGGCGTCTACATCTCGCCGCGCGTGGGCGTGGCCGCCATCTATGCCGCGAAGGGGATGAAGACCCCGCAGGGCATCACGATCGGCTCCACGACCAAGCAGTTGAAGGCCGCGTACCCGCGCATCAAGAAGGACTTCCACGGCTTCTACGTGATCACGGTCCCCGGCAACAAGAAGGCGTACTACAACTTCACCGTCACGCGCGGCAAGGTCAGCGAGTACGGCATGGCGCTGCACGCGCAGGACTGCTTCAACTGACCGGAGACCGATGACGTGGGCCGGCTCACCCGCACCGGCGGCGGAACGTGGCTGCCGCCGGTGCGGGTGAGCCCAAGCGGCGTTCGCGAGAGCGGAGCCGCAGGTGGAACGGTCAGGCGGTGGAGAGGGCGGCGGCGGCCTTGCTGTACATGACGTCGGAGTCCTCCGCAAGCCAGGCCTTCACCTGACGGCTCCACTCGTCGGCCAGGATCTCGGTCCGGTGCTCCTCGACGCCGTCGAGGGCGGCCTTGACGATCACTTCAGGGGCGGTCTTGTCGCCGGTGTACCAGGCCATCATGTCGGTGTCGGCGGCGCCCAGGTGCAGGGCGGTCACCAGGGTGCGCTGACCGGCCAGTTCCAGGCGGGCGTTGTTGGTGAGCGCCCACTCGGCGGCCTTGGCGGCGTGGTAGGCGCCCCCGCCGTCGACGGCGAGCCACGAGACCGCGGACAGCACGTTGATGATCGCGCCGTCGGCCAGCTGGGGCGCGAAGGCGCGGATCACGTTGAGGGTGCCGTAGAAGTGGGTGTCCATCTCGCGGCGGACCAGGTCCAGGTCCCCGGTGACCAGGTTCGCCCCGGTGGAGATGCCGGCGTTGTTGATGACGATCTTGACGTCCTGCGTCGCTGCCGCCGCCTCGGCGATGGAGTCAGGGTCGGTGATGTCGAGTCGCAACGGCACGGCTCCCGGCACGTCGACGAGCTCGGGGCGGCGCGCGCTCGCGTACACCTTGCCGGCGCCGCGCTCAAGAAGGGAAAGAACGAACTGCCGGCCCAAGCCACGATTGGCTCCGGTGACCAGCACATGTGCTCCGTTGATCTGCATGCTCGCCACCGTAGAACCTGACATTGACGTCAGAGGCAAGCGATGTGACGCAAGTCATGCTCAAGGGTCTTACACTGACCGTGGCGGTCGGCGGAGTGTTCGAGCGGTGGGAAGATCGAGGGTGCTCCGAATAGCAAAGGCGCTCCTCGCCAGATCACCGCAACCGCTGCGCGCATTCGTACTGAAGCACCGCGAACTGCTCAAGTTCGCCGTGGTGGGCGGAACCACCTTCTTAGTGGACAACGCGGTGTTCTACGGGCTCAAGCTGACCTTCCTGGAGCCGAAGCCGGTGACCGCGAAGATCATCGCGGTGCTCGTGGCGACGATCGTGTCCTACGTCCTCAACCGCGAATGGTCGTTCCGGACCAGGGGCGGCCGCGAGCGCCGACACGAGGCGGCGCTGTTCTTCCTGGTCAGCGCCATCGGCCTGGTGCTCAGCTCCGCGCCACTCTGGATCTCCCGGTACGTCTTCGGCCTGGACACCCCGGCGGTGAGCCTGCTCACCCAGGAGATCGCCGACTTCATGAGCGCCCAGGTCATCGGCACCCTGATCGCCATGGTCTTCCGCTTCTGGGCGCTGCGCAGATGGGTCTTCCCCGACGAACAGGCCCGTCCCCGGCCCGGCCACCTACGCGTGGCACCCGAGCCCGATCCCACCCACGAGGCCGCCTGACGGCCTGAACGCCGCCGCAGGGGCCCATCGATCTTGGGCGAGCGACTCCGGTGGAAGCCGTGCTGGCCATCCTCGACCAGGAGGGCTCCGTGCTGTGCGACCTGGCCGGCGGCACACCGGCGCTGCCGCGGATGCGGTTCGACGCCAGGTGGCCGCCGATGGACAGCGAGCTGACCGATCGCGTTCGCCACGGTGCCCCTGGAGCCGTTGGACTTCACGACGGCGGTGCTGCCGGCGGCGGGCGGGGCACGGCCGGTCTGCGCCGAGGGGTTCGCCTGGCTCGGGCACGATGCGGTGAGCGGGCAGAGCCCGTTCCTCGACCGCCGGGCGGCGCGATCCCGGCCGCCCGTCTCCGGCTGGTTCACGGCAGGCTGGTTCGAGCAGGCCGAGTCCTACATCGACAAAGAGATCAGGGCCGGTCTCGTACGTCTCGGTCCGAGCCGTCAGGTCAAGCACTGGAGCATGTCCGCCGCGGCGGCGGCGCGCGTGCCTGACCCGGCTGGTCACGGTGCAGAAGGCGACCATCGACCGCGTCGACGAGCTGATCGCCGTGGGGTGCGTCCCGCTCACTCCGGTCGCGGTGGCGGACGGCGTACGGTCGATCCTGGCCAGCGACGACATCTGGCGGGCGCCCGCACTGCCGAAGAACCTGAATCGGGCGCTGAGCGGCGAGGAAGCCGACCGGCTGCAGGCCCTGGCCCCCTACCTGGTCGAGTGCGCCGAACGCCTGGACGAGGCGGCCGTTCCGGCGACGATCGTGCACCGCGACTTCCACCCGGGCAACGTGGTCGTACGCGACGACGGGATCCTGCTGCGTGACTGGAGCTTCGCCACCGTCCCTCAGGAACGGATGCGGAACGCGTGGCGCGTGGCCAAGCCGCTCGCCGCGGTGGTGGAGCTGATGAAGCTGATCGAGCTGGCCGACCTCGTCGGACCGGATCACGACTTCAACTGGCTGCCGATGACGTACGGCTGGGCCTTCGAGGAGGCTGAGTGCCGAAATTAGCGTAGCGACCTGGGGCTTCTTCGCCTGTAGCGGTCCGTGATGAGGCGTCCAGGGCGATCGTGCAATCTGACGATCAGCTGGGTTGCCGGCGCATCTGGCCGCTGATCGCCGTTACCCCCCGACTCCTTCAGCATCACTGCAAAGACAGGCGCCCCCGGCAAAGGGGCTCCGCCCGAAGTCATCTCTCGATGCCGGATAGACCGGGCGTATTCCCGACGTATTCCACGCTGCTGCCGACGCGTGGAACGATCATTAATCCAGCCCGCCGATGATCACCATGACAGGCGGACGAGGAAGGGACGAAGATGGGGATCAGCAAGCGGGTGCCGGGAGTGCTGGCCGTACTCCTCTTATCCATGGGCGGACTACTGGCGCCGGTCCCGGTGCAGGCGGCGTCCGTCGCCGTGGTCGACGACGACCCCGGGGACCCCGACCCCGAGGCCGGTGGGACCGAGGACGGTCTCGCCGTGGACGCCGAGTCCTACGCCAAGGAGTTCGGGGTCACGACAGAGCAGGCGCGTGCCAGGCTCACGGCGCAGAACGACTTCGGCGCCCTGGTGGAGGAGATCGAAGCGGCCCATCCCGACACGTTCGCCGGATCGACGGTCGAACACGAGGGCGACTTCGGCCTGCGCGTCCGTTTCACCGGTGACACGGTCCCCGAGCAGGCCGCGCAGATCGTGAAGGGCGTGCCGGGGGTCACCCTCCAAGCGGGTGCGCGATACAGCCTCGCCCAAGCCGAGAAGATCATCGACTCGACGGGGAACACCCTCGACACGCACGGCGCGGTCGACGGCGTCTTCTACGACTCGACCAACGAGCGATTCGTGCTGGACATGGTCGGCGCGGCCACCGGCGACCGCTCGCGGGAGGAGGTGATCACCTCGCTGCGGGCGACGCTGCCCGCCTCCCTGCCCGCGGAGATCCGCTCCGCCGAGATCAGGCTCACGCCGCAGTCCGCCGAGGACGGCCAGCGGGGCGGACTGCGGATGGACACGTGCACCAGCGGATTCTCCGTCAGGAACGGCGCAGGTGAGAAAGGCATCCTCACCGCCGGGCACTGCGGCAACACGCAGCGGTACCGCCTCTACGGTTCCAGCACCTGGGTGACGACCTCCTTCCGGAGGCAGGAACGCAACGCCACCAGCGACGTACAGTGGCACACCCGTCCCAACATGGTCGCCTACGCGAGGTTCCATGCCGCCAGCACCGAGGCGACGCGGCCGGTCACCGGGCGCGTGGTGCGGAGCGGCCAGAACGGCGACTACGTCTGTCACCGGGGGAAGTCCACCGGCTACAGCTGTGGCCGGGTCAGCACCATCTCCTACCGCCCGACCTGGCGCAACGCCTGCGACGGCCCCACCTGCGCGGCCACCTGGATCCGGGTGTCCGGTGCCAACCTGAAGTGCTACCCGGGTGACAGCGGGGGCCCCTGGTTCAACGCCAACAGGGCCTACGGCATCTACAAGGGCCAGTCGTCCACCGGAACGTCGACCGCCGGCTGCAACTGGGCCGTCTACATGGCGATCAACTACATCTCCAGCATCGACGTCTCTCTGCTGTACGCGTGACACCGCCGGCCCCCGGGTAGGCTGCCTGCCGTGGCAGTTACCACCTCCATATGGCAATTCGCGCTCATTGTCGGCCTTCTCACCCTCACCCCGGGGCTGGACACCGCCCTGATCCTCCGGACCGCGGCCCTCGGACGCCACCGCAGTGCGTGGGGCGTGGTCCTGGGGATCCAGACCGGCACCCTGATGTGGGGTGCGCTCACCTCGCTCGGCGTGACGGCCCTGCTCACCGCCTCGCACATCGCGTACGAGGCGCTGCGCTGGGCCGGCGCGGCGTACCTGGTCTGGATGGGCGCCCGGATGCTGGCCGGCACCTTCCGCAGAAAGGCGGCGGACGGAGAGCCGACGACCCTTGCGGACGGGCACCCGGTCACCTCGGGAAGAGACACGATGTTCCGCGGCTTCCGGCAGGGCCTGACGACGAACCTGCTCAATCCGAAGGTGGGCGTCTTCTACGTCGCCGTGCTGCCGCAGTTCATCCCGGCACAGACCAGCCACCTGGCGATGGGGATCCTGCTCGCCTCGGTGCACGTCGCGCTCGGGCTGCTCTGGTCGACGGCTCTGGTCGCCTTCGCCCGCGGACTGCGCGGATGGCTCCGTACGGAACGGGCCAGGCGGCTGCTGGACCGGGTCGCCGGGACCGTGATCGCCGCCTTCGGAATCCGGCTCGCGCTCGGCGACTAAGGCCCGGGCGCTGGCTACGCGGCCATCCCCATCTTCGTGAAGAATCCCGCGCTTCCAGTGGCCATCGCCAACCGTGGGTGGTCAGGCCGGGGTCGGTGGCCGCGTGCAGCAGCCGCCGGCCCCAGCGGCCTTCGAGGAGGCTGAGTGCCGAAATGCCCCGGCACTCGGGCCTGGCTTCCTTCCGTGGCCACGCCGGTTCCCGCGGTGGACGTGGCTCGGCCTCAGGGTTCGCGCGTGCAGAGGTAGGCGTCCAGGCCGGCGGCACCCTTGAGCATGCCGCGGGCCCCATCGGCTCAGGTGAACTCGTTATCTACCTCCCGGCTGATGTGGATAGCCCGGATTCCGCCTGATCGGGCGTAGACACGCAGCGATAGGTAGGCGCTCCTCATGCGCTTGGTGCTGGTAAGGGTGATGGTTCCGAAGTTGGTGCCGTCGGTGCCGCAGCCGTTGCTGTCCGACTTCCAAGCGCTGTGCCCGGTGGTTCCGTCCATGTGAACCCAGAGGACCTGCTTGCGCGTGGCCGGCGGGGGGAGATGTGCGAGGTATCGCCTCGTGGCGGATCACGACGAAGAGCAGCGATGGATGGTGCGGGGGCCCTGCGTGAGCGTCAGGTCTGGAAGGTGAACGTCCCGCGCAGGACGGTGTCTCGCCCGCTCCAGTAGCTCTCGTGGACGGCCCGGGAGGTGACGTTGTCGAAGGCGGGGAGCACCGCGCAGGTGGCGCCGGGGTGTCGGATGTTGTCGTCTCTGATGACGATGGGCTTTCCGATCGCACCCGGGCGGGTCAGGGTCACCTCCAACCCGCTGTCCCTGTGGTGTCATCGGCCCGGACACACAACTCGTTGGCGGGGTCGGCGTAGCGGACGATCCCGTCTCCGACATCTCGTTGAAAACTCGCCGCCAAGGCCGGTTGCGCGAGAATGACGCTCGCCACCGCGACAGCGACGCCGACGGTGACCGTTTTGAGCGGGTCATCGTTCTTCCTTCTCTCGGACGAAGATCAGCCCGCCGGAGCGTCTGGGGCCAGGGGATGGAATACGGCCTCCACGAGGCTTCTGACATGAGTGATCCCGGCGCCCCGGGGTTCGCCGGAGTGGAGCAAGGCCCAAGATCCTCGATCGGCGAGCCGCACGCGCGCTCGGACCTCAGTACCCGCTGAGCGCGTCGACGCGGTCCATGAGGTCGGAGTACTCGTTGTCCGCGTCGTCGATGATCTCCTGAGGTGTACGCGCTCCGCGCCGTCCGAGGTGCTCCTCGGCAATGCGGGCGATCGCGGGCCGTGGGTCGGCGTCCCAGTAGGAGGGGCCGAACGTGATGGCCTCGTAGGGTCCGATGCCACCCGCGAGCAGGTGGAGCAGGTCACACAGGTCCGCCGCGACCGGCCCCATGGCGCCCTCGCCGTCGAGGAAGACGACGGGCTGCTCCTCGATCGGACGTCCCTGGCGGACCAGCCAGAAGGCCACGAGACCGCCGCCGCCGTTGTGGCCGAACACGTGGAACTCTCGTTCGGCCGCGGGGTTGCCGGTCCAGGCGTGCGGCCCGCCGAAGGTGAATCGGTCGGACACCTCGAAGTCGATCTCACCGAACCCATGCGCGCCCTGGTGGTCGCGCAGCGCCCGCAGGGCCGCGGCGAAGGGTTCGCCGGCACCGGGCTCCGGCCAGGACGGGTACTCCCGTGCCGGCGCGGCGGCCAGGACCGTTTCCGCCGACTTCAGCAGTTCGGGGTCGTCCTCGTCCCGCTCGTTGAGTGTGAGGAGAAACCAGATGAAGCGGCCGTCCTCGTGGTAGCGCGCCTCCAGGGTGCTGCGCTCGTCGCGGCGCAGGACGTGGACGATGTTCCCGTACTCCTGAACGCTGCTCTCCAGTGCCCGCGTGCGCGCTTCGGGCTCGGGCAGCGCCGTGCTGAGGCCGTCCCCCATCGGCAAGCGGTACTGCTCCCTGACCCACACCTTGGTGAGA
The DNA here is from genome assembly GCF_040649735.1 of Nonomuraea sp. NPDC048892. NCBI lineage: Bacteria > Bacillati > Actinomycetota > Actinomycetes > Streptosporangiales > Streptosporangiaceae > Nonomuraea > Nonomuraea sp. NPDC048892. Next base: position 89,996 of record NZ_JBEZFZ010000010.1, on the reverse strand, counting down.
TAGCCGAGCAGCGGACCGCGCCCCCGTACCCGGATCGAGGGATAGCAGCCGGGCACGCGCGGTCGCCTGGTAGGTGAGCTCGAACCCGTGCGCGTCCGAGCCGGTCGGGACGATGGCCCCCGGTCGGTGAACGCGGGAAGGGGCTTCAGGGGGTAGGTCCGGTGCAGTTCGATCAGGCCCGGGTCGTCGATACGGCGGCCGAGCAAGCCGTCGACCAGTTCGAATGGAGGCGATTCGATCATGCCGGAACCCTATTGAAGGTAGCGGTCGCCGTCGCGGCCGTAGATGAGGGCGGTGCGCCGGGGTAGTCCTGAGCGGCGGCCGATCGTCGTGATCAGCAGCGTAGGGGCGCCGTGGAAGAGGTGACCGCGAGTGCCGCCGGACTCGGCGTAGCTCTTGACGTGCCTGGCCACCCACCCGGTCGGGCTGTCGATCGGCTCTTGGCTCATCACGCCGCTCCGCCCACGCACCGGTCAGCCCACTCGCGTGCCTGGACGAACCAGCGGGGCGCGGTGCGGTGGCCATTGAGTACGTGCCCGGTGCCGGGGACCACGACGGTCTCCAGCTTGGCGCGAGGACTGTAGAAGGGCGCCTCCTGGGCGTGCAGCGCGGCGGAGGAGCGGGCTCCAGCCAGCAGCTTGTCGTGCTCACCGATGACGATCAGTACGGGGTTCTGGATGTTCTTGTTGATCGAGGGCGGGGTGTAAGAGTCGCCGGGAGGGAAGACGTCCGTCGTCTTGGTGGCCTCGTCGGCGGCGATGACCTTGGAGTCGGAGTTGGGCCCGTGGTAGAACCAGGTGGCCCGCAGGCCGGGCCGGGTGGTGAGGTAGCCGTCGTCGAGCCCGCGCCCGGCGAAGCGGGGATCGTCGGCGGCGCGGTAGATTCCCGCGCCCATCTGCTCGAAAGCGGCCTCGTTCGGCACGCTCGACTCGCCGGTCAGGATGACGCCGTCCACCTCCGCTGGATGTGCGGCGGCCACAGTGCGGGCGAGGGTCGAGCCCAGCGAGTGGCCGACCAGAACGACCTTGGCGAACCGGCCCCCGCCTAGACGGCCCTCGCGCAACTGCCGGATGAGCCGGCGGATGACGATCTGGTGGGTGTCCTGCCTGAACTGGGTGCTCGGCGGGTAGGAGCTCGCCCCGGTACCGAGACGGTCAATGGCCAGCGTGGCGTACCCGGCGGCGGTCATCGTCTCCACGTAGGAGGGGCGCTGCCGGTCGCCGCGCATCCGCCAGTAGGCCTGGCCATAGAAGCCGCCGGGGATGAGCAGCTGAACGGTGGCGGCATGGCCGCGCGGCAGGCACAAAGTGCCGGCGATGCGCTGGTCGGCGGAGCCGCTGGAGGTCATCGCCACCTTGGCGCTGACTGTCCGGCAGGCGGGGGCGGCGTTCGCCGCTACCGGGATCGAGGTTACGGGGACCGAGACGAGCGCCAGAAGTACCGCTGTCGTGATGCGCATAAGACTCCTTCGATACCCAAATTTGGGTAACCAAATTTGGGTATCGAACTATGACTCATCCACCGTCGTACCGTCAAACCGGTCTCCGGCCGATCAGACCGGCTCCTCGCCGCGTTCCAACCGCCCGATCAAGTCACGGATCCATGCCGCTTCGCCCGCCGCCTGCGCCGCGCGCAGGGCGAACAACTCTGTCACCTTCCTTGAGCGCTTTCCCTCCTGGGCCGTGACCATGATCTGCGCCCGCTCGCCCTCCAAAGCGCGCACCCGCTCCTTGAGCAGCGCGATCACTTCCTCCTCGGGCAGCGCGGGTAGCAGCACAAGGGCTGCGTTGAACAGCTCCGGACGCCGATCGGGAACCCTTAAGGCGCTTCTGAGCAGCCCGAGGAACTCCGCCTCGCCCTTGTCGTTGATGGCGTAATCGACGCGCCCCGGCCATTCGTGCACCTCGCTGGTGTCCAGAAGACCTTCCTTGGCCAGCTGACGCAGCGCGTGGTAGATCGAGCCCGACCTGAGCCCTGCCCATTGCCCGGCCTCCCACGACTCCAGTTCGGAGCCCACCAGATAGCCGTGTGCCTGACCGTGCAGCCGCACCACGCCAAGGACCAGCAGTCGCGTCGCCGACATCGTCTCCCTCACTCGCCGGGGCCCGGCACCCGTCAAAGCCCTGCCGAACAGGCTATCTGTCGTGCCCGTGGAGGCGAGAAGGCGACGGGCGAGGCAGCTGGCAGGCGCCCCCGCGGCCCGCCAGGCGGGAACGACCGAAGCGATCGCGGCGGGCCGGCGGGTCACCAGTTCAGTTCGTCGCAGCCGTGGTGGTCGGCGGGCTCGACCTGCAGCGTGGCGTGGGCGACGCCGTGGCGGCGGCGCAGCAGGTCGCGGGCCTGGTCCAGCACGGCGTGGTGATCGCCGGCGTCGGCGGTGACCAGGTGGGCGGTGGCCACGTTCATGCCGGAGGTGAGCGTCCACAGGTGCAGGTCGTGCACGTCGCGTACGCCCTCGATGGCGGCCAGGTCGGCGGCGACCGCGGCCGCGTCGACGTTCTCGGGCACGTGCTGGCCGAGCACGGCGAACACCTGGCGGCCGAGCGAGATCGCCCGTACGGCGACGAACGCGCCGATGGCCAGGGCGATCACGGTGTCCCAGAACGCCTGCCCGGTCGCCGCGACCAGCCAGCCGGCCGCGATCACCCCCACGGAACCCGCGGTGTCGGCCACCACCTCCAGGTAGGCGCCCTTGACGTTGAGGCTCTCCCCGGCCCCCGCGCGCAGCAGGAGCAGCGCGATCACGTTGACGATCAGACCGAGGGCGCCGACGATCAGCATCGGCCCGGACGACACTTCGGCGGGGCCGCCGATGCGGCCGATGGCCTCGGCCACGACATAGAGCGCGACGCCCAGCATCAGCACGACGGCCAGCAGCGAGGCGAACACCTCGGCCCGGTAGGACCCGTAGCTGCGGCGGCCGGTGGTGTCGGGGCGGGTGGCGATCTTGGTGGCGACCAGCGCGGCGCCGAGGGTGACCACGTCGGCGGCCATGTGCCCGGCATCCGACAGCAGCGCCAGCGAGCCCGACAGCAGGCCGAAGACCAGCTCGACCACGAAGAAGCCGCCGATCAGGGCGAAGGAGACCGCCAGCCGCCACCGATGCCTGCCGGCCGCGTGGCCGTGCCCGTGCCCGGCGCCCATCAGGTGGCCCCCTCGCGTTCGGGGTGGATGGCCTCGGTGTGCTCGGTGTGGGCGAGCGCGAGGTCGAGCAGCATCCGTACGTGCGGATCCTCCAGCCGGTAGTACGCCATCCGGCCGCTGCGGCGGGCGGCCACGATGCGGTGCGCGCGCAGCAGCCGAAGGGCGTGGGAGACGGCCGACTCGCTCTGCCCGGTCACCGCCGCCAGGTCGCACACGCACAACTCGCCGTCCAGCAGCGCCACCAGCAGCCGCAGCCGGTTGGGGTCGGACAGCAGACCGAAGACGTCGGCGGTGTCGGTGAGGTCCGCCGCGGAGGGCATCCGTTCCGAGACGGCGATGACCCGGTCGGCGTCCACCACCCGGACGGTGCAGCCGTCCACCGTCAACAACCTCTCATCTGAAGAACTGTTCATATGAGCAAGATAGTGGGATATCCGATCCACGTGTCAAGAGCGCCGTGAGATGTCCCGCAGAGCCGCCGTGAGGCGGTCGACGTCGGCCGCGGAGGTGAACAGGGCCGGGGTGACGCGGACGGCATCGCCGCCGATCATGCCCTTGCGGGCGACGGTGAAGATGCGGTGACGGGTCATGAGCTCGTCGGCGAGGGCGAGGTTGCCGGCTTCGGTGGTCCGGCCGTGCATGCGGAAGGCGGTGATGGCGCCGTACATGCCGTGCTCGTCCGGGGTGAGGATGTCGAAGCCGCCGAGCTCGCGCAGGCGGTGGACCCAGCGGTCGCGCAGGAACCGCAGGCGGGCCTGCTTGTTCTGGGCGCCCAGGGCGTCGTGGAAGTCGAGGGCGGCGTCCACGGTGAGGAAGGGGGCGACGTTCATGGTGCCGGGGTGCACGCGGGAACGGATGTCGGTGGCCGGGTAGGTCTCGTCGGCGTAGGCGAGGTCGATGTCGGCCAGGCGGGGCTCGCGGATGTAGAGGAACCCGGCTCCGAGCGGCACGCCCATCCACTTGTGCAGGGAGAACACCGCGAAGTCCGCGTCGAGGTCGGCGAGGGTGAAGTCGAGCTGGCCCCAGGAGTGCGCGGCGTCCACGATCACGTCGACGCCGCGGCGCCGGGCCATGGCGACGATCTCGCGGACGGGGACGACGAGGCCGGTGCGGTTGTTCATGTGGCTGAGCAGGAGCAGCTTCACCGTGGGGTGGTCGCGCAGGGCGCGTTCGTAGGTGTCCAGCACGGCCTGGCGGGTCGCGGGCTCGGGGATGACGATGGAGACGACGTGCACGCCGCGGCGGGATGTGAGCCAGTTCATGGCGTACTGGCCGCTGTGGTAGTCGAGGTCGGCATACATGACGCCGTCTCCGGGGCGCAGGCGGTTGTAGCCGGAGATCAGGCACTGCAGGGCCTCGGTGCCGCCGCGGGTCAGCGCGATCTCGTTCCGGCCGGCGTCGAGCAGGGCGGCGAGCCGGTCGCGGATCGTGTCGGCCCGCGGCTTGTACGACGTGCGCAGCAGGTGGGAGCTGCGCTCGTTGAGGTGGTCCACATTGCGGTGGTATGCCTGGCGGACCGGCTCGGGCATGATCCCGTAGTAGCCGTTCTCCAGGTTGACGAAGTCCGGGCTCACCTGGAACCGGCCGGCGACCGTGGCCCAGAAGCGCTCGTCCTGAGCCAGTTCCCCGGGAGTCACTACGGCGGGCACGGTCGGCGCCGCGGCGGCCGCAGCGCGGGGAAGGGCCGTCAGGGCGCCGAGCCCGGCGATGACCGATCGTCTGGACAGGATCATGAGAACTCCGGAATGGGCAGGCGACCGGGGTGGAAATCGGCGAGCGACACCTTTGAATGGAAAGGGCGCCGGCGATGGCTCATCATTCACATGTCGCCGGACGGGCGCACAAGCCATGCTCGCGACCGACGCCGCTAATAGACCGAATACAGGAACGAGCTTTGCTGGAACCTTTGCCGTCACCGGGCGCGTCCTGCCGCGCCGGGGGCATTATCACCGGTGATGCTCACGACCCGAAAGATCCGTTCCAGCCGTCCGGCCGATATCGGCGCCGGCCGGCTGCTGGCGCATCTGGTGTTCGTGATCGTCATGGTGGTCGGCGTGGTGTTCGCCCATGGCGGCGCGTGCGCGGCGGTGGAGCTGGCGGAGTCCGCCGGCCACAGCGTGCGGGCCGGAGAGCCGGCGGGCGAGGCCCACGGCGCCGCCTGCATGCACCGTAACCTGCCACCGGGCCACCAGCACGGGACCGAACAGGGCTGCTCGGCGATCGGCCCCGCCGCCGCACCCGGCCCCTTGGCCGTGCAGGAGGCCACGGCTCCGCCGCCCCGGCCTCGCGCAGGGCTGCCGCCCATGGCGAGGGATGCTTATGCTCTGGGAAATCTCTGTGTGATGCGCATATAGGCCGGACGACCGCTTTTTCGTCGTCCATCACCGGCCTCACCCCGCACGAATCGCGGGTATCACTCGGGGATCTTTTCCATGTCACAACAGGTTGTTTTCGCGCGCCCGCACGAGGTTTCCTCGCTCGGATATCCCGTGCTTTCCCTCACCGTCGGAAATACGCCACTGGTTCAGCTTCCGGTGGCTTCCGAATCGGGGATCGGCGGTTTCTGGGCGAAACTCGAGGGCTTCAATCCCGGCGGCATCAAGGACCGGCCCGCCCTGCACATGGTGCGTCAGGCCAGGGCCCGCGGCGAGTTGCGGCCCGGCGCCACCATCGTCGAATCGACCAGCGGAACGCTGGGGCTCGGCCTGGCCCTGGCCGGGATCGTCTTCGGCCATCCGGTCGTGCTCGTGAGCGATCCCGGCATGGAGCCGCTGATGGGCCGGCTGCTCACCTCGTACGGCGCCCGCGTGGAGACCGTCACCGAACCGCACCCGGCCGGCGGCTGGCAGCAGGCCCGCCGCGAACGCGTCCAGCACCTGCTGGCCGGCATCCCCGGCTCCTACTGCCCCGACCAGTACAACAACCCCGACAACGCCGGCGCCTACGCGGGGCTCGCGCACGAGCTGATGGGCCGGCTCCCCCACATCGACACGCTGGTGTGCTCGGTCGGCACCGGAGGGCACAGCGCCGGCCTCCACGCCGAGCTGCGCCGGCACTTCCCCGGCCTGCGGCTGGTCGGCGTCGACACCGTCGGCTCCACCATCTTCGGCCAGCCCGCGCGGACGCGCCTGATGCGCGGCCTCGGCTCCAGCATCCATCCGCGCAACGTCGACTACGCCGCCTTCAGCGAGGTGCACTGGGTCAGCCCCGCCGAGGCGGTCTGGGCCTGCCGCATGCTGGCCGAACGGCACTACGTCTCGGGCGGCTGGAGCACCGGCGCGGTCACCCTGGTGGCCCGCTGGCTCGCCCGCGCCGCTCCCGGCGAGACCATCGTCGCGATCTTCCCCGACGGGCCGTGGCGGTACTGGAACACCATCTTCGACGACGACTACTGTCGCGCTCACGGCCTGCTGGGCACCGTACCGGCGCGGGAACCGGACGTGCTGGCGGCGCCGCACGAACGCGAAGTGCACCGCTGGACCCGCTGCGCCACCGTGACCGACCCACTGGCGGGCACCCGATGAGGGGCACGCTGCGCGAGTTCCGCTCCTTCGACCGGCCCATCCAGCTCCTGCAGGTCAACCAGGCGGGCATCAACCTCGGCTTCTACATGCTCATGCCCTACCTGGCCCAGCACCTGTCGTCCGGCGCCGGGCTGGCGGCCTGGACCATCGGGCTGGTGCTGGGCCTGCGGAACCTGAGCCAGCAGGGCATGTTCCTGATCGGCGGCACGATGGCCGACCGGATCGGCTACAAACCGATGATCATGGCCGGGTGCGCGCTGCGGACGGCCGGGTTCGCCCTGTTCGGGCTGACCACCTCGCTGCCGCTGCTGATCGTGGCCGCCGCCGTGACCGGGTTCGCCGGGGCGCTGTTCAACCCGGCCGCCCGCGCGTACCTGGCCGTCGCGGCGGGCGAGCGGAAGGTGGCGGCGTTCTCCGTCTTCAACGTCTTCTACCAGGGCGGCATCCTGCTCGGCCCGGTCATCGGCATCGTCCTGCTCAATGCCGGGTTCGCCGCCGTGTGCCTGTCGGCTGCGGCGATCTTCGCGATTCTGACGGTGCTGCAGGGCCTGTATCTGCCGCCGCGCCGGGTTCCCGCCGGCGACAGGCCGCCGGTGCTGCGCGAGTGGCGGCAGGCGTTCGGGGATCGGGCGTTCGTCTCCTTCGCGGCGGCGATGATCGCCTCGTACGCGCTGTCGTACCAGCTGTATCTGACCCTGCCGCTGGAGGTGCAGCGCTCCGGCGGCGGCCAGGCGGGAGTGACGGCGCTGTACGTGATCTCGGCGCTGCTCGGCATCGCCGGGCAGGTGCGGCTGACCGCCTGGTGCTCGAAGCGGTGGAGCCGCGGCCAGGCGATCAGTCGCGGGCTGGCGTTCATGGGGGCCGCGTTCCTGCCCCTGGCCGCCGTGGCCGCTCTGCGACTGCCGGACGGGTGGACGATGCCGGCCGTGGTGCTGTGCACGGTGCTGCTCACCGCCGGCACGCTGGCCGCGTTCCCGTTCGAGATGGCCACCATCGCCGACATGGCCGGAGATCGGCTGATCGGCACCTACTACGGCCTGTACAACCTGCTGTCCGGCGTCGGGATCCTGCTGGGCAACCTGCTGTCGGGCGCCATGCTCGACGCGGCCCGCGCCTCCGGCTGGACCGCTCTGCCCTGGCTGCTGCTGACCGCCGCCGGGCTGATCAGCGCGGGCGCGGTCCTGCGGCTGGACCGGCGCCGGCGGCTCTCCCCCGCGAGCCGAGATGCCGTTGCCGACGATACGAGGGCGTAACTCAATAATGATCCGGAATTGATTTCCGCGCACTATGATGAGTGGCGTAATTCGTGAGTTGTCTTTAGCATCGGCGTTCCCGGCCGACGAGCCGAGTGCTTTCCCGTGCACAACTCGCGAAAAGGGATCACCCGATGCCGGAAACCCAGCCCGACCTGAACCGCTTCTTCGACGTGTTCACCCAGGCCGGCGACGGCATCGACACGGAAACCCTGACCGGCTGCTTCGCCGAGTCGTTTCTGGCCGGTGACGCCTCAGGCGCCAGGCCCGTTTCCCGTCAGACCTTTCTCCAGGCGCTGCCCCGGCGGGCGAAGATGTTCGCCGAGGCGGGCGTCGGCCCGGCGGTGCCCGACTCGCTGACCCCGGAGCGGCTCGACGACCATTACGTGCTCGTACGCACCACGTGGACGGCGCCCCGCGCCGGCGGCGGCGCCCCCGTCCGGCTGGTCTCCTCCTACCTGCTGCACCGCGACGAACTCGGCGCGTATCGCATGGTGGCCTATCTCAACCACGAGGGCCTGCCCCTGTCGCGCACCTGACAGCTCAGCCGTCCAGGAGAGACATCGGAATTCTGTCGCGCGTCTCCAGCGAAAAGACTTCGGGTAATCGACGTCACATGAGTAGTGCGTACTTTGCCACCGAAAGATGTTCCGAAACTGCTTGAAGAATCACGTCCGTCAAGCCTCGGCTGCTGTCCCTCGCCGCCGCCGCGTCCTGCAATTCGCGCTCGACCACGCCCTGCCCAGACTGGCGGTCATCGTCACCGCCCTTGGCAGCACCCACTCGGACACCGCGTCCGACCACGGACAAGGTGCTGGGGCTTCCGCGGGTAAGAGCGACGATCACGGTCACGGCCCGCCTGGTCTGACACAGCCGCTCCGGCCGCGCGGGCGGGACCAGCCGGTTCCCTCCCGCGCGGCGCCAGGTCAGGCCCCTTCCACCCCTGGGTGTGCCGCTGAGCGGACATCCGTCCGCCCCAGTGCCCTTTGTGCCCCTCACAAGCCCCAACACCCCCTTGACAGGTGCCTCACCACGCATCATTCTGAGGCCAACCCAATGCCGACCGCTCTACGGACGATTGTCCGATAGAGCTGAGCCGGACAAGGGTTCACCCCCTGCGCCACAGAGGAGCCACTTGATGAGCAGCGCCACCGAGGGCGGGAGCGCCCCTACGAGCTCCGACTCCGACCAACTGACGAAGGCCTCCATCGCGATCGGCTTCGCGGTCCTGTGCGCCTCGTACATGCTCAACGCGATGGACCGGCAGATCTTCTACCCCCTCCTGCCCGAGATCCGGAACGAGCTCGGCTTCTCCCTCGAACAGGGCGGGCTGCTGGCCACCGGCTTCACCCTCGGCCTCGCCCTCGCCGGGCCGCCGGCCGGCTACCTGGCCGACCGGCTCTCCCGCAAGACCATCGTCGTGGTCAGCGTGCTCATCTACTCGCTCGGCACCCTCGCCATCCCACTAGCCGTGGGATTCGTCGACATGAGCATCTACCGGCTGGTCTCCGGCGTCGGCGAGGGCATCCAAGCCACCGCCCTGTACGCCGTGATCGGCGCGTTCTTCTTCCACCGCCGCGCGCTGGCCGCCGGCGTCGTCGGCGTGGCCTTCGGCCTCGGCGTCTTCCTCGGCCCGCTCTTCGGCAACGGGCTGGCCGACAGCTGGGGGACCTGGCGGGCGCCGTTCTTCCTGTTCGCCGCCGCCGGCCTGCTCATGAGCCTGCTCATCGCGGCGACGGTCTCACGCCGGATGACCGAGGCGGTCACCGGCACCGCCGCGGAGACGACCGGGGAGTCGTACGAGCACGTGCCGGCCTCCCCGTACAACCGCAACACGCTCGGCATCGGCATCGCCTGCGCCGTCTCCGGCCTGGTCTTCTACGGCTACCTCGGCCTCTACCCGACGTTCCTGCGCGAGGCGCTCGGCTTCGCGCCCGACCAGGCCGCGTTCGCCGTGTCCATGGGCGGCCTCGGCGCCATGATGGCCCTGCCGGCCGGCTGGCTCGGCGACCGGTTCAACCAGGCCCGCCTGCTGATGTTCGCCATGGTCGCCACCGGCGTCACCGCGTACCTGATGTACCAGATCGCCACCTCGGCACCCACCCAGTACCTGCTGTCGTTCCTGATGGGCACGTTCGCCAGCGGTTTCCTGTTCACCAACTGCAGCACGGCCATGCAGCGGGCCGTCCGTCCGCACCACGTCGGGCGCGGCGCCGGGCTGTTCATCCTCACGTACTACGTCGCCGCCGCCTTCTCCGGGCTGCTGTTCGCCCGCCTGGTGGGCTCGCTCGGCTGGGACGGCGCCGGCCTCTGGCAGCTCACCCTGCTCCCGATCGTCGGGGTCGCCGGCCTTTTCCTGGTCGACGCGTCCAGGATGGTGCTCCCGAGAACGGGCAAGTAGCTCTTACCTGGACGGATGGGGCCGGCCGCGTAGGGTCTGTGACTAGGCCGTGATCGGCGCGGCCGTCCTGGCGGCCTGCTCGATCTTCGCGCGGTAAGCCGCACGAGCTTCCTCGTCGATCCGCGTGTCGTGCTCGGGACGCAGCCCGGTCCGGCCGTCGAGGCCCTCGCGCAGGATGTCGGCGTGCCCGGCATGCCGGATGGACTCGCCGAGGACATGGACCAGGACGGCGAACAGGTTCGTGTCGTTGTGAGGCTCCGGCCACCACGGGACATGGCCGGGGGCGTCGAGGGGCAGCTCGCTGATCGTCGCGTCGGAGTGTTCCCACGTACGCCGGTAGAACTCGATGATCTGATCACGGGTCTCGTCCTCGGCCGCCCACAACTCGCTGCCGTCGGAGTCCTGCCACCGGGGCAGCGGTTCGGGGGAAGGGCGGCCGAAGACCTCGCCGAAGTACCTGGCCTCGACATTGGCCACGTGTTTGACCAGGCCGAGGAGGTTGGTCCCGGTCGCCGTCAGGGGCCGGCGGGCGTCGTACTCGGACAGCCCGTCGAGCTTCCAGACCAGCACCTTGCGGTCCCGCCGCAGTCTGCCGTGCAGGTGGTCTTTCGCGAAATCATCGATCATGCGGCATGAGCCTGCCACGGGCCGCTCGCACTCGCCAAATCCCGTACGTGGTCGTTCAGGCAGGCGAGGGCCGGGGCGAAGGCGGCGCGGTGCTGGTCCGGCGCCTACGTCGCCGCGCCACGGCGGAAGATCCGCCTGGAATCGGGCTGCGGGCTTCCGAGGCCGGACCCTTGCGGCCCGCAGGCGTGGCGGTCCACCAGCCGAAGGCCCGTCCTCACCAGCACCCATCCGAGCCGCTCGGCGATGGCGCTGATGACCGACGCGCGGGCGACCAGACGCGCCCTGCGCTGCCGGTCGGCCTCCTCCCACAGCTCACGGGCTCGCACGCGTTCGACCCACAGGTAGAGGTCTGGATGCATGGTGCTCTCCTGGATGGTCGTCACGGTCGGAACGAAAAGCCGCACGTGCGCACGCCGACATGCTCGCGACGCTGGTACGCCGGCGACCGAAGCCCTCACCTGACCAATCCGGCGTTCGCACGTCGAGGTGTGCATGGACGATGCTGGCAAGCCGGACTCACCAAGAACTGACCAGGATCTCACCCAGCGGCGTAGTGGTCGCTCCGCTGCATCAGGGCCTGGACCGGGAGCCGTTCGGCCGCCGCGGCCTCGACATCGCCCGTCTCCTCGTGCAGGGCCGCGAAGTCGTTGAGCACACGTACCTCCCACAGCAGTGCCCGCATGCTCTGGCTCACTGCCAAGGCCTCGGTGAAGCAATGGGCGGCCCGGTCGACGTCGCCTCGGCGGCGATGGAGCTTGCCCAGAGTCCGCAGAACGCGCACTTGGGCCACCGGCTCGCCGATGTCCACGGACAAGGTGAGGGCGCGGCTCAGCAGCGGCTCGGCCTCCGGCAGGCGGTCGCGAAGCAGCCGAATCAGCCCGAGGCCGTGCAGCACGAACACCAGCAACCGGGGAGTACGCACCTGTTCCGCATGCCGGCGGGCCTCGGCCAGAACGTCCTCGGCACCGTCGAGGTCACCCATCGCCAGCCGGGCCTCCCCGACGAACCACAGCGACCTGGCACGCAGGTGCGGGCCGAACACGGGGGCGGTGTGGGCCAGTTCGAAGGCCTGCTCCATGACGGGCAGAGCCAGATCCGGGCGGCCCTGGACGAGGTGCAACTCGCCGATGTCGCCCAGCGACAGGAACTGGCCTCCGCGGTCCTCCACCTCCCGCATGTGGGCCAGGGTCCGCTCGTACCGGGCCAGGACGCCATCGAAACAGCCCTGCATCAGATCGATCCGGGCCTCCAATGTGTGCGCCAGAACCCAGCCGCCTCGGTTACCGGTCCGCTCGCACAGCTTCATGGCCGTGGCCAGCTTCGCGCGGGCACGCTCATAGTCGCCCCGGTGGTGGCTGTCCAGCATTGCCTCGTTCGCGCTCGTCAGCGCCGCGCCCCGGTCATCACCCGCGTGCAGCGCCACCGCCAGAGCGACGGCGTGCGTCTGCCGCCACTCATCGTGATGCGAACGGGCCTCGAACAAGGGCACAGCCGAACCGGCCAGATCCCAGCACAACTCGACGGCTCCGATCCGCGCGGCCTGCTCGACCGCCGCCACGATGTTGACCCGCTCGCTGTCGTACCAGCCCAGCGGGTCGGCCATCAGGCCGACGCCCTCCCGCGCCCGCCACCGTGCAGCCTGTCCATGCAGCGCGATATAGCCGCCACCCCACAGCGCGTCGTAGGCGTCCTCGGTCAGCGCCAGCCAGCCGCCCAGGGCGCGCAGCAGCGCGGCTTCTCGGCTCGCCGGCGATTCTTCGGCCTCGGCGCGTTCCCGGGCGAACGCGCGGACCAGATCGTGCGGGCGGTAGCGGACCTGCTCGCCCGCCGGGGACCGTACCGCCTCCAGTAACTGCGCGTCCGCCAGACGCTCCAGCGCTTCCTCGGCCTCGGCCAGCGGTCCGTCCAGGAGCGCGGCGGCGACCCAGGCCGCGATATCAGGCGCCTCCAGCAGGCCGAGCAGCCGGAACAGGCGGCGCTCGGGCGCATCGAGCGCGCGGTAGCCGACGGCCAGGACAGCACGCACCTCCATCGCGCCCAGGGCCAGGTGATCGAGCGGACGATGGGCCCGTTCGAGCTGGTCCGCCAGGCGCGCCACAGTCCAGTGCGGGCGGGCGGCCAGCCGCGCCCCGGCGATCCGCAATGCCAGCGGCAGCCGGCCGCACCCCTCGATGAGCCGCCGCACCTGATCGGGCTCGGCCTCCGTACGGGCGCCGCCGATCAGGCGCCCCAGCAACGCGACCGCCTCCGGCAGCGGCATGACGGGCAGCTTGATGCGGGTCATGCCGTACAGCGCCGCCAGATTGGACCGGCTGGTCAGCAGGGCCGCGCAAGAGGGGCCGGTAGGCAGCAGCGGCTGGATCTGGACCGTGTCGGCGACGTTGTCCAGCACGACGCAGCAGGCAGACCGGCGACGGCGGCGGGCCAGGCGCCGGCAGATCGTCGCCGAGCAGGGCCAGATGTGCCCGGCGCAGCCCCGGGCCCGGGTCCACCCCGAGGTCGTCGGCCAGGTGGCGCCGGATCTGCTCATAGCGGCGCAACCCTTCGGCACGCCGGTCGGCGTGCCCGAGCAGCGTGATCAGCTGGGTGTGGATGGACTCGTCGTAGGGCAGCGCCTCGGCCAGCCGCCGCAGAGGGTCGACGGCATCGGCGGCACGCCCGCAACCCATGGCGGCCTCCGCCAGGTCCCGCGCACTATCGATCCTGGCCTGCTGCAGTTCCGCGACCGCAGGTAGCTCGTGGGGCCACTCCAGGTCCGCGGCCAGCACCGGCCCACGCCACAAATCGAGCGCCGCCAACAGCACATCCGTCCGGCGATCCGGATCTGCTTCCTCGCGCGCGCCGGCGACGGCGAGACGGAAGCAGGACGCGTCCACCTGCTCCGGCGGCGCCTGGATACGGTAGCCATCGCCTTCCCGCACGATCGCGATGCCGGTCGGCCTCAGCCACTCCCGCAGCCGGTACACAGCGCTGTACAACGCCGCAGGCTCGCACCCCGACGGCCCCCAGACAAACGCGATCAACCGCGCCCGATCCACCAGCCGGCCCGGCGTGAGCAGCAACGCGCCCAGCAGCCGACGCACCGCCGGCTGGGACACCGCACGCTCCTGGCCATCCATCCACACCCGCAACGAGCCGAGCACCTCGAAGGCGGGCGGCGAACCTTCGACACAGGCCACGCCACCACCGATTATCAGGGGAACGGATGAGCGTCAACGTGCCTTACGCGCCCAACAAGATCATCCGGCTCCGACCTGCGAGGAAGCGGCTGGAGCGCCTACCTCGACGTCCGCGGTGCTATGGTCCCGCCATGACTCACCAGCGATCAACGGGACCGACCGGCTTCCAGTAGTGCGCCAGGAAATACCTGGCGGTGCAACCCAGAGAGCCTCATGCCCCACACTGCCCATCACATTGATCGTCCGACTCTCGACAGGGGTGACCTGAGGGGACTCCCATGGCGATCAGTGACGCTAGTTGATCTCCGTTACAGTGCCGCATGCCTGCGACAGGCACGACGGGCCGGTCACCGGCCGCTCCCGACGTCTCTTCGCCGCAAAGTCGACGTCTACTCCCGGGCCAGGGCCGCCCCGCGGGACCAGTCGGTGTCAGAGTGGGCCGGCATCGAGGAGCGCCAGGCACGCCAACGCCTGCGCCTCAGGCTCGAAGCCATCCGCCAGAGGGTCAACGCCACAACCGATGGCCCTCTTGCCGTCGACGCTTTCGATGATCTCGAAGTCCACCCCGCGCGACACCGTCGCAACGTCATCTGGCAGTACTGATCAGGCCAGATTCATTGAGGATCTTCCGGTCGCGGGGGGTGGGTGCCGGTAGCCCGTTCATTCGGGCAAGTCGGGGTGCCGTTAAAAAAATATGCGATGAGCCGCCAAACCAAGCCTGAGCTGGGACTTCGTAGGCGACGCCGTCGGGGGTATCACTCTTCAGGTGACAAGCTCACGCCGTCTGGGTGGCATAGCAGATGCGCGGCAGGAGCACCTCGTTGAGGGGTCAGGTGTCTGAGTCGCGCGGGGCCAGTCCGTGCTCGTAGGCATAGATGACGGCGCGCACCCGAGTGGGCAGCCCGAGCTTACGCAGGAGGCTGGCGACGTGGGTCTTGGCTGTCCCCTCCTCGATGGTCAGGGCTTGGGCTATCTCCGCGTTGCTCAGCCCTCGGGCCAGTTGCCGAAGTACCTCGAGCTCACGAGTGGTGAGCCGTTGTTGCGCGTCCGTGGCGGGCCCGGGCGACAGTCTCGCGAAGCGGTGGATCAGCCGGGTGGTGACCTGCGGGTCCACCAGCCCGTGCCCGCGGTGTAGCGCCCGCACCGCCTGCAGCAGCAGCTCAGGGTCGCTGTCCTTGAGCAGGAATCCCGCAGCGCCCGACTGGAGCGCGCCGAACAGGTACTCGTCGGTGTCGAAAGTGGTGAGCGCGAGCACCCTCGGTGGTGTCTCCACGTCGGCGAGTTGCCGGATCGCGGAGATCCCGTCGACATACGGCATGCGCAGATCCATCACCACCACGTCAGGACGCCGCCACAGCGCCTGGTGCACAGCCTCGGCTCCATCGGCCGCCTCACTGACCACCTCGATGTCGGGCTCGCCGTCCAGCGTCACGCGTAGTGCTTCGCGTACGGCCGGTTGGTCATCGGCGATCACCACCCGAACGATCACAGCGCCCTCCTCATCCAGGTCGGCCGGACCGGCATGCGATGTACACCGTGATGCCGGACTGTCGATGTCGAACCATCCGTCATCCCGGTCGCTCACGTCGGATTCCCCGCAGCGCTGGAGGGCTGTCCCTGACCCTTCGGTGATGCCGACCCCTTCGCGATCGGCACGATGGCCTCCACCAGCCAGCCGTGCTGCGGGACCGGGCCTGCCGTGAACGTTCCCCCATGTTGGTGTACGCGTTCGCGCATGCCCCTGATGCCTCGCCCCTCCGCTCCGGCAAGGCCGCAGCCGTTGTCTGTGATCGACATCGTCACCGCGGTCCGGCTGCGCCGCACTCGCACCTCCACCTTGGTGGCACCCGAATGGCGGGCGGCGTTGGTGAGCGCCTCCTGCACGACGCGGTAGACCGTATGACCCATGCCGGATGGCAGCGGAGTGCCGGGGCCGACGCGGTGGACCGAGATCCGCAGGTGCGGAGTGGAGAGCCGCGCGGCCAGGTCCTCGATCTCTTCCAAGCCCGGGCCGGCGGGCACCTCGCGCAGGGTGTCGAGCAAGGCGCGTACCTCTTTCAGCGCGGCAGAGGACAGCTCGGCGATGGTACCCAGTGCTCTGTCGGCGGTCGGCGCCTGGCCGCGCAGGGCACGGCGGGTGGCGGTGGCCTGCATGTGGACCGCGGTGAGGTGGTGGCCGACGCTGTCGTGGACGTCGCGGGCGAGTGCGGCGCGGTCCTCAGCCATGGCGCGCCTGGCCTCGGCGTGGTCGAGCCGCGCCGCCTGCGCGACCCGCTCACCGTGCAGCCGGAGGGCGTGGCCGACGGCGACCGGAGCCACGCCCATGATGACCAGGTCGGTGACCACGGACAGGCCCTTGTAGGCCTGCGGGATGAGCAGGCCGTAGCCGGTGGTCCAGACTATGGACAGGCTCATAACCAGCCATGGGCGGCGCGGCACGTGGAAGGCCGCCGAGCCGAACATGACCATGGTCACCAGTCGGCCAGGCCAGCCCGGTATCACCAGGCCGAGCAAAGCTATCGCTGCCGACAGCAGCGCTCCCGGCAGCGGGAAGCGTGCGCGCAGCGTCAAAGGCAGGGCTGCGGCGAGGCTGGCGCCCGCCAGGAGGGGCAGCCCGGGTCGCGGCGGCCCGCCGTCGAGCATGGCGAACCCGGCGAGCACGGCCGTGGCCGCGAGCACGAGCAACCCCTCTCTGACGTACACGTCGGCTACGCTACTTCGCCGGTCCGCAGGAGGCGCCGCGCGGCGGCATCTTGCCCGTGGTCAGGTAGCGGTGCACGTGCTCGCGTACGCACGGGTGGCCGGAGAAGTAGAGGGCATGTCCTCCCACAGCCTTCAGGTAGCGGGCGCGGGGAAGCTGGTCGGCCAGCCGGCGGCCGTCGGCGGCCGGACTGTTGTCGTCGTGTTCGCCGTTGGCGATGAGCACAGACGGCAGGCCCGGCGCCTTGATGGGATGGGGCGCGTATGTCCTGGTCGGGGGCAGGCCCGCGCAATGGTTGGCCATCGGCCACACCATCCGCCATCCGATGTGGGGCGTATCGCGACGTAGCGTGGTCTCCAGCTTCTTGAGCTTGTCGTAGCCGGGGTAGGGCAGATCCGCGCAGAGGATGACGCGCGACAGGTTGGGGTCCGGCGCTCCTTCCACCTTGGCGAAGAACGAGGCGTCACCGGCCTGCGCCCGCGCGAGTCCGGCGGCCAGGCGCTCCCAGGTGGCCTCGTAGGTGAAGTTGGCTCGGGAGGCGATCTGGGTGTCGCTGATGCGCACCTCGGGACCGGCCTCGGGCGCGGGGATGGGCTCGCGGCGGGCCTTGGCCATCACCTTGTCCCAGACGGCCATGGGGTCCTTGCCGTGCAGCGCGCAGGTCGTGGTGCTCTGACACCAGGCGGCGAAGCGTTCGGCATTGGCTTCCAGGGCCTGGGCGCGCCGGCGAAGCCACTCATGCAGGTCGGGTGTGGTGTGGTCCCACACGCTGTCGAGGTACATCCGGCCGACCTTGCGGGGGAACAACTCAGCGTAGGCCTGCCCGAGCACGGTGCCGTGCGAGTTGCCCACGTAGGTCAGTTTGGCCTGGCCCAGGGCCTTTCTGATCGCCTCCATGTCGTGTGCGATCTGCCAGGAGTTGAGGTTTCCCGACAGCGGCCCGGCTTCCTTGGCGCACGCTTGCCCGAACGTGCGATTCTTCGCAGCGTACGCGTCGTAGGCCGACTTGCTCGGAAACGCCCATTCGGTGGCGAACGGTGCGGGGATAGGGCAGTTGATGGCAGTGGACTTGCCGAACCCCCGCGGGTCGAAAATCACCACGTCGAACCATTTGGTCAGATCTGCGAAGTACTTCTTTCCTTGGCGGAGAAGCGTTATCTGCTCGCCAGGGCCACCGGTGTTGACCAACACCACGCCCTTCTTGCCGGCCTGATCCTGGGCGGGCAGCTTGGCGAGGCTGATCGTGACCTTCGGCCCTGATCCACGGGCCCAGTCGGCCGGCACCTGGATCTGCTCGCACTGCAGACCGTCTCCGCAGTCCTGCCACGACAGCGGCGTGGTCGTGACCGGGGCGATGGCGGTGACCGCGCCGATGACGAATGAGGCAATCATGTTCATGCCGGAAGGATCGCGGGGGTCGTACCGATCGCGCGTCCCCCTTTCTGCATATCTTTGCCGGAAGAGCGACGGGGGATGTCCGCAAAGCTCCTCTTTCCACAAACAGCTGATACTGCTCGGTCGGAACTTCTGATATCGCAAGAGTGGCGCTAGGATTGGAGCCCGAAATCACTTCTGATATCAGGGAGAGGGGCGACGGTGGGGCGACGCCAGGAGGTACCGGCCGCGTTCACCACGGAGCACGACGACTACGCCGCGGCGCTCGAGCGCGCCCCGCTGGACGCTGACACCCGCCGCGCCTACGCCTCCCGGGTCCGCGCCTTCCTCGCCTGGCTGGACGCCGCCGCCCTCGACAACGCAGACCCGCTGAGCGACGCTCATAGCCGCGACTTCGCCGTGCGCGACTACAAGACGTACCTGAAGACGGTGGCCAAGCGGAAGGCCAACACCGTCAACGCCCACCTGGCCGCGCTCGACCACTTCTACAGCCACCGCGGCCTGGGCCCGGTCCAGGTCCGCCGCGACACCCCACCCAAGCTCGCCCCCCAGGCTCTCGACGCCCGCGAGCAGCGGCGCTTCCTGCGCGCCGTGGAGACCCGGCGGGTCGCCCGCGACCGCGCCATCGGCCGGCTGCTGTTCTACTCCGGGCTGCGCGTCGCCGAGCTGGTCGCCCTGGACGTCGACGACGTGCCGCTATCAGCACGCAAGGGCAAGGTCATCGTCCGCAACGGCAAGGGCGAGACCTCCCGCGAGGTGCCCCTGCTGGACACCACCGTGCGCGAGACCGTCAAGGAGTGGAAGACCGAGCGGAGCCAGTGGCCGGGCTCGGGCGGCCCGGCGCTGTTCCTCAACCGCTACCGCGGCGGCCGGCTCTCAGCCCGCGCCGTCGACCAGCTGCTCGACGAGCTCGCAGCCGAGGCCGACCTGGTCGACGACAACGGCGCGCCCACCGCCTCCGCGCACACCCTGCGCCACACCTTCGCCACCAACCTGCTGCGCCAGGGCGTCGACATCGTCGTGGTCGCCGAATTTATGGGGCACGCCTGCCTGGACACCACCCGCCGTTATACCCTGCCCACCCACGGCGACCTGAAGGCCGCGGTCGCCAAGCTTGCCACCGATCAGTAGACCCGAGCGTCGAGGGTCACGTGCCGGTTCCGGGCGAACCGAGGTCGCCGATACTCAGCCGGGCGTTCAGGTCGAGGCGCACCTCGCCGTAAGGGCGGACATGCAGCCAGAACAGCGGGGTCAGGCCGAGCCGATCGACCGGGGTGAGCAGGCGGCCCACTCGGGCTCGGCGAGGACGTCTTGAAGCATCAGGACATTCACCATGACGAGCGAGGCCTGCAAGATCCGAAGACACAGCGCGGTCATCTCCACCTCATCGCGCCGGTTGGTGGAGATCGCACCACCGCGGCTGTAGCAGATCACCGCGTTGGCGCGGTTCCACGCCTCGACCACGTTCAGCCCTTCCTCGATCTCCCGCTGCAGGTCGCGGTCTCGTAGATAGCGGGCGACGAACGTGGTACGGCCCAGGAACAGCGGTTGGCGCTGAGAATGGTCATGGCGCAGTCCCGCGGCGATCCCGGCGTTGTTGACCAGGCCGTCCACCCGGCCGTAGCGCTCGACGGTCGCCTCCACCACGCTCTTCCAGTCATCCTGGCTGGTCACATCGTGGCGGAGGAACAGGCTCTGGATCTTGGAGGCGGTTTTCGCGCCCTGTCCGTCGAGCAGGTCGCTGACCACCACCGTGGCTCCGTCCCGAGCCATGCGGGTGGCCACGGCTGCACCGATCCCGCGGGCGCCACCTGTCACGATCACTACCTTTTCCCGCAGACCAGACATACTCGTCCCCTTCTGTTGTTCGTCGATTCGTTGAGTCGAGTCATCGAAAACGAGGTCTGATGTCGAGCGCCCCGCTGGGGCACAGCCGGACGGCCTCGGCCGCGGCCTCGCGCTGCTCCTCGGGAGGGTCCGGTAGGAGTACCGCGACCAGTCCGTCGTCGTCGCCCTGGTCGAAGACCCCCGGCGCGGTGAGCGCGCACATGCCCGCGCTGACGCAGACGCTGGTGTCGGCGGTGATCCGCATGCTCCACCTACCAGGTGACGGGTAGCTCGTGGATGCCGTACGCGAGATTGCCGTGCTTGTAGGGCAGTTCGTCCACCGGCACGGCGACCCGCAGGGTGGGGATGCGCTCGAAGAGGGTGGCGAACGCGATCTCCAGTTCGGCCCGGGCGAGATTCTGCCCGAGGCACTGGTGCACGCCGTAGCCGAAGGCGACGTGGTGCCGGTTGCCGCGGTGAACGTCGAGCCGTTCGGGCTCGGGGAACACCGCGGGATCCCAGTCGGCCGCGGCCAGCAGGGCGAAGACTCCCTCGCCCGCACGGATCCGGGTGCCACTGAGCTCGGTGTCCTCGGCCGCGATCCGGGTGGTGACCAGGTCGGCGATGCTGAGGTAGCGCAGCAGTTCTTCGATGGTGTCGGGGAGGAGTTCGGGGTTCTCGCGCAGGGCGGCGAGCCGGCCGGGGTGCTCCAGAAGCGTCACGGTGCCCAGCGAGATCATGTTCGCGGTGGTCTCGTGGCCCGCGTTGAGCAGCATCAGGCACATCATGAGCAGCTCATCGCGGCGGAGTTCGCCGGCGGGCTCCAGGTGCTCGGTGACCAGCTTGCTCAGCAGGTCGTCGCCGGGCTCCTGCTGCTTGCGGGTGATCAGGCCATCCATGTAGGCGCGCAGTTCACCCAGCGCGGCCGCGAACTGCTCCGCGGTGCTCTGCCCTGACACGCCGACCTTGCTCCTGCTCTGGAAGAAGTCGTGGTCGTCGTAGGGCACGCCGAGCAACTGGCAGATCACCAGCGAGGACATGGGGAGCGCGAACGCCTCGACCAGGTCCACCGGCGGGGTCATGGCTAGCAGGTCGTCGAGCAGCCGGTCGACGGTGGCCTGAATGCCGGGCCGCATCGTCTTGACGCGCTTGAGGGTGAACTCCTGGATGAGCATACGCCGGTAGAAGCTGTGTTGCGGCGGGTCCATACGGATGAACGGCGGGCGCCGCAGGACCTGCGTCTGCCCCGGCAGGAGCGTGGGGAAGCCGGGGCGGGTGCCGTCGGCGCTGAACGCCGGGCTGCTCAGCACGGTCCGGACATCCTCATACCGGGTCACCAGCCAGGCGGCGCCGCCGGTGGGTAGCCGCACCTTGGAGACGGGTTCCTCGACGCGCAGCCGGTCGTACTCCGGCGGTGGGGCGAACGGGCACTGCCGCTGGAGCGGGAAGCTCCGGCTGTCAGGAGTGGGGGTCTCGGACATCAGCCTCTCCTCAATAAGTGGAGGAAAACCCTTCGATTGCTGTGGACGATAAGCTAGCACAACCGAAGGACTTCCCTCCGCATTCCAAGGAGATGGGTACCGGTTGACCGAGAACACGACCCGGCTGCGGGCGGACGCCCGCCGTAACCGCGAGCAGATCATCATCACGGCCCGCGAAGTCTTCCTCGAACAGGGCATCCACGCGCCGCTGGAGGAGATCGCCCGCCGCGCCGGCATCGGCATCGCCACCCTTTACCGCCGCTTCCCCGACCGCCACACACTTGTCCGGCAGGTCGCCCTGGACAACCTGACCCTGGTCGGCGAGGAACTGGACCGCGCCACCGCCGCGCACCCCGACGCCTGGGGCGCGCTCACGCAGCTCATACGCCGCCTGGTGGAGTTGCGGCTCAACGTCATCATGCCGGTGCTGCTCCCCGGCCTGGAGCAGGACGCGCGCGGTGAGGGGGGAGCGCTGAAGGCGCGACGCAACCAGCTCTACGAGCAGATGGAACGACTCACCCGTGCCGCCCAGCGGGACGGGCAGCTTCGCCAAGGCATCAACCCCATCGACATCTGGCTCGGCGTCATCAAACTGTCCCGC
The DNA here is from genome assembly GCF_040649735.1 of Nonomuraea sp. NPDC048892. Lineage (NCBI taxonomy): Bacteria > Bacillati > Actinomycetota > Actinomycetes > Streptosporangiales > Streptosporangiaceae > Nonomuraea > Nonomuraea sp. NPDC048892. Next base: position 67,863 of record NZ_JBEZFZ010000010.1, on the reverse strand, counting down.
CCGCTACCCGTCATCGGCGCCGAGCTCAACGAGCTGATCACCGACCAGCAGCTGGAGCTGCTCCTCGGCAGCCTCCACGCCACGGCGCTGGACGCCTCCGAGCCGCTGCGCCGGCAGCCACTGACCCTCGACGACCTGGACCGCCACCTCAAAATGGCGGAGTAGCCGGCTTGGCGTCCGCCGCGGTCAAGGCGATGTTTCGCCACCGCAACACGGTCCGCCACCCGCCTCACCAAGCTGCGGGCGCTGACCAGCCGCTCCATCGACCACCCCGGCGGCCCCGGCTTGGATAAATCAGGCCTGGCCGCCGAACGTCACCTCGGGATAGTGGGCGGACGGCTTGTCCAGCAGGGGCTGCGGCTTCCCCGTGAGGTGGCGGGTGAAGAAGGCGGCGACGTAGGTGCGGGTGATCTCCACGGAGCGGGCTCCGGTCATGGCGAAGCCGAGATCGATGCCGAGCTGTTCGGCCAGCAGCGGGACGTCGGTGAAGGACGCGTGCTCGGCTCCGGTCACCACCAACCACCGCTTCCAGCCGGTCAGTTGCTTCCAGTCGCGTCCCCAGCTCCCGTCCTTGCCGCCGGGGCTGTGCATCGTCGGCGATCCCATGAACAGGAACGGCCGGGCCAGGCCGCGCTCAGGGATCGGGGCGAAGGTGGTGCCGTCCAGGTTGACCCCGGCGCGGATGCGCTTGTCGCGCACCATGGCCGCAATGCTGCTCGCGCCGCCGACGGACTGACCGGCCATCCCGATGCGCGACCGGTCGATCAGCGCGGCTCCCCGCCATTTCGGCTTTGCGCCGGTGAGCTGGTCGAGGACGAAGGAGACATCCGCCGCGCGGCTGCGGACCACCTGCTCCCCGAAGTCCGGGTCCTTGTTCCCGCAGGCGACGCACGTGGTGACCCGCCCGTCGGGGAAGGCCGTGGCGACGCTCTCGTAGGTGTGGTCGATCCCGACCACCACGTTGCCCCTGCTGGCCAGGTCCTCGGCCAGGCTGGTGAGTGAGCTGCGCGGGGAGCCGAGGCCGGAGGAGAGCACCACCAGGGGCAGGCCGTGCTTGCGGCCTGCAGGCACGGCGTCGGTGAAGGCGTTGGCCCGCACCTTGCTCAACGTGTCTGGCGCGACGGGCAGTTCCGCGTCCTTGATCAGCAGTTCGGACTCCTTCGGCGTCACGTACGGGGCCTGGTGCCTGCCTCGCGTCCCGGCCGCTGGGTACCACAGGGAGATCATCAGCTCCCTCGACTTCGCCGCCGGAACCCATGGGTCACTCCGGGAGGCGTCCTTCAGATGGAGGGAGGTGACGCCGACCGCGTAGGGGCCCGTCGGCGCGGGCAGCCGCGGTGCCGCCGGCGCCGCAGCGGCGGCGGGAGTGGGGGCCGTGAGGGTGAGTAGCCCGGCCAGGGCGAGGGCCGTCGTTCTCGCAAGATGCATCAGTGTGTCGCCTGTTCTCGGGAGGCCGCGGTCGTCCGCGGACGGGACGACGCTAGGCGCGGTCATGCGGCGGGCGCGTCGCCCGTCGTACCGAATCTGGGTAGCTCCGAGGAACGATCCGAGCCCGGTGTCATCACTGCGATGTAGTCCCGGCGGACGGCGCTGCCGTCATCGGGACGGATGCGTGGCCGGTCGCGCAGCCGTGACAATGTCCCGATGACGGTGGAACGAAGGTGGCGGATGTGGCGGCAGTACGTGCGGGAGGTGTTGCGTCCGGAGGAGGCGCGCGCCCGGCCGTCACGCGGAGCGCTGGTGGTCGACGTCGTGCTCGCGCTGCTGCTGACCGTGCTCGCGGTGGCCGCGGTGGCCGATCTGCACGACGCGTCCACCGAGGGACGGCAGGGGCCGACGGCCGTGTCCCTGCGGCTGCGTCCCGATCCACCCGCCCGGCCGGTGAGCCCGGCCCAGCCGAGCCCGCGGTCCGGCTCAGAACAGGGGCCGCACCCGCTGCTGGTGGTCCTGACCGCGTTGCCACTGGCGGTGCGGCGCCGGTACCCGCTGGCCGTCTTCTGGACGGTCGTGCTCGCCGCGCTGGCCACCCAAGAGGCCGCGACGTGGATCACCGTGCTCGCGTGCGCCGTGGCCGCCTACGGCACGCTCGCCTACAGCCGTCACCGGCTGGCGGCGGCGGGCGGGCTGGCGGCGGCGGCCGTGCTGACCGGTGTGGTCTTCCAGGACGTCGTCCCCGCGCTGCCGTCCTGGCTGGGCCCCACCGTCGTGCTGGCGGGGGCGGGAGTGCTGGCGGTGGCCGTCCGCTTCTGGCAGGGGCGGCTGCGGGCCGGCCGGGATCGCATCGACGCGCTCCAGCGGGCCCAGGCGGAGGCCATGCGCGCGGCCGTCGACGAGGAGCGAGCCAGGATCGCCGCCGAACTGCACGACATCGTGACCCACAACGTGAGCGTGATGGTGATCCAGGCCGGGGCGGCGCGCAAGGTCATGGACGCAGAGCCCGCGGAGTCGAAGCGGGCGCTGCTCGCGATCGAGGCGGGCGGCCGGGCGGCCATGTCCGAACTCCGTCACGTCATGGGCCTGCTGGCCACCGAGAACGAGGCCATGGGCCACGGGGGGATGGAGAACGAGGTCAAGGAGAGCGGGCCCCCCGGTCCGCAACCCGGGCTCGATCAGCTCGACGCGCTGGTCACCCGGGTTCGGGCCGCCGGGATTCCGGTCGACGTCGAGCTGTCGTTGCCGACCGGCCCGCTGCCCGCCGGAGTCGATCTGGCCGCCTACCGCGTGGTCCAGGAGGCCCTGACGAACACGATCAAGCATGCGGCGGGCGCGGCGGCGTCCGTCTCGATCCGCCACGAGGGCGACCGGCTGGAGATCGAGGTCACCGACACCGGCGGTGCGCGGCGCGGCCCGTCGCACCCGGGCGGGCGCGGGCTGATCGGGCTGCGCGAACGGCTGGCCGTCTACGGCGGCACCCTGAACGCGGAACACACCCCTGCGGGAGGCTACCGAATCTTGGCCCGTGTACTGTGGCGAGCCTCATGAGCCACCCTCTCCGCGTGATCATCGCCGACGATCAGGCCCTGGTACGCACCGGGTTCCGGCTGATCCTGGCCGCTGATGGCGTCGAGGTGACGGCCGAGGCGGCAGACGGCGCCGAGGCGGTGGAGGCGGCCCGGCGTACCAGGCCGGACGTCGTCCTCATGGACATCAGGATGCCGCGCATGGACGGCATCGAGGCCACCCGGCGCATCCTCGCCGACGACGCGGCCGGCGGCACCCGCGTACTCATCCTGACCACCTACGACCTCGACCACTACGTCTACACCGCGCTCGCCGCCGGGGCCAGTGGCTTCCTGCTCAAGGACGTAACCCCCGAGCACCTGGTGGCCGCGGTGACCCTGGTGCGCACCGGCGACGCCCTGCTCGCCCCGGCCATCACCCGGCGCCTGGTCGAGCGCTTCGCCCGCCGGGACGACGCCGGTCCTCCGGCCCCGCACCCTGACCTGTCGGAGCTGACCGCGCGGGAGCTGGAGGTGCTGCGGCTGCTGGCCACCGGGCTGAGCAACGTCGAGCTCGCCGAACGGCTGACCCTCAGCCCGGCGACGGTGAAGACCCACGTGGCCCGCATCCTGGCCAAGCTCGGGCTCAGGGACCGGGTCCAGGCCGTCGTGCTCGCGTACGAGACCGGGCTGGTATCCCCGGGCGCGACGTGACCGTGCACGGAGGCGGACCAACGACTTCAAGCACGCGCCTGCTCGCCCGAGGCCGGCAGGGGCCGTCGGCGCTCGGCCAGATGCTGTTCTATCCCATGCTCGACGCACGCATCACCTGGCTACGCCGGCTGCCCGACCCAACCCATGAGCCGGCCCACCCACGCCGGATCTTGTTTGCACCTGCCCCGTGTCCGGGGACAGGTCACGCACTCCTGAACAGCCGGTCCAGATGTACGTCGATCGCGGCGAGCGCGTCCTGGGGCTCGATCACGTCGAGTTCGATCAGGGAGGTGAAGCCGGTGAGGGCGAGGAGCAGGTTGGTCTCGGTCGCCGGGTCGCGGCCGGAGTCGATGTGCCCGTCGGCGATCGCCTGGCGGACCAACTGCTCGACGAGGGCCCGCCCCTGGACGAGGCCGCGGCGCGCCTGCTCGTGCACGGCCTCGTCGTGCAGCGCCTCCAGGACGTAGGCGGCGCTCATCCGGCTGGTCGCGCGGGCGTCGGCATGCAGGGGGAGCATTTCCGCGAGCGTCAGTCGCAGCACGTCACGGGGGTGCGGACGGTCACCGAGCTTTTCGAGCCCCTGCTGTACGCGCACCGAGGTCTGCTCGGACGCGAAGTCCATGGCGAAGGAGAGCATGGCGGTCCGGGAGGCGAAGTAGTGCTGCAGCTGCCCGAGTGACATGCCCGCCTCCTGCGCCACCACGCGCATCGTCAGCTGTGTGACACCGCGCTGCTCCACCACCCGCCACAGTGCGCGGGCGATCGCTTCGCGGCGTTCGCGGTGATCCACCTGTTTCGGCATCGCCGACTCCCTACCCCCGGAACTGTTCCAATACAGTTGACATAATACATCTGACTTATAATCCTTGGGTTCACTCGAGGGAAGGAATCGTCATGTCCGAACAGCCGAAGGTACGGACCACGGAAGGCGTGGTGCAGGGGCGCCGGCGGCAGGGGCACGTGGTGTTCCGCGGCATCCCCTACGCCCAGCCCCCGGTCGGCGCGCTCCGCTTCGCCGCGCCCGCGCCGCCGCACCGCTGGGAGGGGACGAGGCAGGCGGTCGAGTTCGGCCCCGTGGTGCCGCTGTCCCTGCCGATCGACGTGCCCCCGCAGGGCACCGACTGGCTGACGCTCAACGTCGGCACTCCGGATCCCGGCGCGGCGGGACTGCCGGTGCTGGTGTGGATCCCCGTGGGCGGCTACCTCTCGGCGGCGTCGAGCGACCCGATGTTCGACCCGGCAGCGCTGGCCGACGCGGGACTCGTCGTGGTGACCATCAACTGCCGCGTGGGCGCGGAGGGTTTCGCGTTCCTCGACGACGCGCCGCCCAACCGCGGATTCCTCGACCAGATCGCGGCGCTGGAGTGGGTGCAGCGCAACATCGCCGCCTTCGGAGGCGACCCCGGCCGGGTCACCGTGGCCGGGGTGTCCGCCGGGGCGGGGTCGGTCGCCGCCCTGCTGACGATGAAGTCCGCGCGCGGACTGTTCCGGCGGGCCATGGCCCATTCGGTGCCGGGGCTGCACAGCACCCCCGCGCTGGCACGGCAGGTCACCGCCGCGTTCGCGGACCGGCTCGGCGCGGCCGCCCCCACCGCCGAGGCCCTGCGCGACATCGACCCATGGCACCTGGCCGCCGAACTCACCTCCTTCAACGCCGGCCTCCACGCGCACCGGGAGAGCTGGGGACGCCTCACGGAGGCCGGCACCGCGCTGTGCCCCGTCGTCGACGGCGAGGTCCTCCCGGAAACGCCCTGGCCCGCGCTGGCCGGCGCGCGCGCGAGCGGGACCGAACTGCTCGTCGGCCACGCCCGGGACGAATTCCGGTACTTCAGTGTCATGAGCGGACGGTACGGCACCTTCACCGAGGATGACGCCCACGCAGCCCTGGAACTGCTCGCCCCGCAGCCGGACGGCGCCAGGGCCTACCGTGCCGCGTTCCCGCAGGCAGGCCCGGAGGAGCTGGTGGAGACGGTGTACTCCGACGCTCTCTTCCGCATGCCGTCACAGCAGCTGGCCGAGGCGAACGCCGCAGCCGGCGGCACCTCGTACCTGTTCGAACTGCGCTGGGTCGCCCCGGCCCTCGGCGGCATCCTGGGCGCCTGCCACAGCCTCGACGTGCCCCTGGCGTTCGGCACGCTGGACAGCCCCGTCGCCACCCAGCTCATCGGCGAGGAGCCCAATCCCGAGGCCGTCGCGCTCTCCCGCGAACTCCAGGAGGCATGGGTCCGCTTCGTCACCACCGGCGACGCGGGCTGGTCCGCCCACCGGCCCGGCGAGCACCTCACCCGCGTCCTGGACACCGAGTCGAAGACTCTGCCCTACCCCGAACAAGCCTCCCGCCAGATCTGGGAAGGCCACTCCCCCGCCCCCTTCGATCTCTCGTAATCGTCCGGGTCAGGTCTCGATGAGTCCGGGGGCGGTGTCGAGCACGGCGTCCAGCAGGCCGGGGAAGCACGCGTCCAGGTCGTCGCGGCGCAGGCTCAGGATGCGCTGGGAGCCGCGCACCCTGACCTGGATCACCCCGGCCTCGCGCAGCACCCGCTGGTGGTGGGAGAAGGTGGACCGGCTGATCGTCAGGCCGGCCGCCTGCTGGAGCCGGGTGCAGGGCGATTCCCCCACCCGGTCCAGGGCACGCACGGCCAGCAGTCTCGCCGGGTCGGCCAGGGCCGCGAGGACCTTCGGCAGCCGCAGGTCGGCAGCGGCTGGATGGGTCTCGTCGATCACCACGGTGCTCCTCGGATACGTCGCTTTGCCCTCATTTCGAAGGCTATCGTACAGTTCGATGATCATCGATGTGTTCGTTACCTATCGAATCGGGGTCATGACATGGAGAGCGGTAAGGCGTGACCGGGCGGAGCAGGTCGTCGGCGAAGTCGCCGCGCACCAGGGCCACGCGCTCTGCCTGGAGGCCGACAGCGCCGACGCCTCCGCCATGGCCAGGGCGGCCGAGTACATCGTGCAGACGTTGGGGCGGCTCGACGTCGTGGTGGCCAACGCGGGCGTGGCCCGCGCGGGAGGCATCGACACCCTCCCCGCCGAAGACATCGACCGGATGATCGACGTGAACGTACGCGGCGTCGTGTACACCATCCGGGCCGCGTTGCCCCACATGGGCGACGGCGGGCGCATCGTGACGATCGGCAGCGTGAACGCCGCGCGGGCACCCTTCGCCGGGGCCGCCGCCTACGGCATGACCAAGGTGGCCGTCGCCGGCCTGGTGCGCGGCCTGGCCAGGGACCTCGGGCCACGCGGCATCACCGTGAACAACGTGCAACCCGGCCCCACGGCCGACGACAGCATGAGCGCCGACGGTCCCGCCGCCCAGGCCATGACCAAATGGCTGGCACTGCCCAGGATCGGCACGCCGGAAGAGGTCTCCGCCCTGGTTCCCCACCTCGTCGGACCAGAGGGCGCCTTCATCACCGGCGCCACCCTCGCCATCGACGGCGGCTTCACCGCCTAGGCGGAGGGCATCAGGTCGCGGCGGCGCAGGAACGCCAGCCCCGCCGTGGTCAGGGTGATGGCTACTATGGTCAGCCCCAGCAGCGACGCAACCGGTGACGAGGCGCCGCTCAGCAACATCGCCGGCACATGTACGAACGGCGAAAGGCCCAGAACGATCCCGGTGGCCAGCTTGAACTCCGCCAGCAGGTCCACGACCAGGAAGAGGCCGAGCGCGGTCCAGCTCACGGCCGCCGCCAGCCGTGGCAGCAGGCCGAACATCAGCGTCGCGATCCCGGTCATGGTCCAGACCGCGGGCAGGTAGGCCAGCGTGGCCCCGGTGACGCGGGCCACGTCGCCGTCGAAGGTGAATCCCGCCGCCGCGCCCAGCACGGTCAGCAGCAGCACCGGGCTCACGACGGCGAGTACCAGGTGGCTCAGCGCCCAGCGCAGCCGGCCGACAGGGGTGGACAACAGCAGTTCGGCCCGGCCCGCCGCCTCCTCCGTACGGGCGCGCAGCGCCGACACCAGTGCCGCTCCCGCGACGAGCTGGCTGAGCACGTACATCACGAAGGTGAAGAACACGTCCGAGAGCCGGGCCTCGGCGCCGCCGAGGGTCGCGGCCAGCTCACGGAACTGCGGCGTGTCCAACTGGGTGTTCAGCCCGCGTGCCGCCACGCCGAGCAGGGCGCCCAGCGCTCCGAATCCGATCGCGAAGCCCGCGAGCGTGCTGCGGTGCAGGCGAGCGGCCAGGCTGAACGCGCCCGGCAGGGTTCCGCCGGCGGGTCCGGGGCGGACGGGAATCAGGCCGCCGGCCACGTCACGCCGTATGGACAGCGCGAACGCGACCGCCGTCAGGGCGGCGACGAACACCGCGATCAGCCCCAGCACCCACCACTGGTCCCCGGCGTAGGGTCTGGTCAGCCGGACCCAGCCGAACGGCGACACCCAAGCCAGCCAGCCGACATGACCGGCGTCGGCTAGCGAGCGCAGCGCGAACAGCAGGCCGCCGACCGCGATCGCGATGCCGCGCGCCGTTCCGGAGGAGGCGGTGAGCTGCCCGGTGACGGCGGCCACGGCCGCGAACGCCCAGCCGCCCCCGGCGGTGGACAGCCCGAACAGCAGCGAGGAACCCGCAGGCAGGCCGTCCGCGACCAGGGCGGGCACCGACAGCAGGCCCAGGAGCAGGTTGGCGGCCAGCACGACCACGAGCGCGGCGGCCAGCGGGGCATGACGGCCGATGACACCCGAGGCCAGCAGCTCGCGTCGGCCGGTCTCCTCCTCGGCCCGGGTGTGCCTGATCACCAGCAGGATGCTGACGAGCCCGCCGAACAGCGCGAGGGAGGCGCCGAGCGTCCAGGCGGTCAGGCCGCCCACGCTCGCGTCGTAGATGGGGCCGCGCATGGCCAGCTGCGCCGGGTTGCCCGCCGAGGCGGTCGCGAAGGAGTCGCGGGCGGCCTGGTCGGCGTACAGGTCGGTGGTGGCGGAGGCGATGCCCGCCGGCAGCAGTGCGCTGATCACGATCCACACCGGCAGCAGCACGCGGTCCCTGCGCAGGATGAGCCGGATCAGTGTCCCTGTGCCGGTCATGGTGCCGGTCATCTGGCGGCTCCCTCGTAGTGGCGCAGGAACAGTTCCTCCAGCGTCGGCGGCTGCGTGGTCAACGTACGTACGCCCGCTCTGGCGAGCTCGGCGAGCACGGCGGTGAGCGCGTCACCGTCGACCTGGCAGCGCAGCCGCGCGCCGTCCACGCTCAGATCGTGTACGCCGGGCAGGGTGGCCAGCCCGGGAGCGGGCCCGATCAGCTCGGCGGTCACCGACGTGCGGGTGAGGTGGCGCAGGTCGGCCAGGCTGCCGGACTCGACGGTACGGCCGGCGCGGATGATGCTGACGCGGTCGCACAGCGTCTCCACCTCCGACAGGATGTGGCTGGACAGCAGCACGGTGCGGCCGCTGCGCTTCTCCCGCATGACGCACTCGTTGAAGACCGCCTCCATGAGCGGGTCCAGACCCGAGGTCGGCTCGTCGAGGATCAGCAGTTCGGCGTCGGAGGCGAACGCGGCCACCAGCGCCACCTTCTGCCGGTTGCCCTTGGAGTAGGTACGGCACTTCTTGCGCGGGTCGAGCTCGAAGCGCTCCAGCAGCTCGGCGCGCCGCCCGGGGTCCAGGCCGCCGCGGGCCCTGCCCATCAGGTCGATGACCTCGCCGCCGGTCAGCGAGGGCCACAGGGTGACGTCGCCGGGCACGTAGGCAAGCCTTCGGTGCAGTTCGGTGGCGTCGCGCCAGGGGTCGCCGCCGAGTAACGCGACCTGGCCGCCGTCGGCGCGCATCTGGCCGAGCAGGATACGGATGGTGGTGGTCTTGCCGGCGCCGTTGGGCCCGAGGAAGCCGTGCACCTCGCCCGTCTTGACGGTGAGGTCGAGCCCGTCCAGGGCCTTGGCCCGGCCGAAGCTCTTGACCAGACCGCCCACGTGCACTGCGGCGTTCATCGTTGTTCCTCGAACTTCTGGAGGCCCGTCCGCGCCTGGTCGAACAGCTCGCGGCCGAGGAATTCCGGTCTGATCAGATCGAGCTGGGCCTTGCCGACGCGTACTGCGCCCTGTGAGGCGTACAGGTCCGTGCCCAGCGCGCGGGAGACGTGCTCGTGCAGCACCGTGATGCCGAGCTTCATCGCGGTCAGCACGGTCGCGCGGGCTCGATGGTCGGCCTCCGAGCGGTCGTCGTCGGCGAGATGCTCCTCCGTCACACGGACGAGTTCGTCGAACATGGCGGCGGCTGCGGGGGAACCGTCCACGAGCGCGCGGCCGAGGTATTTCATCAGGGGCGGCGCGGTTCGATGGACGTTCTCGATGAATTCGGGCTTCTCCAGGTTGTGGTCGGTGACGCCTACGGTGGCCTGCTCGCGCAGGTAGCCGAGGACGTACTCGTCACAAGCCTGTCTCAGCGCTTCCTTGGTGCCGAAGTGGTGTTGCACCAGGCCGGGCGAGACTTTTGCGGCCTCGGCGATCCCACGGATGGTGGTGGCCTTGACCCCCTGCTCGGCGAACAGCGCCATCGCAGCGTCGCGGATGCGGGCGCGCGTCGTCAGGTCCTCTTCAGAAATTGGTCGCACGTCCAAGAGTCTATACAAACGTATTGGTCGCCATGCAACTGTTCAGCCGGCCCCGCTCGGGGTCGGGTCCGCGCAGGGGCCCGAGGTCGAACTGCTGGGAAGATGCGGAATCGGGATGTAAGAAGGCCTTCCTTCGGACCACTTGCTCAATGAACGTTTGTCCCCCAACCGAAGGAACCGGCTTGCCGAACCCCCATGAGCGCTTCACCGCGCACCGACGTGGGTGAACACGCCACCGAGCGAGTCGCCGTACTCCGTGCCCTGGTCGGCTTGTCCGAAGCCGACAAAGAGATCCTGACCCTGACCACCTGGCATGGCCTGTCCACCACAGAAGCGGCCAAGGTACTCGGCTGCACCAAGACCGCCTTCTTCATCCGCTTGCATCGAGCGCGCCGCCGACTGCAGTCGGCGATCGAAGCTGTCGATGGCCACCGCAGAGGCGCCAGGAGAACCCTCGCGCAGGCCATTGCGCCCGAGACCGCCCCGCCTGTGGGCCTTGTGGGCGCCGCTGGCCACGGCCGCGATCGTGGCCCTGGTCTTCGCGCTGGTGACGAACCTGGCATCGGCCCCTGCCGTGCTCAGTCCGCCGAGGACCAATCAGGAACTGTTCGACCTGGCCGACAGGATCGAGAAGCTCCCCGCAGAGGGCGGCGCCTACTGGCGCGATGTGAGGATCGACGGTAACCACCTGTCTACCGGCGGCTACCGGGTCATGGTGGTCGGCCGCCGCGAGACCCGGCTGCCGCGCGACCCCGCTGATCTGGTGCTCACGCAGGTGTGGCGGCAGGTCAGTGCCCGCCCGGTCACGGCCGAGGACGAGCGCGCCTGGCAGGCGGGCGGGAGCTCCCGCCCGGGTCAAGGGGCACTGCGAGACCAGCGGGCCGTGCGGTTCGATTCCGGTCGCCGACGAGCCGAAGGACTGCAGGTACACCTTGAGGTTGGACTCCGCGGGAACCTATCCCGACACGACGATCAGCGAGTTCACCATGGCTGAGCTGGCGGCGATCCCCACCGATCCGGCCGAGCTCACGAAGCAGCTCCGCGCCTACCACGAGATCTGGAACGGCCGCGGCTTCACGCAGCCGTTCGAGACGTTTCTGCCTACCACCGTGAACCTCCTGGGCATGCCGCTCAGCCCCGCCCAGCGTGCCGCGATCATCCGCGTCCTGGCCGGCCTGCCGACCACCAAGGTCGTGGGCACAGTGACGGATCCGCTGGGCAGAAGGGGCCTATCCGTAGACTTCGGCGAGGCGGAAGGCGCCCTGGTGTACTCCAACAAGCCACGCAAGGAGCTGCCGGTCTACCACAGGCAGATCCTCGACCCGGAGACGGGGGAGACACTCTCGCGCGTTTCCTACGCGGCCCGCACCGCTCTGGGGGCGACCAAGGGTGAAGTCATGGGCTACCAGGCCCGCGGCTCCGAGTCCGGCTGGACCGGGCCGCCGACTTCTCCCCCGAAGGGGTGCAAGAAGGGGAAGTGAAAGGGTGCGGACCCCGGCGGTGGTGGGCGCGCGGCCTGGGGCCGCGTCGTAGACGGCTCAGCTGATGGTCAAGTCGGCATCAGGTGACCTGCTCGTCGCCTCGGATGCGGGCGTGCAGGTGCATGTCATGCCGGCCGTCGGAGTGGACGGCGTCGCTGCCCTTGCCGCCAACTGCCCATCGGCATCCCAGTGCATGTCAACCTCAAGCGCTTGGCCGATGAGATGCTCGAGGAAGCGGTGATGGTGGAGGCCGTGGCGGTCGTGGCCTGCCGCACCGTCCCCGTACTTACCAGTGAGATATCAGGGTGAGGTCACTGCGGCCCCCGTCCCGAAGAAGCGGGCGGTGGCGTCGTCGGCGGGGAAGTACGCCTCGACGGCGATCTCCTCGAGGGTGACGTCGAAGGCGGCGCCGAAGGTCGTGATGGTGTTGATGAAGCACAGCTCCGCTCCGCGATGGCGGATGCGGATGGGCAGCGCGATCTCGGCCGGATCGGGCGGCGGCGGTTCTGCTGGGGCCCCGTAAGACAGCACCTCCTCATACAGGACGCTCAGCTCTGCGTCACCGCTGTGCGCGACCTGGCGGGCGAGCCGAGGCAGCAGGAAGCCGCGGACCTGGCCGAGGTTGAGCAGACGCGGCGCGAATCCGCCGGGGTGCAGGCCGAGCCGCATCATGTTGACCGGCGGCCGCAGCAGCGCCGGGTCGACGCCCTCCAGGAAGACGTCGATCGCCGTGTTGGCCGACAACAGGTTCCAGCGGCGGTCCACGGCCAGCGCCGGATACGGTTCGTGCCCGCGCAACACCCGTTCGAGCACCTTGCGCGCCGTGGCCAACTGCGGATCCTGCAGGGGCCGCTCGCGGACGACCGGCGCGTGACCGGCCGCGACCAGCAACCGGTTGCGTTCGCGGAGCGGCACGCCGAGGTGCTCGGCCAGCCGCAGCACCATCGCGCTGCTGGGGATCGTCCGCCCGGTCTCCACGAAGCTGACGTGCCTGGCCGACACCTCCGCCTGCAGTGCCAGATCGAGCTGGCTGAGCCCGCGCCGGTGTCGCCACTCGCGCAGCAGCGCACCGATCGGCTGGTCGGAAGTCACGCGGATGATTATCCCGGCACCGCCCCGACCTGCACGATTACATGCCATGTAATCGACACCGCCGGGCGGCGGCTGCGACGGTTGCCGTCATGAACAGCAACAAGCAACTGGTCCTCGACGGCTTCGCCCGCTTCGCCGCCGGGGACACCGAGGTCCTCCGAACCCTCCTGCACGAAGATTTCATCGAGCACAGCCCCGGCAACCCCTCGGGGCGGGACGCCTTCATCGCATACATCACCCAGGCCCCGGTCGCCCGCGCCCGCCTCGACCTCAAGCGGGTCATCGCCGAAGACGACTTCGTGGTGATGCACTACCTCATGACCACCGCCGACGACCCGCGTGGCGTCGCCGTCGTCGACATCTGGCGGCTGGCCGACGGGCAGGTCGTCGAACACTGGGACGTCCTGCAGCCGGTCCCGGAGGCCGACCGGATCCCGCACGGAATGCTTTGAGGCGGCCGGTTTGAAGCTCGCGGTCGAACGGCAGCGGCGCGCCGTCCGGTCCGGGCAGCTCACTGTCGAGCCGGGAAATGGCGTCCGCCCGGGCGCGGCGATGGTGAGCACCCTGCCGAGCGGGTCGTAACTGACGGCGGTCTCGGCGCCGTCGCCGTCGATCAGCCGACTCGGTTTGCCCGCGCGCACGTCGTGCTCGACGTCGAGGTACCGAGGCCTTCGCCGGGCCGGTCCGCCATGGCGGCGGCCCTCACAGCGATCGTCCGTTTTTTGCCTGTGTGTAGCTTTTTGCTGCTCAAGATCGGGGCATCGCTCGCTTAGCGGTCACAGACAGGGGAGGCACTGGTGGCGCTGCACCGCGTCAAATTCACCGAGGACATCGACGACTCCAGCGATCTGTTCGTCGGCCCCGTGAGCTCTCAACCCCTGCCCAAGGACGCGATGCCCGAGGCACACGCACGGCCCGACGCCGTCTACGAGGCCATCCACCAGGAGTTGTCGCTGGACGGCAACGCGGCCCAGAACCTCGCGACGTTCTGCACGACCTGGTCAGAGGACCAGGTACGGCGGCTCATGGCCGAATGCCTCGACAAGAACGTGATCGACAAGGACGAGTACCCCCAGACGGCCGCCATCGAGTCGCGCTGCGTCGCCATCCTCGCCAGACTCTGGCACGCCCCCGGCGGGCACGACACGATGGGATGTTCGACGACGGGATCCAGCGAGGCCGCGATGCTCGGCGGTCTGGCGCTCAAGTGGCGGTGGCGGGAACGGCGTAAGGCCGAACGCCAACCGTACGACAGGCCGAACCTGGTGTGCGGGCCCGTCCAGGTCTGCTGGGAGAAGTTCGCCCGCTATTTCGACGTCGAACTCCGCCAGGTGCCGCTGGAGCGCGGCGCGACCGGGCTGCGCCCACACCAGCTGGAGCAGTACGTCGACGAGAACACGATCGGGGTCGTCGCCATTCTGGGCGTCACGTTCACCTGCGACTACGAGCCGGTCAAGGCCCTGGCCGACGAACTCGACCGCATCCAGGCGAGCACGGGCCTGGACATCCCCATCCACGTGGACGCCGCCTCCGGTGGGTTCATCGCGCCGTTCCTCCACCCGGAGCTGCCCTGGGACTTCCTCGTCGAGCGGGTCGTCTCCATCAACTCCTCCGGGCACAAGTACGGCATGGCACCGCTGGGCGTCGGCTGGATCATCTGGCGGCAGCCGGAGATGCTGCCCAAGGACCTGATCTTCTACGTGGACTACCTCGGTGGCGACATGCCCACGTTCGCGCTGAACTTCTCCCGGCCCGGCGGGGAGATCATCGCCCAGTACTACCTGTTCCTGCGCCTGGGCAAGCAGGGCTACCGCCAGATTGCCGAAGCCTGCGCCGCCACGGCACAGTACCTCGCCAAGGAGATCGCCGCGATGGGTCCCTTCCGGCTCCTGTACGACGGGAAGGGCGCGCTGCCGGCCGTCTCGTACACGCTCAAGGACCCGGCGAACGCCCCCTTCAGCCTCTTCGACCTCAGCGATCAGCTGCGCATGCGCGGCTGGCAGGTCCCCTCCTACCGCCTGCCGGCCGACCAGCAGGACACCGTCATCCAGCGAGTCATGATCCGGCACGGCATCGGCCGCGATGAGATCTCACTGCTGGTCGCCGACCTCAGGCACGCACTCGACCGGTTGACCGGCGGTCCGGCGAGCAACGCCGAGCGCACGGCGTTCCACCACTGACGGTCGACGCCAGGAGTGCTTCGCCGGCAGCCCCGCCTCCATCTTCACCAGCGATGCCACGTACTCCACCGCAACTGGTGGTATCACCTCGGACCAGGCCCGAAACCGCCCCCTCGATGCTCTGTGTAATGATGGCTACTGTGCGCGTTCGCAGAAATGGTCAGGTCTGCGAGAGCCGATCACTCCCTGTTACGTGTCCGGTTTGTCCTCGATCTTCGTTCTCAGAACTCTCGCGCCGGCGGGCAGCGCCTGTAGGGCCCGGGGCGGCAAGGTCGCCCCGACGTACCACACGCCGCGCTTCATGCTGGTGTCGCAACTGGGTGTGCTGATCGCCGATGGTCACGCCTACAGCCAGGGATCACCCCATGTCACGCTTCGAGCAGCACGGTAGAGGTCGCCGTGCCGCTTGGACACGTTCTCCTCGCGTAGCCCGTCCGCGCACAAGGTCAGCGTGACCAGACCCTTGCGAGTGCGTGGATGCCGAAGAACGCGGCTTGTCGCAGGTATCGCGGACGCGGACGTCGCGATGACATAGGAGAACTTTTCATCCTCGAACCCCAGCTCCGCTGACTTGAGCCGGCGGTGCAGCCCGGTGCGGGGTAGCCGAGCGGAGAAGTGACACCCATCTTCCCCCGCAAGCGGACACGAGGCAGCGTGCGGGCACGGCGCCGCGACGCGCATGCCGAGACCGATCAGCTGGTCGCGGGCGGCGAGAACGCGAGCGTGTCCAGCCGGTGTGCCGGGTTCGACGACGGCGACCGTCGTGGCCCGGCCGGCCGGCCGCCGTACGACCGGATCGCGCACAGCCGCCGGCAGTTCTCCCAGCACGTAGGACAGCGAGATGAGATCTGCTGGTGGCGTGTTGGGATCGGCCCGGATCTCCGATCTGCGCCACATCGCGTCCTTGACCGCCGGGTGGGTGGCCGAGGTGGCGAGTCGGCGGCCGAGCCCGATGACGGCCGGGTCGCGCTCGACCACGGTGACGTGCCGTAGAGATGGCCAGATAGTGGTGGCCGCCTGGCGGCCGGAAGAGTGATCATCGATGTCTCCCGGGCTCAGCAGCGCGCAGCGGTCGCCAGGCGACCATGGTGATGGCGGTCATGGTGGCAGCCCCACAGCCAGCGGATCCCGGCCTGCTGCCGCCTGTCGATCTGGCCGGGGGGATGCGGACGGCCGGGGTCAGTGCCGCCGCGATGAGGAAGGTTGATGCGTCGGCCGCGAATGGCAGCGCCGAAGCGGTCCACAGCTTGGAGAAGTCCGCGCTTGACCGCGCGGACTTGAGGGCACGCAAAACAGAGCTCCTCAGCAAAGGAAACGGTCAGAGATCGGAGACCGTTTCGAAGCGAGGAGCGTCGACCTGCTGCTTAGCGGGCGCGCCCTCGCGTCGAAACGGTGACCGTGACCTTGCTCTGCTGCATCAGCACCTCCAGGGCGCGACCAATATCACGCAAAGGCTAGCCCACTTCGTCTCGGCCTACTTGGCCCCGCCCTGTACCGACGATGTGACGGCCTCGCGGCGGGAAGCGGACGTCGTCAGCGCGAGCAGGCCGCTCAGGATGAGGCAGACGGCCATCGCGGTGAACGGGGCCTGGTAGCCGCCACTCAGGTCACGCAGCCAGCCCGTGAAGTAGCCGGCCGCGAAGCCACCGAGGCTGCCGACGGTGTTGATCAGGGCCAGGCCCGCCGCGGCGGCCGCGCCCGTGAGGGATTCGCCGGCGATGCTCCAGAAGATGGGGATGGCCGCGTAGATGCCGATGGCCGTGATCGAGACGCCAAGCATGAGGAGCGGGAAGGAGTCGCCGGCGTAGGAGCAGATGAGGACGGCCAAGCCGGCGAGCACGGCGGGCGCCGAGAACCGCCAGGCGCGCAGCCCCCGCGTACGGGAGCGCCGGCTCCACGCCCAGCAGGCGATCGCACCGAGCGTGAACGGCACGAAGGTCACGAGGCTGAGGGCGGTGGCGTTGTCGCCACTCGGGAGGGCGGCGGTGACGAGGGGCAGGAAGAAGCTGATCGCGAACATCGGGAAGGTGAGCAGGAAGAAGATCCCGGCCAGCCGGATCGTCACCGGGCTGCGCAGGGCCGCCAGGAACGAGCGGTGCTCGCCGGCCTCCTGGGCCGGGCCGGACCGTTCGAGGGCCTCCCGCTCCTGCGGGGTCAGCCACGTCGCCTCGCGCGGCGTCGAAGGCAGGGCCCTGAGCACGACGAGTCCGAGGACGACCGCGGCCAGCCCTTCGACGGCGAACATGAAGCGCCAGCCCTCGATCCCGAACGTGCTGGTCCCGTGGTGGATGAGCCAGTTGGAGACGGGGCCGCCCAGAGCCGTCGAGAGCGGCACCGCGACGTAGTACACGCCGAGCACAGCGACGCGCTGCGGCCCGCTGAACCACAGCGTGAGGTAGAACAGGATCCCGGGCAGCAGGCCCGCCTCGGCGACGCCGAGCAGGACGCGCATCGCGGCGAACGAGCTCGCTCCGGTGACCAGGGCGTGCGCCGCGGCGGCCAGCCCCCACGTCACCGCGATCCTGGCCAGCCACTTGCGCGCGCCCACCCGGTAGAGCAGGTAGTTGCTGGGCACTTCGAGCACGACGTAGCCGACGAAGAACAGGGCGACGCCCAGCCCGTAGGCGGTGGCGGTCATGCCGAGGTCGGGGTTCATGTGGGGGGCCGCGAAGCCGACGTTCACGCGGTCGAGGTAGTTGACGAACAGCAGGGCGATGAGGATCGGCAGGAGGCGCCTGGCCGCCTTGCGACCGGCCGTGGCGAGGACGTCGGCCGAGCCGGCCGATGGGGTGTGGGTCATCGTGCGCTCTCGATCAGTACGCGGGTGCCGGGGGGTGTGGTCAGGTTGACGGTCTCGTCGCGGCCGACGTGGACGAAGTCCTCGATGTGGAAGCCCTGCGCGGGGTCGGTCCAGCCGAGTTCGATCTCGAGGGTCATGCCCTCGACGAGCGGCTCGTCGTACTCGACGGTCAGTTGGGGCTCCTCGTGCAGGACCAGGCCGATGCCGTGCCCGACGATGCTCCAGCGGAACTCCTCGCCCTGGCGCTCGTACGCGCGCCGGGCGAGGTCCACGAGCTCGCGGGCGACGACACCCGGCCGGGCCGCTTCGACGATGACGTCGTGAACGGCGCTGATGCGGTCGAAGCGGGTGCGTTGCGCCCGGCTCGCGGTGCCGACGACGGCCGTACGGGCGATGTCGGAGCAGTAGCCGTCGATGCGGACGCCCCAGTCGGTTCGGATCAGCATCCCGGCCTCCAGCGCCTGGTCGCCGGGCCACGGATGCCACTGCCCGGCGCGGCAGCCGCCGCCGAAGATCGAATGAGTCAGTTCCTGCGCTCCTTCGCGCATGAGCGCGTCGGTGACGCGCGCGGCGACGGCCCGTTCGCTCTCGCCCGCGACGATGCTCCGCAGCCCGTTCTCCAGGTGGCGGGCCGTCATCCGGTTGACGTGCGTGAGGAGTGCGACCTCGGCCGGCGTCTTCACCTTGCGCATCTCGTTCAGCAGCGGCCAGGCGTCGCCGTACCGCAGCCCGGGCAGCCGGCGCCGCAGGCCATCGACGATCTTGTACGGGGTGGCGCGGTGCTCGACGCCGATCAGGCCGGAGGTGATGCCCAGGCCGGTGAGGGCCTCGGCGACCACGTCGATCATGTGGTCGTGCTCCCCCTGGTAGCCCCGGATGTCCTGGATGCGTGGGCGGCGCTCTTCGGAAGCCCAGGTGCCGGCCCCGTTCCAGGCGTCGGCGCGCGGGGCCGGGACGACGTAGACGGGCGGCGCGCCGTTCGCGGGCCACACGACGATGTGCAGCCGCTCCCAGGTGAGCCGCATGTCGGGGTGGTAGAAGCCGGACAGGTAGTGGGTGTTCTCGGGCCAGGTCGACACGATCGCGTCGAACGGGCCCGCGTCGAGCAGGCGTTGGATGCGGCCGACGTCGGCGTATCCGGTGGCAGGTGGGTTCGTCGTCATCGTGACGGCCTCTCGGGTGTGCTCAGTGTGACGGGGAGGGAGCCCTGGTCAGGGCCTGGGTGACGGCCGTCCGGATGAGGGTGGCGGCGGCGCGCTGGGCGTCGAGCGGCACGCCGTCGTCGCTCAGCGTGGGTCGGGCGTGCCAGCCGCAGACGACCCCGGCGCGCACGGCGGCGCGCAGCAGGTTCTCCACGTAGTCGGCGTCCGCGATCAGGTCGGGCCGTTCGACGAGGTAGGCGATGAGCGCTGTGACCGCGTACCCGCCCCAGTCCGAGATGGCAGCGGTGAGCACGTGATCGGTCGTCACCGCGGCGGCCATTCCTGCGCCGCAGGGGCAGCGGCACGTTCCGCCCGCGGGCTGGATGGCCGCCACCTCGGGGATGGCGCCGAAGCCTGCCTCGTTGCCGGCGTCGCCGATGCCGCAGGTGAGCACGCCCTGAGCACGTGCCCGCTCGAACAGCGCCGCGCTGTCGAAGTGCACGTCGTGCCAGGGGTTGCCGGTGGCGCCGTGGATGACGCCCGCGCGGTTCGGGGCGAGCAGTTCGATGGCCAGGACGAGGCAGGGCCGCAGGTCGTCCAGGATGGCGCGGCTGAATTCCCGTCCCGCTTCGTCGTCCTGCGGTGAGACGTGCAGCGTGACCGTGCCCGGCCGGTGGTCGTCCTCGCCGAGCCGGACGTTGAGCTCGCCGGCGCGTACGACCTCGGCCAGCGGCTCCATGAACCGTTCGACGGAGGCGAGGTGGACCTCGGCCCCGAGGCCCAGGGAGAGGATCCGGGCGAGGGCCACCGCGCCGAGGAGGCCGTCGATCTCGCCGGTGGGCAGGCTCGGCGGGCCTCCCGCGCCGCAGAGGATGACGACACGGTCGCCGGGCTCGACCCGGTTCACGATCGCCTGCGCCATCGTGGTGCTGAGCGGCTTGCCGGTGTGCCGGCGTACGGCCTCGTACAGCTGGTGGGCGACGCCTCTGGGCATGTTGCCGAGGGGGCGCAGCTCGGTGGTCATGATCTGGTCGACGTACTGTCCGATGATCTCTGGCAAGGGTTCGGCCTTTCGGGTGAGCGGGCTATGCGCGCGGCGGGCCGGCGAACTCGGGCCGCCGCCTGAGCAGCAGCGCGACCACGGCTCCGAGCGCCATGACGGCGGCGACGACGAACATGGCCGGCCGGTAGCTGCCGGTCGCCCCGTACAGGCCGCCGGTCATGTACGGGGCGACGAACCCGGCCACGTTCGCCAGCCCGCCCGCCACGCCGATGCCCGCCGCCGCGGCGGCGCCGCTGAGGAAGCGCGGCGGCAGCTGCCAGAAGACGGGCAGCACCGCGTAGCTGCCGGCCGCGGCGACGGAGATCGCGACCATCACGAGCGTCGTGCCGGGCAGGTAGAGCGCCACCGACACGGCGACGGCGCCCACGAGCAGCGGGACGGCGGCGTGGTAGTGGCGCTCCTGGTGCCGGTCGGAGCTGCGGCCGACCAGCCACATGGCCAGCGCCGCCGTCGCGAAGGGCACGGCGGTCAGCAACGCCGTCTCCCAGATCGAGAACGGCCGGCCGGAGCGCGGCGCCAGGCTCGCGATGACCTGGGGCAGGAAGAAGGACAGGGCGTAGCCGCCCATGTTCACCGACAGCCCGATGAAGGAGACGGCGTAGATGCGCCAGTCCTTCAGCGCCGACCGGACGTCCGACGGGCCGTGCTCGGCGGCGGCGCCGGCCTCACGCTCCAGCGTGGCCTGGAGCGCGCCGCGTTCGTGCTCGCTGAGCCACCGGACGTGCTTCGGCGAGCCCGGCAGGACGAAGAACGCGAGCACGCCGACGACCACGGCGGGCACGGCCTCGGCGACGAACATGAACCGCCAGCCTTCAAGGCCCCACAGGCCGTGCCCGTGCTCGATCAGCAGCGCCGACAGGGGCGCGCCCAGCACGACCGCGACGGGGATCGCGATGAGGAAGAGCGCGACCATGCGGGCCCGTACCGGCGCGGGGAACCAGAGCGTCAGCAGGTAGATGACGCCCGGCACGAACCCCGCCTCGGCGATGCCGAGCAGGACGCGCACGGCGTAGAAGCCGAGCTCGGACTGCACGAATCCCATGGCCCCCGAGATCAGTCCCCAGGTCACCATGATGCGCGCGAGCCAGATCCGGGCGCCGACCCGGTGCAGGATGACGTTGGAGGGCACCTCGAACGCCACGTAGCCGATGAAGAACAGCCCCGCCCCCAGGCCGTACGCGGTGCTGGACAGCCCGAGATCGGCGTTCATGGTGGCGGCGGCGAAGCCGATGTTGACCCGGTCGAGATAGCTGATGACGTACATCAGCGCGACCAGGGGGATGAGCCGGACGGCGGCCTTACGGGTGGCTGAGCGCAGGGCGGCCGGATCGCCGGTGGTGATGTGGGTCATGACACCTCCTGGCGATACAGCGTAGAGATTTCATATACGTTGTAAATAGATTGGTGAAAAGATCTTAATCTCCTGTACGACGTATACGTCTGCGGTACGATGGGAGGCGTGACCTCCCGACCCGCCCCAGACCAAGGACGTCCCGAGCCCGGCGATCGGCGAGCCCGCCGCGGGTCACGCACGCAGGCCGTCGCCGTCACCCTGGACGACGTGGCCGCCGCGGCGCTGCGGCAGGCCGGCCAGTCCGGGCTCGACGCCGTGACGATCCGCAGCGTCGCGACCGAGCTGGGCATCTCCCCGATGACGATCTACCGGTTCGTCGACTCCAAGGACGAGCTGATCGACGCCATGCTCGTCCTCGCGCTCAGCAGGATGGAGGTGCCGCACAGCAGCGCCTCGGACTGGCGGCAGCGGGTCATCGACATCATGGTGGCCTGGCGGGAGCTGCTCCTCGCCCATCCCAGCGTGGTCCAGATGCTGGTGAACAGGCGCGTTCCGGCCCACTCCGAAGGTCTCGGGCGGCTGGCCGAGCATGTTCTGGCGAACCTGGAGGACGGCGGCATCACCGGCGAGGAGGCGGCGCGGACGTTCTGGCGGATCTTCTCCTTCACCTTCGGCCACATCGTGTTCGAGCGGCCGCGGCGCGACATCGACGCCGAGGCGCAGGCGGAGGCCGGCCGCGCGATGGCGGCGACCGCAGGTCTGCGCGGCTTCGAACGGGTGCGAACCCTGGCGGGCGAGCTGACCAACATCGCCGCGCGGGGCACGCTGGAGAGCTCGCTCAAGGTGCTGCTCGACGGGGTGAGCGCGCGACCGTCCGGCACCTGACAGGCATTAAACCCAGATACGAAATGCTGACACAGGTTGATCGCCGCCGAGGGAGCTTGGGAGGCCCCCTCGGAGCCTGCGGCGATCGGACCCATCAAAGGGATGACAGCCCTGTTTGCCATCGGCTTGGCTCTTCTCCTGCCGATGAACAGCTCCTGGAGCCGTTGGCTTCTACCCGCTCATTAACACCGATTCGATCACGTGCGCGGGGCGAACAGCACGCGTAGTCCGCCCCCCACGAGGTTCGAAGCGGGTGATCTTCTGCCGGCGTCCAGGATGGTGTGCTCGACCTCGAGGACTTTTGGGCGTGAGCCGTTCATCGAGGACGTCAGGGTCACCGCTCTGGTCGGCGGGGACTGCCTGACCAGCAGCGCGAACCCAACCGTCAGCCGGCCAGGATGAGCAGGTCGCGGTCTTCCTCGATGGGGCCGGTGTCGGGATGTGTGGCGAGGTCGGCGTCCAGCGCGGCGAATCCCTCGGTGATTTCCTGCTCAGTCAGCTGGTCGAAGATCGAGCTGGCGCGCAGCCGCAGTCGCGCGGCGTAGTCGGCGGGGCGGTCTGCGAGACGGTGCCGGACCGAGGTGAGGGCAACCGGGTGCATGCCGGCCGTGGCGAAGGCCTGCGCCACTTCGGCGAGGCTGGGAAAGAGCTCTTCCTTGATGGTCCGCGCGCGGAGAAACCAGCGGTGCCACAGCGGGTCGGGCATCCGGTCGGCAAAGGTGTTGCGGATGAGCAACCGGCCCTCTGGGCCAGCACGCGGGCGATCTCCGCGGCCGCCGCCGGTAGATCCTGGATATGGTGGATCAGCAGGTAGAGCAGGGCCAGGTCGCACCCGTTGCCGGGCAGGGGATCTTCTCGGCAGTGCCCTGGAGATAGCTGACCGACGGGTGGGCGGTGAGGTCCGCGGCCACCTGGCGCATCCGTGCGGAGGGCTCGACGCCGTACACCGGGCCGCCAAAAGTGTCGGCGAGGGCTGGGGAGAACCGGCCGGTACCGCTGCCCAGGTCCAGGACCGTCAGCGGCCGCCGGGACGGCGAGTGCCGGGCGAATTCGGCCATCCAGGCGGCGATGACGTCGGGAGGCAGCGCTCGACCGCGGGCGTACACCAGGTGCTGACGGTCGTCGTATTTGATTCGTCTGAGCACACTGCCGAACCTATCCCGGCCGACATCGGCGGTCCACGTTCAGGACTGGCCGGACCTGCCGGTACGAGATTCTCTGCTCGATATCAGCCGTGGCCGGGCCCCTGATTCCAGGCGCGAAAGCGGCCCCACCTTCTCGTGAGTTCTCGCTCTGCCTGGTGTTGTACAGCGGCTGCCTGACTCCATGCCTCCCGCGCGGCGAGGTTGGCCTCGGCGACAGCAGCGTCGGCCTGCTCGCGGGTCTGCCGGATCTGCTCTACGGCTTCCTCTCGGGCGGCGCTCACCCGCTCGTCGGCGCCGCGCTGCGCGATCGCGGCACCCCAGAACTGTCGGTGCCGGGTGCTTGGGTGGGGACATGCGTTATGGCATCGACGTCGCGATCCTCGGTGACCTCGCGGAGCCGGCACACCTCGTCACCCTCGCCGGGGAGGCCGAGGCCGCCGGGTGGGACGCCGTGCTGGTGTGGGACCACCTGGCCTTCACCTGGGGCACGCCATCGGCCGACCCGTGGGTGATGCTGGCCGCCGCGGCGCAAGCGACCTCGCACATCAGGCTGGGCACGGCGGTGACGGCCGTGGCCCGGCACCGCCCGGAACGGCTGGCCCAGACCGTGGCGACGCTCGACAGGCTGAGCGGCGGCCGCGCGATCCTGGGCGCCGGGCTGGGCGGCGTGAGGCAGGAGTTCACCGCCTTCGGCTCAACACGTCCCGGCGGGGTCATGCTCGACGAGGCACTCGACGTGATGATCTCCCTCTGGTCCGGCGAGGAGGTGCACCATCGGGGCGCTCATTACACCGTCGACGGGGTGCGACTCGCGCCGCTGCCCCTCCAGCGGCCCCGGGTCCCAGTGTGGGTCGGCGGCACGGCTTCGGGTGCCCTTCGGCGTGCCGCCCGCTGGGACGGCTGGATCGTCGCCGGCGACGACCAGGAGGGCCGCATGACGCTTTCACCCGACTCCCTGGCCGCCCAGGTCAGTGAGCTGCGTCGGCACCGGGCAGACCCGGGCGGCCTCGACGTGGCGGTCATCGGAGTGAGCGAGCCCGGCTCGTCGGTCCGGGCCTACGCCGACGCGGGCGCCACGTGGTGGCTGGAGCACCTCCACAACTACCGGGGGTCGATGGAACGACTGGTGCGGCGCGTCAAGGCGGGCCCGCCCGTGTGAAGTACCTGCGGTGCGCGTGTGGCTCAGGACAGCTTGATGCACAGGCTCACAGCGTCCCGGCGCGTCAAGGCAGTTCGTCGCGTTCCTCGGCGCCTCCTACGTGGAGACGCTGCGGCACAATACCGCCGTCAGCGCCGCGCCCACCGGCATCACCGTCTCCGTGGCGGGCGTCATCGCCAACCTGGCGTGGGCGGTCGTTCGCCGTGCAGGTCCCCGAACTCGGCACGGTCACCCGGTTGCGCTGGTCATCACGACAGCGGCGCTGGTCATGACGTTCGTGCTGAAGAGGCCGATACTGCGCCTCCTCGGGATCTGCGCGCTGCTCAGACATCGGCACGGCGCTCCTGCCCGGGTAGCGGCCAAGAGCGCCACTGTCGTTATCGCGCCCGGCCCGACCCGCAGGGGAAGAACCGCAAGATCTGGGCTACTCCGGTTCGCGCTGGGCGGCGCGCTCGCCGCCGCCCAGTGGTAGACGCTTGGCCACGTCCAGCCACACCTCGCCGTAGGGCTGGACGTGCTGCCAGAACAGCGGGGTCAGTCCGCGCCGATCGGCGGGCTTGAGCAGTTCGGCCCATTCGGGGTCGGCGAGCACGTCCTGGAGCATCAGGGTGTCGATGTACACGGGCGCGGCCTGCAGGACGCGCAGGCACAACACGCTCATCTCCAGCTCCTCGCGCCGGTTGGTGGCGATGTCGCCGCCCTTGCCGTAGAAGATCACCAAGTTCGCTCCGTTGGAGGACTCCACCACGTTGAGCCCTTCCTGAATCTCCCGCTGCAACTCGCGAAGCCGGAGATGGCGGGCAACGAAGATTGTTTTCTGCGCCCGGCCAAGGCCGCACACGGCGAGCAGAAGCTGATCGCGGCGCTGGAACGGGCGGTGACCTTCCGCCGCTGGCGAGCCGAGGACGTCCGCTCGATCCTGGCCGCCGGCGCAGGCACCCCGCAACCGGCGCCCGCCGGCCAGGCGCTGGTGCTGGAGCTGCCGCCGGTCCCGACCCGGTCGCTGACCGAGTACACCCTGGACAAGATCGGACAGGTGTCATGACCGCCCCCACGCCCGCGCCACTGGCCGCCGACCTGGACGGCGGGCTGCGCCGCCTGAAGCTGTCCACGATCCGCCGCCTGGCGCCCGAACTGCTCCTCACCGCCCGCACCCAGCGCTGGAACCCTGAGGAGTTCCTGCGCACGCTCATCGATGCCGAACTGGCCGCGCGTGATGCCTCCAACGCCCGCGCCCGGATGAAGGCCGCCGCCTTCCCCGTGCTCAAGACCATCGAGGAGTTCGACGTCGCGGCCTCCTCCATCCCGAAAGCAACGTTCGACTACCTCGCCTCGCTGGAATGGATCCGCGCGGCGGAGAACTACTGCGCGGTCGGCCCGGCCGGCACCGGCAAGTCCCACAGCCTCATCGCACTCGGCGTCGCCGCCATCCAGGCCGGATACAAGGTCCGCTACTTCACCGCCGCCGAACTGGTCGAAACGCTCTATCGCGGACTGGCCGACAACTCCGTCGGCCGGGTGATCGAGAACCTGCTACGCGCCGACCTGATCGTCATCGACGAGGTCGGCTTCGCCCCACTCGATGACACCGGCGCCCAGCTGCTGTTCCGGTTCGTGGCCGCCGCCTACGAACGCCGCGCGCTCGGCATCGGCTCACACTGGCCCTTCGACCAGTGGGGACGCTTCCTGCCCGAACACACCACCGCCGTCAGCCTGCTGGACCGGCTGCTGCACCACAGCATCGTCGTGGTCACCGAGGGCGAGTCCTTCCGCATGAAACAGGCACGAACCAGGACACCAGCACGCCTGACCAAGAAGTAGTCAACTTCGAAGAGATGGGGACTTCTACCTGTCCACCAGCGGCGACACGCACTTGGCCGTTGACAGTTGCCCAGGTCAGGCCAGGTGCACGATACCGGTGGTGTCGATGGGGGCGGTGGATGAGCCTGACTCGGTCCTGCGCGTCTGCTGTTCTGTGCGTTTTGCTGGTCAGAGCCCCACGTTGCGCATGGCGTTGTCGCGCCAGCGGTCCACGGCCCTGATGTACCGCAAGACCACCGGTGAGGCGGGCGCCCAGCGGCCGTGCTTGGCGATGACCGCGACCGGGACGCCGGCGGCGTAGGCCACGGTGGCGCCGCCGGCACGCAGGCTGTGCGCGGTGAAGGTGTCGGCCGAGGGCACGCGGGCGCGGACGGCGAGGTCGCGGACGATGGTGTTGACGGCGTCGGCGCCGAGCGAGGGCCCGATCGTGCCGTGCCGGTCGATGCGGCGCAGCAGCCGCCCGGAGGCGTGTCCGGCCTGGTCCAGCACGTGCAGCCAGTCGCGCCAGGCGGCGACCGGGTCGGTCAGTGGATGGCTGCCGCGCGGGATGGCGATGGTCTCGCCGGCCGAGTCCTTGTCGGTCTTGGAGGTGCGGATGGTGACCTCGATGCCGTCGGCGACCTCGCGCACGTCCTCCCGCTGCAGGGCGACGAGTTCGCTGCGCCGGCCCATCAATGCCAGGCCGAGCACCAGCAGCAGCCGGTCGCGCCGCCCGATCAGCGTCGTCAGGTCGCAGGCGCTGACCATGGCGCGCAGCGCGTCGATGGTGACGGGCGGGGCCTCGCGCTGGCCGCGACCGCCGGCCTCGGCGCGCTGGCGTTTGTAGGCGCGCAGCGCCAGGCGGGCGGATTCGGTGGCGGGCTGTGCGGGGTGGCCGGCCAGCCGGTGCATGGTGCGCACGGCGGCGATGGCCTGCTCGATGCTGGCCGGGGCCTGGCCGCCCTCGCACAGCGCCGAGGTGTATTCGGCCAGCGTGTGCGCGGTGGCGGGCAGCGCGATCCGGCCATGCTCGGCGCACCAGGCGGTGAAGGCGGCCCATTGCCGGGTGTAGGCGCGGCGGGTGTTGGCCGGCACGCCGTCGGCGATCCGCTCCCGGGTGCGGGCGCTGAGCGTGTAGTCGGCGGCGGTATGCCCGCCGTCGTGCGCCGTATTCTCTGCAAGCGGGTAAATCGGCGGCCGCTCCCCCGCCACCGGGGCCGGCAGCGCCTCCCGCTCGTCGTGCACGCCCCGTCTCCCGCCCGCTGTGGCACCGGTCCGGTGCCGCGTTTCTGACCCGCGATAAGGAAGGTTATCATGGGTCAGCCACTCGAATATTAGCGTTTGCGAACGCCCGTAAATGCTGCGATCGAACGCTGCGAACGCTAGCCTGCTGCTTGTGGCAAACGATCAGAAAACTGTGCCGGCGGACGTACCGGCCGAACGTGACGACCAGGCCGATAGCGGGACAAACGGAATCACCGAGCAGCTGCGGTGTGCCGGCCCGGGCTGTGCCAAGGCCCTGCCCGGGCGCAGCAGCCGGGCCCGGTACTGCAGCGACGCCTGCCGGGCGGCCGCTTACCGGGCGCGCACCACCGCGCAGGCCGCCCCCGTAGCGAACGCGCTGCTGCGCACTCAGGATTTGCTCGCCCCGCTGCTGGCGGCTGGCGAGCAGTGGCAGGCTGCCCAGGAGGCGCTAAGCGCGCAACTCGCTGAGCTGAACAGCGGCGCGCTGGCCCAGGTGGAGGCCGCCGAGCAGGCCGCCGAGGAAGCCCGCGCCGCCGCCGCGGCGGCCGAGCAACGCGCCACGACCGCGGCCAACACCGCCACCACCCGGATCGCCGCCGCAGACCAGGCCCGCGCCCAGGCCGAGACCACCCGCGACCGTGCCGAAGAGCGCGAGCAAGACGCCTGGCGACAGGTCGGCGAGCACCAGAACGCCCGCACCCAAGCCGAGCGGCTCGCCACCGCAGCCGCCGACCGGCAGCGTCAGGCCGAGCACGACCGGGACGCCGCCCACCGGCGGACCACCGAACTCACCGACCTGCACGCCACCGCGACCGCGCGCATCACCGAACTGGAACAGCAGAACGGTGAACAGCAGCACGAACTCGCCAACCTCCGTCGCCAACTGAAGGAACAGGAAGCCCGGGCCCGGAAAGCCGAGCAGGAACGCGACCAAGCACGCGGCATGGCCGGGGTGCACGCCGAGGAGGCCGACCGGCTGCGCCAGGCGCTGGCCACCGAACAGCAGCGGCGCGAGCAAGCCGTCACTGCGGCCGCCGTGGCCGAGCAGGCCCGCGAGGCCGCCGCCCAAGCCCGGACCGACGCCGCCGGAGAGGCCGATCGACTGCGTGACGAACTTGCCAGCCTCGCCAGCGCGCTGAAGACCGCTCAGCGGCAGCGCGAGGAGGCCGTCACCGCCGCTGCGGTGGCGCAGGCCCTGCTGCACGAGCAGGAGAGCTCACGCCTGCCCGAACACGCCGGCCCCGGTACAGGTGATCCCGCCGCTACCGCCGATGTCATCGAATCGGCACGTCCGTCATCCGGTCGAAGTCCCACCCCAGACGGCTCCAAGCCGGGCGACGCACCGCCAGCCGGCCTCGCATAACGCGGACGGCAGCCGTGCGCCATGGTCATCTCAAGGTCGGTTCTGGCAGGATATTTCGGTGCTTCCGCTCAAGGTTCGGCCAGACCTCATCCGGCGTCCATCTGTTTGACCGGCGCACCGGGCTCAACCTCGTTCTGGAGCCGTCGAGTACCGGGCCATGTTCGCCGTCGCTGGCGCCACGGAAGATCTCGGTGGCGCTGAGCAACGCGTGCTGCGGGCCGAGCACACTGTCTATGTCCGCGCCCGCCTGGAGGAGCAGGTCGTTTTCGATTCCAGGACCGGTGAGCACCGTCCGTGGTCACCTACCTACCGCAACAAGCACATGACCGCGCTGCGCCAGGTGATCAAGATCGCGTGGCAGCTGGGCCGGGTCACGGCCGAGGAATGCGACCGCGCTGTGGGCGTCCGACCGTTCGAGGGGGTCCGTCTCCCGGCCGAGGAGCAGCTCACCCCGGCAGCGGGTGCCACCGGAATACGGCGGAAACGGGCCGCGGGACGACATAACCGCAGGTCAGCGTTGAGCCAGCGCTTCGTACGCAGTGGAGCGACCGATCTCGAGCGTGCGGGCGGCCTCAGTGACCGACTCGCCGTCGGCGACTTCCACGGGGCTGGGGAACCTGCGGACAGCGGTTATCGCTGAGAATGATCTTGGTCGTGGGTATTGGTGATCCGTCGGTTCATCGCCCGGCGGTTCGGCGTCGTCGGGCTGCGCGGATCTCGGCGTCGGTGACCTTGTCGTCCAGCAGCGCGTACAGCTGGGTGGTCTCGGCAGAAGCGTGGCCGAGACGACGGCGCACGGCCTCGATGGAGACGCCGGCGTTGATGAGCTCGGTGGCGTGGGCGTGGCGCAGCTGGTGAATGTCGATCTCGACACGTGCGGCGGCGCAGTAGCTCTGCCAGCGGTGGTGGGCGGCGTCGTAGGACAGCGGACCACCGCGGCCGTTGATGGAGGCGCGAAACAGCGGCCCGGCGGTGTAGCCGGCGCGGGCCAGGTAGAGCTTGAGCAGGGTGACGTAGCCGCGATCGTCCAGCAGCACGGTGCGCACACTGCCGCCCTTGCTGTGGATGCGGACGTGTTCGTCGTCAAGGCGCAGGTCCAGGTCTTCGACGTACAGCCCGCAGACCTCCGAGGCGCGGGCGCCGCACACGTAGGCGGTCTCGAACAGCACCCGATCGCGCAACCGGTCCAACGGCACGTCCTTGCGCGGCCGCCGCGAGCAGATCACTGCGAGGACCTTGGCCACGTCGGCGGCCGCGGCCGGGCGTGGCAGGGCCTTCGGGACCTTGACGGTGTCGATTCGATCCATCGGGTTGGCACCCAGGAGGTCGTGGCGAACCGCCCATCTGGTGAAGGAGGCGATCGCGGCGCGCTTACGCTTGCGGCTGGCCGGCGACAGCTCGGCGAGCCCGGCCAGGTAGGCGCGGATCGGCGTCGCGGTCAGCTCGCCGATCTCCTCGCCGTGGTGGGCGGCAAAAGCGATCAGGTCGCCGCGGTAGGCCCGCCGGGTGTGCGGTGAGGTGCCGGCGTTGGCCAGGTCGGTGAGGAAGTCGTCGAGATGGCGGGCGAGCGGGTGGGCACGGCCGAGCTGCTCGGCGATGACCGGATCCATGCGGTACGCCTCCACCATCCGCCGAGTTGCCAGATAACCGGGAAACGAAGCGTCCGTGCCGGGCGGCGGTGGCCCAGCTCGCGCTACGTCCGTGATCGCTATCTAGCCAGATAACGAACGTTATCCCGCAACCAACTGGGCATCCTATTCTCGAAACTGACCCCCAGCCACAAGTAGTGATGGGGGCGTAGCTCGCCGACGGCGGTCGACAGGTAGCGGCTGTTCCACAGCGCGACGGACTGGATCAGGCGAGCAACCGGTCGACCAACCCGTCGAGGTAGTCAGGGGTGAGCGGGCCCGCGCCGAACAGGACGCGCATGTAGATCGGCGCCAGGAGATGGTCCAGCACCTCCAGTACGTCAGGCGGGTCCTCGCCGCGGCCGCGGGCGCGGTCGAGCATGGCCTGCAATTGCCTGGTGCGGTCGGCTAGGAGCTCGTCGCGCGCCTGAAGGCCCTGCTGACCCTCGCCTGACAGCGCGAGGGTCAGCCGCACCAGCGCCAGGCCGTCGGGTCCGGTGACCTCGCGGGCCACGTTGGCGGCGTGGGTCCGCAGGTCGCCGGCCAGGCTGCCGGTGTCAGGCATCGGCGACTGCGCGTTGAGCCGGGTCAGCAGCACATCGCTGAGCAGGGCTTGGAGGTTGCCCCACCGGCGGTAGAGGCTGGTGTCGGCCACGCCCGCGCGGGCCGCGATGTCGCCGACTGTGAAGTTTCCGTAGCCGCGCTCCCTGACCAGCTCGGTAACGGCCTGGTGCACTGCCGCGCGGACCCGGGCGCTGCGCCCGCCGGGCCGCCTAGCCCGCCCCTGCTCATCCATGCCCCCACCTTAACGCAGTTGAGACTTGCGTTAGAGCGTATGAGGCTCTATGTTAACGCAGTCATTTACTGCTTTTAGGAGGGATATACGTGAAAGCGTTGCTCACCCTGACCTGCGCAGGTCAGTTCATGGTGCTGCTCGACAACACGATCGTCGGCGCCGCCCTGCCCGACATGCAGCAGCGGCTTCACACCGGGCTGACCGGCCTGCAGTGGATCGTCGACGCCTACGTGCTGCTGGTGGCCATGCTGCTGCTGTCGGGCGGCGTCTTCGCCGACCGGTTCGGCCGCAGGCGGGTGTTCCTGGCCGGGGTGGTGGTGTTCACGGCCGCGTCGGTGGTGTGTTCGCTCGCGCCCTCGATCGGCTGGCTGATCGCCGGACGGGTGCTGCAGGGCGTCGGGGCCGCGGCGCTGAGCCCCGCCTCACTAGCGCTGCTCGCCGCCGCGTATCCTGCCCCGAGAGAGCGCGTCAGAGCGATCGGGTTGTGGGCCGGGTTCAGCGGCATCGGCCTGGCCGCCGGACCGCTGGCGGGCGGGATCCTGGTGGAGTCCTTCGGCTGGCCCGCCATCTTCCTGGTCAACGTGCCCATCGGGGCGGTCCTGCTGCTGGCCGGGCTGCGCGTGCTGGGGGAGTCCCGCAACCCGAGCGCGCCGCCGATCGACGTCCCCGGCACGGTGCTGTCCGCCGCGGGCGTGGGCGCTGTGACCTACGGCCTGATCGAGGGCGGTTCCCGAGGCTGGACCTCGCCGGTGATCCTGGGCAGCTTCGCCGCCGGACTGGTGCTCCTGGCCGCGTTCGTCGTGGTCGAGGGTCGTGTGTCGACGCCGATGCTGCCGCTGCGGCTGTTTCGTCAGCGGCTGTTCACGGTGTCCAACACGGCGATGGTCGTGGTCGGGTTCGCGCTGATGGGGTCGTCGTTCTTCTTCTCCCAGTTCTTCGTCTACGTCCAGGGCACTTCGATCCTGGTCGCCGGGCTGCAGACCCTGCCCATCTCGCTGGCCATGGTGATCGTCAGCCCGTACGCCGGCCGGTTCGCGGCCAGGTACGGCTTCCGCGTCGTCGTCAGCATCGGCCTGGCGCTGGCCGGGCTGGGGCTGCTGGCGCTGGGCTTCGTCCACGCCGATACCGGCTACGGGAACGTGTGGTGGCGGCTGGCGGTCGTCGGCATCGGGTTCGCTCTCACCATGTCGCCGCTGACCGGGGCCGCAATCCAGGCGGTCAGCCCGCAGGAGGGCGGCCTCGCCTCGGGCGTCAGCAGCACCACCCGGCAGATCGGCGCGGTGCTCGGCGTGGCGGTGCTCGGGGCGATCGTCCACACGCGGGAGTCCGGCGGCGCCTCCTTCGAATCCGGCCTCAACAGCGCCTTCCTCGCGGCGGGTGCCGTGACACTGGCCTGCGCCGTATTCACCGGCCTGTGGCTGACCGCAGCCCGGACACCGAGGGGCGTCCGGGCCGAACACTCAGGAGGCCAAGCAGTCAGTGAGCCGCCGCTGACAGCTCCTCCCAGTCGGCCCACGTCTTGAGTCGCTTGGCGTAGGCCTGCTGGGTCATCCGCAGCCCTTCGGTGCCGAAGAACACCCGCAGCGGCGAGCGAGCCGCCGGTTGTGGGGCGAAGAGGACTTGGGACTCGAGGTCGAGTCGGGTGGTGGGGTTGGCGGCCGGCGGGGTCAGGTTGAGGATCCAGTTGCCGAACCGGCGGATGACGTGGGTGATGTAGGGCGAGATGGCGGCCAGGTCATCGAGGTCGACGGGGTGGCCATCGGCGGCGATGGCGTTGGCCGCGTCCGTGATGTCCTGAGCGGTCGAGTAAATGACGCAGTTGGCCAGCAACTCGTTGAACTTGATGATCTTCTCTTGGTAGTCGGGATCGTTGTGGCCGATGAGCTTGCCGCCGAACATCAGCCAGTCGGCGAAGTTGTGGAAGGACTCGTTGCGATTGGTGACCTGGGTGATCTGCTCGCGAAGGTCTGGATCCGACAAATACCGCAAGAGCGTGATCGTCCTGACCGCGCGGCCGAGCTCGCGGAAGGCCCGGTAGAGCGGGTTCTTGCGAGAGTGGTTGCCCAGGCGGCGCAGCAGGGTCACCGAGGACAGCCGGTTCTCCCGGATCGAGATCGCGGTGCGGAGCAGGTCCGTCCAGTGGGTCTCGATGAGAGCCCAATCGATCACCTCGTCGCCGAACAGCGAATCGATGTGCTGGTACCGGGTGCCTGGGGTGGGCCGGTAGAAGATCAGGTCGTGCCAGTTGCGGATACGGGGCAGTAGGTCGAACCCCATGAGCGCGGCGAGCCCGAAGACCGGCAGCGACTGGCCTTGAGTATCCGCATGGATGGTGTCGGGCTGGATCTCCGAGGCGTTCTTCAACAGCCCTTCGATGATGTAGACCGCCTCCCACACCCCACACGGGATGAAATGGGAAAAAAGCGCCACATAAGTGTTGGAGATGTGCCTGTAGGCCAGACCTCCATATCCTCCATACCGAATGTGACTCTCCGCAAGCAGGTTGTTCTCCCACGTCTCAATCTGGGAGCCGTCGGCGGCCACGGTCTTGCCGTCGCCCCACACCGAGGCGATGTCGAGCTTGTTGAACTCGTTGATGACGTCGGTGGAGGCTTTGAGATCTTGTCGCTGGTGGAGTGCTTGTTCGCGGTCATGGCGATCTCCGCGGCGCTGACCTTGCCGCGCATATGCGCGGCAACCTGGGCCGGGCCGAGCAGCGTCCCGTAGGTGAACACCATCAGCACGTACCGGCCCAGCGCTTCCTTGATCTTCGGGTCAGAGCCCGAGGCCGGGCCGAGGTGCCGGGTCCAGCCGGTCTGGTAGGCAGTGCGGGTGAGGATGTCGAGCAGGTCCCGTTGCGGGAGCCGCTCGTGTACGGCCTCCTCCAGCTTGAGCGCCTCCTTGCTCCGCTCGGCACCCTTGCGGCGTTTGAGCACCGGCCGTCCGCCCTCAAGTGTCAGGTCGGTGTTGGCCGGGTAGTCGGCGTCGACCCCGGCGGCGGTGTCGGCCAGCAGCTGCCGGTAGTGGCGGGTCAGCTCGCGCGGATCGGTCGGCAGACCGGCTTCGGCGCAGAACTCTTCGACGAGCGGTTCGCACTCCGCCCAGGACATGAGCTGGTCGTGCAGGTTGGCATAGGAGTCCGACCCAGCCACCGCAATGTCGCCCGACTTCAGCTCTGAAGCCAGGTAGGAGAACACGCACACCTCCAGATGGCGGCGGACCAGCAGGCCCGGCCGGACCGGATCCTTGAGGATCTTCCGCCACATCGCCGAGGCGAACGCGTCCACGTCCACCACCAGCTCCACCGCGACCGCAGTGCCGTCCGGACCCGCGCGCTGCACGCTGATCCGATCGGGAACGAACACGGCCCGGGCGTTGCGCTGGGCTTGCAGGCACTCCACCGCGTCCAGCACGCTGCGCTCGGCGTTGGTCGACTCCAGGTCGATCGACTCGACCAGGGTGAACAGCGCCGAGCGGTGGGATCGGTAGAGCTGATCGAGCAGCGGCAGGTAGTTGTTGCCGTGATAGGCCGACACCGCCTCGTGCGCGGCCGCCAAAGCGTCCAGGCCGCCGGCCTCCTCCAAAGCCTTCAGCACCAGGCGGCCAGCTCGCTCGGCAACATCCCCGGATCCGGAGCCCGCGCTCGCGGCGGGATCGGTGCTCGCGCCGTCCGGCAGCGGGCCGACCGCATCGAGTTCGGCGGGTGTGACCGCCTCGCGGACGCCGTCCAGAACATCGCCGAACACGCCCAGCAGGCGTTCGGACTCGGCCCGGTGCGCCTCCCGCAGGGCTTCCAGCTGGTCGCGGCCCTTCTTGTGGATCGTCGCGATCCGCTTGCAGAACATGGTGACCACGTCGTCCCGCACCCCGGTCCGCACCGTGTGCAGCAGGCTCACGATCAATGTGAGGCGCTTGTCCTCATCCAGCACCTTCCGCAGGTCCGCGACATCGGTGACCCTCGCCTCTCCCGCGAAATGCGCGATCTTCCCCGGCGGGATCCCCTCCAGCCACGCCTCGGTCGGCCCGAGAGCGTCCAGTTCCCGCAGGAACGCCAGACGACCCTTGAACTTGTTGAGCGACGCCGCCTGCGCCACGTCCTTCAAACCGTCGTACGCGCTGCGCCGGGTGATGGGGTCGACCAGCAGCAGCCGGGCCAGCCTCACCTGGGCTCCGGCGTCGACCCGGCTGGACACCAGCGTGAAGAATCCGCGGTTCACCTCGGTGCGGATCTTCTTGGTCATCTCATCCAGCGTCGTGTAGCCGGGCAACTCACACTCGGCGCGAACCAGCTCCTCCAGCGCCACATTGATCAAGTCAGCGGGGTTGTCCTTGGCCTGGGCCGCCTTGCGGATCGCCTCATCGGCCACCTCCCGGACCCGGGCCGCGTCATAGGTGACACCCATCCGCTGGCGCACGAACGACCGATGCCGCTTGGCCGACCGCTCCGCGGCATCCTCCAGCACCACCCCCTCCGGCCGGCCGATCATCTCTCGGATGTGCTCGAAGACCACCGCGGGGACGTCTCTGAGCTTCGGGAAATATCCCAACCGCTGATAGGCGTTCAACCACACCAGCAACGCCAGCAGATGCTGATCATCCTGCGTCTTGCCGCGCGCCCACTCCACCTCGGCTGCCGACGGAGTGAACACCTCCGCCAACTCCCGCGCCGACACCGCCCGTGCAAACCTCGGGTACGCCGTCCGATCGATCGACGCCACCCAAACCCCCCGAAACCATCACCAACCAGCGTGAAGTCAGGAGTTTAACGACCGGCGATCAAGAGCGCGGCCCGTTTCCGCCGTATTCCGGTGGCACCCGGGCAGGGGTCGACGCTCTCCTTGACGCCTGCGACGCCGACCTCGACGCACCCGCTCCGGACGAGGCCTGGTACGCCGAGATGCGTCTCATCGCCTTGCGCGACGCTGCGATGATCGATGTTCTCTACTCCACCGGCCTGCGCCAGGCCGAGTTGGCCCGGCTCGCCCTTGACGACTACGATCCAGCCCGGCGCTCGCTGCGCGTGCGCGGCAAGAGCGACAAGGAACGGCTCGTTCTCGTCACCCGTAGCGCAGCCGCCCGGGTGGAGGCCTGGCTGGCCGAGCGTGGCCGCGATACCGGCGGCCTGGTCGCCCCATTCACCCCGCGCTCCCAACGGATTCGCCGCCGCGTCGGCGGCCGCATCGATCACCACACCGGCCAGACTGTCAGCCACGTGATCACCGAGCGCAGCGAGCGGGCCAAAACCGCTCGGCTCACAGCGCGCGACTTCCGCCGTACTTTCATCAGCGAGCTGCTGATCGCCGGCGTCGACCTGTCCACCGTCCAAGCCCTCGCCGGGTGCGCCTCCCTCCTAAGGGGTCCCAGTAGCAATGAAGAAATTTTCAACGAAGTTGCTTCTGACCTCGCGGTTATCCCGAGCTAAGCGGCTTAGGTCTCGATTCGCTTACGGTGCTGATCATGAGCGACGACCCTGGAAATTCAGCGGGGACGGCGGCGCTGGGCGGGGTCGGCTTCGGCGGTGACGCGCGCGGAGGTCTCCTCGCCCAGGCGAACGTAGCGGCCGAGGCCGGCCAGGTGCTGGTGGCGGCTTTTGGCCTGCAACTCCGGGGCGGTCCGTCCGGCCTGCGCGAGATGCTGCAACGCGCTGTGCCGGAGCTGGTGCAAGGTCCATCCCTGGTGGCGCGGATCCAGTTCGGCGGAGGCGGTCTTGAACAGGTACTCGGCGCGCGGGTAGGACAGCCGCCCCCGCCCGGTGATCGGGCAGATGTCACCGCGCGCGGGCGCGCGAGAGCCGGACGTGGGGGCGCGCCGGTCGGCCAGGAACACCGGCCCAGCGGTGCGGCCGGCCAGCGGGCGGGGCAGCAGCCGGGCGGTGGCGGTGGCCCAGTGCACGTAGTCGATGGCGCCACCCTTGGAGATGACCCGGGCGCAGCGGAACTCCAGGTCGAGGGCCTCGACGTTGAGGCTGAGGATCTCCTCGGCGCGGGCCGCCGTGTCGTACAGGAGCCTCCACAGCACCTTCTCCCGCAGGGCGTGCGCGGGGTCGGTGAACAGCTTGTCCAGCCGGGCGGCCGGGATGGCGCGGTCACCGCACCGGGCGGGCTTGCGGCGCTCCAGCCGCCGGGCGGCCCGACCAGCCCACCACGCCCGCCACCAGCCTCGATACCGTCGACGCCATCGAACTCGCCGAGCTCCTGCGGTTCATCGCCGACTGGCTCGCCGCAGGCCCTGCCAGGCTGTCGCATCGCTCCTACCTACCTCGGCTACCCCGCGTACGGCCTGGACGCCCTTCGCGCCGATCTGGAAGGCTTCACTTTTCTCCTCGGAGGCAGCGACGAAGAAGACCTCTGCGGCCAGCACTGAGGGCATGTTTGCCCCGCCTACTGGGCCTCCACGGCTGTCGCAGAGCTCCGGTGTCGCTCCACCAGGAGGAAACGGACCACGACGAAGCCGACACTCACGGCAGCCACTGCCCAGACAACCGTCCCCGATGGTGTCGATCACTTCGTTCCTGCCGGGAGGGACCACGATCATCTGGACGGCAGCACCGACCGGCAGGTGGCGACGAGAAGTTGCGAACCAACCGACCGGTAGGTAGCCTCCTTTCTCGACCAGCCGACCGACCGGTCGGTAGGGCAAGATGAGAGGACTGCCATGGATGCCACCGAAGTCAACGGGACCGTCGCCAACGGCTTCGAGACGGTAAGGGATGTCTTTCGACGCAATCTCGCCCTGGGCGCCGACGTGGGCGCCGGGCTGGCCATCTACCAGAACGGAGAGCCGGTCGTAGATCTGTGGGGTGGCTACGCCGATCCCGACACCCATCGGCCGTGGGAGCGCGACACGATCGCCGCCCTGGCCTCGACCACCAAAACCTTCGCGGCGGGAGCATTACTGCTGCTGATCGAGCGTGGCCAGGTGGATCTGGACGCGCGGGTGGCATGCTACTGGCCGGAGTTCGCCCAGAACGGCAAGGGTGAGATCACCGTGCGGGTGCTACTCAGCCACCGCGCGGGGCTGCCGTCGATGGAGGCCAGGCCGGTTACGTGGGAGGACCTTAGGGAATGGACGCCGGTCACCGACACCCTGGCCGACGCGGCGCCCGAATGGCCGCCCGGCACCGCCCACGGCTACCACGGTGTGACGTTCGGCCATCTGACCGGTGAGATCGTCCGGCGGGTGTCCGGAACAAGCCTCAGCGAGTTCTTCGCCCGCCACATCGCCGCGCCACTCGGCGGCCTCGACTGCTACATCCGCGTACCCGACGCCGAGCTGCCCCGGATGGCCACCATGGTGGTCCCCGACGCCGAACAGATCATGTGGGGATGGAGGTGCCCGAGCTGGCCGACATGGTCGAAGCGCTGAACGATCCGACGACGCTGACGTACCGTGCCATGTTCGGCAGCGTCAGCATCGATTGGGACGCCACCAACGACCCGAAGACCTACCAGGTGGAGAGCCCGTCCATGGATGGCGTCGCCTCCGCCCCGTCGCTGGCGCGCTACTACGCCGCGCTGGCCGGCGAGGTGGACGGCGTGCGGCTCCTCAGCCCTCAGCTCGTGGACCAGGTGCGTCGGTCCTACGGCGACGGCATCGATGAAATCCTGCGGGTGCGAACGTCGTGGGGGCTGGGGTTCGCGCTGCCCGGGGGTCCGATGTGGCCCGCGCCGGAACAGGTCACCGGGTTGTTCGGACACAGCGGCGCCAGCGGCTCGTTCGCCTTCGCCGACCCCCAACGTGACCTGGCCTTCGCGTACGTCCCCAACTGCGGCTCCGAGCTGCTCGAAGGCGGCGACTTCCGGGTCCGCAGCCTGATCGAGGCGCTGTACGAAGGGAGGCTCTGACCATGCTGAAACCGCGGTTCTCCGCCGTTGCCGAGGCGTTCTCGCGGGTTGTCGGCAAGGGCGACGACCGTGGCGCGGCGCTGTGCGTCTACCACCAGGGTGTCCCCATCGTGGACATCTGGGCGGGCACCGCCGATGTCAAGACACGGAGGCCGTGGAACGAGAACACGATCGCCCCGGTCACCGACGCCACCAAAGAGCTGCTGGCCGTCGCAGTGCTGCTCCTGGTCCAGGACGGCACGCTCAGCCTGGGCACACCCGTGTACGTGCCCAACCATGTCCGGCTACATCGAAGGCGCGGATGCCAACGCCAGGCAGCTGGCGGCACTGGTGTACAGCGCTCTCCCGTGACTACCGATCCAGAACGCACTGGATAGGGTGTGATCAGCTGAGAACCGAGTACAGAGGACAGCAGTTGCCGCGTACCGAGCAGGGCGACACCCGAAGTCGCATCATTGAGACAGCACGGGAACTGTTCACCACGCAAACCTACCGGGCCGCCTCGATGCGCGACATCGCAGAGCGGGTAGGCATCACCAAGCCCTCCCTGTATCACCATTTCCGCAGCAAGAGTGAGATTTTGGCCAGCCTGGTGGGTCCCCCCATCGACCAGCTCGAGTCGACGGTCGACGCCGCGGCGACTCGCTCCACGCAGGCGGAGATCAGGCAGCACGTGCTCGGCGGCTGTCTAGACGTCATGCTGGCCCACCGCGAGACCATGGCCCTGCTCCTGCGCGACGCCTCTGTATACAGCGACGGGACGACCGATGTCATGTCGAGGATGGTGACCATCGTCAACCGGGCTATCGAGTTGCTCGCCGGGCCCGATCCTGACTGGCGCCGACGCATACGCGCGGCCCAGGCGTTCGCGGCGGCCACCGATCCCATCAGCCAACTTACAGACGTGCCGGTGGACGACCTACGTGCTGAGCTCCTTCGCGGCGCGAGCGCGATCCTCGATCCCCAACCGATCGCCGAGCCTTAGACGGTGAGATAGTCGGTCCGCGTCCCAGACGCTCGCAAGCCGCTGCAGCCGCGGACCGTCGCCAATATGCGGAACAACCTGTCGAGCTTCTTCTCCTACGCTCGGCGGCGCAAGGTCGTGCCAGACAACCCTGCCGCCGACGTCCGTCCGCCCCGCGTCTCCACCGAGGGCAGCACGCGGGCCCTGCCAGCGCTAGCGCATCGACAGGTCCGCCAGGGATCTTCGCCCTGCGAAAGTAGGGGCGTCTTGCCCGAGGCAGCCGCGATCGCGCTGCTCGACGACCTCGGTGCCCGGGTCAGCACCCTGGCCGCCCTCACCGTCAACGACGTGCGGGCGGTGACCGAGGCCGACGGCACACGAAGTAGCGCCTGAACTGCGGAAACGTAGGAGTTGACGTCCTGTGGCGAGTTGATGATCACTGCCGCTACGTTCGTTCCGGTTTTGTCCGGTACGGCACGTGGAGTGGTGCGTTGTCAGAGAAGATGTTCTCCGAGGAGCAGTTGGACCAGCTGCGCTCGTTCCCGGAGATCAGCGCGGATGAGTTGATCCGGTATTTCACGCCGACAACGGCGGAGTCGCATTGGGTGCCGGCGACGGCAGGGGGTGGGCTACGCGCCGGGCAAGGCGCGCAGCTGGCGTGGGGAGAAGGGATCTGTGACACCGCGGTGGCGCCGGAGAGCACCACCGCGGTGAAGATCGCGAGTGTTTTGCTGTTACTTGCTGGGGGTGCCGTTGACCAGCGGCAGCGAGATCGACGTGTCGGCCAGGTCGACGGTGACCTTGGCCCCGGTGCCGGGTTCGACGTTGCTGCTCTCGTCGAGGTTGAGGTCGTCGTTGGTTCCGGTCAGTATCAGGCCCAGCCGGTGCCCGGCCTTGAACTCGTAGTCCAGCGGCAGCGTCTTCCAGGTGATCTGGTAGGCCTTGCCAGGCGTCAGCGGCGCCTGGTGGCTCAGCGATTCGTGGTTCTGCGCGTCCAGAATTCCCCGGGTGACCACGTGGAAGTCGGAAGTCGCCAGGTTGTCGCCGGCCTTGAGGTAGCAGCCGTCGTCATCGTCCGTGCTCTGGCCGACGCAGTCTTCACCGCCGATGAACTTCAGGCCTTCCGCGGACGTCGCGCTGCGTTCGCGGTAGTCGATGCGGGTGTCGGTGCCGTAGTCGACGAGTACGACACCCAGGTTGGCGGTCGGCTCGTTCAGGGTGACTCGCAGGCTCACCGATGGCGTCCCGGACAGCCGCATCGCCTTCTTCAGCGGCGGGGTCAGGAAGGCCAGCCGGTTGGGGTTGGCGGTGTCGGGGTTGTCGGCCATCGCGATCTCGGTCTGGGCGGTGTCGAGGTAGCTGGCGGTTCCGGTCGAGGGCTTGCGGTCCAGGGAGCCGTCCTGGTGCGGCCGCAGGGTCGTCGTCCGCGCCGCGGGTTCGGGCCAGTCGGCCTGAGTGATCCAGCGGTCCGGGCCGAGCTGTACGTCGACGCGCGGGCGGCGCGTGATGTCGTTGGCGACGCCCATGAGTTCGTGGTCGAACCACTGGTGCAGGGTGTCGACCCACACATTGCGGCGAGCCCAGAACGGGTCGAGATGCCCGTATTGCGTCACCCACGCCTTGCGCTGCACCGTACGGGGCAGTCTGGCCCACCAGGTGGAGAACTGGTCGGCCATCACGTTCCGGTCCTGCATTCCCATCACCGAGAAGACGCTGGCCCGCACGTTGCGCGCTTTCGAGATCGGGCCGGTCCGGTAGTCGAGCTCCTGCCAGTAGGCGTTGTCGTTGCCGGTGGCGTCGTCGGAGCCCTCGGTCATGCGCTGGCGCACCGCCGCGCACTTTTCGTCCGGATCCTCGTCAATCCGTGCGGCCATCCAGGCCTGTCCGTCCTTGATATCGGTGAGGGTGCCGTTCGCGCGCCACATGTCGTACCAGCTGCTGGGCCCCGCGATCGGCACGATCGTCTCCAGCCCCCGCACCCCGGTGCCGGCGACTGCCATGGCGAGGGCACCCTCATAGGAGTGGCCGATCATCCCGGTACGCCCGGTGGTCCAGGATGCCTTGACCGCAGCGCCCTTGGCGTCGTACGCGGCCGCGCGGCCGTTGAGCCAGTCGACGACCGCCTTGCCGCCCAGCACGTCGGATGGACCGCCGCTCGTCGGGCAGCCGTCCGACAATCGGGTGCCGGTCATGTCGACGGACACGAACGCGTACCCGCGCGGCACGAAGTAATTGTCGTAGAACAGCGGGAACTTCGTCAGGTTCCCGTCCGCGCCGTACTTCTTCTTTTCCACCTCGAAGCCGACACCCGGTTCACCGAAGTATGGGCTCTGGTGCATGATCACCGGAACCTTGAGCCCGGGACCGGACTCCTTCGGCCGGATGATGTCCACCCGGACCAGATCCTTCTTACCGTCGCCGTCACTGTCGACCGTCGACTGCACCCGGACGTGCTCACGGATGGCGTCCTTGTAGGAGAAAACGGGCTGCGTGAGCCCGCCGGAGACTTTGATCTTCGGCTTCGCCGTCGCGGACGCGGCGGGAGCAGCGGCGACTACGAGCGGAATCGCGAGTGCGACCACGGCGAGGAACCCTCGCCGTTTCAAACTGGACATGTGCCCTCCTTTGGGCTGGCAACAATCGATGAAACGCCGCAGCACGGGGCTCCGGCGAGAACCTCGGGACAAGCCCGTCAAGCGGCGTCGAAGTCTTCGGTGATCTTGGGCGCCATGTCCGCCAGGGTGCGGCCGGGCTGGGCCTGGCGGGTGCGGGCGGTCGCTTCGACGGCGACGAGCACGGCCCGGGCGGGGGCGGCCCTGGCTGATCGGGACCGGCCCCTCGAGCATGAGTATCTGTGCGCTCTACGCACGGCGAAGCGCACACACTCATGACCCGGCGGCTGACCAGGAAGAGGCCGCTGGTATGGATCCGAAAGCCGACGGCTGCGCTGTGGGCCGCCAGAGTGCCCCTGGCTCAGAAGGCCGGAGTGGGCCCGACCTACGCGGTGGAAACCGGGGGTGCGATTTCAGAGTTCAGTGAAGGGGAGTCTGGTCCGCGATGTCGATGCCGGCCGAGCGCAGGCGCGCTTCGATCAGCGCGGTCAGCCGGGTCCAGCCCGGCTTCTGCTCGTGTCCGTGGTGGGTGAGCAGGCTGTAGCGGATCGCACTGTCGGTGCGGGCCTGGAGTCCGGCCGGGATGGGCAGCAGCGCGGGATGGGCGATGAAGTGGCCGGCGATGGCCGTGGCGAGCTCGTCGATGCGGGGGTCGTCCGGCTCCCACTCGGCGGCACGCCACATGCGCTTGATCAACGACATGTACCGAGGATCGTTGAGGGCGCGCTCGATCCGGCCGAGGTAGTCATTGAAACCCTCCGGCACCAGGGCTTTGATCAACACCAAGCCCTCCCGGGCCATCGTCACGTCATCCGGGGTCAAGCCGAGATCGGCGGCCCTATCCAGGAGGGCGAGAGCGCGTTCGGGCAGCAGGGCACGGTCGCCGGTGGCGAGTCGGCGCAGCGTCTCGCGCCGCGCGGTCAGATCGTCGATCCGGTCGGTGAGGCGCCGTTCGGCGTCGACGAGTGCGGCGGCGAACCGGTCGGGATCGGCGTCGAGGATCGCCTCGATCTCGGCCAGCGGCACGCCGGCGCCGACCAGTGTCCGGATCTGGACCAGCCGCAGCAGGTCGGCCGATCCGTAGCGTCGATAGCCGGAGCTGTCGCGC
The DNA here is from genome assembly GCF_040649735.1 of Nonomuraea sp. NPDC048892. Classification (NCBI taxonomy): domain Bacteria; kingdom Bacillati; phylum Actinomycetota; class Actinomycetes; order Streptosporangiales; family Streptosporangiaceae; genus Nonomuraea; species Nonomuraea sp. NPDC048892. The sequence continues at coordinate 24,056 of NZ_JBEZFZ010000010.1, read as the reverse complement.
GCGGGTTCGTCGATCAACCTGTGCTGGTGGTAGTGCCGGATGGCCTTCACCGTGACGCCGGCGAATGCCGCCGCCTGGCCGATTGTGACGCCGTCCGTCATCTGCTCTGCCGGCGCCGTGATCGTGGGGCGCCGGTGAGTTCGCGAACCGCGTCCGCGATCGCGCGGAAGTCCATGCGTACGATCTTGCTGTGGTTGCTGGCGACTTTCGTGCTCGTGATGGTGGGGTTGCGGGCGAGCATCGGAGTGAGGGTGGCGCGCGCGCTTTCCATTTCATCATGGCCGCCTCCGAGGTTGGCGCCCGTGGCGACCACGTATCGGACCGGGCAGGTCATACCGTCCAGGATCGGGCCGAGGGCGGCGCTGATCTCGATGAGTTCGATGTTGCTCTGGGCATGCTGCTCGGCGGACATCTTCGCGGCCATGCCCAGCCTGGAGAGCAGTGGCAGCAGCAAGCGCATCCGGCGCCAGAATTGCCGGACCCGTTCCGGGGGAGCGTCGGGGTAGTCGTGCGGGTAGGCGCCGTCCACGGGCACCACCCCCAGGACGCGGTCCGGATTCCGGGCGGCCCAGTGCACCGCAACCGCCGCGCCGTAGGACCAGCCGACCACAAGCGGCCGGTCCACGCCCCTGGCCGCAAGGACGGCGTCGACATCACGGACGTGCGTCTCGAACGAAGCGGCCGCGGCCGAACGCCTCGATCGGCCGCGGGCCCGCATGTCGTAGGTGATGTGCCGGTAGTCGCTGCCGAGTTCGGCGATGACCTGCCGCCAGTACGCCTGACTGGCGAACTGGCCATTGAGGTAGATCACGGGCCGGCCGGGCCCACCGGTGTCGGTCACGGCCAGCGCGGTGTCGTCGATCGGCACCATGCCTGTCCACGCGGAGTTGAAATTACTCACCCGTAAAGCGTGCACCCTGACCTAGGGTCAAGGTCAAACCCAGGGCGTAGGCATCGCGCGCATTCGCAGAAGGGGCATGCGACCAAGCGCCTGACTTCGTCTGAACGCAAGGCGGGCAGTCACTCGGGACCGGTGGGCCAGTCACGACAAACAAACCCCCAACCCCACATCCCGACTGCGACCTTCCCCGGGCCTCCTTCAGTTGGCGGAGCACGGTGTCGCCCTTCAGATGCCCGTACACCGTCGCGTACACCGTCGAGCGCGGCACACCGAACAGGTCAGCGATCTGCTGGACGGTCTTGACTCGCGCGTCGTACAGCTCTTGGGCCAGCGCTGCCTGCTCGGGCGTGAGGCGGGGGCGACGGCCCCCGTTGCGTTCGCGCAGGTCCGCCCCGAGGGTGACCAAGTGCAGGACTGAACGCGACAGCCGGTCCAGCCGGGTGACCATCAGCGTGTCGCCCTCGCGCAACAGCTTGAGGACCAGGTCGAGGCTGGGCCGGGAGGCCTTGGCGCCACTGGCTTTGTCCAGATGGATGTCGTTGCGGTTGACGCCCGCGCGCAGCAGCGCGTCGATCTGGTGGTTGGGGTTCTGGTCGGCGGTACTGATCCGCGCGTAGCCGAAGAGCCACTGTCGAAATCTACTCCACGCACCGTTCACCGACATTGATTCTCGACACGAGCTATCGACAGCATCCACCTGCGGTTCCGTGATCAACTCCATGAGTGTCGACAGACGGTCGTTACTCGACACCGAGATGATCAATCTCGCAATCACAAAGAGTAGCGGCGATTACGTAGCGTGATTTTGCGGCTGGGTGACGCGGACCCCGAGTGGGGCCCAGGACGCTGCCATCGCGTCGCCCTCCACCACGAACCCGGGTCCGGGGTCGCAGAACTCCACCAACCCGGCACCGCGCAGGATGATCCCACACCGTAATCGAACCGAGACGTCAGCCGGAAGGTCTTTCGTTACCGCAGGTCAGCTACTACTTCGTTGAAAATTTCTTCATTGCTACCGAGACCCCTCCTAACCACCGCCCGCTACGACCACCGCGACCAGACGATGGGGAGGATCTGAGCAAGGTGCAGACCGAGATCAGAAGTCACGCACAGCCCAGACCCGGCCACGGTGGCAACCGGCCATGCATCACCGAGGAGCGAGGTCCAGCACGGCGAGGCAAAGGGGGCCCTCATGGTTGGTGAACGGGTGATGCACGACGGTGTCGGGTGACGCGGATGCCAGGACGTCCATGGCCGTTGCCGCGTCTTGCTGAGGTAGGGCAGTAGCGGGGCGCTCATCATGCGTCGGCTTCGGCGGCTCCCTTCACGGCATGACCGTTGATTCCGCCGGCGATCGCGAACAGTCCCGGCTCTGCCTGGGTCAACCAGCCAGCCGTCACCAGCTTCTTGAGCCGGGCTCGCGTGGCCTCCACCCGACCTCGCGCCTGTGGTTCCCCCAATGCCTGGGCCACCTCCTTGGCGCGCATCGGTCGGCCCGCGCTGGTCATCGCCGCCACCACCTGCTCGTCAGTCCCGGCCAGGTCGCGCCGATCCGACGATGCTCGGCCCCGGTGCGCAGCCGACTGCGGCGGGTCCGGACGCCGGTTCTGATCGGGACGGGACTCGTTCGCATCTTGCGCAGCGGACTCTGCCGCACTGCCGAACTCGTCACCAGCCGGGAACTGCCACTGGCCCAGACCGTGATCGGCAGCCTGTATTCGGCCGGCCTGCTCGTGGGAGCCGGTCTGGGGGGCGTGGTCACCGCGACATGGGGAACCTCGGCCACACTCCTCATTGATGGCGCCTCGTTCGTTGTCTCCGCGCTTCTCGTCGCGAAGATCAAGCGGGTCGGCGCCCTGTACCTCGCACAAGGACTCGGCGCCGTTCTCGGGCCCTTCGTGGGCAGACGGCTCACGGGCGGCTCAACCCATCGACGGCTGTACGTGGCCGCGGCCGCCCTGGCCATCTTCGGCCTCGGATACCTGCTGCTGGCTCACAGCACTCACCTCGGCCCAGGAATGGCTGCGGCCTTGGTAGGCCACATCGGAGTAGGTGCGTGTGCGATCCTCGCCCTCAATGGTCTGCAACTGACGACACCCGACCACATCCGTGGACGGGTCATGGTGTTCGTCTTCAGCCTCTCGTCCGCGTTACAGGGGGTGTCGACACTTGCGGTCGCACACCCATGGCCGCGACCATCGGGATGACCGATACCACTCGTCTTCTTGGGGCTTTCGCCGTTTTCTACGCGATCATCTGGTCAATCGGGTCATCACACATCAGGGCCGAACGGTTGGATGCCCCCCACAAGGGCACATTCGAGGCTTGACGCTGACCTCATTGGCCCGAAGTGCCAAGGCTCAGAAACGACACGGGGGCTGGCGTGACGGTCCCCGTGTCGCAGGTTGAGCGGGAAACGATCTCCAAGAGTTCGGGAAGCGATCTTGCGATGACCTCCTCCCCCAGGCCGACCGTACTCGTGAACGCCCCCGATCGCGCCGGTGGTGGCGGGACTAGAGCGCGGTTGCTGGCCACGAAGGCTCTCCAGCGCGGCCGCGCTCTTTGACCTGCTCAGCTTTCCAGGTGCTCCACTCGGAGACCTTGTTGAACCACCGGTTCCAGACCACACCCACAGCCTCGGCTGTGATCTCTTCCTGACCGCACACCAGAGCGGTCAGATCACGCACTTCAGGGTCGTACTCGCCCTCGGGAGCCCCATGCCTAATAGGCCCTCGGGGTCACACTGATTGATCAGCACACGGACAGTAACGGCTACCCGGCCGGCGGATGGCCGGGGTCGGGACGTTGAGCGTCTTGGCTAGCGCGGGCATGAGCCGGAAGCGAGCGGTGTGGTCCTGAACAGCCACCTTGTCCTTGCCGGTCCGGCAGGGTGAGCCGGCTGGGGCTGATGACGAGGCCGAGCAGCGGATTTGGCAACCGGAAGAGAACCGCCGCGGCGGTGCTCACTTCTCCGTGTTGATGAGCATCCGCTGGAGCAGTGCCGTGACCTGTGCCGTCAGTTCGGGAACGCTGGAGCCGCGTCTGGCCGACGCGGCGGCCAGCGGGCCGTCGATCGACAGCACCGCCAGGCCGACGGCCAGCGACCACAGCATGGTCACCAGCGGAGCCGGGTCGCCGGCCGGGGCGGTGCCTTCGCGCTGGGCTGCGATCACTGTGTCGGTGACCAGCTTCATCCCCTCGTGCGCGTGTGTCGCTCCCGTCTGTCCCTTTCCGGTCTCGGACAACTCGGGGCGGTACATGAGCCGGGCGTACGCGGTGTTTTCCCTGGAAAACCTGACGTAGGCCTCGATCATGGCTCCGAGGGCTTCCACCGGGGTGCCGACGCTGTCGTGAGCCGCCCGCATCTCGGTCGCCAGCTGTTCGAAGCCGCGTGCGGTGATCGTGGTGAGCAGCTCAGCCCGGTCGGCGAAGTGATGGTAGGGGGCCCCAGGACTTACGCCGGCCTCTCTCGCGACGCGGCGAAGGCTGACCGCACCGATGCCCTCACTCTCGATCAGTGCGACGCAGGCCCTGATCAACTCTTCACGGAGGGTCCCGTGATGGTAAGTGCTTCTGGTCTCACTGGCTGGCACCCCTTGAGTCTAGACCGCATTGATCTATACACTGCTTAGAATCCAAGCATCGCTTAGATTGCCTCGGCTTCCACATGAGAAGAGGTTGCGTGACCACCGTCAACCGCGCACGCCCCGCTCAAAAACCCCCGCCGCGCAACGGCTGGACCGTCGCCGCCCGCATCCTGACCGCGATCGCGTCACTGGTGGCCGTCATCCAGCCCGCCCTCGGCATCACGACACCCGTCGTCATGTTCTTCGCGATACCGCTCACCGTCGTCCTGGCGCGTCGTCGCTACGGCTGGCGAATGACGGGCCAGTATTATGCCGTCACCTTCGCCGTCGCGAACATCTTCGAGAACTTGAGCATCTCCACCGGCTTTCCGTTCGGCGACTATTATTATCCCGGCAGCAGCCCGCGGATCGGCAACTTCCCGATCCAGGTCGCATTGGCCTATTGCTCACTCGCGATGGTCTGCTGGCTGACCACGGCCGCGTTGTTCGACAATGCCGACCAGCGCCTGAGCGATCGCAACAACCCGGCCCGCCGCGTCGACATCGTCGCTCTGCCCGCAGTCGCCGCCGCCATGATGACCATGTTCGATCTCGGCACCGATTCGGTCAGTTCCACCATCCAGAAGAATTGGATCTGGGATCACGGCGGCGCTGTCTTCGGCGTGCCTTGGACCAACTACCTCGGATGGTGGTTCGTCACTTACCTCTTCTTCCAGATCTTCGCTCTCATGCTGGCCGGCCGCCGGTCGGTGGATCCCGGCCTCGACAACAGGCGGAGCGAGCCCGTCGCCTTGGCCGTCGCGATCTATTTCCTGCTCGCCGCCACTACGATGACCCTTTTCTTCACCCAGTCCGACAGCACGGTCACCGACGCCGTCGGACACACCTGGGACACTGACGACATCTACGGAACCATGTTCACCTTCAACCTTTTCGGTCCGGTCGTCATCGTCATCATCGCGGTGACACGCATCATCCGTTCCGCTCTCATCGGTGCACCGGAGAGGGCGGAATCCAGAGCGGATTCTTCGCCGCTTTTCAACACACCCTAATTCCCTCATCGGGGAGTATCAGTGCGAAGCAAAAGACGTCAACCATCCCTCATGGAAACTCCCACGGAGAATCAGGCACCGCAGGACGGGGATTCACGTGCTCGTGACCGCCTGAGTGCCGGCGTGGCCGCCGCCGTCGTGGCAACCTTGATATCAAGCCACCTACCGACCGCACATGCCTCGACCGATGACGAAGCGAAAGCGAGTCCTTCGTCGTTCCTGGAAGGCGGGATACCCGTCAGCCGCCCCTCCCCCGTGACGACCTTCCAGCCCCTCACCATGGCCGTCCCCGGGCGGCCGGTCGCCCTTCAGATCAAGGTTTCCGCCCCAACCACCGGCAAGAAACTACCCGTCATTCTGCTGTCACACGGACACGGCTCCTCGAACCACCTTTCCTCACTCCACGGCTATGCACCGCTGGCGGACTTCTTCGCCGCGCACGGCTTCGTCGTCATCCAGCCCACCCATCTGGACTCGACGACACTGGGCCTGCGCGACGCGAACGACCCAGAGGCGTCTCTGCACTGGCGGTCCCGGGTCCAGGACATGACTGACATCCTCGACCACCTCGACGACCTCCAAAAGGCCGTGCCGGGCTTGCGCGGGCGCCTGGACAGCAGCCGGATCGCCGTCGTCGGGCACTCCATGGGCGGCACCACCGCAACCATGCTCCTCGGCCAGGGCCTGACCGATCCGGTGGATGGACCGCTGAACCTCGCCGACGACCGGATCAAGGCCGGCGTCGCCATGGCACCCGCCGGCAACGGCGCCGACCTCACGCCGCCCGCCAAGGCGCAGTCGCCCGCGATGCGGACGCTGACCTTCGACACCATGACCAAACCCGCCCTGATCGTGTACGGCGACAACGACTTCAACCCTGCCTTCTCCGCGCGCAGAAACTGGCGAGCCGACGCCTACCACCAGAGCCCCGGCCCGAAGAGCCTGCTGACCCTGTTCGGCGCACAGCATTCGCTCGGCGGTGTCGCGGGCTACGACGCGAAGGAAACCACGGACGAGAACCCGCAACGAGTCGCCCAGCTACGGGCGATGTCGTGGGCATATCTGCGCAGTCAGCTCTACCCCGGCGACCCCGCCTGGGCTCGCGCGGTCACCGCCCTCAACCGAACGGCCCAGCCGCTTGGCAAGATCGAGTCCAAGTAATCGGCGGCAAACCGACCGGACAGTCCACCAGCCCCGACCACGCAACCCGTGCATGCGCCGGTGCACGGGCTGCGTGCCGGAGGGGGTCGGGTTCGGACCCGTGCCCGGCAGGCCGGAGCAGGAGCCCGAACACAGCCGCCTAGAGAAACGCCCTCCAGACGGTCACATCCATGTCAGCCCAGCTCACACCCCAGATTCAGACCTCCAGACCGCTGAATTACGCGGAACGCGGGCTTCACCTCGGCGGAGATCGAGGCCGCACGACGGCACCAACCCGCCGACGCGCTGCTCGACCTGGTGGAACGCCCCTGGGAGGGAACCGAATGAGCCTGACCCACGCCGCGGCCAAGGCCGACCTTGCGCATCCCTGGGACGATGTTCACATCCTGCGTGACTACGTGCTGCGCAGTGGCCACGATCTGGCCGACACCAGCCGGTTCGTCGACGAGGCATGGGACCTGGCCCCGGGCATCCATCAGACCTATGTCCGCTGGTTGAGGCTGCTGTTCGACAAGGTCCCCGCTCGCTATCGAACCCTGGACAAGGAGGCCTTCTGTGCGTTCATGGCGATGCCGCTCCCGCCAGGGGAGGAACGACCGTCGCTGATCAGCATGCGAATGCTCTTCGGCGAGCTCCGGCGCTTCTTCGTCTGGCTGGACCAGCGCCCTGCACCGCCTACTCTTGCCGAACTGAGCGGTGAGGACGTCTTGGCCTATGCCCGTCATGTCCGCGCCTTGGTGCGCAGCGAGTCCAGCGTCACGCGCTCCAAGCAGGACCGCGCGGTTCAGTACGGCAATGACACGCTCTCCGCCTCCGCCGATCTTCTGGTAACACGTGGTGGCCACGCAGGCCAGGATGTCGGGGGAGCTCCGGCGTCCGCCGTAGAAGTCCGCCACCCGGCGGTGGCGCGGGGCCTGCGGCGGCGCCGATAGTGGCTTTCACCTCTCCTCATCCGCGGGCACCAAGCCTGAGCGGTAGGCGTGGATCGCGGCTTGGACACGAGTTCGCACACCGACCTTGGACAGGACACGCGACACGTGGATCTTGACCGTGCCTGCGGCGATACGCAGCTCGGCGGCGATTTCGGCGTTGGACCGCCCCAGCGCGACCAAGCGGAGGACCTCTGTTTCCCGGAGCGTCAGCTCCGGGCCCTGACCTCGCACCGGTGGGGTGGCAAAGCGGCGCACGAGCCTGCGGGTCACCTGCGGGTCGATCAGGCCCTGACCTCGGTGGGCTGCGCGTATCGCCGCCAGATAGAGGTCGGGGTCGCCGTCCTTGAGCAGGAAGCCCACGGCGCCCGCTTCGAGTGCCCCGAAGAGGTATTCGTCGGTGTCGAACGTGGTCAGCGCGATGATGGGGCGATCCGGCGCCTGAGCTGTCAGCCGCCGGATCGCCGTGATCCCGTCCGTGCCCGGCATGCGCAGGTCGGTGAGGATCACGTCCGGCTGGTGCTCGCGTGCCATGCTGATCAGCTCGTCCCCGTCGCGTGCGGCTCCGAGGAAGGCGATGTCGGGCTCATGGCCGAGCAACTGCCGCAGGCCCTCGCGGGCGAGCTGCTGGTCGTCGGCGATCAGCAGCCGGATCACGGGACCACCCGCCGGGCCGGATGACCGTACGCGACGGACATCGTGGAAGGGCCTCGGTCCGCACCGCCGGCGGTCACCGCCGTACCGTGCCCGTCACGCGCCTTCGAAGGAAGCACAGGCAGGCTGACGCGCACCCGCCAGTCGTTCCCGCCGTGCGGGCCGGCGTGGCAGTGCCCCCCGAGCGCCGCCGCACGCTCGCGCATACCCGCCAGGCCCTGCCCCCCGCGGTGCCCGCCGTTCAGGACACCGTCGTCCGCCGGTTCGCCGCCGGCCGACGGCCGGGGCGGGCCGGGGTCGTCGATGGTGACGACGACTCGGTTGCTCACTGCACGGACCGTGACCGAGGCCAGCGCGGCCATGGAGTGCCGCGCCACGTTGGTCAGTGCCTCCTGCACGATCCGGTAGACGCAGGCCGCTGTCTCGGGGTGAACGGTGCTGTCGAGGCGAGGGTCGACCTCCAGCGCGACGGCCAGTTCCGGCCCGCCACTGCGTTCCGCCAGCGCGGGCAGGTCGGCGAGGCTCCCGCTGTGAGCGTGGTCCTCGCCATCCGAGCGCACCAACGTCGCGAGCAGTGCCCGAATCTCGGCCAGCGCCTCGGCCGACAGACCGGCGATCCCGGCCAGCGCCCGGTCGGCCTCGCAGTCGTGACCAGCCAGCGCCCGCCGGGCACCGACCGCCTGTAGCCTGATCGCGCTGAGGTGATGCCCGACGACGTCATGAACCTCCCGGGCGATGCGCGCGGCCTCCTGCGAGCGCGCCCGCTCTTCCTGGGCACGCTGCAGCCGCGCGGCCTGCACGGCGCGGTCGGCCCGCAACCGCAGCGCATACCCGGCGGCGACCGGCGCCGCGCCGGCCGCCGCATAGACGGACACGGCGGCCAGGCCCAGCACGGACCTGCCCCCGAGTCCTGCCGCCACCGCCCAGACGACCGAGCCGACCAGGAGGACTGCGCGCAGCCGATGGCGGTGATAGGCCGCCGAGGCGACGATCAGGCCCAGGACCCAGATCCCGGCGTCGCGCTCCAGCGCGAGGCCGAGCGCGAGCATCACCATCGCGGACGCGACCACTGCCGTCAGGGGCAGCCGCCTGCGCAGCGCCAGCGGCGCGCAGACGGCCAGAATCGGCGCCGCCCACGCCGCCGCCGCGCCGACATCGGTGATCTCGGCAAGCGGGCCGCGCCGCCATTCGTCCAGCGCCGAGACCGTCAGCGCGATGGTCGCCACGGCGCAGGCGAGCAGGGCGTCGCGGCCCATGAGCGGCATACGCCGCCAGGCGCCGGTCGGAAGGGGGCGGAAAGCCGCTGGTCGTCTCACGCGATCAGTATCACGCCGGCCAGGCGGGGCACGTGGTGCCGGGTGCGGGCACCTCGCCGTCGATCAGGTACCGGTTCACGTGGCCGATCACGCAAGGGTCTCCGGCGTTGAGGTACCGGCCGTGACCGACGCCGTCGTACTTGACCGTGACCGAGCCGGGGACCTGGTCGGTGATGGCGCGAACGGAGGGGTACTCATAGACCGGGCCGACACCGAGCAGCGGCGGAAGCTCGCGGGCCGGCAGCGACGCCGGCGGGTTAGCGGCCTTGGCCGCCCACGGCGAGCAGGCGAGCCAGGCGTTCTCCCGCATGCCGGAGAAGTTCGGCGACACCTTGACCGAGCGTCGCACCGCCGCACGGTAGGCGTGGTAGCCGTCGTAGCGGAACCCGTCGGCGCAGTTCACCGCGAGCATGGCGGTCACCCGCGACGGCAGGCCGCGACCCTGGGGGTCGAAACCGGCCGCGTCACCCTTGGCGGCGCTCGCGATGGCCTTGGCCAGCACGGGCCAATCCGTTGTGCTGTCCACCAGGCCGTAGGCCAGGAACTTCAGGTCGTCGCCGTCGTAGCGGCGCTCACCGGCGGCCGGGGCGCCAGACAGGGGCCGGCGCTCGGCACGCCGCACGACGGCCTGCCAGGTCTTCTCCACATTCGCGCCGCGCAGCACGCAGTCGGAGGAGCCGGAGCACCAGCGGACGAACCGCTGGAACCCGGCCTCCAGGCCCTCATATTGCAGCCGCTCCGACTTCTCGAACGGGTCCACGTGATCGGGCACGCTGTCCACCGCCATCGCGCGCAGCCGCTGCGGGAACAGCCGCGCGTAGGAGGCCCCGAGCACACCGCCGTAGGAGTTGCCGAGGAAGGCGATCTTCTTCTCTTCCAGGGCGGCGCGGATGGCGTCCATGTCGCGGGCCTGGGTGGCGGAGTCCAGGTGGGCGAACAGTTCGGGCACGGCGTCCCGGCAGGCCACGATCCCGGCAGTGTTCGCCTTGAGGGCCTGGTCGTACTCGCGCCGGCTGTCCGGAGTGGCGAAGGCGGGACCGGCCGCGCATGAGGCCAGCGGGATATGTTCACCGCTCACCCCGCCCCGCGGGTTCCAGGTGACAACGTCCATCCGGGTACGCAGAGCAGCGAAGTGGGGTAGCGCCCGGGACAACTCCTGCACCCCGGCGCCACCAGGACCTCCGGGGCTGAACAGGACGGTGCCCGCGGCCGCCGCACCGGTCGCCGGCGCCCTGCCCACGGTGAGGGCGATCGTTTTACCGCCGGGTTTCGACCAGTCGATGGGCACGCGCAACGTGGCGCACTGCAGCTCGGCCGAGATCTTCCCCTCGCAGGCGGACCAGGTCAGGGGCGGCGCCGGCGTTCCGCTGGATGAGGCGGAGGCTGCTGATGCGTACGCTCCCATCGTCATCACCAGGGGCAGGGCAAGCAAAACCGATCGTGGCCAGGTCATCGAATCCTCCAACAGGATGGTGCGGCGAGCGCCGCAGACGACCTCACAGATTAGGCACGCCGATCTCCCGCCACATCTGCCACAAGGCATACCGACGACCCGCCACGCACGCTGCGGGCGTGCAGATCCGGGTGCTGTACTATCCGGCCGAAATTCCCGCTTGGTGTCCGGCTGCTGTTCTCGGAAGTGCTGAGCTGGCTGTTCGCCGCGCTCTGGGCCTCGTTCTCGGAAGTCCCCGTGGCGAGAGCTTCCGGGAACACGGCCTTCTCGGAAGCTGCTGGGATGCGTCGATGGTCGGCAACGGGAATTCCCGGCCGGATATGACTACGACCCGCTGACAGCGCGGTCCATGGTGCTGCCGTGGTGTCGCGCCCCCTGGGGCTCTCGTCAGGGTCGGGCTGGTACTGCCGCTCGCGCCGGCCGCCGGGCTGGTCGCGGGTTATCTGTGGCGCCGCGTACGGGGGCGTGCTGCCGACGCTCGGCCGCCGTACCGTGCTTCTATACGGCTGATCATCGTGGGCGCCGGGTGACGTTCAGCCAGGGAAGCGCACGGTGATGGACAGGCCGCCTCCGAGGCGGGCCTCAGCAGTGGGGGTGGCGATGGTCGCGTACCGCAGGAAGGCTGGATCGCGGAGGCCACTTCGGGGTCGTAGAGCTCGGCGAGTCTGACCCGCAGCGCTCCGCAGACCTCCTGGGCGTCCTCCGGGGGCGAGGGCGCCGAGCAGGCGCCGAAAGGCGTCGTTAGAGCTGGTGAGCTCCAGACGCCCGGCCGATGACCGTACTCGGTGCCAACCGCTGTTCCTGGCTTCCAGCCTCAATCCCGTATCTGACCAAGGGCGACGGTGAGTGGCTGGATGGGGTGCTGTGGCACAGCCGAGCCGAGGCCGAGCACGCCGCGCGGGAGGTCAACTCGGTGCCAGAGTGTGCGACGTGGTCTCGTTCACATTGCAGAGTCGGGCGGAGTCGGCATGTGGAGGTCATCTCCGCCTGGAGGGCCGATGGGTGGCCCGACTGAACGTGGCACCGTGACTGGGCCGACTGCCGTCCAGGATCCTGCCCCCGCCCGTGCCGAGCCCGTAACCCGTGCGCCGCCATCCCACTGGCCCCAACCCTCACCCGGCCCTGCCGGGCGAGGACGGGGCCCTCACCTTTCTCTCAAGGACCTCAGTTCACGGGGTCAGCCCCAGCTCCCGCAATTGAGTGGGCCGCAGCGGTCGCCAGCCGCTGGTGTCGAGCTTGGCCAGTTCCGCCTCCACGTGGACTTTGCTGAACGACCGCGGTGTAAACATCGTCCCGACCTCGAGCTTCACGTCGCGAACATGTCTGCGACGTCAGCTCACAAGTTGTGTCCGATCCGTTGAGAAGTCCCCTGGGACATGTCCGCGGAGGCGAGGTGGTCGTGCAGGGCGGCGTGGCGGAACTGATAGACCGGGCCGACGGCACGCAGTAGTCCTAGGCGGTGGGCGTCGTCGAGGAAGTTCCTGAATCGCCAGGGAAGCCGGCGTTGGAGGGCTAGCCGGGCCACCGTGATGGTGCAGACCAGCCACGCATGATGGTTGCCCATCAGGATCCCGGCCGCGAGCCCGATCGTGGGCCCGGTCGCGAGCCCGATCGTTGACCGGATGTGGGGTGTAGTGCGAGCGATGTGCCACCAGGTGATGTCGCGGGTGGCGGCCGGGGGGAAGGCGCGGGCCAGGTAGGTCAGGTGGCGGCGGGTGGCATCGGGGTCAAGCCGGTGGCGGGGCCGGAAGTGGTCGGCGGGGCCGGTGCTGGGTGGCCGGGCGGCGATGACGGCGGGGATGACGTGGTCGAGCAGGTGGGCCCGTAGCGCGTCGGCGTCGGCGCCGAGCGGGCCGGTCAGGGGGGCAGGGTCGGCGCCGGGAGTGACGTAGACGGTGCGAATCAGCCACAGGCCCAGCGGGGTGGCGGCCAGTTGGGTCAGGCCGGGGACGGTGCGGGAGCGTAGTGCGGTCAGGGTCTGCCTCCAGACGTCGGTCGGGGATGCGGGGAGGCAGGCGGTCAGGTAGTCGGCAGCGGCTTGTGGGGGGACTGGTTGGGGGACAATGACCGCGGCGGCGGTGAGCGGGCGACCAGTGTCGTGGATGGCGGTGGCGAACTCGGTGCGGCGGCTGGTCAGGATGAGCTGGTCGCGGGCGGTCAGCGAGGCGTTGAGCGCGGCGATCACCTGGGCGCGGGCGGGTGCGGGGATTTCGTCCATGCCGTCCAGGACAGCCAAGATGTGGCCGCCGTCAGCCAGTGCGGCCGCATCCCCGTCAACACCTTCGCCGCCCGCCGCCTGGAAGCCTGGCTCGCCCGCCGCGGCACCCACCGCGGCCCGCTGTTCCCCCGCCTGACCCGCGGCGGCGCCGTACGCACCACCCCGGACGGCCGTCCCTGGCAGATGAACCCCCAGGCCGTACGCGACATCCTCGCCAAACGCACCGAACAGGCCGCCACCACCCCCGTACGACCCCACGACCTGCGCCGCACGTTCATCTCCAACCTCCTGCCGCAAGCAGACGCGATCATGACCGCCCGCCTGGCCGGCCACGCCAGCCCCAGCACCACCCTCCGCTACGACGTACGGCCTGACGAAGAAGCACGCGACGCCGTGGAACGCCTCCGCGTCCCCACCGCCGCGCCCCTCCTGCCCGGCCCACTCGCTGAGCGGCCCGCTGCCACCGCACCGTGACGACCGGCCCCAGCCTCGGCCCGCCGGCGATCCGGGTCGCATCGAGAGGCGAGGGTATCGACCGGGGTGGTGATCACTGCCGCAGTAGGGGCGACAGCTCCAGTGGCGGGGCCGGACTTTCACCGATCGGCCTCGGGCGGTCAGCGCGCCACGGTATGCGGACCGGGCGAGTCGGGGTGCGGCGGCACCGGCTACGCGCCGCGCGGCACCCGGGACAGGGCCGGGCGAGCATGGCTCAGCCTAGCCGAGCTGGACACGGCCCTCAGCGAGTTCGTCCGCCAGACCTACCACCGCACGCCACACAGCGAGACCGGCCTGCCACCGCAGGAGCACTGGGAGGCGCCCGCGGGCCGGTACTCACCACCGACCGGCGGGCCCGGGTGGACCTGCCACCGGCCGATGTCGGTGCGGGCAGCGGGAAGGCGCGGCTGTCTTATCGTCGGGCGGCCGAGCTGTTCGAGAGCGCCACCGGCGGCTGGACACTGCATCAACTCCGGCACTCGGCCCTGACCCACGCGGCCGAGGACGGCGCCAAGACCTCCACCCTGCTGGCCTACTCCGGGCATACCTCAGTCGTCTCGCTGGCCCGCTATGCCCAGGTCTCCGGAGAAGCACTCGCGCGCTGGCAGGCCAGACACGATCCCGCCGCCCGCAGGCACTGAGGAACGCGCACTCTCAGCTGTCGATTCGCCGGATGGAAAGGATGGCCCTGAGCGTGAGCGAATGGCTGGGTGCGAAGGGGCTTCCCAGAGCGTCGGCGCGCGGCGCTGCTTCGGCGCTACGCTTGGCCGGCCGGCGAAGGTCTTGTGGTGACTGCTCTGGTGGCAGCCCGCGCGGTGAAGCTGTCCCGATCCTCGCCATCAGCGGGGGCCACGACCTGGAGCAGGATCTTCAACAGGTCCTGCGGCGCGTCCCGCATGAGGTTGTGCCCGCTGTCCAGCGCGTACGTCCGCCACGAGGGGTCTTCGCGCAACCGCTGGTAGACGGGGGTGAACGGGGAATGGCCGTCCCATCCTGCGGCGTACACGTAGTCCCTGCGGCGGATGTGCGCGAGGTCGCCGGTGAGCTGGAGTGGCTGGAGCAGCGAGGCCAGTGGGTGGGGCGTGGCCCGTGGGTCGAAGAAGGGCAGCGGCCGTACCGCGTAGCCGGTCTCCACCACGTCCATGTACCACTGGCGCTCCTGGTCGGAGACGAGGGTCCAGGTGGAGTCGCCGGGCTCCGGCACCATGGCGTCCAGGTAGACCAGGGCATTCACTCGTTCGGGTGCGCGGTCGGCGGCGCCGGTGATCACCATGCCCCCGTAGCTGTGGCCGACCAGCACCACATCCTGAATGTTCTCAGCGGCTAGCACACTGGTCACGTCCTGGATGTGCGTGTCGAGGTTCACTCCGCCGTGCAGCAGATGGCTGCGCTCGCTGAGCCCGGTCAGCGTCAGCGGGTAGACGGCGTGCCCCCGCACGCGAAGCTCGCCGGTGAGCTCCTCGAAGCACCAGCCGCCGTGGCACATCCCTGGGATGAGCACGAAGTTCCCCATGATCTTTCTCGCTTTCTCTTGTCGGATTGGTGTCTGGTGGCTCGTGAGGCGCTGCCCGGGAGAACGTCGACCGCATGCGCGGTGTGTGTCGGTCGCCGGTGTGAGACGCACGTCTCAGTTGTGTGCCGCGCCGGGTACGCCGGGGCGTGTGCGGCCTCCGGCGATGGCGATCGCGGAGGCCGCGGAGCACAGGATCGCGGTCCACGCCAGGGTGGCCTCGGTGGAGGTGTGATCGGCGACCATGCCGGCGATCCACGGCCCGGCGGTCTGCCCAGCCGCGAACACTGTGGAGAAGGCCGCCAGCGTGGCGGTCCAGTCGGCGGACGGGACGTTGCCCTTGATGAGGGCGGTGATGGCGGCGGGAACGCCCATGAATGTCGCCCCGTAGATGATCGCGGAGGCGAGGATGACCGATGGCGTGGGTGCTGCCAGTGCCAGCGCCGCTCCGCCGGCCAGGATCGCGAGCAGGGTGGCCAATGCCCGGGTGGCGGCCCATTCGGCGGTGGGGCGGCTCCACAGCGCGGGCGCCGCAACGACGGCCAGGCCCAGCGCCGTCCAGGTGAGCACCACCTGCCCGAGCGAGGCGTGCTGGTCGGCGAGGTAGGCGGACAGGAAAGTGATGTAGGTGATGTACCCGGCGGCGAACAGCAGGTAGGCCAGGGCGGCCCCCCACAGCGGGCGCACGCGGACCCGGCCGGCCGCGGCGGCATGCGCGTCCTCACCCGTGCTCGCCGCACTCCAGCTCGCCACGGTCGTCAGCGCGGCGGCGACGGCCAGGCCGACCCAGGCCAGGCGCCAGTGCTCCCCCAACACGGGGACGCTCACACCGCTGACAACGATGCCCAGTCCAGTGCCGGCGAAGTACACCGTGATGGGCGAGCTGGAGGCCGCGCGGGCGGCGACGCGCGAGGCGATCACGCCGCCGGCGACGAACACCACCGCCCCCGCCGCTCCCGCCGCGGCCCGCGCGGCCAGCAGCGCCGGGTAGGCGTCGCTCGCTGTGGTGGCAGCCAGCGACACGGCCGTGAGTGTCATCCCGACGCGGAAGGCGGCGGCGGTGCCCCAGCGGCGCACGATCGCGGCGGTCACCAGCGCGCCGAGGAGGTAGCCGAGGCCGTTGGCGGTGCTCATCGCCCCCGCTTCAGCCAGGGTCCAGCGCAGGTCCTCGCGCATGGCCGGCAAAAGCAGGCCGTACGCGAAGCGCGCCAGCCCGAGCGCCGAGGCGGTGCCGAGAGCCAACCGCAGCGCCTGCCACGGCGCCTGCCTCACGGGCACCGTTCCAGGAAGCCCAGGAGCATACGTGTCATGGTCACGCGATGGTCCGACAATGCGTGGTCTGTCGGGAAGAGGTGGTGTTCGAGGTGTTCGACGGGCTGCGCCTGATAGGCCGTGACGACTGGTTCGTGATGCACGTCGTACGGCGTGACGGTGTCAAGGCCGGTGCCGATCAGGAGTACGGGGCGGTCCGCCAGCAGCGGTGCGAGTCCGGCCAGCCGCCATGAGTCGCCCATCGCCTCCATCTCGCCGACGAGGGCTTCCCCGCTGGTGCCCCGCAGGGGACCGAGTTCGCCGGTGAACGCCTCGACATAGCTCGCCCGGACACTCGGGTCGGTACGGCAGAGCGCCGCTGCCGTGCCGAAGTCGAACGCGGCCACCGAGGCGACGGCGGTGACGGACGGTTCGGCGGCTGCGGTCATCAGCGCGGCGAAGCCGCCCAGGCTATGACCGATCAATACCAGCCGCTGCGGATCCAGCCGGTGAGCGGCGGCGTGGTCGCGCAGTCCGGCCACGACCGCTGCCGTGTCCTCCAGCACGTGCCCCCACGACCACGAGCCGCCGACGCCCCACGAACCGCGATAGTGGAACACCAAGGACGCGTAGCCCGCACGGCGCAGCACCTGCGCGAGATCGAAGTTGCGTTCGTTGCCGGGGAATCCGTGCAGGAGCACGACGACAGGGTGCGGCCCTCGGCCTGCCGGCACGTGCAGCACACCGAGCAGGGACGCGCCCCCGCTGTCGAACCTCAGCGCCGGCGTGGTGGCCGGAAAGTCAGGATCGCGCGGCGGGTCGGCAGCAAGCGGGTCAAACACAAGAGACTCCCGAGATCGAACCGATCGGTACGACCTGAGACATTACATCGGATCGGACCGATCGGTACCATCTACCTCATGCCAGTCACCAAAGGCTCGACGATCGACCCCGCACGCACTCGCGCCACCATCCTTGAAGCGGCCACCGCGGTGCTGTACGAACGCGGCCTCGACGGCATCGGCGTCGCCGAGCTGTGCACCCGCATCGGGGTGTCCAAGGAGACGCTCTACCGGCACTTCGGCACCAAGGACGGCCTCGTGGAGGCCATGCTGCAAGCGCGCAGCGAGCGGGTCACGAGCTGGCTGGCCGAAGCCGCCGCAGCCGCCGGGGACGCCCCCGGCGAGCAACTCGCCGCGGTGTTCGACGCCCTCCAGCGGTGGTACGACGACCCGGTCTTCCGTGGCTGCGCGATACTGAACGCGGCCGCCCAGCACCACGTGGACGCCGTTCGCACTATCACCGCGCGCCATCTGGGCCACTACCTTGATCTCCTGACCGGCATCGCCAGCCGTGCCGGAGCTGTCGATCCGCCCGTCCTGGGACGACAACTGCTCATGCTGGTCGAGGGGGCGACCGTCGTCGCCGCGCATCACGACCCAGCCGGCGCCGGCGAGGCCGCCCGCCAGGCCGCGCTCACCCTGCTGTCCGCCGCCGCTCGCCCCAGCGTCCAGGACGCCTGTTCCTAAGCCGATGATCTTGACCTTGGTGATCAGGTAGAACGTGCGCTGAGTAAGGTGGGCTGGCCGGGGCCTTGAGCCCTGATGTTCAGGCTGACGGGCTTGGTGTGACTCGCGGGCTGAGATGGCCACCGCACGCTGGTATCAACTCACTCGGACTGTCTCCACCCGTGCGGGACACGGAGGGTAGGCACTGCCTTCCTCGTCGGCACCTTGCGCGCATACTGGCCGTTACCTGAGCCCATAGATCAGAAATGTGTCCTTGGCCTCCTGAGCCGGGATCAATAATCCGGTCGTGCCGCCGCAGGGGGCGACGCTGCTAGCCCGGCCGTCCCTGATGAGCGCCCACATCTCGCCGTAATCGGCCGCGGCGACGTCCTCCACCAGGTCGAGGTCGCCGAACGAATCCGGCTTGCGCACTCTCCGCCACGAGGCACCATCCCACCGGCTGAGGACGGCCCCCGCGACTTCGGCTGAGGACACGGTACGGAAAGCGCGGCCCACCACGTGGGCCGGCCGCGAGGCCGCCCGGGCATCAAGTCGGCACCTGCCGGTCACCGGCAGGCCGGCGCAGGCCGGTTTGGGGTGAACCGGGGCGGCCACCCGGATCGAAGGCGACGCCGGCCGTCACCGTGTTGGATCGCCGCCGCCGATAGCTCCTCGCCTTGGCCTTGTTTCCGCAGGTGGCCATGTTGCACCAGCGGCCGGTCTTGTTTCTGGCGTGATCGTAGAACGCCCATTGGCAGGCACGGTTGCCACAGATCTTGAGGCGTTCCCAGGCAGGGGTTCCCGCGTACCCGGCGACGGCGGCGACGATGCGGCCCAGCGCGCGAGGCGCCCCGGAGCGGGTCGCGACCAACGTGACGGTCGCATCCGGTGAGATCTCGACCTGCAGCGGGGCGGCCGACTGGGCGGCCGCGTTGAAGGACTGCGCGGCGCGGGAGGCGCGGCCGGGCTCGGAGCGCTCGCTCAGCAGGGAGCGGAGCGCCTCACGCAGCTCGCGGGCCCGCAGGACGTCGTCATGACCCACCGTCTCGTCCGGGCCGAGAAGTTCGTGTTCGCGCAGCCACCTCGCGAGAGAGCCGGCCTCGTCGAACTCGTCGAGGCCGGCTTCCAGATCTCGCGTATTGAGAAAGAGCCGGAGCGTCTCCAAGCCTTCCGGAGCCACGTCGGGCTTACCCCGCTGCTCGTTCGTCATTATGGACACCCGATCTACGCCGTCACCATTCTCACTACTTGACAGGTTACTCCGAATGGGGGGAAGCTCAAGGAGACGGGATGTGGTTCCCCCATGAAGCTCAGCCCCACGAAGCTCAGCCCCACCGGCATCAGAGCCGAAGAGCGCAAGGCGCGGCGCACTCAGAGCCGCCCCGGCGGCCGTATCGATCCTTGAAGCACGTGGCCTGAGGCGGCGCGAGGCGCCTGCTCACCACGCCGGACGGCGCACCCGGGCGGAGGATCGCGATGACCGCCCCGGTCCTGCCCCGGCGTACCGCGACCGGAGTGCTTCTCATCCTCGGCTCCGCCGTGTCCTTCGGCGCCATGGCGATCTTCGCGAGGATCGCCTATGACAGCGGCGCCGACGTTCACGGTGTGCTGCTCATCCGCTTCAGCGTCGCCGCGATCGCCCTCACCGCGCTGATGGCGATCACATCGACCCCATGGCCGCGCGGGCGGGATCTGCGCCTCCTAGTGCTGATGGGCGCCGTCGGCTACGTCGGGCAGTCATTGACCTACTTCACCGCGTTGACACGGATACCAGCAGGCTTGGTAGCGGTCCTCTTCTACACCTACCCGGTGCTGGTGGCCATCTGCGGCGCCGTCCTGGCCCGCCGCGTGCCTGCCTTGCTCACGCTCGCGGCCACCTGCATGGCGACTCTGGGCGTCGCGCTGGTCGCCGGCCCGACGCTGGAGGGCGATCTTCTCGGCATCGCACTCGCGGTCGCCGCGGCGGTCATCTACACGGGCTACATCCTGGCGGGCAGCCACCTGTCGGGCGCGGCCGGCCCGCTCGCCTCGACCACCACCGTCTGCCTGGCCGCGACCGGGGTCTACGCCGGCGCGTGCCTGGCCCACGCTCCGTCCTTCCCCGGCAACCTCGCCGGTTGGTCGGCGGCCGTGGCGACCGCCGTCGTCTCCACACTCATCGCCATCATCGCCTTCTTCGCCGGTCTTCGGCTGCTGGGCGCCGCCCCTTCGGCGGCAATCTCCAGCGCCGAGCCGGTCGTCACCAGCGTGCTGGCGTTCCTGGTCTTCGCGGAAGACCTGTCGCCGCTGCAGATCATCGGTGCCGCGCTCGTCTGCGCCTCCGTCATCGGGGCGGCTGCCAGCAGCGGGCGACGCGCCACACCCGCGGCACCCCCCGGCCCCTGTCGCCGAGGACCCGCCCCAGCACACCGGCGTGTGACGCCACAACGCCGGCGACATCCCCAGGGAGAAACATGAACCGAAATCGTGAACGTGCCGCGCCCGCGAACCACCGCGTCGCCATCGCCGGAACCGGTGCCTGCCTGCCTGCGACCGTCGTGCCCAACGCCGAGCTCTCGGATCGCATGCACGTCGCCCCCGAGTGGATCGAGGAGCGTACCGGAATCCGTGAACGGCGCGTCGCCACCGACAGCGAAGCGACATCGGACCTCGCCACAGCCGCCGCGCGACGAGCCATGCTCACCGCACGACTACAGGCGGACGACATCGACCTGATCATCGTCGCAACCTCCACACCGGATAAGCCGATGCCGGCCACCGCCTGCATCGTGCAGGCCATTGGAGCCTGCCGACAAAGGGTTTTGGTCGCCGAGGCGAGGGGCAAAAGAGGCCCTGGTCGGCGCCATGGCCGACCGGCTGACCACGGCCTTCGAGGACGCGCTCGCTCAGGCGGGCACCCTCCCAGGCGACTTCTTGCGCGCCTATGTCGAGGCGACCATCCCCGAACGGCACACCACCGCCACGGTGCCTGCCGACCGCGTCACTGTGGCGCTGCTTGCCGTGATGCTCGTCGACCCGACGCAGCTCAAGCCGTTGCGTGAGCGGTTCGCCGCCTGGCAGGCCAGGCTCGCCGACGACGGCATCGACCCCGCAGCGGCCACAGCCATACGGATGGCCGTGGACGGGTGGTGGGCGGCCAGGCTGCTCGGGCTCGGCTCTCCTGGACCTGACCTGCATGACGGAACCCGCCGCTACCTGATGGAGGCCATCGACCATGCTGCGCGCGACTAAGAAGGTGTCTTCGATCCCCCTTAATGATCTTCCTTGTCCCTTTGGGCGAGAGGTTAAGACTTTGTCTGGCAGGGTGCCTCCCACACGCTCGATGCAGCCAAAGGCGGACGGCAACGCAGAGGAAACAGCAGAGCTGATTTCCTGATGCAGGCCTCTGCCCGGACCCCTGCGCCGCGACCGCCGGGGGAACGGGCCGGGCAGATCGCCGCTGAAATCGCCAAGACCCTCAGGAGCCGGCCATGCACGAAGAAGAGACTTTTCCGGGACTGGATCGACGACAGTTCCTGCAACGCGCGGGGCTGGCCGCCGGAGTAGGTGCGGCGCTGCCGCTGCTGGGCATGGGTGGCGCGAGTGCCATAGCCGCCGCTCCGTGGCTCGCCGACGACCCCGACCAACTGTTCAAGAGCGGCCATTTCAAACGTGCCGAGCAAGGTTACCGGCGCCGGCTGAAGGAAAACGCCGACAACGCGCAGGCCGCCGCGCAGATCGGCTACATCGCTCTGCTGTCCAACCGGTTCGCCGACGCCGAGAGATTCCTCAAACGCGCCGTTAGCCTGAAGCCCGACGACGAATTCTCCCTCTACCAGCTCGCGGACTGCTACATCCGCCAGGACAGGCTGTCGGAAGCCGTACCCTGGCTGCGCAAACGCGGCGAGCTGACCGGCTCGCAGACCGACCTCGCCCACGCCAAGCTGTACGAGACGATCCAGGGAACCCCCTGGCAGGTGCATGGCCCGCAGAGCACCAGAATCCCGTTCCTCGGCCTCGAACCCCTGCCCCACATGATGATCTCCATCAACGGAACACAGCCGAGGATCTTCCAGCTCGACACGGGAGCGACGACGGCCGGCCTCAGCATGCAGTTGGCGAAGGAGGCCGGCCTGGAGGTGATCTCCGAGAGCAAGGGAAGCGCCGACGGGCAGCAGTTCACGATGTATTACGGCATCGCCAAGTCGGTGCGTATCGGCGACCTCGAGGTCCGCAACGCGCCCGTCCACTGGAACGAGGCCGACCGGCCCAACCTGCCCGACGGCACCGAGGCACACGGCACCATCGGCACCGTGCACTTCTACCATTTCCTGACCACCATGGACTACGGTCACCAGCAGTTCGTCATCCGTCGCAAGACCGAGGCCAACCTGCGCAGATTCCGCACCGAGGCCGCGCGGCTCAAGGGTGACGTCCTGCCGCTGTGGCTGGCGAAAGACCATTTCCCCTGCACGCTGGGCTCGCTCAACGACTTCGGGCCCCGGGTCGTCACCTTCGACACCGGCGGCCCCGGCCGGGGCGTTGGCACCTCCCTCGACTTCGCCGAACGCGCTGGCATCGAGCTCGGCGAGCCCGAGCAGGGGCGGGGCGGGGTACGCTACCCCATCGCGCCGGAGGAGATCAGTCTGGGCAAGGCGACGCGGCGGCGGGTCAAGGGGTGGGCAGAGGAGAAGCCCAAGGTCGGCGCCGGGATGAAGTTCGACACGATCGCCAACTTCACCCACGACTTCTTCAAGCCGTTCGCCATCACCTTCGACTACACCCACATGAACCTGTACATCACCGGCGACTCCATGAACCCGGACACGGGCCGGTAGGGAGAGACCGCAATCTGGCCGTGAGACATGCAGGTGCGCATCAGGCCGCCTGGGCTGAGTCAAGCTGATGCTTGGTCCAGGCTCGGGCGGCCTTCCTTCGGGTGAGCCTCCTGCTCATGAGCGTGATAGCAGCCATAGTCAGGTGGGCTTCGCTATGGGCGGGCTTGCGTTCGAAATCGATCACGTTGCGGCGGGCGTTCATCAGCCAGCCGATAGACCGCTCGACGATCCGCGGCCACGAACACCGAGCACGCGCCGACCAGCTCGATGAGGTCGCGGCTGCGCTCGATCCGGGGCAGTGCCGGGGTGCGCTCGCGGACCGCCTCGCCGGCTTGCCGGGCCTGGTCGACCTGCGCACGGTTGACCAGATGCCGGGCGGTGGTGTCGGTCATCGCCTTGAAGGCGACTTCCGGGCGGCGCAGCAGATCGGTCGCCACGGCGGCGGCGACCTGCTCATCGCGGGCCAGGTCGTGGATGCGCTCCACCTTCTGCTGCACCGAGGTGGTGTCGGCGAACTTCTGGTCGACGGCCTGCTTGGCGGCCGTGTCGGTCCACCGGTGCGTCCTGGTGCGCTGGTCCAGCGGCGGCTTGGTGATGCGCTCCCACCGCTCCTCATCATCGCGGAGCGAGGCCAGCGTCTTGTGCATGTAGTACGGGACCCCGTGCCGGCGGTGCTGGGCCGGCCAGCGGGAGGCCACCCAGCGGTAGGTCTCCAGTGTCTTCACCGGAATGGTAAGGTCGTCGGCGAACAGCTGCAGGGATTCCAAGACGCCGAACAGCGCCTCGCCCCGGTCCGGGTGCGCGCCGCCGTGCGGCTGCATCGGCTCGATTTCTAGCGCCAGGTCGCCGAGCTCGAACTGGGAACGGGCCTGGAGTTCAACCAGCTCCCGGCCGCGAGTGATGATCTGTTCGTACCGCTCCTGGCTGACGTGACCGATCATGGTCGGCATGCTCCGCTCTCCCCTCGCACGCGACGTACGGGACAACGGCGGGATGCGGACCACCAACACCAAGCATCCTATTGATCACGCCTAGTGATAATCCCTGGCAAACAAGGTCTTTACGTCCCCCCTAATGATCATTAACGCGGGGATTGAAGACACCTTCTAAGCTTGATCTTTAACCTCTCCCACCGGCCGGTCGTTGAGCTGGGTGGAGGTTTGGGGCGTTCGCGGGACATGGAGACGGCCTTGGCGTGATCATG
>NZ_JBEZFZ010000009.1:0-343836 GCF_040649735.1 Nonomuraea sp. NPDC048892 | reverse complement strand
CCCACCGCCTGGCCAGCGTCCGCTACGCCGACCGCATCTACGTCCTCGACCACGGCCACATCACCGAACAAGGCGACCACGACACCCTCATGACCTACAACGGCCTCTACGCCGAGCTCTACACCCTCCAAGCCGACGCCTACCGCTGACCCCCGCCGCCATGAGGGGCGGCCACCGTTCAGGCCGGTGGCCGCACGCGGCGGCCCTCGTGCTCAACAACGTGCTCAACAACGCGCTCACAACGTGGAGGTGAGCCCTTGCCCGATCCGCAGCAACTCGGCGTTGACCGCCTCGGCGCCGGAGTACTCCGCGGCGTACACCGGGCTGAAGCCGATCTCGGCCCACTGGCTGTCGCTCGTCCGCAGGAACAGGGTGGGGGTGCCCTTCATGCCGTCCTCGCCGACGTGCTGCACGACCAGATAGCCGCTCCGGCCGCCGACGGTCACCGCCTTGCCGTCCGCTTCGTCGCGGTACGCGGTGATCCGCTGCTCGACCTCCTGGACGGCGCTCCCCTCGTACACCATGATCACGAGCCGGTAGGAGCCCTTCTCGTCGCCCCGGTAGGCGTAGGTGACCTGGTAAGTGTCGCCCCAGTCCGCCGACCGGCCCGACCACTCCAGCCCGTCGGGCAGGTATCCCACCTTCATCCGCCCGAACTCCCTGCCGTCGCCCAGGTCCCCGAGGCTCGGCGGGGCCGACGGCATGGGCGGGGTGTCGTCGATGGCGGGCGGTTCCGGTGCCGTGGCGAACGTGCTCCGCTCACCGGCCGTGGGAGTCGTACCGATGGTGAAAAAGGCGACGGCGGGGGTGACGACCACGCACGCGGCCACGGACGCGGCCACCGCCGCGATCCTGACCCTGCGCCTCCTCTCCCTGGTGGAGCGCACCACCCGGCCCGCCAGGTCAGGCGCGGCGTGCAGTCCCGCCGTCCCCTCCGCCATGAGCCGGCGGATCTCCTCCTCAAGCGTGGGCATCGGTGATCGCTCCTTCCAGTGTTTCCCGGCCGAGCGCCGAACGGAGCTTGGCCATGGCCTTCGACGCCTGACTCTTGACCGTGCCGACCGAGCATCCGAGCACCTCGGCGGTCTGCGTCTCGGTGAGGTCCTCCCAGTACCGCAGGACGATCACCGCACGCTGGCGGGGCGGCAGCGCGCGCAGCGCACCCATGAGCACCTGGAACAGGTCGGGGTCGCCCGCCCGGATCGCCGTCTCCGGCGGGCTGTGCATGGGGATGATGGTGAGGATGGCCCGGCGGCGGGCGCGGTTGATGGCGGCGTTGACGATGACGCGCCGCACGTAGGCATCCGGATTGTCGTAGCGGGCCACCCGATCCCATTTGCGGTAGGTACGCTCCAGCGCCGTCTGCAGCAGATCCTCGGCCTCCGTCGCGTCACCACAGGCGAGGTAGGCGACCCGTAACAAGCTCGTGGCACGCGCGGCCACGAAAGCGCCGAAGTCATGTTCCAGGTCACTCACGGTTCTCCGTCCGATCTCACGCCTCCTAACACACTTCGTCCCTCGTGACGGTTGCCCGCTCGTGCGAACATTTCGCGGGCAACCGTTCGCACGGCTCAGCTGTGTGCATGGTTGTGACTTCGAATCGATGGAGCGAACCGATGACGTCCACGACCACGCCGACCCGGCGGCTGATCACTCTGAGTGTCGCCCTGGCCGCGGGCGCCGCCGTCCTCGGCACGCCGCCGGCCGTCGCGGCCACGCCTCCTGAGGGGGCCTACTGGCACACCAGAACGCTGATGACGGAAACCCATCCTGGGCGATTCGGCACCAGAGCGCACCCCTATTCGCTGGTCGAGCGGTTCGTCGGCGTACGGTGGAACGCCCCCGACGGCAGGGCCTGGTTCGGTGGCCGGCTCCTGGGGGTGCGGCCCAAGACCGCGGCGGACCGGAAGGCGTGGCAGCGCGACGGCTCCCCCTCCACGTGGAGCGAAACGCTCGACGGCAAGACGGTGAAGCTGTCCACCCGGCCCGGCAGGGGCTCACTGACCGCGGCGCCGAAGGGCCGTGACCAGTTCGAGTTCGCCGGGCAGCGGCTGACCTACGACGAGATCCAGCGCCTGCCCGCCGACCCGGCCCGGCTGAAGGCGTGGCTCATGAAGGCGGGCCGGGTCGGCCGGGAGATGGACCTGGCCGCCTGGGTCGAGGAGACCCTGCCGATGCTCCTGCACGACATTCCCGCGCCGAAGCAGGTCCGTGCCGCGGCCTACCAGGCCCTGCTGTCCCTGCCGGGCGCCCGCGTCCACGGCGAGGCCAAGGACGAACTGGGCAGATCCGGTGCCGCCCTCGTGATCGACAGGCCGGGCGGGAAGGCGAAGCGGGCGCCGTCGACCAGGGTGCGGATGATCGTCGACACCGGCAGGATGGTGCTGCTGGCACAGGACCAGCTGGGCACGTCCGGCGGCAAGGCGTCCGCGGAGTGGTCGTACCGGAAGACGCTGATCGAGGTCGGCTGGACCGACGCGCCGCCTGCCGCGCCGGCCCTGTCTGACACACCGTCCCTGCCCTGACACGTCGGCTGGTCCAAGCGGTGGGCGGGACGGCTTGGGCGTGGCGGCCGCGTCAGGCGGCCGCGGCGGCTTCCAGGCTGAAGGCGCGCGGCGGGCCGGTGAGGGTCGCCTTCGCCTCGGCGCCGATCCGGTCGAGGATCTCGATCTCCCCGGCCTCCAGCCCGTCCAGGGCGAGCCGGACGAGGTCGGCCGGGTCCAGCAGCGTGCCTTCGGGGAATTCGACTCCGGCGTTCGCGGCGAAGTCCCGCAACGTCTCCGTGGCGATGAGCCCGGGGACGAGGGCGGCGACGTGCGTTCCCTGGCCGGCCAGTTCCACCCGGACCCCGTTGGTCAGGCCCCACTGCGCCGACTTGGCGGCGGCGTAGGACGTGTTGCCGTCGACGGTGGTCCAGGCCACGGCCGACAGGACGTTGAGGATGGCGCCGCCGCCGTTGCGGGCCAGCACGGGAGCGAACGCCCGGATCATGGCGAGGGTGCCGTAGTAGTTCGAGTCCATCGTCAGCCGGATGGCGTCGAGGTCGCCTGTCACGAGGTTCCCGCCGGCGGTGAACGCGGCGTTGTTGATCAGGAGGTCGACGTCGGTGGCGACGGCGGCGGCCGCCTCGACGGATTCCTGGTCGGTGATGTCCAGGCGCAGCACCTCGGCGCCGGGGACGTCCACGAGTTCGGGACGGCGGGCGGTGGCGTAGACCTTCGCCCCGCGCCGCAGTAGCTCGACGGCGAAGTGGTGGCCGATGCCGCGGTTCGTGCCGGTGACGAGTGCGGTGGCGCCGTGCAGTTCCATCGGTGACTCTCCTGAGATCGGACCCGCTGACCCCAGTGGTCGTAAAATGACCGCTGGGTCAAGTTGACTTCGTGAACCTATCCACAACATGACCTCTCGGTCAACTTGCTAGAATCTCGCCTGTGACTAGGCCTGATCGCCGCCCCCTGCGCGCGGACGCGGCACGTAACCGCGAGCTCCTCCTGGCCGCGGCCGCGGACGAGTTCGCGGAGCGGGGCATAGACGCCTCGATGGCCGACATCGCCCGCCGGGCGGGTGTGGCGAAGGGCACCGTCTTCGCCCACTTCGCCACGAAGGAGGAGTTGATCGCCGCGATCGTCGGCGATCACTTCGCCGCGCTCACCGCCGTCGCCCGGCGACTGCTCGACTCGGCCGATCCCGGGGCGGCGCTGCTGGAGTTCCTGACCGTGGCCGCGGGCGGGCAACGGCAACATGACCTGGCGTTCCTGCAGACGGTCGCCGAGGGCGACTCCGAGGTGAGCGAACTCCGCAACGAGTTCCACGCGAGCATCGGATCGCTGGTCGACCGCGCCCGCGACGCGGGCGCCGTCCGGGCCGACATCACCGGGACCGATGTGCTGCTGCTCATCTGCGCGCCGGTGCACGCGATCGGGTTCCTGGCGAATCCGGAGCCGGACCTGTGGCGGCGCTACCTCGCCATCATCTTCGACGGATTGCGCCCCGAGGGCGCCAACCCCCTGCCCCGACCGGCGCCGAGCTGGCCCTGACCGGCGCATGCGGCCGCGGTGGCCATGGAATGTGAGGGTCAGGCCACGGTGACGTCGAGGAAGATCGGCCGCTTGCCCGCGAGCAGCGGAGTGCTGTCCTCGTCGGTCATCTTCCAGTAGATCTTGCAGCGGCCGGGGGAGTCGGCGGCGCGCACGCGTACGGTGATGTCGACCGACTCGCCCGGGGCGACCGGCCCGATCCCGACCCGTTTGGGCGCCTTGCACGGGGTGTCGTTCATGCGGGTCAGGTAGCGGCCGTGCCACGGGACATTGCCCGCGTTGCGGATGCGCCAGGTCTTGTCGAAGGACTCGCCCGCCTGGACGACGGTGCCGTCGGGGTAGGTCACGTCCTTCTCGAACTTCGAGTCGTCGAACGGCGTGAGGGACTGGGGGGCGGACGGGCTCGGGCTGGTCGCGGTGCCGGGCCCGGTCCTGGCGTCGCCCGTGATGAGCGGCAGCACCCATCCGATGAGGATCGCCGCCACGCCCACCACGCCGGTGACGGCCGCCAGCACGGTCAGCCGCTTGCCCGACGCGGGACGACCGGGGGAGGCGGGTGCGGGCCGAGGACCGTCGGCGGGCGACGATTCGTGATCGGACCCAGACGCCCGGTCGTCCGCCGACGGGGGCAGGTGGCCGGCGGGCGGAGATTGCGGCTCCCCGGACGAGAGTTCCCGGTCCGTGAACGGAGGCCGGTGCTCGGATGCCAGGGGGGTGTGCTCCCGCGCGGGCGCGCCGGTGGACGGCGGCGGCCCGTGGACGGGATGGTCAGGTGCGGCGCTTCCGCTTTGCCCGGCGAGGAGGTCGTCCCGGTAGCCGAGGTTGGCGGCCTGTTCCCAGTGGGTCCGCCACTCGCGTCTGACCTCCTCCGGGTCGCCGCCCAGCCGGTCGACCGCCAGGACCCGGACGAACTCCCAGGTGGTCTCCCAGCTCGGCAGCGCGCTGCCCCGGGCCGCCGCCGCCAGGGACGACTTCGAGGCCGCCGCCCCGAGGCGGGAGGCCATGTCGGCGAAGGACGGGTCGCCGGCCCGTTCCTTGAGCTCCCAGAGACGATGGGCGAACAGCGCGACGGGGCCGGACTCGGGATCCGGCCGGATGGGCTTGCGCCCGCGCCGGGTTCCCGTACTGTCGTCCCGCGATTCGGGCGACTCCGTCATCACACCCCTGCTTCGATCGACCGCCCCGCTACGGCTTCCATCGCATCACATCAAGAGCAACGGAGGCTACCAAACGGCGGGTCAGAGTGTGCGACTGCCCTGCGCCGGCCCTGGGGTGACTCTGTGGTGACTCTGCGACGGCGGAAACGAGGGCGGGAGCGACGGTGGAAACGAGGGCGGAAACGGCGGTGGAAGTGGCGGCCGTCATTTCCGCGAGAAAATCGCCCCATTGCCGCTTCAACGGGCGGCGGGCGGTGCCGGACGGTGATGAACGCTTGACGGGAAGCGTCCGGCCGGTTAAACGACAAGCTATGACGACGGTAACGACGCGGCTCCGCAACGCAATGTCCAACCTCGACCTCGGCATCGTGCTGCTCGTGGCCGCCGCCGTCAGCATCCTCGATCTGCTGGAGGTGTTCGAGGACGGTCAGTCCGACAAGCTGATCCTGCCGGTCCTGGCGCTGCTCGCGTACGTGTGGATCAGGGACAGGAACCGGCAGGCCCGGGTCGCCGAGCAGATCGCCGCGGTGACGCGGGCGACCGACGGCATGTGGAAACTGCTGTCCAGCGGCGATTCCGTCAAGTCGCTGAACGGGGCGGCCATCACCCGGTTACTGGCCGAGGCGCGTAAGGACAGCGATCTGTGGCTGTTCAAGGGTGGCACCGGAACCTACATCCGGGGGGTCACCCTGCCGGAATGCGTGGAGCGCGCGAAATCCACGCGGCGGCGGATGCGGTTTCTGCTCGAATTGCTCGACCCGACGAATGAGACGTTGTGCGCGGCGTACACGCAGCTGCACCAGAGTTTGTCGTCCGACGGGGCCGAGGAGAAGGGCTGGACGCCGCTCGACACCCGGAAGGACGTCTATTCCACCATTCTGGCGGCCTGCTGGTACCAGCAGCGCAACAGCCGGCTGCTGGACCTGAAGATCGGGCTCGCCGACACCTTCTCGCTGTTCCGCTGCGACCTCACCTCGACCCACCTCGTGATCACCCAGCGCGGCCCCGAGTTCCCCGGGCTGGCGATCCCGCGCGACAGCGACCACTACCACCCGTGGAACGTCGAACTGGAGAACAGCCTCGACCAGACCCGGCTGCTGGAGCTGGGCCGGGCGCCGCGGCTCAGCGCCCAGCCCACGGTGGCGGAGACGCGGGAGCTGTTCGTGGCGCTGGGCATCGCGCTGGCGGAGGAGTTCTCGGACTCCGACGTGAAGGCGATCGCCCGCGGCGCGCTCAGCCGCGTCGACCCCTACAAGGGGCGGGTGCCGATACCCGCCCCCTCGATCAACTGAGTTCGCGGGGCCGCCGGTCTCCCGGCCCGCGTCAGACCATCGCCCCCGCGGGCCGGGGGGAACCCCGGGTGAACCCGGGTGAGCATCGTGGCGTCAGACCACCACGCCGGCGGGGCCCGTGAGCATCGTGGCGCCCGCCCCGGCGAAGTTCGCCAGGTCGGCGACGGCCGCCTTGCCCTCCTCTCCGGCCATGGCCGCGCCGAACGCCGCCTCGTCGTCGAAGGTCAGCACCGCGACCAGGTGGTAGGCGGGCGGCTGGTCGCCCGCCGCGGCGGGACGCGTGACCGTGTACGAGCGCAGCCCCGGCAGCCGGGCCGCCAGCGGGGCGTGCGTCTCGTCGTAGTGCTTGTCGAAGGCTTCGGCGCTCTCGGGGTGGTTGTAGAGAACGATGAGCTGAAATGCCACGGTCTGCCTCCACGATCGGGTTGTGCCTACGATGAAACCTCCCCCGGAGCCCACGCGATAGGCCCTTCTCCCGGAGCCTGGGCCTGCCCACCTCCCGGGCGAACCCGCGAGTCAGCCCAGCCAGCCGGGCGCGACCAGCACGGCCCAGGCGGCCACCGGGCCGACCAGGACGACCACGGCGCCGTAGGCCAGGAGCTTGCGGTAGAAGTCGTCCCTCTCCATGCCCCTGACGTTGGCCACCAGCAGCGCCCCCGTGGTCGAGAACGGGCTGACGTCCACGATGGCCGACGACACCGACAGCGCCGCGATCATCGCGATCGGCCCCAGGCTGCCCTGCGACAGTAGCGGCACGGCCAGCGGCACCAGCGCGCCGAGGATGCCCACGGTCGAGGCGAAGGCCGACACGACGCCGCCGACGTAGCAGATGAGCAGCGCGACCAGCAGCGGGATGCCGATCGCGGCCACCGCCGAGCCGACGTAGTCCACGGTGCCGATCTCCTGCAGCACGCCCACGTAC
Source organism: Nonomuraea sp. NPDC048892 (assembly GCF_040649735.1). Taxonomy (NCBI): domain Bacteria; kingdom Bacillati; phylum Actinomycetota; class Actinomycetes; order Streptosporangiales; family Streptosporangiaceae; genus Nonomuraea; species Nonomuraea sp. NPDC048892. The sequence continues at coordinate 336,428 of NZ_JBEZFZ010000009.1, read as the reverse complement.
GTGACGACGCCGCAGATCAGCAGCACGGTCGGCCAGGCCACCCGCTCGACGGCGCCCTTGTTCGTCTTGGGGGAGGTGAGCGAGAGGATGACGGCGACGGTGACGGCGGTCAGGCCGACGTCCAGCTTGAACGCCAGCACGGCCACGCAGAGGCCGACGATGCCGGTCAGCGTGAGCGCCTGGTGCGGGGTGAGCCGCAGCCCGCCGCCGGTCGCGGTGTCCTGGGTCGTGGCGGTGCCCACCCCGCCACCGCCGGAGGTGCTTTCCGAGCCGGCTACGGACGAAGTGCTCCCGGACGGGGCAGGCCCGGACGAAGCAGGCCCGGACGAAGCAGGCCCGGACGAAGCAGGCCCGGACGAAGCAGGCCCGGACGAAGCAGGCCCGGACGGAGCGGCCGGGGCGGGGGTGGTGCCGGGCAGGGATTCGAGGGAGCCGCGCCGCAGCAGGTCCCGGCCGCCGAAGACGAAGAAGACGATCGCCGCGGCCGCGGTGTTGAAGGCGAAGCTGGACAGGAACAGCACCAGGTTGTTCCCGGGCAGGTTCGCCTCGTCGGTGACGCCGTTCACGATCCCGCCGAGCACACTGATCGGCGAGAACGCCCCCGCCTGCGTCCCGTGCGCGACCATGAGCCCGATCAGCATCGGATGGATCCGGTAGTCGGCCGCGAACCCGAACGCGATCGGCGCCAGGATCGCCGCCACGGCGGGCGCCGGCGCCCCCACGGCCGTGAGCAGCGCGGAGATGACGAAGACGACGGGCGGGATGGCCGCCAGCCGCCCCCGTACGAGATGCACCGCGGCCCGTACGAGCCAGTCCACGGTGCCGTTGTTGGTGGCGATGGCGAACAGGAGCGTCACCCCGACGAGGATCACGAAGAGGCTGCCGGGGAAGGCGTCGAGGATCTGGTCGGTCTCCATGCCGGCGGCCAGCGTGCCGACCAGGAAGGCGCCGACGAGGGCCAGTGCTCCCAGGTTCACGGGGAAGAGGGTGGCCACGACGAACATGACGATGAGGGCGAGAATGGACAGGAGCTCTGCGGACACTGCGTACTCCGATCTCCCCCGAACGTGTTATGGCAGCCCGGCCGCCCGATGGATCAGCTCGACCGGGTGAACAGCGGTGCGGGACGCGCCGTGAGCGATCTGCTGGCGGCACGAGACCCCCGTGGCCGCGAGCAGGGTGTCGGGTGAGGACGCGGCGATCGCCGGAAAGAGCCGGAGACCGCCGATCTTCATGGACAGGTCGTAGTGCTCGGCCTCGAAGCCGAACGATCCGGCCATTCCGCAGCAGCCGGCGTCGATCTCCGTCACCTCCGCTCCCGGGATCCTGGACAGCAGCGCGTGCGTGGCGGTGGTGCCGGTGACGGCCTTCTCGTGGCAGTGGCCGTGCAGCAGGATCCGGCGATCCTTGAGCGCGTCCCCGAGCACGAGCGAGCCGTCGTCGATGGCCTCCACCAGCAGTTCGGGGACGAGCCTGGCCCTGGCCGCGACCGCGGCCACCCGGGGGTCGCCGGGGAGCAGGGCGGCGTACTCGTCCTTGAGGGTGAGCAGGCAGGACGGTTCGAGGCCGACGACGGGGGCGTCGGAGCCGGCCAGGCGGCCGACCAGGTCGGCGGCCATCGTCCGTGCCTGGTCGAGCAGGCCCTTGGAGATGCTGGAGCGCCCACAGCAGCCCCTGGACTCCAGGCGCACCCGGTAGCCCGCGCGTTCCAGCAGCTCGACGGCGGCGCGGCCGACGGCGGGCTCGGTGAAGGTGGTGAAGGAGTCGGCCAGCAGGATGACCTCGCGCGTTCCCGCCAGCTCGGGGCGGCGGTCGGAAAGGCGGTCGGGGTGGCGTTCGGGGCGGCGGGCGAACCAGCGCAGCAGGTTGTCACGCCGGAATCGGGGCAGCGGGCGCGGGCTCAGCCGGAGCGGGCCGCGTACGGTGCCGGCCAGCCAGTTCGACAGCGGCGCGGTGGCCGAGCCGAGCCGGTTGAGCGTCCTGATCGCGCCGAAGGCCCGCGAGCGCAGCGGCACGCCGTGCTCCTGCTGGTACTGGTGCAGGAACTCGCTCTTCATCGCGGCCATGTCCACCCCGAGCGGGCACTCCGACTGGCACGCCTTGCACTCCAGGCAGAGGTCGAGGATGCCGTGCAGCCGCTCGCCGCCCAGCTCCCGCTTCGGATCGGGCGACGAGAGCGCCTTGACCAGGGCGTTGGCGCGGCCGCGGGTGGAGTGCTCCTCTTCGCGGGTGGCCATGTACGACGGGCACATGACGCCGGTGTCGTCCTTGCGGCACACGCCGATGTTCATGCACCGGTCGGCCGCCGCGTGCATGCCTCCCGGGCCGAAGGACAGCGTGGTGGCCAGGGGCTTCGGCTCGGGCCTGGCGGGGTCGCGCAGGTGGTCGGTCATCGGCGGCGCGTCCACGATCTTGCCGGGATTGAGCCGGCCGTGCGGGTCGAAGATCTGCTTGACCTGCCGCATCGCCTCGTAGATCGGGTCGCCGAACAGCCGCCGGTTGAACTCGGAGCGGGCCAGCCCGTCGCCGTGCTCGCTGGAGTTGACGCCGCCGTGCCTGGCGGCCAGCTCGGCGACCTCCTCGGCCACCGCCCGCATCGTCTCGACCCCGCCGGGCGCGCGCAGGTCCACGAACGGCCGGATGTGCAGGCAGCCGACCGAGCAGTGACCGTAGAAGCCGGCGCTCAGCCCGTGCCGGTCGAGGATCCGGGCGAACTCCTCCACGTACGGCACCAGCCGCTCGGGCGGCACGGCCGTGTCCTCCACGAACGCGAGCGGCCTGCGGCTGCCCACACTGGAGGCCATCAGCAGGCCGAGCCCCGCCTTACGCACCTTGAGCACCGCCGACTGCTCCCGCGCGGTGACGGCCTTGAGCGTGTGGTAGCCGTGGCCGTTCGCCTTCCAGGTGGCGGCGAGCTTGCCGACCCGGTCGGCCACCTCGGCCGGCCCGTCGCCGAAGAACTCCACGAACAGCAGCGCCTGCGGCTCGCCCTCCAGGATGTCGCCCAGGCCCGCGTAGTCCACCCGCTGCCTGGACAGGTCGAGGATGGCCTTGTCCAGCAGCTCGACCGAGGCGGCGCCGAAGGACAGGGCGTCGGCGGTGGCGGCGATGGCGGCCGGGGTCGAGGTGAAGTGGCCGACCGCGATGGCCTTGGCCCTGGGCAGCTCCACCAGGTCCACGGTGGCCTCGGTGACCACGGCCAGGGTGCCTTCCGAGCCGACCATCAGCCTGGTCAGGTCGCCGCCGGCGGCGGCGTCGAGGCGGTAGCCGCCCGAGTGCCGCCAGAAACGCGGGAAGCCCGACAGGTCGAGCCCGTCCAGCACCTCGGCGACCGCGGCGGTCAGCCGGGCGTCGGTGGCCAGGTCGGGGGTGGTGGCGTCGGCGAGCACGACCCGCAGCTCACGCACGTGGTCGATGGTGGAGCCGTACAGGACGGAGTGGCTGCCGGCGGAGTTGTTGCCGATCATCCCGCCGATCGTGGCCCGGTTGCTGGTGGAGGTGTCGGGGCCGAACATCAGCCCGTGCTTGCGGGCGGCCCGGTTGAGCTGGTCCTGGACGACGCCGGGCTGCACCCGGGCGGTGCGGCCGTCGATCTCCAGGATGCGGTTCATGTGCCGGGAGAAGTCCACGATCACGGCCGCGCCCACGGTCTGCCCGGCCAGGCTGGTGCCCGCCCCGCGCGGCAGAATGGGCACGCCCAGCTCGCCGCAGGCCGCGACCAGGGCCTGCACGTCGTCGGCGTGGCGGGGGAAGGCGACGGCCAGCGGCTCGATGGCGTACATGCTGGCGTCGGAGGAGTAGAGATGCCTGGTGTAGGGGTCGTCCCTGACGTCGCCGGACAGGATCGGGGCCAGCTCGCGGGCCAGGCTGCCGGCCGGGCGCGCCGGGTCCGCCGAACGCCCCAGCCCTGCCGGACGCCCCAGGCTCATCGGCCGCCCTCCAGGTGAGCCAGCGCCGCCCTGACGCCGCCCTCCTTGATCGGCACTCCCGCCTCGCGCAGCCCCATCTCGACCCCGCTCAGCGTGCCGGCCAGCATGAGGTCGTTGAAGTGGCCGAGATGCCCGATCCTGAAGACGCGCCCGGCCAGCCGGCCGAGGCCCGTCCCGAGCGACATGTCGTAGCGCTCCAGGATCAGCCGCCTGACCGCGTCGGCGTCGTGGCCGTCGGGCATCAGTACGGCGGTCAGCGAGCTGGAGTGTTCGCGCTCGTCGGCGCAGAGCACCTCCAGCCCCCAGCCGCGCACGGCCAGCCTGGTCGCCTCGGCGTGCCGGTCGTGCCGGGCGAACACCGCCGCCAGGCCCTCCTCCTCCAGCATGACGAGCGCCTCGCGCAGCCCGTACAGGAGATTGGTGGGCGGCGTGTACGGGAAGAAGCCCTGCCGGTTGGACGCGATGATCGGATCCCAGTCCCAGTACGAGCGCGGCAGCCGGCCCCGGCGCGCCAGCGCCTTCTCGCTGACCGCGTTGAAGCCGATCCCCGGCGGCAGCATCAGCCCCTTCTGCGAGCAGCCGACGGTCACGTCCACGCCCCACTCGTCGTGGCGGTAGTCCATCGAGCCCAGCGACGAGATCGTGTCCACCAGCAGCAGCGCGTCGTGACCGGCCCGGTCGAGGGCGTCGCGGATCTCGGGGACGCGGCTGCGTACTCCGGTCGAGGTCTCGTTGTGCACCACCATCACGGCGGCCACGTCGGGGGTGAGGCGCTCGGCCAGCGCGGCGGGGTCGGCGCCGTGACGCCAGTCGCCCGGCACCAGGTCCACGACCAGGCCCAGCCGGGCGGCCATCTCGCACCACAGTGAGGAGAAGTGCCCGGTCTCGAACGCCAGCACCTTCTCACCCGGCGACAGCGTGTTGACCAGCGCCGCCTCCCAGGCGCCCGTACCGGAGGAGGGATAGACCACGACGGGGCCGCTCGTCGCGAACACGCCCTTCAGCCGCTCCAGCAGCTCGTTCGCCAGGAGGGCGAAGGCGGGCCCCCGATGGTCGATGGTGGGCTGGGCGATGGCGCGCAGCACCCGGTCGGGAACGTTCGTCGGCCCGGGGATCTGCAGGAAGTGCCGGCCCACTGGTTTTCCACCTTCCGTGCCATCACACGGCACAGTGTGCCGCCGTGCGGTTCATTAACATTAAAATCAGCCCGTAGAGGAGTCAATGATGCAGAACGTGATCAACGCCCTCCGGGTGCTCGAAGAGGTCGCCGCGCGCCAGCCGATCGGGGTTGGCGAGCTGGCCAGAGGGCTCGGCCTGCCCAAGAGCACGGTGCAGCGCTCGCTGAAGACGCTCAACGAGGCCGGCTGGATCAGGCCCGCGGGCGGCGAGGTCACGCGCTGGCAGGTCACCAGCAAGGCGCTGCAGATCGCGCGTACGACCGAGCTGGGGCTGCGCGACGCGGCCATGCCGGTCATGGAGGAGCTGCGCCAGCGTACCGGCGAGACGATCCACCTCATGGTGCCCGAGGGCGACGCGGTCGTGCTGATCGAACGGCTGGAGACCGACAAGCCGCTGCGCATCGTGCTGCCGCTCGGCATCAGGCTGCCCCTGCACGCCTCGGCCAACGGCAAGGCCGTCCTGGCCCACCTGCACCGCCCGGCCGGCGCGTTGCTCGGCTACACCGGCACCACGATCACCGACCCCGACGCGCTGCGGGCCGAGCTGGACGCGGTGCTCGCGCGGGGCTACGCCGACAACCGGGGCGAGTGGCGCTCCGACATCGCCGCCGTCGCCTCCGCCGTGCTCGGCCCCGACGGGCCGGTCGCCAGCCTCAGCGTCTCCACCCCGGCCAGCCGCATGCCGGAGGCGCTGCGCGCCGAATACGGCAAACTCGTCACCCAGGCGGCCAGAACGCTGACCGACTCACTCGGCTTACGGTGAGGGCGGGGCGGTGGCCGGGGTCGTCGGGGACGGCTGGGCCGGCGGGGCGGCCGGCAGATCGGCGAAGTGACCGGTCCGGGTCTTGACCGGCACCATCATCCGCACCGGCTCGGCCTCCCTGAACGTGAACGTCATCGGCACCGTCCCCGCCCGCACGCCGCTGACCGTGCCGAGCGGCTGGTTGCCGGTCCCGACCGCCTGGTTCGGCGGCAGCGCGAGCGGCCCGGCGAGCTGCACCGAGCCGCCTCCCTCGACCGTGATCCGTTCGAGCTGGTCGGGCTGCCCGGCCTCGTTGATCAGCACCCCGAACAGGGCCTCCGGTGGCGCGGACGCGTCCTGACCGGCGCCGCGCAGCAGGAAGACGTTACGCAGGCGCAGGCTGTCGCCCACGTCGGCGTTGGCCCCGTCGTTCTGCGGAATCCGGTTGGCGTCGTCCAGCTCCGCCTTCGCGCAGCCGGTGGCCGCCAGGGCCACGACGAGCAGAGCGGAGACGACGGGACGCGGGAGGGGACGCGGGAGGGGACGCGGGACCGGACGCGGGACCGGGCGCGGGACGGGACGCGAGACGGGACGCGAGACGGGACGCGGGCTGGAACACGGGATGGAACGCGGACGCATCGCTAGGTCCTCCTCAAGCGGCAGAGCCCTCCCGCTACCCCCGGACACCCCCTGCAACCAGGCACGACCCGCATCGCCCGCGAGCGCACGCGTACCGCCGATCCCGTCGCGATCCCGTCGCGATCCGGTCGCGAATGCGTCGCGCGCGGGCGCGCGCGTGGCGCCGATTCGCGATCACTTCGCCTCGTGACCGTCGGTGATCCTTGATGTACCGTCACCGTTAACGCGCGACCTACCCCAGGAGCGGTAGATGGTTGACCAGCAAGGACTCGACGCGACAGGTCAGCAGAACAGACGGCAACTGGTCCGGGCGGTGATCGCCTCCGCCGTGGGGACCTCGATCGAATGGTACGACTTCTTCCTCTACGGCTTCGCCGCCAGCACCATCTTCGCGGAGCTGTTCTTCCCCACAAGCGACCCCACGACGGGCCTGCTGCTCGCCCTCGGCACCTATTTCGGCGGCTTCGCCGCCCGGCCCATCGGCGCGGCGATCTTCGGCCACTACGGCGACCGCATCGGCCGCAAGGCCACCCTCATCATCACCCTCCTGAGCATGGGCATCGCCACCGCCCTTGTGGGCCTGGTGCCCACGTACGAGCAGATCGGCATCTGGGGCGGCATCCTGCTCACCGTCCTGCGCCTGCTCCAGGGCATCAGCGTCGGCGGCGAGTGGGGCGGCTCGGTGCTGCTCGCCACCGAATGGGGCAAGTCGCGCGGCGGCAAGCGCGGCTTCCTCGGCAGCTGGCCGCAGTTCGGCGTGCCCGTCGGGCTCGTGCTCGGCTACCTGGCGCTGCAGGTGTTCCAGCCGATCGACCCCTACTGGGGCTGGCGCATCCCGTTCCTGCTCAGCATCCTGATGGCGGCCGTCGGCCTCTACATCAGGCTCGGCATCCTGGAGACGCCCGTCTTCGCCAAGCTCGTCGCCGAGAAGAAGGTCGAGCGGGTGCCCGTGCGGCAGGTGCTGGCCAAGAACTGGCGCGAGATCGTGCTCAGCGCGCTGCTGCGCACCGGTCAGCAGGCGCCGTTCTACATCTTCACCGTCTTCATCCTCACGTACGCCACCAAGACGCTGGGCTTCGAGGCCAGCGACGTCTACACGTACGTCATCGTGGCCGGCCTCGTCTCCCTGGTCACGGTGCCGTTCTGGGGCTACATCTCCGACCTGGTGGGCCGCAGGCGGCTCTACATCATCGGCGCCGCGCTCATGGTGGTGTGGTCGTTCATCTACTGGCCGCTGCTCGACACCCGTGTCCCGTCGCTGGTCTTCCTGGCCATCGTGCTGGCCGCGCCCATCCACGACATCCAGTACGGGCCGCAGGCCACGTTCATCGCCGAGAGTTTCACCGGGCGGCTGCGCTACAGCGGCGCCTCGCTCGGCTACCAGCTCGCCTCGCTCACGGCCGGCGGGCCCGCGCCGCTGATCGCGGTCTGGCTGTACGCGACGTACCAGAGTTCGTTCGCCATCGCGGTCTACATGGCGATCTGCTCGGTGATCAGCATTGTGGCGGCGTTCGCGCTGAAGGATCGTTCGCAGCAGGACTATGCCGTCGAATACGACGAGGTGAAGCCCACGACCGGCTAGCGGTGCGGCCTGCGCGCGACCGCTTCCGGCCGCGCGCAGGCCTTCAGCTCCAACAATCGGACATTCACCGTGCGAGCAGGCTCCGCAGGGCGGCGATCACCTCGGCCGGGGCCTCCTCGGCCATGAAGTGACCGCAGCCGACCGTACGGTGCTCCAGGTCGGACGCCCAGGCCCGCCACCGTTCGGCGGCGTCGAACCCGAGCGCCGACCCCCAGTCCTGCTGCAGCACCGTCACCGGCATGCCCAGCCTCCTGCCCGCCCGCCGGTCCTCCTCGTCGTGCTCGACGTCGATGGTCGCCGTGGCCCGGTAGTCGGCCACGATCGACGGCACCGCCTCCCGGGACGCCTTCAGGTACGCCGCGCGCACGTCCGCCGGGATCGCGTCCGGGTCCTTGACCCACAGGTCGAGGAAGTACCCGAAGAACGCGTCCGCCTCGGCGGCGATCATCCTCTCGGGCAGGCCCGGGGGTTGCGCCATCAGATACAGGTGGAAGCCGACCGCCGCCGCCCGGCCGTGCATGACGTCCCAGGTGTCCAGGGTGGGCAGGACGTCCAGCGAGGCCAGGTGGGTGACGGCGCCGGGGTGGTCGAGCCCGGCCCTGATGGCGACCAGCGCGCCTCGGTCGTGCCCGGCCAGCGCGAACCGGTCGTATCCGAGCGCCTTGGCCAGGGCGACGACGTCGGCGGCCATGGTGCGCTTGGAGTAAGTGGCCCCGTCCACGTCGGCCGGCGGCTTGTCGCTGTCGCCGTACCCGCGCAGGTCGGGACAGATGACGGTGTGGTCGGCGGCCAGGTCCGCGGCGACGTGCCGCCACATGAGGTGCGTCTGCGGGAAGCCGTGCAGCAGCACGACCGGGCTGCCCGACCCGCCGACCGCGACGTTGAGCGCCACATCGTCGGCCACGGTGACGCGTTTCCCGGAGAACCCCGGAATGGTGAGTGACATGTCGGCTCTCCTCGCCGTCGCGAATTCGTCTCGGTACTCGCCCCACCCTGCCCGCCCCCACTCAGCAACCAGTCAGCACGAGATCAGCCCGATCCCCCTCGCCTCGGTCTCGACTGATCCCCGCCCGTGCACCGGTGGGCCGTCGTGCGACTCGGCTCGTGCGAGCGCCCGTTCTCGGCCGGTTGCGACCAGTCTCGACGGCTGCCATGCAGTCGGCCGGTGCGTGGTTAGTCGGCTTCAGCTGGGCGGATAGGTTGGACGGCGATGGTGACATTCGGGGTGCTGGGCCCGTTGACGGCCGGCGACGACCGGGGCCCGATCCGGCTCAAGGGGCCGCGGCATCGATCCGTCCTGGCGCGGCTGCTGGTGGCCAGGGGGCGGGTGGTGCCGGTGTCGTGGCTGATCGACGATCTCTGGGACGTTCCACCCGCGGGCGCGCTCGGAGCCCTGCAGACCTTCGTCGCCGACCTGCGCAAGGCGCTCGAACCCGACCGCCCGCCCCGCGCCCCCTCCCGCCTCCTGATCACCTCACCTCCCGGCTACGCACTACGCACCGACCCCTCCGATGTGGACGCCCTGCGCTTCGAATCCCTGCTCGCACAGGCCGCCGAGCTGCACGCCGAGCAGGCCCGCGAGTCGCTCGACGTCGCGCTCGGGCTGTGGCGGGGGCCCGCGTACGCGGAGTTCGCCGACCAGGGCTGGGCCGCCGGCGAGGCCGCTCGGCTGTCCGAGCTGCGCCTTCTGGCCGTGGAACGCCGCGCCTCTGCGGCACTGAACTCGGGCCGGGCGGCCGAGGCGATCCCCGACCTTGAGGCCCACGTGACCGGCCATCCGTTGCGCGAGGACGGCTGGCGGCTGCTGGCGTTGGCGCTGTATCGGACGGGCCGGCAAGGGGATGCGCTGGGGACGTTGCGGCGGGCCAGGAAGGTGCTCCGCGAGGAACTCGGCGTGGACCCGGGGGAGGACCTGCGCCACCTCGAAGCCGACATCCTCGCCCAGTCCCCCCACCTCACGGCCGGTCCGCCCGACCACCACCCGCGCTCGAACAGTGCGCTGGGCTCCGGCGGCCGCCCGTTCGCGGAGCCGGGTGGGGTGGAGTCTCCCGGAGGTCCGTTCGCGGAGGAGGTCGTGGAGCCGGGGCGCGGTGGGCGGCCGTTCGTGGGGCGGGTTGCGGAGCTGGGGGAGTTGGAGCGGGCTGCGGCAGGTGTGGTGGCGGGGCGCTCGGGGCTGGTGCTGGTCTCCGGGGCGGCGGGCGCCGGCAAGACCGCGCTGGTACGGACGCTCGCCCGGCGGCTTGAGGGCGGCGGCTGGCACACGGCGTGGGGCGCCAGCCCCGAACTCCCGGGCGCGCCCGCCGCCTGGCCATGGGCTCAGATCCACGCTGACCTGACCGCCACGACCGCCCCGACGGACACCGCCCCCACCGCTGCTGCGGGAACGGAAGGGGATCCGCAGGCTGCTCGGTTCAGGCGGCATCGGGCGATCGTCTCCTCCCTCGCCGCCTTCGCCGCCGACCGCCCGCTGCTCCTCGTCCTCGACGACCTGCACTGGGCGGACGAGGAGACCCTGGCCCTGCTCACCATGCTGGCCGCCGACCTCGGCCCCGCTCCGGTGCTCGTCGTGGGCACGTACCGGGCGACCGAGATCTCACCTGGGCTGGCCGAGACGCTGGGACGGGTCGCGCGGGCCGAACCCGTGCGGATCTACCTGGGCGGCCTCACCGAGGGGCAGGTAGCCGAGCTGGTCAGGGCCGTCGCCAGCCGTGAGATGAGCGACGGCGACGCCCGCACGATCCACGCGCGCAGCGGCGGGAACCCGTTCTTCGTCCGGGAGCTCACCAAGGTGTGGGAGAGCGAGGGCGAGCAGGCTCTGCACGCGGTCCCGGCCGGGGTGCGCGACGTCATCCGGCACCGCCTGGCCGCGCTGCCGGACGTCACCCGCACGCATCTGCGTCAGGCCGCCGTGCTCGGTGAGGAGGTCGACCTCGACGTGCTGATCCCGCTGACGGGGGCCGACGAGGATCGGGTGCTGGACTCGGTGGAGTCCGCCCTGCTCGCGGGCTTCCTGGTCGAGCGGGACGCCGACCGGTCGCGGTTCGCGCACGCCCTGGTGCGCGAGGCGCTGTACGAGGACGTCCCGCACGCCCGCCGCGCCCGCTGGCACGCCGCGGCCGCCGGGATCGTCGAACGCCTGCGTCCCGGCGACGTGGAGACCATCGTCCACCACTGCCTGCGCGCCCAGGGCCGGGCCGGCGCCGCCCGTACGGCCCGCTACGCCCGTGCGGCGGCCGAGCGCGCCGAACGCAGGTCGGCCCCGCACGAGGCGGCCCGCCTGTGGCGCGAGACGCTGGCAGCTCTGGAGCAGGTCCCACTGGTTCGGGGCGTTCGTGGTGGTGACGCGCAGGCCGTTCCAGGCGGTCGTGGTGGTGACGCGCGGATGGTTCAGGGCGGTCGTGGCGGTGATGCCTGGACGGACGATGGTGTCGGGGGCGGGGGTGTGTCGGAGCGGCTGGTGGCCGTGATGGGGCTGGGGCGGGCGCTGGCGGTGAGCGGGGAACTGCAGGAGTCGCGGCGTTACCGGGCCGAGGCGGTCGGGGCGGCGGAGGCGATCGGGGATCCGGTGCTGACCGCGAAGGTCATCGGGTCGTTCGACGTGCCCGCCATCTGGACCGCCAACGACGACCCGGCCCTGTCCGCGCGGCTCGTCGACGCCGCCGAGCGCACGCTGGCCGCCCTGCCTCCCGGGCACGAGAGCGAGCGGGCCCGGCTGCTCGTCACCATCGCGATGGAACGGCGCGCCGACCCCGGGCAGCGCGGAGTGCGGGCGGCGCGCGAGGCCGAGGAGATCGCTCGGAGGTCGGACGATCGCACCCTGCTCGCCTACGCGCTGAACGGCCGCTACATGCAGAGCTTCCACCGGGCGGGGCTCGCGCCTGAGCGCGCCGCGATCGGCTCCGCGCTGCTCCGGCTGTCCGCCGGTGACGACGGGATGGTGCCGTTCGAGGTGCTGGGGCGGCTGGTCCTGCTCCAGGCCAGTACCGCGCTCGCCGACCTGGAGGCGGCCGATCGGCACGCTGAGGCCGCCGACCGGCTCGCCGAGCGTCATGACCTGCCGCTGGTGGGGGTCTTCACCACCTGGTACGCCGCCCTCCGCCTCGCCGTGGAAGGGCGTACGGACGAGGCACGCACCGCCTACCGCACGGCCGCCGCCCGCCTCGGCGGCACCGGCATGCCCGGCGTGGAGGACGGCATCCTGCCGCTCGCCCTCCTCTGCCTGGAAGTGGCGGACGGGGTGCGGTTCTGGCCGGGGGAGGGGCCGGCCGGGGCGGGGTTCCGGAGGGGTGAAGGGCCGGCCGGGGTGGTGGAGCTGGCCGGGGCCGATTGGGGGCCGTACGAGAGGTGGGCCAGGCCGTTGATCCTGCTCGCCCAGGGGCGTCGCGAGGAGGCGTCCGAGGCTGCCCGCGCGGTGCCCGACTCGCCGTCCGACCTGCTGCTGGAGGCGCGGACCTGCCTGCACGCCGTGGCCGTGCTGGCCACCGCCGAGCGGCCGCTCGACCCCGACGGGCGCCTCCTGCTCGAACGGCTCCGCGAACGACTGCTGCCGGCCGAAGGGGAGCTGGCCGGCGCGGGCAGCGGGCTGGTCACCCTGGGCCCCGTGGCCCTGTACCTCGGCCACCTGGCCGCGGCTCTCGGCCGGCCAGACGAGGCCGCCGGACATTTCCGGAAGGCGACTTCCTAGCTCCCATAGCCTGAGCGGCCCCCACGGGCTGGGCTCCATCCGCGACCGGATCCCGTCCGTGGTCTGGCGGCTTCCCCGGTCGCCTCGCCCCCGCAACCGGACGGCTCCCGAGGCCGCATCGCCTCCGTGGCCGGATCGTTCCCGTGAGTGAGGACGGCGCGTCCCGCGGTTCCGAAAGTTTCGGGCAAGTTTACGTTGATCGCGCGCCCCGACCCTCCGTGAGCTGCGGTTGGGCTGAAACGAACCAACCTGTAACACAGCAGGTTGGCGGCACTCTTGACACACCCTGACTAGCCCTTTATGTTGCCGCAATATTAAATGGATTTACCTGAAAACTTTCGGCGTCACCCCCGCGCAAACACCACCCGCTCCCGCCGCGGACAGGCGCCGTCGTTCGGCCGAAGGGATGGCATGAGGGGCCAGATACCGATCGACGCGAGCTCGACCTCAGGCGAGAGCGAACGGTGGCGGGACACGCGCCTGTCACCCGCGGAGCGGGCCGGAGCGCTCGTTCCGCTCATGACTCTTGAGGAGAAGGTCGCCCAGCTCGTCGGGGTGTGGGTCGGCGCCGACGCATCGGGGGGCGGCGTCGCCCCGCACCAGACCGACATGGGCGGCGGCCCCGAGTGGGACGACGCGATCAGGCAGGGGCTCGGCCAGCTGACCAGGCCCTTCGGAACCGCGCCTGTCGATCCGGTGGCGGGTGCCAGGTCGCTGGCGGCCTCGCAGGCCGAGATCGTCGCGGCCAGCAGGTTCGGCATCCCGGCCCAGGTGCACGAGGAGTGCCTGACGGGCTTCGCGGCCTGGCGGGCGACGGTGTATCCGGCGCCGCTGAGCTGGGGCGCCTCGTTCGACCCCGACCTGCTGGAGGAGGTGGCGGGCCGGATCGGCCGGTCGATGCGGGCCGCGGGCGTGCACCAGGGCCTGGCCCCGGTGGTGGACGTGACCAGGGACTACCGCTGGGGCCGCACCGAGGAGACGATCGGTGAGGACCCGTACCTGGTGGGCCTGCTCGGCGCCGCCTACGTGCGCGGCCTGGAGAGCGCCGGGGTGGTGGCCACGCTCAAGCACTTCGCCGGCTACTCCGCCTCCCGAGGGGGTCGCAACCTGGCCCCCGTCCCGATGGGCCGCAGGGAGCTGGCCGACGTCGTGCTGCCGCCGTTCGAGATGGCGCTGCGCCTGGGCGGGGCCCGGTCGGTCATGCACTCCTACACCGAGATCGACGGCGTTCCCGTGGCGGCCGACGAGAGCCTGCTCACGGGGCTGCTGCGGGACGAATGGGGCTTCGACGGCACGGTGGTCGCCGACTACTTCGCGATCCGGTTCCTGGAGCGCCTGCACCGGGTCGCCGCCGACGCGGGGCAGGCGGCGGGGCTGGCGCTGCGGGCCGGGATCGACGTCGAGCTGCCCACGGTGGACACCTTCGGCGCGCCGCTCGTCGAGGCGGTCAAGGCGGGGACGGTGGACGAGGCGCTGATCGACCGCGCCCTGCTCCGCGTGCTGACGCAGAAGGCTGAGCTCGGCCTGCTCGACGCGGGCTGGCAGCCGCTGCCCGGGCCCGCCGAGCAGGTCAGGCTGGACGACGAGGAGAGCAGGGAGCTCGCCCTGCGCCTGGCCCGCGAGGCGATCGTCGTCGTCCGCAACACCGGGCAGGTCCTGCCGCTGGCCCGCGGCCGCCGGGTGGCGCTGGTGGGCCCGGTCGCCGACGACCCCATGGCGATGCTGGGCTGCTACGCCTTCCCCGCGCACGTCGGCCCGCACCCCGAGCACGGTCTGGGCCTGGACCTGCCGTCCCTGCGCGAGGCGCTCGGCGGGCTGGTCCCCGGCCTGGCGTACGCGCCGGGCTGCGGCATCACCGGTGACGACACCTCCGGCATCGCCGCGGCGGCCGAGCTGGCCGCGGCGAGCGACGTGTGCGTGGTGGCCGTCGGCGACCGCGCCGGGCTGTTCGGGCGCGGCACGTCCGGCGAGGGCTGCGACGCCACCGACCTGCGCCTGCCGGGCGTGCAGGCGGAGCTGGTCCGGGCCGTGCTGGCGACCGGCACGCCGGTGGTGCTGGTGCTGCTGGCCGGACGCCCGTACGCGCTGGGCCAGGAGCTGGAGGCGGCCGCGGCCGTCGTGTACGGCTTCTTCCCCGGCCAGCGCGGCGGCCAAGCGCTGGCCGAGGTGCTGACCGGCGCGGTGAACCCGTCGGGCCGCCTGCCCGTCAGCGTACCGCGCGACGCGGGCGGCCTGCCCTCGACGTACCTGTCGCCGCCGCTCGGCCTGCGCACCCAGGTGTCGTCCGTGGACCCGACGCCCGCGTACCCGTTCGGGCACGGCCTGAGCTACACCACCTTCGAGTGGAGCGGCGCCCGCGTCGCGGGCGAATCGGCGGAGTGGCCGGTGGACGGCGAGGTGAGGGTCGAGGTCACGGTAAGCAACACCGGTGCGCGCGGCGGTGCGGAGGTCGTCCAGCTCTACCTGCACGACCCGGTGGCGCAGACGACCAGGCCCGTCGTCCGGCTGATCGGCTTCGCCCGGGTCCCGCTGGAGGCGGGGGAGAGCGCGCGGGTGAGCTTCACCGTCCCCGCCGACGTCACCTCGTTCACCGGCACGCGCGGCCGGCGCATCGTCGAGCCGGGCGACGTCGAGCTGCGCCTCGGCCGCTCCAGCGCGACGTTCGAGGCGAGCCTGCCGCTGCGCCTGACCGGCGCCGAGCGCGAGGTCGGCCACCTGCGGCAACTGCGAGTGCCGGCGCACATCGACCGCGACTCACCGGAGGGCCGAGGATGACCACACCCAAGACGCTGGACGCGGCCAGGCCGGTGCCGCGCGAGGAGAGACCGGCGCCGCGCCGGCGCAGGCGCAGGCCCGCCGGCTCGTGGCGGGCCGCCTTCCGCCGCGACTGGCAGCTCTACTCGCTGGCGATCCTGCCGCTGCTGTTCTTCCTGATCTTCCGGTACGCCCCGATGATCGGGAACGTCATCGCCTTCAGGAAGTTCGAGCCGGGCGGCAGCATCTTCGGCGAGGAATGGGTGGGCCTGCGCTACGTGAAGCTGTTCCTGAACGACCCGACGTTCTGGAACGTGTTCACCAACACCCTGGTGCTCGGCGCGCTGACCCTGATCTTCTGCTTCCCGCTGCCGATCATCCTGGCCCTGCTGCTGAACGAGGTCAGGCGGCGCACGCTGAAGCGGTTCCTGCAGTCGGTGTCGTACCTGCCGCACTTCCTGTCGATGGTGATCGTGGCCGGCCTCGTCATGCAGATGACCTCGCTGGACGGGCCGATCAACGCGTTCCTCGACTTCGTGGGCAGCGAGAAGATCTCGTTCATGCAGGACCCGGGCTGGTTCCGGACGATCTATGTCAGCTCCGAGGTCTGGCAGACGGTCGGCTGGGGCACGATCCTCTACCTGGCGGCGCTGACGACCATCGACGACCAGCTCTACGAGGCGGCCAGGATCGACGGCGCCGGCCGCTGGCGGCAGATCTGGCACGTGACGCTGCCGGGCATCCGGCCGACGGCGGTCACGCTGCTGATCCTCAACATCGGCACGTTCATGGCGGTGGGCTTCGAGAAGGTCCTGCTGCTGTACAACCCCCTGACGTATCCGACCGCCGACGTGATCTCCACCTACCTGTACCGGATGGGCCTGGAGTCCAGCAACTTCAGCTACGCGGCGGCCATCGGCCTGTTCGAGGCGCTGGTCGGGCTGGTCCTGATCCTCTCGGCCAACGTGATCTCCCGCCGCACAGTTGGGACGAGCCTGTGGTGACAACGCACGAGCTGACCCGGGGCTACCGCGTCTTCCAGTGGTTCAACGGCCTCATCCTGACCGGCGTCGTGGTGGTGACGCTCTATCCGTTCGTCAACATCCTGGCCCGCTCGTTCAGCAGCCAGAGCGCCATCAGCGCGGGCGAGGTGAACCTCATCCCCAAGGGGTTCAACCTGACGACGTACCGGATCGTGGCGTCGGACCCGACGTTCTGGACGAACTACCGCAACACGGTGGTCTACACGGTCGTCGCGACGTTCATCGCGATCGTGATGACGACCTCGTACGCGTACGTGCTCTCCAAGAAGCACCTCAAAGGCCGCAAGGCGCTCATCGGCATCGCGGTCTTCACCATGTTCTTCACCGGCGGCCTGATCCCGAACTACGTGCTGATCACCGGTCTCGGCATGAAGAACTCGATCTGGGCCATCGTGCTGCCCAACGCCATCAGCGTCTTCAACCTCCTGGTGATGAAGGCGTTCTTCGAGAGCCTGCCGCAGGACCTGGAGGAGGCGGCGGCGATCGACGGCCTCAACACCTACGGCATCCTCTGGAAGATCGTGCTGCCGCTGTCGAAGGCGGTGCTCGCCACGATGATCCTCTTCTACGCGGTCTCGTTCTGGAACTCCTGGTTCCAGGCGTTCCTCTACATGAACGAGGCGGACCTGTTCCCGGTGACCGTCTACCTGCGCAACCTCATCGCCGGCGCCACCGGCTCCGACTCCTACGGCGCCGCGGCGACCGAGGTGACGCAGGCGGCCGCCAACATCCAGGCGGTGACGATCGTCCTGACCGTCCTGCCCATCCTCGTGGTCTATCCGTTCGTCCAGCGTTACTTCGTCTCCGGCGTCATGCTCGGCGCGGTCAAGGGCTGACCTCCCTCCGCCCCCCACCCAGCAGAATCACGGGAAAGGATCCCCCCCACATGCGTGACATCTCGCGGCGTCAGGCGATCATCGGCCTCAGCGCCTTCGCCTCCCTCGCACTGACCGCCTGCGGCAGCGACGGTGAGGCCCCCGCGAAGGGCGCGGACATGTCGGCCAACAAGGCAGGCGCGATGGCGAGCTACGGCGTCGGCCAGCAGTTCAAGGCCACCGAGCCGGTGTCGTTCAGCATGCTCTACAACAACCACCCGTTCTACCCGATCAAGAACGACTGGCTGTTCTGGCAGGAGCTCTCCAAGCGCACCAACGTCACCATCACCCCGACGACGGTGCCGCTCAGCGACTACGAGAAGAAGCGCGCCCTGATCATCGGCGCCGGCGACGCGCCGCTGATCATCCCGAAGACCTACCACCCGCAGGAGGAGGCGTTCGTCGCCTCCGGCGCCGTCCTGCCGGTCAGCGACTACTTCGACCTGATGCCGAACTTCAAGGACCGCGTCGCCAAGTGGAAGCTCCAGCCCGAGCTGAACTCGATCATGCAGTCGGACGGCCGCGTCTACCTGCTGCCCGGCCTGCACCAGAACATCTGGGTCGACTACTCCTTCGCGGTGCGCACCGACATCCTGGACAAGCTCAAGATCGAGATCCCCAAGACCCTCGACGACTTCTACGCCATGCTCAAGGCGATGAAGGCCGAGTATCCCGACCTCTACCCGATGACCGACCGCTGGGGCGTGCCCACGCCGGGCGGCAACATCCTCAAGCTGATCGCCCAGGCGTACGGCACCAAGGGCGGCTGGGAGTACCAGCACGCCATGTGGGACGTCACGGCCGGCAAGTGGGCGTACACGGGAGCGATGCCGCAGTACAAGCAGACGCTGGAGTACCTGAACAAGCTGGTGAAGGAGAAGCTGCTCGACCCCGAGAGCTTCACCCAGCAGGACGACGCGGCCAAGCAGAAGTTCGTCTCCGGCAAGTCCTTCGTGATCAGCACCAACGCGCAGACGCTGATCAACGACTACCGGGGCCCGCTGACCGAGAACATCCCCGAGGCCAAGATCGTCAAGATTCCGGTCCCGCTCGGGCCGATCGGCGAGTACAAGATCGCCACCCGGCTGGAGAACGGCATCATGATCTCCAAGAAGGCCACGGAGAGCAAGAACTTCGTCGCCATGATGCAGTTCATCGACTGGCTCTGGTACTCCGACGCGGGCCAGGAGTTCGGCAAGTGGGGCGTCGAGGGGACGACGTTCACGAAGGACGCCTCGGGCAAGTACAAGCTCGCCAAGGACGTCGACTACGTCGGCCTGAACCCGGGGGCGGCCAAGCACCTGCAGAAGGACTTCGGCTTCGGCAACGGTGTGTTCGCCTACGGCGGCCCGACCGCGCTGCTCGAATCCACCTTCTCCGAGGAGGAGCTGGAGTTCCAGAAGGTGATGAACACCCGCAAGCCGTGGCCGGTCGAGCCGGCGGCGCCGTTCACCGAGGAGGAGCGTGAGCAGGCCTCGCTGTGGGAGACGCCGCTGAAGGACCACGTCACCCAGAACACGCTCAAGTTCATCCTGGGCGAGCGCGACCTCAGCGAGTGGGACGCCTACGTCAAGGAGCTGGAGGCCAAGAACTCGACCTCCTACCTCAACCTCGTCAACACCGCCTACGAGCGCTTCAAGAAGGAGCACGGCAGCTGATCCCGCTATTCTCCGCGAAAGGGCTGAATCGCATGCCCGGCCCTGAAGGAGACGGACGATGAGCGACGTGGGAGCGGCACGGCGGTTCGGCACCGGACCGCTCTCACGGGTCGCCGCGCTCGTCTACACCCTGCTCGTGGTCGAGCTGCTGATCCTGCTCACCGCCGTACCTGGGCTGGTGGCGCTCGTGCTGCTCGACCGGTCCGCGGGCAACGTGCCGCTGGCCGCCGCCTGCCTGCTCCCCGCCGGCCCGGCGCTGTCGGCCGCCCTGTACGCGCTGCGTCACCGCAGCCGTGAGCTGGCGGACCTGCGCCCGGCCGGCGCGTTCTGGCGCGGCTACCGGCTCAACTTCGCCGGCGTGCTGAAGATCTGGGCGCCGTGGCTGGCCTGGATGGCCGTCGTGGGCACGAGCCTGGCCAACTTCTCCGCCGCCGGGGTGCCGGGCTGGTGGGCGGTGCTGCTGGTCGCGGTCGCGGCGGGGTCCACGCTCTGGGTGGCCAACGCGCTGGTCATCACGTCGTTGTTCGCGTTCAGGGCGGTGGACGTGGCCCGGCTGGCCGCCTACGCGCTGGGCCGCTTCCCCCGGGCCACCCTGGCCGACGCCTGCCTGCTCGTCGTGGCGGCGGGCGTCACGTTGTTCGCCTCCGAGGTGGCGCTGGCCCTGCTGGCCTCGGTGCTCACGGCGACGCTCCTGTGGAACGCCGGCCCGATGATCACCGAGGTCCAGCAGCGGTTCACCCGTCAGTAGCGGCGGTTCACCGCTCGGCGGCCGTGCGGTCAGGAGACACGGCCGCCGAGCGGTCAGTAGATGCGGCCGCCGAGCGGTCAGTAGATGCGGCGGCCGTGTGCGTCGGGGACGCCCGACTTGCGGAGGAAATAGGTGTTGACCTGGTCGCGCCACTCCTCCGCCGAGCGGACCTGCTCGTCGAGCAGCTCGCTCACCCGCGCGTGCAGGGCCGCGCCGACCGTCTTGCTCCCGTCCAGCTCCGCCCAGCGCGCCCGCATCGCCGCCGCCTGCTCGGCGCCGGCGAAGTGGGTGTCGTAGATGTGCTGGACGACCGTGGTGCCGCTGTGCAGCACGTGCCCGTACGGCACGTGGTGGAAGAAGAGCAGCAGCTCGTCGGGGCACTCGGCCAGTGACTCGTACACCTCCGACCACGGCGCCGGGTACTGGCCGGTGTAGCCGGTGCCCGTGGCGCGGGTGCGGTCCACGCCGATGCCGTCGCGGTCGGCGAAGTGGTACGTGCCCCACTGCGTGTACTCGTACCCGTCCACGTCGGGGCCGTAGTGGTGGCCGGGGCGGACCATGAAGCAGACGCCGAGCGGGGCGGTGTAGCGCTCGTACGTGCGCCAGGAGTCGTCCATCACCGCGTGCAGCGTGTCGCGCAGCGCTTCACTGTCCACCGGGAACGTCAGGCCGATCCACTCGTCCAGGACGGCGGCCGGGCCGAGGCCCGGCTGCCAGGCCAGGCGGCCGAAGGCGTACAGGTTGGCCTGGGCCAGGGGGTGGCCGGTCCAGTAGGGGTCGTCGCCGACGTTGGAGACCGCGACCAGGCCGCCGCTCGTGGTCACGTCCGCCACCGCACGCCCGTCAGGACCCCAGAAGCGGAACCCCAGCACCTCGCTCCACATCGGGGCCAGGTAGCACACGTGCCGCTGCTGGCCGGTGTACTCCTGCGTCACCTGCAGCTCCACCGCCAGCCGCGTGCCCGGCATGGCGGCGATCACCGGCGAGACCGGCTCGCGCGTCTGGAAGTCCAGCGGGCCGTGCTTGACCTGGAGGATCGCGTTGTCCCTGAACTCCCCGTCGAGCGGCGCGAAGTGGTCGTGGGCCGCGCGGGCGCGGTCGGTCGAGCGGTCGCGCCAGTCCTGGCGGTGGTTGTAGACGAAGGCGCGCCAGTGCACGACGCCGCCGTGCGGGGCGAGGGCGTCGGCCAGCACGTTGGCGCCGTCGGCGTGGCTGCGCCCGTACGCGAACGGCCCCGGCTGCCCTTCGGAGTCGGCCTTGACCACGAAACCGCCGAAGTCGGGGATGGCCTTGTAGACGCGGTCGGTCGTGCCCGCCCACCACTCCCGGACCCGCTCGTCCAGCGGGTCGGCGGTGTCCAGCCCGCCGAGCGCGACGGGCGAGGCGAAGTTGACCGACAGATGCACGCGGATGCCGTACGGACGGAACTCCGCCGCGATGGCGGCCACCTCGGCGAGCCGGTCGGTGAGCAGGCGGGCCTCGGTGGCGTGCACGTTGACGTTGTTGATCCCGACCGCGTTGATCCCGGTCGCCGCCAGGAGCCGGCCGTAGACCCGCACCCGGGACAGGTCCTCGTGCAGGACGCCGTCCCGCCAGAAGATCGAGCCGCCCGAGTAGCCGCGCTCGACCTGGCCCATCACCGGATGCACGTCGATGTTGTCCCAATGGTCGAGCATGCGCCGGCGCAGCGCGGGCCGGTGCGGCTCGGCCGGCCGTGGCGCACCGAACGCGGCCTCACCCTGCCTGACCACCTCGAAGAACCCGTACAGCAGGCCCGCCGGGTCGTCGGCCAGCACCACCGTGACACCGTCCTGGCGGGCCAGCAGGAAACCCTCGGCGCCGAGCTCCGGCCCGGCGACCGCCTGCCCGGCGACCTCCTGCGCAGCGGGCGGCAGCGGGCCGGCCGAGGTGAGGGCGAACACCAGGTCGGCCGCCTCTCCCGGAGCCACGACGGCGCCGCCGTGGCGGGCACAGGCGTCGGCCACCTCGATCCGGACAGTTCCGGCCAGTGCCGACTCGTCGGCCACGATGAGCGTGCGGCGCGAGCCGATCGCCAGGAACGCCTCGGGCGGCAGCCAGGCCGGATGGACGCCGGTCAGGTGGGGGATGGTCACGGGGGCTCCTCAGGTCGGGCATGTCCTGACAAATGAATCTACCGGTGCCCACCCCACCGCCCCGGCGTCAGGTGAGCCGGTCGCGGGCGTAGTTCGCGGCCTCGGTGCGGTTGCGTACGCCGATCTTGGCGAAGGCGTTGTTGATGTGCGTCTTGACGGTCGTCCCGGCGATGAACAGGCGGGCGCCGATCTCGGCGTTGCTCAGCCCGCGCGCGATCAGCCGCAGCACCTCCACCTCCCGCGCCGTCAGCCCGTCCGGGCACTCCGTCACCGGCTCGGGCACGCCCCTGGACAGCGCCTCCACCAGCCTCCTGGCCGCGGCGGCGGAGAAGGTGGACTGCCCGGCGACGGCGGAACGCAGCGCGGCCGCGATCTCCGCCCGCCCCGCGTCCTTGGTGAGGTAGCCGCGCGCCCCCGCCAGCAGGGCCGAGTCGACGGACCGGTCGTCGTCGTACGTGGTCAGCACCACCACGGCCACCCCTGGATGGTCGCGCACGATCCGCCTGGTCGCCTCCACGCCGTCCATGACGGGCATGCGCAGGTCCATCAGCACCACGTCCGGCGCCAGCTCCGCCACCAACGCCAGCGCCCGCTCGCCCTGCGCCGCGTCGCCGACCACCTCCACGCCGTCGACCAGCCCGAGCAGGGCCACCAGACCCTCGCGCATCGCCTGCTGGTCGTCCACGACCAGGACTCTCACTCCGGCACCTCCGCCCGTACCTCCCAGAACCCGCCGACCGGCCCGGCGTGCAGCGTCCCGCCCGCCAGCGCGACCCGCTCCCGCATGCCGGACAGCCCGTACCCGGACGCTGCGGGCTCCATGGGATCATCCCCGGTCGGCGGTGAGGCCGGCGGTGAAGCGGGCGGAAGGGGATTGCGGATCGTCAGGCGGACGGCCTGGTCGCCGTACGCCAGGTCGAGCGTGACCGGGTGGCCCGGCGCGTGCTTGGCGGTGTTGGTGAGCGCCTCGCGCGCCGTGCGCAGCAGGCAGACCTCCGCCGCCGGCGTGATCGGGCGGCGCGGGCCCGTCGCCCGCAGCTCGGCCCGTACGTCGTGATCACGGCGATGCTCGGTCACCAGCAGCCTGAGCGCGTCCGGCAGCGGCGGCACGTCCTCGCGCAGCGCCGCCACCGCCGCCCGCGCCTCGACCAGCCCGTCACGGGCGAGCCCGCGCGACCGCCTGATCCTGGCCACCGCCCCCGCCACGTCACCCCGCTCCGTCAGCAGCGCCTCGGCCACGTCGAGCTGCACCCCCAGCGCGCCGAGCGAGTGGGCGAGCACGTCGTGCAGCTCCCTCGCGATGCGGGCGCGCTCGTCCAGCGCCAGCGCCCTGGCCCGGTCCTGCAGCGCGCGCCGGTACTGGCGCCGCTGCGCCGCGAACAGCACCGTGCAGACCACCACCGCCGCCTGCACCGCGATCGAGCGCGACGACTGGCCGAACCAGATCATGTTCCCCGTCATCAGCACGAGATCGGCGGCGGCGACGGCGACGACGGCCTTGACGCTCGGCGTCAGGTGCGCCACGAACAGCAGCAGCATGGCGAACATGAACACCGTGGGCGCCGCCGACTCCGACCCGGTCACCGCCGAGGCCACCGCGGACCCGGCCCCGAGCAGCCCCACGGCCACCCGGGGCCGGCGCCCGTCGAGCAGCACGAACGCCAGCCAGCAGGCCATCGCCACGCCCAGCGCCGACCAGACCGGCACTGGGGCGCGGACCGGCGCGGCGACCACCAGTGACCAGGCCAGCGCGAAGCTGATCAGGACCCTGGCCAGCCGCCCCGTCTCGGGGTCGTCGGCGGCCAGGAGCCGCGCGACCCGCGCCCACACGTCACGCATGTCCTAGCGGGAGTCCCTCAGGCTGAGAATCATCTCCACCAAGATAAGGCGGAACGCGATGAACCCGGCCACCACCACCAGGCCCACGACGACGAGCGTGATCAGGAATTTTCCGTTCACTTTTCCCCCTGTGGCGTCCAGCAGCCACTTCACCAGTTCGAACCGTTTGTCCATGCCTCGAACGGTAGGAACGGCGGTGGGTGGAGCGGCACCTCCGAAGGGTGGAGCCGCGGGTGGAGCCGGTGCGACCCCCGGCTAGTACCCGGTCTGGTCGGACGCGCTTCCGGGGACGCTGCCGGGGAGCGTCGTCCTGGTGGCGCGCGGTCTCGGCTGCCTGACCAGGGGCGCCAAGGTGGAGACGATCCGCGGCGCCGGGCTGAGGGCCGGTTCCGGCGGCACGTAGCCGCGCTTGCGGGCGGGCCCGGGGCGGCGCGTGGCGGGCGGCGCGGAGGCGCCGGGGGCGTTGGTGGAGGCCGGGCCGGCCGGGCTAACGGTTGTCGAGCCGGAATCGGCCGTCGTGGTGGGGCCGGTTCCCGTGGGGCCGGTTCCCGTGGGGACGGTCGTCGGCGAGGTGGCCGGGCTCGGACGGGACGTCCACCCGTACGGGGACGACGTCGGACGCGTGGTGGGCGCGGCCGGCGCGGTCGGCGCGGTCGGCGCGGACGGACGCGCACTGGAGGTCGCGGGGCGCGGAGTGGCGGCGGCCATCGGCACGCGGACGGCCTCGGGCCGGCGGTCGCGTTCGGAGCCGGGCAAGGGGTCGAGCGTGGTGGAGCCGCCCGGCAGCGTGATCAGGAAACCGGCCAGGGCCAGCTGCAGGACGCCCGCCAGCACGGTGGAGATCCGCAGCACCAGCCCGCGGCGCCGCCTGCGCTCCACGGCCGGGTCGGGGGGCGGGGTCAGCACGGCGTACGCGTTCCAGCCGAGGCCATGCGGCGGGTCCTCCGGGGGGTGGGGCGGGACGGATGCACTTGATCTAGGCATGGATGTCCACGCCGGTCAAGCGGAACCGAAGAAGATCACTGTAGGTGCGGCACCGGGCACGGGCGGCGGCCGTCCGGTCGTGTACCGTTCCATGACGGTCAGGACCGGCTCCGCTATGATCGCAGCGACGACAAGGCTCGCGGCGAGGGACGATGTCGAGCATCAAAGAGGTCGCCCGGCTCGCCGGGGTCTCCGTCGGCACCGTGAGCAACGTGCTCAACCGCCCGGAGCTGGTGGCGCCCGACACCCTGCGCAGGGTGCGCGAGGCGATCGAGCGGCTCGGCTACGTCCGCAACGGCTCCGCCAGGCAGCTGCGCGCGGGCCGCAGCCGCACCATCGGGCTGGTGGCGCTCGACCTGGCCAACCCGTTCGTGATCGACGTGCTGCGCGGCGTCGAGGGCGTGGCCCAGGGCGCCGACCTCACCGTGATGGTCTTCACCAGCAGCAAGGACGCCGGCCGCGAGGCGGGGCTGCTGGAGACGTTCGAGGAGCAGCGGCCGCTCGGCGTGCTGATCACCCCGGTCAACGACCGCGGTGAGGAGGAACGGCTGCGTCGGCTCGTCGCCCGCGGCATCCCGGTGGTGCGCTTCGACAGCTCGGCCGGCTACAGCCAGGGCTGCGCCGTCGCGGTGGACGACGTGCTCGGCGGGCGGCTGGCCGGCCGGCACTTACGCGAGCAGGGGCACCATCGCATCGCCTACGCCGGCGGCCCGTTCACCGTCCGCCAGGTGCGCGAGCGCCACGACGGCCTGGCGAGCGTGCTCGGCCCCGGCGACGCGCTCACCGTGATCCCCCTGCCCGACCTCACCGTCGCCACCGGCAGGCTGGCCGGTCAGGAGATCGCCGGCCTGCCCGCCGCCGAGCGGCCCACAGCGGTCTTCTGTGCCAACGACCTGGTCGCGATCGGGGTGCTGCAGGAGATGACGCAGCGCGGCCTGCGGGTGCCCGAGGATCTGGCCATCATCGGCTACGACGACATCGACTTCGCCGCCGCGGCGGCCGTGCCGCTGTCGTCGATCCGCCAGCCGCGCGAGCAGCTCGGCCACACCGCGGCGCAGCTCCTGCTCGAAGAGGCGAACGAGCCGGCCGGGCACGAGCACCGGCTGGTCGTCTTCCAGCCCGACCTCATCGTCCGCACCTCGACGGCCTCGCCATCGCGCGCGGACCGCTGATTCCGCGGCGGGTCAGGCCGAGCCGGCGTCGATCGCGTGCTCCGGGCAGTTGACCACCGCCAGGCGCGCGTCCCGCTCCTGGCCGGGGGCCACGAGGCCGTCGCCGAGCACTCGCCCGTAGCCCTCGTCGTCCTCGCCGAACAACTCGGGGGCGAGGTCGTAGCAGCGGCCGTGGCCCTGGCAGCGCTCGGGGTCGATGTTCAGTTTCACGCGATCTCCGTCGGGTCGGCGAGCCGCTCAGCGGGCTCGTCCAGGTAGGTTTTCACGAGCCTGCCCACGTTCTCATCAGAAAGCTCGCACGCGGGCCCGTTCTCGGCGGGCCGGTTCAGAGGGGCCAGCCCGGCGATGATCCGGGCCAGCAGCGCGGTCCACTCGGCGTCGTCCACGTGATGCAGCGTCGGCGTGACGACCGCGCTGCCCATCGCGAGCAGCAGGCAGAAGTGGGCCAGCGCGGCGGGCGACAGCCCCGGGTCGATCTCGCGGTCGCCCTGCCCGGCACGCAGCAGGTCGGAGATCCACTCCGCGCGCTCGCTCATGTAGTCGCGCATGGGGCCGGCCACGCTCTCGTCCCTGCGCGCCGCGACCAGCGCCTCCACGATGAGGTAACCGTCGGGGTCGCGGTCGCGGGGCAGGGCGCGGCCGAGGGCCAGGAGCAGGTCCGTGGCCGACCGGTCGGGGTCGGCGGCGAACAGGCTCTCCAGCCGGCGCCGCGCGTGCGCCCGCAACGCGGCCACCAGCAGCTCGGCCTTCGACCCGAAGTGCGCGTAGAGGGCGCCGTTGCTCACGCCGGCCGCCGCCGCGATGTCCGCCACGCGCGTGCCGTCGTAGCCGTGCTCGGCGAAGGCGTCGGCGGCGGCGCGCAGCAGCCGCTCGCGCGTCTCGGCGGCGGTGACCCCAGCGATGCGTCCCATGAAGGAATTTAAAAAGTCGTTCAATTGGCCCGTCAAGCCGCCCGGCCGCCGGCGCGGGCGAAAGCGACGTGACGCCCGGCCCACGCGAGCCTGACGGCAGCACCAGAGTACGCGTGATCGCCGCCGTCCGGGACGGCCGGGGTGTCGCGATGTCCGGATCTCATCTACTCTGAAGCGGCGAGGGGAGTACTTCCCAAGTGCCGACCCGGTCAGTACGGACGTCCCGCGCGTCCCCGGGCGGCCGCCTGATCATGGGTGAAGGAGACCTCGAACGAGAAGTGCGTTCGAGGGAGGTACCCATGTCCGCGGGGACGATTCCGCATGCCATCGCGCTGCCCACCATCGCCTCACCGGCTCTCTGGACCATCACGGTCGCGGCCCTGGTGCTGCTGCTGTCGCTGGACCTGATCCTCACCCGCCGCCCGCGCGAGGAACGGATGCGCGAGGCGGTCGGCTGGTCGGTCTTCTACCTGCTGCTGCCCCTGCTCTTCGGCGTCTACCTGTGGGCCGGCCACGGGGGTGTCGTGGCGGCCGAGTTCTTCACCGGGTTCGTGGTGGAGAAGTCGCTGTCGGTGGACAACCTGTTCGTGTTCATGCTGCTGCTGGCGGCCTTCGCGGTGCCGCAGGCGCTGGCCAGGCGGGTGCTGCTGTACGGCATCGTCGGGGCGCTGGTCCTGCGCGCCGTCTTCATCGGGCTGGGCGCCGCCGCGCTGCAGAGCGGCACGTGGGCGTTCCTGCTGTTCGGCGTGATCCTCATCCTGACCGCCGGCAAGATCCTCAGGGACGTCATGACCGGGCACGAGCAGGAGGTGGACATCTCCTCCATGCGCACGGTCCGGCTGGTACGGCGCTTCGTCGCGGTCACCGAGGACTACCGCGGCTCCCGGCTGGCCGTACGCGAGAAGGGGCGGCTGGCGCTGACCCCGCTGGCGCTGGCGGCGGTGGCGATCCTGGCCACGGACATCGTCTTCGCGGTGGACTCCGTACCGGCCGTGTACGGCGTCACCGAGGACCCGTTCCTGGTGTTCGCCACGAACGCGTTCGCGCTGCTGGGGCTGCGGGCGCTGTACTTCGTGCTCAAGGGCGTGCTGACCAAGCTGCGCCACCTGAACCACGGGCTCAGCGTCATCCTCGCCTTCATCGGGGTCAAGCTGCTGCTGCACTGGGCGCACGGCGTGTGGGCCCAGGTGCCGGAGATCCCGACACTGGCCTCGCTCGGGGTGATCGTCTCCGTCCTGACCGTCGTGACGATCACAAGCCTGCTCGCCAACCGCCGCGACCGCCTGCGGGCCGCTCCAGAGCGGGCGGAGAGCGCGGAGCCGGCACAGGAACCGGTGGGTGATCAACGGTGACAGCCTGAACGGCCCCTCAGCGGGCCCCTCAGTGAGCCGTGCGGGCCTGGAGGAGGTCGGCCAGGAAGTGCAGGAGGGCGGCCGACGTGGTCGCCGAGGTGATCGCCTGCTCCTCGATCAGCCCCTGGACCCGCAGCATCGGCACCCACTCGGCCCGCTCCCGCCCCTCACCGCCGCCGTCCTGGCTCGCGTCGTCGCGGGCCTCGGGGGCGGTCACCGGGGCCGGGGCGGGCTCGGGCTGGTGGGCGGCGAAGACGATGTGCTCGCAGTCGGCGACGTCGCCGGCCGGGCGGATCCGCATCAGCGGCAGCAGCGGCCCCGGCCGCAGGCCCGTCTGCTCCTCGACGTGTCGTGCCGCCGCCTGCTCAGGCTCCTCCTCCGGCCCGATCTCGCCGAGCGGGATCTCCCAGCCCCACGTGCCGGTGATGGGCCGGTGCCGCCACAGCAGCAGCACCCGCCCGCCGTGGAAGACGACCGCCCCGGCGGCACTCGGCGTGCGGATGAAGGGCCGCTCCACGCGCTCACCGCCGGTCAGCTCGACGTCGGCGACCCGGAGATCGACCCCGTTCGCCGCGTAGAGCAGTCTCTCGGACCGCATGCGATGCTCCTCACCCGTTCGCCGGGGCTTATTCCTCCGTCTACCGGTTTGCCCGTTTTTGCGGCAATACGCACCGGGGATGGCTATGCCCCGTCCATCGGGGAAACGTCAGTGGTGGAGTCTAGCCTGAGCGAGTCCTTCCACCGAGGAAGACACCGGACTCCCGGTTTGGTTCTGAGGTGAGAAGTTGTCCCAGCGTCCGACCGGAGGGGGAGCGATCGTGGGGGCTTTCGCGGGCGGGAGGCTGCCACCGGACGACGTCGTCGTCACGGCACTGCGCGCGGGCGACGAGACGATGTTCGCGGCGCTGCTCGACACCTGGTCGAGGGGCATGCTGAGGGTCGCCAGATCCTACGTGTCCACCGACCCGTCCGCCGAGGAGGTCGTACAGGACACGTGGCTGGCGGTGATCGACGGGATCGACCGCTTCGAGGGACGTTCCTCGATCAAGACGTGGGTCTACCGCATCCTGGTCAACACCGCGAAGAAGCGCGGCATGCGCGAGAGCCGCACCCTGCCGTGGAGCGCCTTCGAGGCCGACGGCGTCGCGTTCCCCGACGGAGTGTCGTTCCCCGACGGCGGCGGCTGGGGCGAGCCGGGGGCGGCCTGGCCCTCGCCCGAGGGCGAGGCGCTGGCCGCGGAGGTGCGCGCGCTGACGGCCGAGGCCCTGGGCCGGCTGCCGCCGCGGCAGCGGGTCGTGATCACCCTGCGTGACGTGGAGGGCTACTCCTCCGACGAGGTGTGCGAGATCCTGGAGATCTCCGCGGCCAACCAGCGGGTGCTGCTCCACCGCGCCCGTACGGCGGTGCGCGGCTGGCTGGCCGACTACTACGGCTCGGTCACGCAGGCCGAACAGTAACCGGAACGGCTGACGGCCCCCATCCGGTCCGTTCAGCGGCGACAATAAGTGAAACGGTTCATCTCAGAGACAAGGGCGGTCAACGTCGTGAAGCGGTTCACCTGCGACGAACTGGTGGAACTCCTCACCGCCTACCTTGAAGACGCCCTCGACCGGCCGTCACACGACGGCGTACGGGCACATCTCTCCTGCTGCGAGCACTGCGAGCGCTACTTCGAGCAGTTTCGCGCCACGATCAGGGTCCTGGGCGACCAGCCCCCGGAGAAGCTGCCCACCGGCGTCCGCGACCGGCTGATGTCCGCCTTCCGCGAGCGGCACAGCGGCTGACCGAGGCGGTGGCCCCGCCGATCGGGCCCGCCACGCCTCCATCCACGCCTGCCTCGATCCGCTCCTGCCCGCCACGCCTCCATCCGCTCGTGGTCTCTCGCGCCTTCACGCCCTCCTGCCCGAACGTTCTCCCGCTTCCCGGAGCTCCTACCTGCTGAAGCTGTCGCGCAACGCGGCCAGCACCGGCGGCGGCACGACGCCGTCACGCAGGTAGCGCAGCGCCGCGATCGTCGCGCGGAGCTGCGCCAGCCAGGCCGCGCACCCCGGGCACGACCCCAGATGCGCCGCCACGCCCGCGCGCCGGCCGGGCGGGAGCGCGTCGTCGAGGTAGTCGGTGAGCGACGCGAGCACCGCGTCGCACTCCGATGGTCCCTGCTCCATAAGAGCTAGTGCCCGGCGGGCCGCATCCGTTACACGGAAATTCGTCTGTAACGATCGCGCGCCTCGCGGATCTGTAGTCGTGACCTGCGTCGCCGGCGAAGGGAAGACGATGATCGGGGTCACGGCCGAGAGCACGCCGCTGCGCGATGCCTCGGAGGTGGCGGACTTCGCGCGCCGCTGTTTCCAGCCCGCCACCTCCGACCGGGTGGGCGTGGAGCTGGAGTTTCTGGTCTTCGACCGGGCCGAGCCCGCCAGGCACGTGGCGCTGGCCGAGGTCGAGGGGTCCCTGCCCGCGCTGCTGCCGGGCGGGAGCCGGGTGACGTTCGAGCCGGGCGGCCAGCTCGAACTGTCGGGTCCCGCGGGCCCGCTGCCCGCCGCGCTCGCCGCCCTGGCCGACGACATGGCCGCCGTAAGGGCGGGGCTGCGCGCGTCCGGGCTGGTCCTGGGCGGGGTGGGCCTCGATCCGGTACGCCCCGCGCGCCGCCAGCTCAACCGCCCCCGCTACGACGCGATGGCCGCCTTCCTCGGGCGGCCGTACGGCGCGCTGATGATGTGCTCGACCGCGTCCATCCAGGTCAACCTGGACCTGGGCGCGCAACCCGCGACCCGGTGGGAGCGCGCGCACGCGCTCGGCCCGGTGCTGCTGGCGGCCTTCGCCAACTCCCCGCTGAGCGGTGGCCGGCCGTGCGGCTGGATGTCGGGCCGCCAGGCCGTGTGGAACAACCTCGACCCCAGCAGGACCGCCCTCGTCCCGGCCGGCGGCGACCCGGCCGCGGACTGGGCCGAATACCTGCTGGACGCCCGGCTCATGCTGGTGCGCGAAGACGAGGAGCGCTACCGCCCCGTCCGCGACGGCTCGACGTTCCGCGACTGGCTGGAGCGCGGCCGGTCGGGGAACGGCCGAGGAGAGGGTGAGCGCCCGCCCACCGCCGAGGACCTCGCCTATCACGCCACCACCCTGTTCCCGCCGGTACGCCCGCGGGGCTGGCTGGAGATCCGCTACCTGGACGCGCAGCACCCGGCGGCCTGGCCGGTGTGCGTGGCGGTGACCCACGCGCTCATCTCCGACGACCGGGCCGCCGACGCCGCGATGGCCGCGGTGGAGCCGTACCTGGAACCGCCGGAAGGAGCGAGAGACCAGGAAACCGGCGCGCAGGTGTGGGAGCGGGCGGCGCGGTGCGGGCTGGCCGACCCGGTGCTGCGCCGGGCGGCCGAGACGTGCTTCCGCGCCGCGCTCGAAGCCCTGCCGCGCCTGGGCGCCGAGCCCGGCCTGGTGGCCGAGGTGGCCGCGTTCGCCGACCGGCACGTGACGACGGGCCGCTCCCCGGCCACCGACCTGATGGAGCCGGGGCCCACGGGCACGCCCTGGCTCGAAGGACCGAACGAAGGATGGCTATGAACGACTTCAAGGAACGCATCGCCGCGCAGCTCATCGCGGTGCGCGACCGTTCCCTCGCCTACACGGAGGCGGAGGACGACCTGCTGATCAAGCAGCACTCCCCGCTCATGTCGCCGCTCGTGTGGGACCTGGCGCACGTCGGCAACTACGAGGAGCTGTGGGTGCTGCGCGAGGCCGGCGGCATCACGCCGCTGCGCCCCGAGATCGACGACATCTACGACGCGTTCAAGACGCCGCGCAAAGACCGCCCCAGCCTGCCGTTCCTCGGCCCCACGGAGGCCCGCCGCTACATCGAGGGCGTCCGCGGCCGGGTGCTCGACGTGCTCGACCGGGTCGACCTGGAGGGCCCGTCGCCGCTGCACCGCGACGGCTTCGTGTTCGGCCTGGTGATCCAGCACGAGCACCAGCACGACGAGACCATGCTGGCCACGCTGCAACTGTCGGGGCAGCCCGGCCTCGTCCGCGAGGGCGAGCTGCCGCCGGGGCGCCCCGGCGGCCCCGACGAGGTCCACGTGCCCGCGGGCCGCTTCCTCATGGGCACCG
This sequence comes from Nonomuraea sp. NPDC048892, assembly GCF_040649735.1. Classification (NCBI taxonomy): domain Bacteria; kingdom Bacillati; phylum Actinomycetota; class Actinomycetes; order Streptosporangiales; family Streptosporangiaceae; genus Nonomuraea; species Nonomuraea sp. NPDC048892. The sequence goes on along the minus strand of NZ_JBEZFZ010000009.1, from coordinate 304,117 downwards.
ACACGCTCCCGTGGGCCTACGACAACGAACGACCCGCCACCTGGGTCGACCTGCCCGGCTACTGGATCGACCGGCTCCCCGTCGGCAACGCCGCCTATGCGGCCTTCATCGAGGACGGCGGCTACGACGACCAGCGCTTCTGGACCCCTGAGGGCTGGCAGTGGCGGCAGCGCAAGGGCATCACGGCGCCGCTGTTCTGGACCAAGGACGGCGGCACCTGGCACCGCAGCCGCTTCGGCCGCACGGAGCCGGTCCCGATGGACGAGCCGGTCCAGCACGTCTCCTGGTACGAGGCCGACGCCTACGCCCGCTGGGCCGGCAAGCGGCTGCCCACCGAGGCCGAGTGGGAGAAGGCGTGCGGCTGGGACCAGGAGGCGGGCCGGGCCAGGCGTTACCCGTGGGGCGAGAGCGATCCGGGGCCTTCGCTGGCCAACCTGGGCCACCGCGCCGCCCGGCCCGCGCCGCTGGGCGCCTATCCGGGCGGGGCCTCGCCGTACGGGGCCGAGCAGATGGTGGGGGACGTGTGGGAGTGGACCTCCTCCTGGTTCCAGGCGTATCCGGGCTTCCGCAGCTTCCCGTACAAGGAGTACAGCGAGGTGTTCTTCGGCGAGGAATACCGCGTGCTGCGCGGCGGCTCGTGGGCGGCCGATCCGGCGGCGGTGCGGACCACGTTCAGGAACTGGGACTATCCGATCCGCAGGCAGATCTTCACCGGTTTCCGGTGCGCTCGCTCGGAGCTGGTCTGACATGTGCCGGCACGCCGCCTGGCTGGGCGCCGCCCGCCCGCTCTCCTCGCTCATCGACGAGCCCGGGTACGGGCTGCTCAGGCAGTCGTATCAGCCCCGCCGCCAGCGCGCGGGCCTGGTGAACGCCGACGGGTTCGGCATGGGCTGGTACGACCCCGCCCGCCCCGAGCCCGTGCGTTACCGGCGCGCCGTGCCCATCTGGACCGACGCCAACCTGCCCGGCCTGGCCTCGGTGGCCCGCTCGACCTGCCTGCTGGCGGCGGTGCGTTCGGCCACCGTGGGCATGCCGGTCGAGGAGACCGCGACCGCGCCGTTCGCCGACGGCAGGTGGCTGCTCAGCCACAACGGCCGCGTCGCCCGCGACGCGGTCAAGGACCTCGCCGACGGCGCCGAGAGCACCTGCGACGCCGCCTGGGTGGCCGCCGCCGTGTTCCAGCGCGGTCGCGCCGGCGCCGGCCTGGGGGAGGCGCTGGCCGACGTCGTCGTCCGGGCCGGGGAGAAGGACCCCGCCGCCCGGCTCAACCTGCTCGCCTGCGACGGCGCGTCCGTGGTCGCGACCGTCTGGGGCGACACCCTGTTCCTTCGCCAACTCGACGACGGCGTGCTGGTGGCCAGCGAGCCGCTCGACGACCTGCCGGACTGGCGGGCCGTGCCCGAGCGGAGCCTGCTGACCGTCACCGGCGGTGACGTGAACGTCCAGCCGTTGTGATCTCTCTATAGGAGGCCTCGTGCCCGTCAGCCACTCCACCGTGCGTGTGATCAACCATCTCGACCGCGACTACCTGCGCCAGGCGCTCGAACACGACGTCACCAGCGGCCTGACGTCCTCGCCCAAGTGGCTGCCGCCCAAGTGGTTCTACGACGCCGTGGGCAGCGAGCTGTTCTCGAAGATCACCCGGCTGCCCGAGTACTACCCGACCCGGCGCGAGCTGGCCATCCTGCGGGCGCGCTCGGCCGAGATCGTCGCCGCCTGCGGCGCCGACACGCTGGTCGAGCTGGGGTCGGGGACCAGCGAGAAGACCGTGCTGCTGCTCGACGCGCTCGCCACGGCGGGCCGGCTGCGCGGCTACACACCGGTGGACGTGGACGCGGTCACCCTGGAGGCCGCGGCGCGGCGGGTGGCCGACCGCTACCCCGGCGTGGACGTGCGCGCGGTGTGCGCCGACTTCGAACGCCACCTGGCGCTGCTGCCACGCGAGGGGCGGCGCATGGTCGCCTTCCTCGGTGGCACGATCGGCAACCTCGAACCGGCCGCCCGCGCGGTTTTCCTGAAGGAGTTGCGGGCCACGATGCGGCCGGGGGACACGTTCCTGCTGGGGGCGGACCTGGTCAAGGACACCGGGCGGCTCGTGGCCGCGTACGACGACGCGGCGGGGGTGACGGCCGAGTTCAACCGGAACGTGCTCCGGGTGATCAACCGCGAGCTGGACGCGGACTTCGAGCCCGAGGCGTTCGAGCACGTGGCCGTCTTCGACGAGCGGCACGAGTGGATCGAGATGCGGCTGCGGGCGACCCGGGCCATGCGGGTGCGGGTCGATGCGCTCGGGCTGGCGGTGTCGTTCGAGGCCGGGGAGGAGATGCGGACCGAGATCAGCGCCAAGTTCCGGCCCGAGGGGCTGCGCGCTGAGCTGACCGCGGCCGGCTTTCGCGTCGGCCGCCGCTACACCGATCCGGCAGGGGACTTCACGCTGGTCCTGGCCGAGGCGTGACGACCTCGCCGGCGATCGGGCACGTCGGCGCGGCGTGGCGGGCGGCACGGAGCGTGACGCCCGCCGGCCTGCTCGACGCGGCCGGCTGCAACGTGCCCAGCGACCGCGTGCTCGACGCCGTCATCGCTCATCTGCGGCGCGAACGCGAGATCGGCGGCTACCGGGCGGCGCCCGACCTGACCGGGGCCCGGACGGACCTGGCCGCGCTGGCCGGCGCGGAGGCCGGTGACGTGGCCTTCCTGGAGAGCGGGACCGAGGCGATGGCGGCGCTGCTGGGCGGCTGGCGGCTCGGGCCCGGCAGCCGGATCGGGTGCACCCGCGCCGAGTACGGCAGCACGTTCATGCTGCTGCGCCGGCTGGCCGAGCGGCGCGGGTGGCGGCTGATCGAGCTGCCGGTGGACTCCGACGGCCGGCTCGACCCGGACGGGCTGCGCGCCCGCCTGCGGTCCGGGCTGGACCTGGTGGTGCTCTCCCACCTCGGCTCCCACCATGGCGTCGTGCAGCCCGCCGAGGCGGCCGGGGCGCTGTGCCGGGCCGCCGGGGTGCCGTTCGTGCTGGACGTCTGCCAGTCGCTGGGGCACGTGGAGGTGCGGGGGGCGGGGGCGAGCGCGTACGTGGGGACGTCGCGCAAGTGGCTGGCCGGGCCGCGCGGGGTCGGCTTCCTCATCGTCCCCGGCCTCACCGCCACCATGGACACCCCGGCCCCGACCCTCGCCGGCCATGTCTGGAACGACCCCGGCTCGCCGTGGGCCGAGCCGCCGGAGTCGTGGGGCGCCGTGGGGGATGAGCCTCGGCCTGTGCCGGGAGCGGCTCGGTATGAGACCTCCGAGGCGGCCGTCGCGGCGAGGGTCGGGCTGGGGGTGGCCGTGCGGGAACACCACGAGCTCGGCCCGTCCGTCATCCACGACCACCTGGCCGGACTCGGCCGCACGGCGCGCGGGCTGCTCGACGGGGCGGGTGGCTGGCGGGTCGCGGAGCCGCTGGACGAGCCCTCCGCCCTCGTCACGTTGAAGCCGCCGCCCGACGACACCGCCGTCCGCGCCGCAGCCCGGGCGGCCGAGGCGTCCCTGCTGGTCGGCGTGGTGCTGGTGGCCCGGGCGCCGCTGCACCTGCGCGAGCCGGTGCTGCGCGTCTCCCCGCCGCCCGGCACCCCCGTGGAGACCTTCGAGGCCCTGGCCGGCGTCCTGACCTCCCGCTGAAACGGCCTGCGCTGACCCCCACGAAGGCGCGCCCGGCCTCCATGGACCCGTGCTGACCTCCACGAAGGCGCGCCGGCTCTCCAGGGCCCGCGCTGACGTCACACGCCATCAGCCTGGGCTTGGGTCGGTGTCACGGGTCGCAGGGATGGCAGAGGTCCTCGATGGCGGCGGCCACGCGGCGGGTGAACGGGGAGGCGCTGGCGGGGCCGTGGAAGGGCTGCGTGGCGCCGTCCGTGACCGCCTCGATGGTGGCCAGGTCGGCCCCCGGATGACAGACGACATCGGGGCCCGGCAGGTCCGCCAGCAGAAACTCGCCCTGGTCGGCGCGGGCCTCGGCCGGGCTCGCGGCGGGGCGGGCCCAGCGCAGGCGGTCGTCGCGGTCGAGCCGGTAGACGCCGGGACCCCGGCCGGCCGCCACCCGTACCGGGGCCTCGTGCCGATGGCGCACCCGGACCGAGAACGGCCCGCCGCGCTCGGTCGCCCGCAGTAGGCTGAGCTGGTTGAACTCCTGCGGATCCGCCAGCCAGCCGACCCGGCCGCGCAACATCACGACCAGGTGCGCCAGCGTGAACGGCGGCACCCCCACGGCCTGCTGGTTGACCGCCGACACCTCGGCGCTCTCGTCGTGCCGCCACTTGATCGCCGAGACCAGGACCCGTTCACCCTGCGTGAGCAGCGCGTGCACGCTGAACAGCCCGGCGACGCCGTACCGGCGCCAGCCCCAGACACCGATGCGCTCGGCGCACTCGATGAGCAGCGCGGCGGCTGGCACCGGCCACGGGCGCGACCAATCTCGCCCGGCCGGGCACAGCGGGCCGACGCCCAGCTCGGGGACGCCGGTGGCGCCGTGGGACGGGCGGTCCACGTACACGCTGACGCCGCCCTCGCCGTCCGGGACGCTGAGCGCGGTGACGGCGCACGGCCAGCCGTCCACGTACGCGGCCACCCGGTACGGCCCCAGCAGCCGGGCCGCACGATACATGTCGGCGTCACCCGACACGATCACCGTGCCGCGCCCGCCGGCCAGGCCGCCCGCCTGCACCACGACCCGTTCGGTGCCGACCGCGCGGCGCAGTTCGGCCAGGCCGGGCAGCCGCTCGGCCGGCACGCAGCGGATCCGCGCCACGGCGGGCACCCCGGCCGCGCGCAGCAGGTCGTCCAGCAGGTGCCTGGCCTCGATCGTGGCACGCACGCCCTCGCCGATCGCCGCCACCGTGGCCCCGGGGCCGGCCAGCTCCGACAGCCGGGCGCCTGCGCACCTGCTGGCGATGACGGGCGGGCGGTCGAGCTTGACCAGGTGCCGGGCGGCGTCGTGCCGCACGCGGCGCAACCAGCCGTGCCGCTCGGCGACGGAACGCGTCCTGGTACGGTCCTCGGCCGCCACCACCATGCCGGGCAGGGCCGGGTCCCATGCCGAATAGCAGCCGATGCCCAGGGCGGGCCGCAGCGACTCGACGGGGGCCGGGCCGGTGTAGCCGGTGCGCAGGGCGGTGCTGTACCGGTCGACGGTGACCAGCGGCCGGCCCGCGAGCGCGGCCAGCAACTCGGCGTGCGCCACATCGACCGCCGCCCCCTCCTTGTGCGCAGCCCCGCCGCCGCCGTCCCTGAGTGTCATGCCGTCTTTCCTCTCCTCCGGCCTCGACCGGGCCGCCACGTCACGGTCCGCACTATTGACGGTGCGCTCCGTACGGCGCATCGTCGAGAGCACCGCGATGTGAAGCGATGTGAAGATGCGATGCCGCCACGGCGCACCCGTCCCGTCGTGAACCGGGCCCTCGCCGCGCTCATCGAACAGGCCGGCTGGACCCACGCCGCCACCGCGCAGCAGGTCAACGCCGTCGCCGCCGAGACCGGGGAGCGGATCCACTACGACCGCTCGGCCGTCGGGCACTGGCTGACCGGCACCGTGCCCAGGCCGGAGGCGGTGCACGCGGCCGTGGAGGCGTTCCGGCGCCGGCTCGGCCGGCCCGACCTCGGCCCCGCGCACCTCGGCTGGCCGGACCCCGGGTCCGGGCCCCCGGCCGACGACCCGTGGCGCGGCGACCCGGTCGCGCGGCTGGCCACGCTGGGGGAGGATGACCTGCTCAACCGCCGTACGGTACTGACCGCCGGCACGTTCACGCTCGCCGCCCTGTCCAGCCTGTCGAACCTGTCCGGCATTTCCGGAACGTCCGCCCGAAGCGCCCGGCACGCCCGCGTCCCCGGTCCGTCCGGCCGCCCGGGCACGGGAGACGTGGCCCGCATCAGGGCCGCCACCGCCGCCTTCGCCGACCTGGACGACCGGTTCGGAGGCGCCCACGCCCGCGTCGCGGTCGCCGCCTACCTGTCGCGCGAGATCACGCCGCTGCTGCGCGAGGCGAGCGGGCGTACCAGGCCGGACCTGTTCGCCGCGGCGGCCGAGCTGGGCTACCTGGCCGCGTACATGGCCATGGACGCCGGCGCGAACGCGCTGGCCCAGCGCTACTACATCAGCACCGTGCGGCTCGCCGACGAGGCCGGCGACCTGCTGTTACGGGCGACGGCGTTACGCAGCATGGCCGTGCAGGCGGCCGAGCTCGGCCACGACGGCGAGGCGCTGGCGCTGGCCGACGCCGCCGCCTCCGCCCTCGGCGGGCACGGCCCCAGGCGCACGCTGGCCTGGATCACCGGCATGCGCGCCGAGGCGCACGCGGCGGCCGGCACCCGCTGGGACGCGCTCAACCTGCTGCGCCGTACGGAGAACCAGCTCGAACGGGCCGGCTCCCCACAGGAGGCGGGCTGGGGCAACTATCGGCACGAATCTCTGGAGCACCAGATCGGGCTCACTCTCACCCAGCTCGGCGATCACGCCACCGCGGCCCGCCACTTCACCGCCTCCATGAACGCCCGCCGTCCCGTCGAAACCCGCACCCGCGTGCTGATCGGCCTGCGGGCGGCCAACGCCTACCTGCGCGCGGGGGACGCTGAGCAGGCCGCCGTCACGGCGCTCGGGTTCGGCGACGACGTCCGGCTGACCGCCTCGGCCCGGGTCGGCGCCGAGCTGCGCCGGCTGCGGGCGGGCTGGCAGCGCTTCCGCGACAGCCCGCTCGTCGCCGAGGCCGATCACGCGATGTCCACCGGCCCCCAGCCCACCGGCCGGGCCCGCTGACCGGCCGGGCTCGCTGACCGGCCGGCACCGAGGCGCGGAAGGCCGTGGCCCTCCGATGGCGCTGCTGGAGCCCGGGCGCGGTCAGCCGCCTGTCGTAGATGTTCGGTCAGTCGTTCGGCCTGAGTGTCCGGGCGGCGACCAGGTCGCCGTGCTCGAAGCCCTCCACCCGGACGACGCCCGCGCCCGCCGCCCCCGGCACCGGCACCTCCGTGTCCGGTCCTGTCACGTCCACCGACACCGCCGGCCGACCGTCCATGTACACGTCGGCCCGGTCGATCAGCCGGGTCGACAGCGTCAGGCCGGAACCGGTGACCCGCACGTCGAGCCGCCGCACCGGCCGTCCGGCCAGCAGTTCGCCCGCGCGGGCGAGCAGGTCGGCGTTGCCGTGCAGGACGTCGTCGCGGGTCATCCGGTGCCGGTGGTCCGACGCCACCCCGAGGTCCTCGACGGGCGTGCCGGCCAGGTCGTGCACCCGCAGCGTGCGCCTGATCGACACCCGCATGCCCGCCTGCCGGGGAAGCGGCCGGTAGGGGCTGCCGGGCGCGGGGGAGGGCAGTTCGAGCAGGAGCTTGAGCAGCGCGTGGGTCCACACGTTCGCGCCGCCCGCGCCCGTGCTGTCGTCGGTGCCGAGGATGGGGCCGATCCGGTGGTCCTGGAAGCCGCCGGCGAAGATGTCGGTCGCCGAGTAGCAGAGGGCATTGGTGATCAGCACGACCGGGCCGAAGTACCGCTGGCCGATGGCGTTGGCCCCGTCCGCGGGGGTGATGGGGAAACTGCCGGAGTAGACCGCGCCGGTCTCCAGCGCCTGCTCCATGGACGGGCACCAGGGGCCGAGGTCGATCTCGCCGGTCGGGTTCTCCTTGTGCTGCCCGCAGACGCGCTGGTTCAGCGCCGTCGTGACGAACTGGGTCGGCTCGGGCGTGATCGGGTGCGGAGTGAGCGTCTGCATCAGGAACTCGGCCGCGTAGATGTGCCCGCCGCCGTTGCCCCGTACGTCCACCACGAGCCCGTCCTGCGGCAGCAGCTCGACCAGCCGGACGAACTCGCGCACGAACGCGTCGGGGTCGTTGACGCTGAAGCTGAAGATGCGCAGGTGGCCGAAGACGCCGGACGGGGTGACGACGCTCCTGGCCCGGAAGAAGCCGGGCATCGACGTGGGCAGGTCCGCGCCTGGCCCGGCGGGCTCGGCGGTCAGCTCGGCGCCGCCCAGCGTCTCCAGCGGGGTGACGGCTTCGGGGACGTACAACATCTTCGTGGCCCGGCCGATCTCGTCCGCGCCGAGGTCGAGGCCCTGGGCCGTGGCGGCCACGCTGAGCTGGTCCGCGTCCACGAACGACGGCTGGTTGTCGCTGACCCGCCAGCTCTCGCGCAGCTCCCTGCGGATCCCGTCGGCGCCGACGTAGGTGAGCACGACCCAGCTCTCCTCGGGCGGCACGTGCAGGAGCAGCGGCCGGATCGTCAGCGACTGCAGGCCGCGGGCGCGCCGCGCGCCCGGATTGCTGCCGGCGAACCTGGCCGCGTTGCGCTCGACCGCCCGGTCGATCGGGACGCCGTTCCAGTGGGTGACCTCCACGCCCGGCCCGAACCCGGGCGCGGTGAAGCCCTCGACGGTCATGGTGACCACGTAGTGGCGCTCGTCGCCGGTGTAGTACTCCTCGATCAGGTACGGGAGGTAGGCGATCTTGCCGGCGTACGGGGACGGCAGCAGGTAGTTGGTGTGCAGGTCGCGTACGGAGTGGAAGATCTCCGACAGTTCGGCGTGGAAGCGCCATTCCGGGCCCATGGTCGCCGGGGTCTGCCGGCTCAGCCGTGCCGCGAGCAGCCGCAGCCGCTGCACCGGGTTGACGGCGTGCATCGCGGCCTTGAGCGGCAGGTGCACGTAGTTCTGCTCGATCAGTACCAGCGCCTGCTGGACCAGGAGCTTGCGGTCGTCGAGCGTCAGCTTGTCCGCGGTGCGCAGGAAGTCCTGCAGCTCCTGTTTCGCCACCCCGCTCGTTGGCTCGGTCATGTCGTCCACCCACCCGGTGTCGTCTCGGTGCGGGCGCGGGGAACGTTCCCGAGCCCGCAGACGGCACCCTGCCACCGGGCGCGCGGGTGTCGCCACGGGGGGTGACCTAGGGTTTTCCCTAGGACGCCGCCGGGCCGGGGCAGGTCAGGCGGTCGCACCGCTCATGAATGATCACGGGGTCAGGAGCCGTTCGTCGACGGGAACTGACCGCTCGCCGTAAAACTTGTACGGGTTTCAAATACTGCATACCGTATGTGGTACCCGTGGTGCGTGGCAGACAGGACCAGGTTCGCTAGCTCCGCAGGATTCCTCAGTCGTTCTCGTATCATCGCGGCACCCACCTGGAGCCGATGGCTCGTGCCGCCCGCCGCGCTCTCCGTGCACCTGGCCATCGGGCAGGCGTACGCGTGGAGCGTCTTCAAACCCCCGCTCGAATCCTCGCTCGGGCTCTCCGGCACCCAGAGCGCGCTCCCGTTCCAGCTCGGCATCGTCATGCTCGGCCTGTCGGCCGCCTTCGGCGGCACGCTGGTCGAGCGCAACGGGCCGCGCTGGGCGATGTTCGTCTCGATGGCCTGCTTCTCCTCCGGCTTCCTGCTGTCGGCGCTGGGCGTGGCCACCCGGCAGTACTGGCTGGTGGTGTTCGGCTACGGCTTCGTGGGCGGCATCGGGCTCGGCATCGGCTACATCTCGCCGGTCTCGACACTGATCAAATGGTTCCCCGACCGGCCGGGCATGGCCACCGGCATCGCGATCATGGGATTCGGCGGCGGCGCGCTCATCGCCTCGCCGTGGTCGGCGCAGATGTTGTCCTCCTTCGGCACCGACACCGGCGGGATCGCCACGACGTTCCTCGTGCACGGCGTTGTCTACGCCGTGTTCATGTCGATGGGCGTGCTCCTCGTCCGCGTGCCCGCCGACGGTTGGAGGCCCAAGGGCTGGAGCCCGCCCGCGGCCGCCAGCGCGCGCCCGCTGATCACCAGCGCCGACGTCTCCGCCGCCAACGCCATCCGCACCCCGCAGTTCTACCTGCTGTGGGTCGTGCTGTGCTGCAACGTCACGGCCGGCATCGGCATCCTGGAGAAGGCCGCGCCGATGATCAGGGACTTCTTCGCCGGTACGCAGGCGCCCGTCGCCGTGGGCGCGGCGGCCGGCTTCGTCGCGCTGCTGTCGCTGGCCAACATGGCCGGCCGCTTCGTCTGGTCCTCCACTTCGGACCTGATCGGGCGCAAGAACATGTACCGCGTCTACCTGGGCGTCGGCGGGTTGCTCTACCTCGCCATCGCCCTGGCCGGCGACAGCTCCAGGCCGCTGTTCATCCTGTGCGCGATCGGCATCCTGTCCTTCTACGGCGGCGGGTTCGCGACCGTGCCCGCCTACCTCAAGGACCTGTTCGGCACCTACCAGGTGGGGGCCATCCACGGCCGCCTGCTCACCGCCTGGTCCACCGCCGGCGTGCTCGGCCCGCTGATCATCAACGCCATCGCCGACGGCCAGAAGGCGGCCGGCCGGGCGGGGCCCGACCTCTACACGACCTCGCTGTTCATCATGATCGGGCTGCTCGTGGTGGGCTTCCTCGCCAACGAGCTGATCCGGCCGGTGCACGAGAGATTCCACGAGAAGCCCGTGCAGCGGCTCGACCCGCAGGTGACGGAGAAGGGACAGGCGATATGAGTGAGGGGCACACCTGGCTCAAGGTGGTGGCGTGGCTCTGGGTGGGGGTGCCGTTCGCGTACGGCGTCTACGAGCTGTTCCTGAAGCTCACCCAGCTCTTCTCCTGACGACCGAACGGGCGGGCCCGGCGCACTGAGGCCGGGCCCGTTCGCTCATTTGAGGCTGCGCCCGACGGCGGCGGCGACCAGGTCGAGGGCCTCGGCGCTGGCCGGCAGCACGTTCACCAGCGTGAAGAAGACGTGCATCTGGCCCTCGAAGCGCCGGAACTCCACCGGCACCCCCGCCTGCCGCAGCCGCTCGGCGTACGCCTCGCCCTCGTCGCGCAGGACGTCGTACTCGGCGATCAGCACCAGCGCCGGCGGCAGGCCGGACAGGTCGGCCGCCCGCAGCGGGGAGGCGTCCGGGTTGGCCCGCGAGGCGGGGTCGGGGGCGTAGTGGTCCCAGAACCAGACCATCGCGTCGCGGGTGAGCAGGAGCTGGTTGTCCGGATCGCGGTAGGAGCCGTTGTCCAGGTCGCTGTCGGTGGCGGGATAGACCAGCACCTGCAGCGCGATGGCCGGGCCGTTCTCGTCCCTGGCCCGCTGGGCCACGACCGCCGCCAGGTTGCCGCCCGCGCTGTCGCCCGCCACCACGATCGGCAGGCCCGGCATGTCGGAGGCGGCCCAGAGCAGCGCGGCGTAGGCGTCGCGGGCGGCGACCGGGTAACGGTGCTCGGGGGCCTTCCGGTAGCCGGCCAGCACGACGGCGCAGCCGGTGCGCACGGCCAGCTCCCTGCCCAGGGTGTCGAACTCGTCGATGGAGCCGATGACCCAGCCGCCGCCGTGGTAGTAGACGATGACGCCGCGCGGGGTGCCGTTCGCGACCAGGATCCGGGCCGGGAACGAACCGCCGTCCTCGGCCGGGATCGTGACCTCCTCGACCCGGGCCACGTCGGGGCCCTTGCCGCTCAGCTCGTTCAGCCCGGCGCTGACGGCGCGCGCCTCCTCGGGCGGGAGCTCGTGCAGCGGCGGGCCTCCCATCGCGGCCAGTTGCTCCAGCAGCGCGGTCGTCGCTTGGTCCAGGGGCATGGGACGTCACCTCATCCGGGGAGCGCGGTCGGCGAACCTCCTCGAACGTAGGATCCGAAACCTTGCTTGTCTAGAAATCTAGAAATAGCGCCTAGTGTGCGGACGTGCGGAGCCGCCAGAGGGCGAGCAGGCCGCCGATCACCGGGACGACGGCGCGCCGGCGGGCGCCGGTCACGGCGCTGCCGGGGATCAGCACGGTGACGGCGATGACGGCCAGATAGGCCGCGCCGTGCACCGGGCCGACGAGCGAGGCCACCGCCGGCTCGTGCACGGTCGCCAGGTTGGTCAGCAGGACCGCCAGGGAGAGGGTCTCGAAGGCGGCCGCGATCCGCAGCGCGCGGACGGACATCAGGCCCCCTCGCCCGCGCCGGGACGCACGATCATCAGCACGACGACGATCGTCCACAGCAGGTTGTAGAAGCCCGCCGTCATCGACAGGGGCCGCAGCTTCGCGCGGTCGCCGGGGGTGGCCAGGGCGTCGCGCTGGCGCGGATAGATCTGCACGGCGAGCAGGAAGCCGGCGGCGGCGGTGAGGACGACGGCGAGGATGATCCAGATCTCGCCGGTACGCCCCTGCACGACGGCCAGGACGAGCCCGGCGGCGGGCACGATCAGGCCGCCGAGACTGTAGCCGCGGGTGATGCGGTGCAGCGCCAGAGCCACGGCCCGGCTCCGCCCGTCGTCCACGCTGTCATCGGCGACCGGGGTCACCGGTGCGGTGACCTGTGCGGTCACCGGTACGTAGCGCGGGAACAGGCTCGTCGCGATGGCCGAGCCGCCCACGAACAGGATGCCGGCCAGCACGTGCACCGACAGCAGCAGGTGTTCCATCGTTCTCCCTCCAACCTTCAGGTGGCCTGAAGCCTAACACAGCACCTTCAGGGTCCCTGAAGGGGGTGATCGCGATGGCGCGATCTGTGGGGTGGCGGTCGTTGACGCCATCTCCGGCCCGCCCACAAGCTGGAAAGGTGAAACAGCACCGCGTCGTCTTCGTCGTCTTCGACGGATTCCAGTCACTCGACCTGGCCGGCCCGTACGAGGTCTTCCACCAGGCCGGCGCCTACACCTGCGAGCTCCTGGCCCCCGCCCCCGGCCTGGTCCGGGCGAGCAGCGGCCTGCCCGTGCACGCCGGCCACGGGCCCGCCACGCTGTCCGCCGAAAGCGTGGACACCCTGGTCGTGGCCGGCGGCCCCGGCGTCTACGAGGCCAGGAACGACGCCGCGCTGCTGTCCTGGATCACCGCCGCCGGGGCGGGAGCCCGCCGGGCCACCTCGGTGTGCACGGGGGCGTTCCTGCTCGCCGCCGCCGGCCTGCTCGACGGACGCCGGGTGACCACCCACTGGGCCCGCGCGGAACGCCTGGCGGCGGAGCACCCCGAGGTCACCGTCGACAGCGACCCGATCTTCGTCAGGGACGGGCGCGTCTGGTCGTCGGCAGGAGTCACCGCCGGCATGGACCTCGCCCTCGCCCTGGTGGAGGACGACCTCGGCCGCGACGTCGCGCACGGCGTGGCCAGGCGGCTGGTCCTCTTCCTGCGCAGGCCGGGCAGCCAGTCGCAGTTCAGCGTGGGGCTGTGGTCCAGGCAGCCGGCCAGCGACCCCGTACGCGCCGCCGTGTCGTCCATCCACGCCGACCCCGGCGCCAGGCACGACATCAGGGACCTCGCTGAGCGGGCCGGCCTCAGCCCGCGCCACCTGCAGCGCCGCTTCACCGCCGAGCTTGGCGTCCCGCCCGGCTCGTACGTCGAGCGCGTCCGGATCGAGGCGGCCCAGCGCGCGCTCACCGAGGGCGACGACCCGGTCGAGGCCATCGCCCGCCGCTGCGGCTTCGGCACCGCCGAGACCCTGCGCCGGACGTTCCACCGCCGGGTCGGCGTCGCCCCCTCCGACTACCGGGACCGATTCCACTCCACCGCCATGGGAGGCGACCTGTGACCACGTACGGACTTCTCATCTTCGACCAGGCGGAAGAGCTCGACTTCGCCGGCCCCTGGGAGGTGTTCACCGTCTCCGCGCAACTGCGCGAGGGCGGCGACACCGCGGTGCTGATCGCCGAGAACCCCGGCCCCGTGCGCTGCGCCAAGGGCATGCGCGTGCTGCCCGACCACACCCTCGGCGACCATCCGCCGCTGGACGTGCTGCTCGTCCCCGGCGGGCGCGGCACGCGCACGGTCGAGGCGGACCATCCGGACGTCGTCGCCTGGATCGCCAAGACCGGGGCCCGGGCGAACTGGGTGACGAGCGTCTGCACCGGCACGTTCCTGCTGCACGCCGCCGGGCTCGCGCGCGGGCGGCGGGTGGCCACGCACTGGAGCCGCGAGGACGACCTCGAAGCGCGCGGGGACGTCACGGTCGTGCGGGATGCCCGGTATGTCGTGGACGGCGGCCTGCTCACCAGCCAGGGCATCTCGGCCGGCATCGACAGCGCGCTGTGGCTCGTCGGGCGGCTGCACGGCCGCGAGCACGCCCGCGCCGTCCGCCGCGTCATGCAGTACGACCCCGCGCCGCCGTACCTCGCCGACGAGCCGCTCGCCTGACCGGCGCCGTCGCATCCGTCCGGGCGCCGGATCAGGGGGCGAAGGCGGCGCGGATGGTCTCGCCGACCTTGCGCTGGATCGGGTCGGCGGCGGCCCCGAACATCAGCTCGTCCACCCGCCCCACCGCCTCCCTGGCCGCGCCCAGCAGCCGCGCCCCCTCAGGCGTGATCTCGATGGTGGAGGCGGAGCCCGCGCGGGCGGTGTTGTCGCGCACCAGCCCCGCCCCGGCCAGCGACTTCACCGCCGCGTGCACGCTCTGCACCGTGATGCCCGACATGCGGGCCAGATCGCTGAACGAGATGCCGGGCACCGCCGCGATGTGCCCGAGCAGCCCCAGCCGCCGCACCGTGAGATCGAGCGGCGCGAGGGCGGCGTTGAGCTCGGTCTCGATCCGCCGCGCCAGCGTGAGCACCACGATGGACGCGCTCGTCGTGGGAGGGCTGGGCCGGCCGTCGTTCTCGGAACTCACCCCCCAAGTCTCCCGCACCCCAGGCCCCGCACGACGACGGACGGCCGCCCCGGGCCCGTGTCACGACCCGGTGGCGCCCAGGTAACCGGCGGTCTCGGAGGGGACCCGGATCCGTCCTGACTTGGGGACGACGGCGAGGTAGAAGGCGGCGGACGTCACGGTGACCCGCTTGGTGTAGCGCCTGCCGTGGGTCACGGCGGCCGTCGGCCGGTCGGTGAACGCGAGCTGGCCCGCGCCGGGCCGGGCCACGAACCTCTCCTTCGAGGTGACCCCGTACCAGACGAGGGCGCCCCCGGCGGCGGTCTTCAGCGCGAACGGCCCCGACGTGGGCCGGCACTGCCGGGTCATGGTCCATTGGCCGCGCGCCTGCTCCCGCAGGGCCAGCTTGGCCCGGCCCAGCCGGCGCGGCTGGGCGTCCGACCTGAACAGGCCGCGCGCGCGTTCGTCCTGGTCGAGCGTGGCCTCCACGCGGGCGTGCGCGCGGACGATCTCCTGCGGCGAGGCGGTCAGCCCGCCACGCTCCCCGGCGGGCAGCACGGTCGCCAGCCCGTGCTCGTCGCGGGCGGCGACCGGCGGCCTGGCCCCGGCTGATGTGCCGGACATCGCCACCACCTTCCAGCCGCCGGACGTCTGCTGGAAGATCAGCTGGTTCCACCCCTTCTCGCCCTTACGGGCGAAGTCGGCCATGAACCACGGCGGGTTCGCGGCCCGCTTGGCGGGGATGGCGAAGCGCGGTTTGACGATGGTGGCGTGCGAGGTGCGTACGCTCTCGCCGAGCATCTCGCGCAGCCTGCTGTTCGCCTTGTCGATCCGGGCGGCCAGGCCCGCCTCGACCGCGCCGTAGTCGGTGCCGCCCGCCAGCTCCGCCCGCTTGACACCGTCGTCCCAGCGCTTGAGGAGGTTCTTGGCCTGCGCGACCGTCACCAGGCCCGTGGGTTTCGCGAGCTGAGCCGCGGCGGGCCGCTCACCGCCCGGCCCGCTGCAGGCGGAGGTGGCGGCGGCGAGGGCGAGAGCGAAGGCCAGGGGTGCGAGAGAAAGCCGGCGGATGGTCATCGTGGTCTCCGGGGATGCCGATTTCCACGATGTACGCGGTCGCGTTCAGGGCGGGTTCATGGCCGGGGCGCGCCATACCGGTTCGGTCGCCTTGCCCCCGCCCACGTGTCGTTGCCGCTCCGGGGACGTCAGCCGGTGATGAAGGAGCGCAACAGGGGGAAGAACCGGTTGCCCTCGGTGTCCGGGATGAAGTGGCCCGAGCGGTCGAACACCTCCAGGCGGGCGCAGCAGCAGGAGGGTCGGCTTCTCCCGCATCGCGTAGCCGTCGGGCTCCAGGGCGGGGCCCTCGACGTCCACGAAGAGGGAGGTGCCGTTCACTTGAACACGCATGGGGGTCGCTCCAGTCGATCGGGCGCTCGGCCAAACTTTCAAGATCAGTCTGGCCAGGCCCTTCGGAGCACACCATGAAGGCCGCACCCTGGGCGATGGTTGAGACAGCCTTACCCTCGCGGGGCTCCGCGACCGTGGGCGGCTAGGAGCCGGACGAGGTGTCGCAGAGGGAGAAGCGCTTGTCGAGGCCGGTCAGGCGCAGCAGCCGGGTGATCCGCGGCTGGGCCCCGCTCAGGCTGAAGGTGCCGCCGGCGGCCTCGACGGTGTTGGCGGCCCAGATCAGCGTGTTCAGCCCCGAGGAGTCACAGAAGGGGACATCCTGGAGATCGACCACCACGAGGGGCGGCCGGGTGCACTCCATGGCGTGGGTGAGCCCGTCACGGAACTCTCCCATCGTGGACAGATCCAGCTCTCCCGCGGGACTCAGCACAGCCGTGTTGTCACGCTGAGTGACGATCCAGGAGAAGCCGGTACGGTCGGCGCTCGCCATTCCACCCCTCCGTTCCTGGTGGTTCGCCGTCTTTATCATTGCATAGTGCAATAAGGCTGGGAACCCGCGCGCGAGCCCGGATGAGCGTGTCGCGAAGGTGTGTGGACAACTGTGCCCAATATAGAGCGAGCTGAAGCGCTCGAAGGATACTCGCGCTTCCGCCTGCTCCCGACTGTTCCCGCCCCGCGCGCGGGCTCACGAAGGCTCGTAGTCGCGCATGTAGCGCGCGACCTTGGTCGTGTAGTCGCGCCACTTCGGCGGTACGCCGCCGGCGCGCTTGACCGGGTCGACGCCGCTGCGGAAGAGCGCGGCCAGGTTCATCGCCGGATCGCCGGGCACGTCGGCGACCTGCGGGCCCAGCCGGCCCGACGATCAGCGCGCGATACCGCTCCGGGACGTCGGAGCCCGGGCGCAGCCAGCGGCCGGCGTCCGCGCCGGTGGGTGACGGGGTCGCGGTGGCGCCGGGGGAGGGGGTGCCGCCGGGCGGGCCGGGCCGCTGGACCATCGCGACGCCCACGGTGGTGGCGGTGGCCACGACCGCGGCTCCCACGGCGATACCCCCGACGAGCATCGCCCGCCGCCTCTTCCCGCCCCGCCCACCGCCGCCGGGTGGTTCGGCCGCTGCCTCCGGGCGTTCGTCGTCCGGCGTGGCGGGGAGGACGGGGGTGGGGGACGCCAAATACTTCCGCATCCTGGTCGCGCTGTGTGAGCCGCGCCTGCGCGACCCCTCGACCTCGCGCAGCCCGACGGTCCCCGAGATCATGGAACGGCTGCCCGACCTGGGGCTGAGCCGTACCGCGATCGGGTTCCACATCGGCTACCTGGCCGAGAAGAAGCTGCACGTCAAGAGCCCGCAGAGCGGCCCGCCGCACCATCCACACGGCACCACGGGCCGCCCGCGCGGCACAGGGCTCAGGGGGCGGGTTCCTCGGGATGCGACACGGTGATCACCACGTTGCCGACCTTCCGCCCGGACTCGACGTATCGGTGGGCTTCGAGGATCTCGTCCAGCGGATACCGCCTGTCGATCACCGGCCGGAACGTCCCCGCCTCGATCAGCTCCTTGAAGTACTGCGCCATCCCCGGATCGTCCTTGGGGATGGGGAAGTGCACCCGCCTGCCGCCGAGCAGCGGGGTGACGAGCGCTAGAAACAGGTTCTGCGACCCGGGCCCCACGTCGGAGGCGACGAAGATCCCGCGTGGCTTGAGCAGCCGCCGGCACCGCCAGAACGTGGTCTTGCCGACCGCGTCGAGGACGGCGTCGTAGGTGCGCTCGTCCTTGGTGAAGTCGGTGGTCGTGTAGTCCACGACCCGGTCGGCGCCCAGCTCGGCGACCAGGTCGAGGTGCTCGGTCGCGCAGACGGCGGTCACGTCGGCGCCCTCGTTCTTCAGCAGCTGCACCGCCGCCGAGCCGATGGCGCCGGTCGCGCCGTACACGAGCACGCTCTTCCCGGCGGTGATCCGCGCCGACCGCAGGAGGCTGAGCGCGTAGTGCGACCCCTCGGTGCCGGCCACGACCTCCTCGTACGAGAGCTCCTCGGGGACGAGCGCCAGCGCGACCTTCGGCGAGGCCGTCATGTATTGAGCGTGGGCCCCGAACCCGTCGTCGTTGTAGCCGAAGACCCGGTCGCCGGGCTTGACGGCGGTCACGTCACGGCCGACCGCCTCGACCTCGCCCGCGAACTCGGTGCCGAGGACGGGCACCTTCGGCGTGACGAGGCCGGTGATGAATCTCCAGATGAAGGGCTTGGCCGCACGTGCCGCGCAGTCCGTGCGGTTGACCGTCGTCGCGTGCACCTTGACGAGCACGTCGCCGTCCTTGACGACCGGCCGATCCACTTCAGCGATGCTCACCACGTCCGGCGGGCCGTATTTGGCGCGCACTGCGGCTTTCATGCCCCGGATTCTAGCCAGCGGACGGCCGCCCGGCGGCGGTCCGCCGATCACGTTCTCCTGAGCTTCACCCGTCCACCGCCGCCCGCGTGTAAGCAAGATCGGCCTCCATCCTGGCGGCCGTCTCCCTGAGGGCGGGCAGCACGTCGTTCATGAGGGCTGCGGGGGTGGCGCGGCCGGCGTGGGTGGCGACGTTCACGGCCGCGACGGCGCGCCCGGTCCGGTCCCGTACGGGCACCGCGATCGACCGCACGCCCTCCTCCAGCTCCTGGTCCACCAGGGCATACCCGTCGGCCGCCGCCCGGCGCAGCAGCGCCCGCAGCTCGGAGCGCGAGGCGACGGTCCTGGCCGACAGACGGCGCGGCACGATCGACGCCAGCCGCTCCTCGGGCAGCTCGGCGAGGAGCACCCGCCCCATGGAGGTCGCGTACGCGGGCAGCCGGGTGCCCACGGTGAGGTTGACGCTCATGAGGCTCACGGTCTGGACCCTGGCCACGTACACCACGTCGTCGCCCGACAGCACCGCCACCGACGCCGACTCACGGACCCGGGCCACCAGGTCGGCCAGGTGCGGCTGGACGATCTCGCCGAACGTCAGCCCGGACAGGTGGGCGTACCCGAACTCCAGCACGCGGGGGAGCAGCGTGAACCGGCCACCGCCGGCGGCGGTGGCGTAGCCGAGGCGCTCCAGGGTCTGCACCGCACGCCGTACGGTCGCCCGGGGCAGGCCCGTGACCTTGGCGCAGTCCGCGAGCGTCAGCCCGCCGCGCGCCGACCCGAGCGCGACCAGCACGGCGAGCCCGCGCGCCAGCGACTGCAGGAACCCCATGCCCAGTTCCCGCTTGGCGGCACCGTCCACCGCCCCACGCTCGGCTTCGAGGCGCGCCGGAGGCAGGGGCAGAGGTAGAGGCGAGCGGCCGGCCAGGATCGCCTCCATCTGCTCGACCGTCCGGCGCAACGCGGGCAGGCAGTGGTCGCGCAGCCCGGCCGCCGTGTGCCTGCTGGTGTGGCTCACGACGCTGATCGCGCAGACCACGGCGCCGGAACCGTCGCGCACGGGCACCGCCACCGCGATCAGCCCCGGCTCGATGAGCTGGTCGTCCTCGGCCCACGGCGCGTCCGGATCGAGCAGCGCCAGCCCGGCCGCGCAGCGATCGACCGGCAGCACGTCGCCCACGCGGAAGCTGACCGACATGGTCCGCCGCCGGGTGACCTGCACGACGAAACGCACCCCGTCGCCGTCCCGCACGGCCAGCGACACGGACTCGTCCAGCTCCTCGGCCAGCCGCACGGCCGGCGGGGCGAGGGCGTCGCGCAGCCCGTCGCCGGCCAGGTACGCCTCGCCCAGCTCCATCAGGCGCGGCGCGAGCCGCACGTCGCGGCCGTCCGCGCGCAGGTAGCCGAGGTGGACGAGCGTGCTCACGACCCGGTCGACCGTGGACCTGGCCAGGCCGGTCGCGCGGGCCAGGTCCGTCGCGCGGGCGGGCCGCGCCGGGTCGGCGGCCACGGCGCGCAGCACGGCCAGCCCGCGCTCCAGCGTCCCCGCGGCTTCCGCGGGCCGCTCCGACGCCTGCTCCATGGGTTCCTCCGCCGGTTCCGGGTCGCCGAGACGTTCAGGGACGACCTTTGACAGGCGCGCCACCCGTACAGATACTGACAGGGATACTTTAGTGAACAAAAGTTCGCAGAGCGAACACGTGTCGATCGGAGCGTCGTGCGGAGAGACAAGGTGCTCGCCACGGCCGCGGAGGCGCTGGCCGGCGTGCACGACGGAGCGTCGTTCGCCGTCGGCGGCTTCGGCCTCAGCGGCATCCCCAACGTGCTGATCCGGGCCCTCTACGACACCGGCGTGCGCCGCATCGGCGTCGTGTCCAACAACTGCGGGGTGGACGGCGGCGGCCTGGGCGTCCTGCTGGCGGCCGGGCGCATCGCCCACGTCACCGCCTCCTACATCGGCGACAACAAGGAGTTCGCCCGGCAATACCTGGCCGGTGAGCTGACGGTCGAGCTCACCCCGCAGGGCAGCCTGGCCGAGCGGCTGCGCGCGGGCGGCAGCGGCATCCCCGCCTTCTACACCCCGGCGGGCGTCGGCACGCCCATCGCCGACGGCGGCCTGCCGCTGCGGCACAACCCCGACGGCAGCGTCGCGCTCGCCTCGCCGGCCAAGGAGGTGCGCGAGTTCGACGGCCGCGAGTACGTGCTCGAACACGGCATCCGTACGGACTTCGCCCTCGTCCGCGCGGCCAGGGGGGACCGGCACGGCAACCTCGTCTTCCACAAGGCCGCCAGGAACTTCAACCCCCTCGCCGCCATGGCCGGGCGGATCACGATCGCCGAGGTCGAGGAGCTGGCCGAGCTGGACCCCGACGAGGTGCACCTGCCCGGCGTCTTCGTCCAGCGGGTCATCGTTCTCACCCCCGAACAGGCCGCCGACAAATCCATCGAGAAGCGCACGATCACCCCGGGGACGGTCGGCCGATGAGCTGGACCCGTGACGAGATGGTCGCCAGGGCCGCCGCCGAGCTGCGTGACGGCGACTACGTCAACCTGGGCATCGGCCTGCCCACCCGCATCCCCTCCCACCTGCCGCCCGGCGTGGACGTGGTGCTCCACTCCGAGAACGGCATCCTCGGCGTCGGCCCCTACCCGACCGAGGAAGAGGTCGACCCCGATCTGATCAACGCCGGCAAGGAGACCGTCACCGTGCTGCCCGGCGCGTCGTTCTTCGACTCCTCGCTGTCGTTCGGCATGATCCGCGGCGGCCACATCGATGTGGCGGTCCTCGGCGCGATGCAGGTCTCGGCCCAGGGCGACCTGGCCAACTGGATGGTGCCCGGCCGGCTCGTGAAGGGCATGGGCGGGGCCATGGACCTCGTGCACGGCGCCCGCAGGGTCATCGTGATCATGGAGCACAACGCCAAGGACGGCTCCGCGAAGATCGTCGAGGAGTGCACGCTGCCGCTGACGGGGAAGGAATGCGTCCACCGCGTCATCACCGACCTCGGGGTCCTCGACATCACCGACCAGGGGCTCACGCTCGTGGAACGCGCGCCGGGAGTGAGCCTGGACGACCTGCGCGACCGTACCGGCGCGGAGGTGCGCGCGTGAACGGGAAGTGGACGTGCGACGGCACCGGCACGGTGAGCAGGCAGGGGACGCACGATCGTACCGACGCGGAGGTCATCGCGACATGAAGGACGTCTACATCGCCGACGCCGTACGCACGCCGTTCGGCCGCTACGGCGGCGCCCTGTCCGGGATCCGCCCGGACGACCTGGCCGCGCACGTCGTCTCGGCGCTGGTCACGCGTAACGAACTGGAGTCCGTGGACGAGGTCGTGCTCGGCAACGCCAACGGCGCCGGCGAGGAGAACCGCAACGTCGCCCGCATGGCCGCCATCCTGAGCGGCCTGCCGATCACCACACCGGGCGTCACCGTGAACCGGCTGTGCGGCTCCGGCATGGAGGCCATCATCCAGGCCTACCGGGCCATCGCGCTCGGCGACGCCTCGGCCGTGATCGCCGGCGGCGTGGAGTCGATGACCCGCGCCCCATGGGTGCTGCCCAAGCCCGAACGCGCGTTCCCGGCCGGCGGCCAGGAGCTGGTCTCCACGACGCTCGGGTGGCGGCTGGTCAACCCGGCCATGCCCGCCCAGCACACGGTCGCGCTCGGCGAGGGCGCGGAGCTGATCGCCGACAAGCACGGGATCACCCGCCCGGAGCAGGACGCGTTCGCGCTGGCCAGCCACCAGAAGGCGGCCAAGGCGACCTTCGAGCGGGAGATCGTCCCGATCGCGTCCGTCACCCGCGACGAGGGCATCCGCCACGACACCTCCCTTGAGGCGCTGGCCAAGCTCAAGCCCGCCTTCCGCAAGGACGGCGGCACCGTCACCGCGGGCAACTCCTCCCCGCTGAACGACGGCGCGGCGGCGCTGCTGCTGACCGACGAGGCGGGGCTGCGCGGGCGCGAGCCCCTGGCCAGGATCGTGGCGAGCGGCGTCAGCGCGCTGGAACCGCGTTACTTCGGTCTCGGCCCCGTCGAGGCGGCGAACAGGGCGCTGGCCAAGGCGGGCCGGCGCTTCGGCGATCTCGCCACTGCCGAGCTGAACGAGGCGTTCGCCGCGCAGGTGCTCGGCTGCCTGGCCGAACTGCCCGACCTCGACCCGGCCATCGTCAACCCCGACGGCGGCGCCATCGCCATCGGCCACCCGCTCGGCGCCTCGGGAGCCCGCGTGACCGGCGCCGTGGCCCACCGGCTGGCCGCCGCCGGCTCGGGCACCGGGCTCGCCTGCCTCTGCATCGGCGTCGGTCAAGGGCTGGCCGTCGTACTCGAAAGGTAGCGGAATGTCTGAACCCCTCCAGCAGTCCGACATCGACCAGGAGATCGCCGCGCTCGCGGGCACGGCGGCCGACCACCCCGCACGCGACTACGCCCCCTACCGCAGCACCTTGCTGCGCCACCCCCGGCAGCCGCTGGTGCCCATCAAGGACCCCGAGGCCGTCGAACTGTCGGGGCCCGTCTTCGGCGTCACCGACGTGGCGCCGGCGGACAACGACCTCACCAAGCAGCACATGGGCGAGCCGCTGGGCGAGCGGATCACCGTACAGGGGCGCGTGCTCGACCGCGGCGGGCGGCCGGTACGCAACCAGCTCGTGGAGATCTGGCAGGCCAACGCCTCGGGACGCTACCTGCACCAGCGTGACGACCACCCCGCGCCGCTCGACCCCAACTTCACCGGCGTCGGCCGCTGCCTGACCGGCGACGACGGCTCCTACCGCTTCACCACGATCAAGCCCGGCGCCTATCCGTGGCGCAACCACGTCAACGCCTGGCGGCCGGCGCACATCCACTTCTCGCTGTTCGGGACCTCGTTCACGCAGCGGCTCGTCACCCAGATGTACTTCCCAGGGGATCCGCTGTTCGCGTACGACCCGATCCTGCAGTCGGTGACCGACGAGAGCGCCAGGCAGCGGCTGGTCGCGTCGTACGCGCACGAGCTGTCGGTGCCGGAATTCTCGCTCGGCTACCGGTGGGACATCGTCCTCGACGGCCCTTCCGCGACCTGGATGGAGGAAGGCCGATGAACCCGACCCCTTCACAGACCGTGGGCCCGTTCTACGGGTACGCGCTGCCCTTCCCCGGCGGCGGCGACATCGCCCTCGGCGGGATCGCCGTGCACGGCTACGTCTACGACGGCGCGGGGGAGCCCGTGCCGGACGCGCTGCTGGAGTTCTGGCAGGCTGACGAGCAGGGACGGGTGCGCGGGGCGCCCGGCACGCTGCGCCGCGACCCGACCAGCGCCGCCGTGCTCGGCCGCGACGGCGTCACCTTCACCGGCTTCGGCCGCGTGGCCACCGATCGGGACGGGCACTGGACGTTGCGTACGGTGGAGCCGGCGAACGGGTACATCAGTGTGTGCGTGTTCGCGCGCGGGCTGCTGCTCCATCTCTACACGCGTATCTACCTCGGACGGGACGCCTTCCTCGACTCGCTGCCGCCGGAGCGCGGCCGGACGTTGGTGGCGGTGGAGGAACGGGAAGGGGTACGCCGCTTCGACATCCACCTCCAGGGAGAGAAGGAGACGGTCTTCCTTGACTTCGGCTGACCCCGACCCACCGGGCGCGGGGGCGGGGCGCGACGTGGCCTCCACGCCTGCGGGGGCGGATCTCGGGCTGCTCTCGCCGATGCGGGGCGGGGTCGAGGCGACCGGTGACGTCGCCGTGCTGCGGGCGATGCTGGACGCCGAGGCCGCGCTGGCCCGGGCGCAGGCGGCGCTCGGGCTCGTTCCGCCCGAGGCGGCGGACGCGGTGACGGCTGCCGCCCGCGTGGAGGCGTTCTGTCTGGAGGACCTGGTGGTGCGGGCGCGCTCCGGCGGCAACCCCGTCATCCCCCTCGTGGCGGACCTCCGCACGGCGGCCGCCCCTTTCGGGGAGTACGTCCATCGTGGGGCGACAAGTCAGGACATCGTCGACACGGCTCTCATGCTCGTGGCGTACCGCGCACTGGGGCCCGTACTGGCCGATCTGGAACGGACGACCGACCGGCTCGCCGCGCTGGCCGCCGAGCACCGCGACACCCCGATGGCCGCCAGGACGCTCACCCAGCAGGCCGTACCCACGACGTTCGGGCTGAAGGCGGCGGGCTGGCACCGGCTGGCCACCGACGCCCGCACCCGCCTCACCGCCGCCCGCCGAACCCTCCCGGCCCAGCTCGGCGGCGCAGCGGGCACCCTCGCCCCTTTCCAGCACCCTGACTCAGGGGCGCAGGCGGTGGAGGTGGCGTTGCGGCTGCCGGGGCGGTTCGCGGCCGAGGTGGGGCTGGCCGAGCCGCCGCTGCCCTGGCACGTCCTGCGCACGCCGATCGCCGACCTGGCCGGGGCGCTGGCGTTCACCGCGGGGGCGCTGGGCAAGCCGGCGGCCGACGTGCTGGTCCTGTCGCGTACCGAGATCGGCGAGCTCTCCGAGGGCGTCGGCGGCGGCTCGTCGTCCATGCCGCACAAGCACAACCCCGTCCGGGCCACGATGATCGCCGCCGCGGCCCGCCAGGTGCCCGCGCTCGCCGCCATCCTGTACGGCTCGCTCGCCGCCGAGGACGAGCGCCCCTCCGGCGCCTGGCACGCCGAATGGCAGCCGCTGCGCGAGGCGTTGCGCCTGGTCGCGGGCGCCACGAGGGACACCGCCGAACTGGTCGCCGACCTCCGCGTACACCCGGAGCGCATGCGCGCGAACCTGACCGTCACCGGCGACGCCGCCCCTGCCCCCGCCCTCGTGGATCGCGCTCTCTCATTCCAGCACCCTCCCACCCACGACCAGGACGAGGCACCTCACTGATGCTGCACTACCGGCTGGACGGCCCCGAGCAGGGGCAGCCGCTCATCCTCGGACCGTCGCTCGGCACCTCCACCCGCCTGTGGCAACCGCAGCTCCAGGCGCTCGCCCGCACCTTCAGGGTGCTCAGGTACGACCTGCCCGGCCACGGCGACTCGCCCGCCGACGCCAAGGCGAGCACCATCGACGACCTGGCGGAGCTGGTCCTGGAGGCGGCCGCCGCCGAGGGCATGGACGGCTTCCACTACGCGGGGGTCTCGATCGGCGGCGCGATCGGCGCCATTCTGGCGGTCCGGCATCCGGGACGGCTGCGTTCCCTGACCATGATCTGCTCAAGCGCCCGCTTCGGCGACCCCCGGGCGTGGCACGAACGAGCCGCCCTGGTACGCGCCCAGGGCACCGCACCACTGCTGCAAACCGCCCCCGCCCGCTGGTTCGCACAGACACCGGACCCCGGGATCCCGAACGACGCGACCCTGACCGGCGAACCCCGGAACGGCCGGGCTCTCAACGACCAGCTCCTCGACGACCTGGCCACCACCGACCCCGCCGGGTACGCCGCCTGCTGCGACGCGCTGGGCGCCTACGACCTGCGCGGCGAGCTGGCCGCCATCACCGTGCCCACCCTGATCGTGGCCGGCCGCGAGGACCCGGCGACGCCGCCGCCGCACGCCAGGGAGCTGGCCGACGGCATCCCCGGCGCCACGCTCGTGGAGCTCCCGGCCGCCGCCCACCTGGCGAACGTCGACCAGCCGGCCCGCGTCACCCAGGCCCTCCTCGCCCACCTGCCCGCCGCCACCGGCATGCGGGTACGGCGCGAGGTGCTCGGCGACGCCCACGTCGATCGCGCCGTGGCCCGGACGACCGATTTCACCAGGGACTTCCAGGATTTCATCACCCGCTACGCCTGGGGTGAGATCTGGACCCGTCCCGGGCTCGACCGCCGTACCCGCAGCTGCGTCACGCTCACCGCGCTGGTCGCCCGCGGGCACCTCGACGAGCTGGCCATGCACGTGCGCGCGGCCGTACGCAACGGGCTCACCCCCGACGAGATCGGCGAGGTGCTGCTGCAGAGCGCCGTCTACTGCGGGGTCCCGGCGGCCAACGCCGCGTTCGCCGTCGCCCAAAGCGTGCTGGCCGAGCTGGAGCAGGAAGCCTGAGCTGCGGGAACGGGCCCGGCACCCTCGGCCGGCACCCTCGGCCGGCTCGCCGTCGGGTCCGCGGGCGGATCTATGATGAGCCAATGACCTCGCCCCCCGCCGCCGCCGAACGCCAGCGGGACGCCGACCGTACCAAAGCGGAAATCCTCGAGGTCGCGCAGCGCGAGTTCGCCCGCGAGGGCTACGCGGGCGCGCGGGTCGACGAGATCGCGGCCCGCATGCGCACCACCAAACGGATGATCTACTACTACTTCGGCAGCAAGGAGCGGCTCTACATCGCGGTGCTGGAGAAGGTGTACGCCGAGGTGCGCGCGGCGGAGCGCACGGTGGACGTGGAGCACCTGGCGCCGGTCGAGGCCATCCGCACGCTGGCCGAGCTGACCTTCGACCACCACGACGCGCACCGCGAGTTCATCCAGCTCGTGGCGATCGAGAACGTGCACCGCGCCGAGCACATACGCAAGTCCGAGGTGCTGGCCAACCTGGGCACGCCGGTGCTCGACCTCATCGAGCGCATCCTGGACGCGGGCCAGGCGTCGGGCGACTTCGTCACCGAGGCCGACGCGATCGACGTGCACATGATGATCAGTGCGTTCTGCGTGTTCAGGGTGGCCAACCAGCACACGTTCGGCGCGCTGTTCGGGCGCGACATGACCGCCGCCGAGCATCGGGCCAGGCAGCGGCGCATGGTCGGCGAGATGGTCGTCGGCTACCTGAGCGGCAAGGGCGCCCGCACCTGAACGACTGCGCAGCACAGGCCGGCGCTCACGGACGCGGCGGGGCATGTGCGATGAGTCAGGCTTTGGCCGGATCGCCGCGTCGGCTTGAGATGAGCCGCTTGCCGAGCCGCTGGGCGGGCAGCTCGATCACGCGATAGGTCAGCAGGCTGAGCGGGATCAGGATGAGGAAGAAGACCGGCAGGTTCGGGCTCGCGTACAGCAGCAGGGGATGCAGCAGGTAGACGGAGAAGCTGATCACGCCGAGGCCCGCCAGCCAGCGCGGGAAGCGGCGCCGGCGCAGCGCGTACGCCAGCGCGAACGCGCCGAAGGCGAGCACGATCGCCGGCGCCCAGGCGGGGTCGCCCTTGGCGGGCAGCCCGCAGCCGAGCGCCGCCGCCACGGCGACCGTGGCGGCCGGCCGGGAGATCGTCCCCTGTTCCGCCCGGTACACCGCCGTCCCCGCGAACATCGTCGCCAGGATGATCACCCCCTGCCAGGTGCCGCCCCTGCTGCCCAGGATCACCAGCGCCGGCCCCAGCAGCCCGCCCGCGACCGCGCCCGCCGTACGCGCGGCGCCGCGCCCCAGCACGGTCAGGGCGATGGCGGCGATGACGGCGAGGCCGAGCAGCGCGGCGGTCAGATCGGCGCCACCGCCGATGACGGCCCTCGGCAGCAGCAGCCCGAGCGGCACGGCCAGCAGCGCCAGCACGATCGCGATCGTCGCCGACCTGTGCGCCTGCCGCACCGCGAACAACGCCACGCACAGCAGGTAGAAGGCCATCTCGTACGAGAGCGTCCAGGTGACGCTGATGACCGCGGGCAGGTTCAGTAATTCCTGCATCATCGTCAGGTTGCCCAGCGCGACGAGCAGCGGCGGCCGCTCACCGAGCCCAGGAGGCGACGGGAGCGATCCGGCCGCCACGAGCAGGAACGCCAGACAGAACGCGGTCATGAGCAGCGGCAGGAGCCGGAAGGCCCGGCCGGTCCAGAAGGCGCGCAGGTCGCCGCGCCGTTCCAGGGAGGCGGGGATGATGTAGCCGCTGACCAGGAAGAACACGAACACGCCCCACGTGCCGAGATCGATCCTGCGATCCACCTCCGCCCAGACGCCCGGGATGAACGTCCATCCGGCGTGGTGCATGGTGACGGCCAGCGCTGCCGGTCCCCGCAGGGCGTCCAGCCAGGCCAGCCGGGCGGGGGCCAGAAGCATTTGCCGCAGTGTACGGCATTACCGGCATACCGCGACCTTGCCCCCAACCGAGGAGCCCGTGCCCGGGTGATCACCGGGGCTCGGGCCGGGAAAAGAGGCGTCGGCGCCGCTCCCTCCGATGCCAGCCGGGCGGTGGGTCGGCGAGATCCGGGCCCGGGGACTTCCGG
The DNA here is from genome assembly GCF_040649735.1 of Nonomuraea sp. NPDC048892. Taxonomy (NCBI): domain Bacteria; kingdom Bacillati; phylum Actinomycetota; class Actinomycetes; order Streptosporangiales; family Streptosporangiaceae; genus Nonomuraea; species Nonomuraea sp. NPDC048892. The sequence continues at coordinate 275,736 of NZ_JBEZFZ010000009.1, read as the reverse complement.
CTGGGGGAGTTGCGGCCCCCTGGTCGTGAGCTGTGGCGGTCGTACCATCGGGGCATGCTGCATGGCCGGGAGTGGGAATGCGGGATCATTGCCCAGCTGCTCGACGGCGCTCGCGATCGGCGCAGCGGCGTTCTTGTCCTGCGTGGTGAGGCGGGCGTCGGGAAGTCCGCGCTGCTCGACTTCGCCGCCTCACGGGCCGACGGTATGCGGGTGCTGCGTGGCGGCGGGGTCGAGTCGGAGTCCGAGCTCCCGTACGCGGCGGCGCACCAGCTGCTGCGCCCCGTCGCGGACCGGCTCGCGGCGGTCCCGGCCGGCCAGGCCGCGGCGCTGCGCGGCGCGTTCGGACTGGGGCCGCCGGTGGAGGGGGACCGGTTCCTGGTGTCGGTCGCGGTGCTCAGTCTGCTGTCCGAGGTGGCCGAGGACGGGCCGCTGCTGTGCCTGGTCGACGACGCGCACTGGCTGGACGGACCGTCCGCGGACGCGCTGGCGTTCGTGGCCCGACGCCTGGAGGCCGAGGGCGTCGCCCTGCTGTTCGCAGTCCGCGACGACACCATCTCCCCACACCCGCTCACCGGAGCACCGGATTCGCTCACCTGGCCGTCGCATCCGCTTGCCGGGTCGCCGGGCCCGTCATCGGGTTTTGGGATCAGGACCGGGGCCTCGCGTTCGGCTGCTGGGCTGCCTGAGTTACGACTCCGTGGGCTGGAGCCCGAGGCGGCGCGGGCGTTGCTGGCCGAGCGTACGTCCGTGGCGCTCGCTCCCGAGGTGGCCGCACTGCTGGTGGACAGCACCGCGGGCAACCCCCTCGCCCTGCTCGAACTGCCGGGCTCGCTCTCGGCCGAGCAGCTTGCCGGCGTACGGCCGCTGCCCGAGCGGTTGCCGGTCGGCGAGGTGGTCGAGCAGATCTTCCTGGACAGGGTGCGCCGGCTGGCGCCCGCGGCGCAGACGCTGCTGCTCGTGGCCGCCGCCGAGGAGAGCGGCGACATCGGCCTCGTGTTGCGCGCGGCCCAGGAGCTGCGGGTGGCGCCGGACGCGCTCGACGAGGCGGAGGCGGCCGGGCTGCTGCGGGTGGAGGGCGACATCATGGCCTTCCGCCATCCACTCGTACGTTCGGCCGTCTACCGGGGAGCGACGTTCCTGCAGCGCCGCGCCGTACAGCAGGCCCTGGCCGCCGTGCTCGACGGCAACGGGGACGCCGACCGGCGCGCCTGGCACCTGGCCGCCGCCGTTACCGGCCAGGACGAGGCGGCGGCCGCCGAGCTGGAGCAGTCCGCCCGGCGAGCCACCCGGCGCGGCGGTCATGCCGCCGCCGCGAGCGCCTTCCACCGCGCCGCCGCCCTCACCACCGAAGCGGAGTCCCGTGGCCGGCTTCTCACGCAGGCCGCCGAGGCCGCCTGGCTCGGCGGCCAGCCCGACCGGGCCCGTTCGCTGCTGGACGAGGCGGCGGCGTACGCCTCGGAACCCCTGCTCCGGGCGCAGGGGGAGCATCTGCGCGGGGCGATCGAGGGCTTGTGCGGGCGGCCCGATGTGGCATACGCGACGCTCGTCGCCGGCTCCGAGCCGATCACCGAACTGGACCCGATCCAGGCCGCCGTCATGCTCACCGAGGCAGGCCGCCTGGCCTGGACCGCCGCCGACCTCCCCAAACTCGCCGAAGCCGGCCGACGCCTGTCCTCCCTGCTTCCGGCCAACGCCCCCGGCGCCGGTGGGGCGCCGCCGAGGGAAGCGGGCCCAGCCGGTTCGCCGGCCGAGGGCTCCGTCACGGCGGAGGGCCCCGGGGCGAGAGTGGTGGACGTCGAGGCGTTGGTTGCCGGCCGCCGGAGGTGGGTGCCGGATGATGGGGTGAGTGCGGGGGCGCTGTTGCTTGTCGGGCTGGCGGCGCTGCTGGGTGGGGACGCTGAGCGGGCGGCGCCGTCCTTACGGGAAGGGCGGGCGCTGGCGCAGGAGAGGGCTGATCCGCAGAGTCTGGCACTGGCTGCGGGTGCGGCGATGTTCATCGGTGAGGACGCTGCGGCGCTCGCTCTGTTCACCACCTCGGCCGTACGCGCCCGTGCGGCCGGCGCGGTCAGCGTGTTGCCGCTGGTGCTGGGGCCGCTTGCCGCGCTGCAGATGTGGACCGGGCGGTTCGCGGCCGCTCGCGCCACCGCCACCGAAGGGCTGCGGCTGTCGCTCGACACCCGCCAGGACAACACCGCCGCGCACCACCGCTCCGTGCTCGCCTGGATCGCCGCCGTCCAGGGCCGGGCCGAGGAATGCCGTACGGAGGCGGGTGCCGCGCTGGCTCAGGCCATCGGGCAGCGGCTCGGGCCACCTGCGGGGATCGCGGCCTGGGCGCTGGCGCTGCTCGATCTGGGTGAGGGCCGGATGGCGGACGCGTTCGACCGGCTGAGCGCCATGGCGGACGCCGGGCCGGGGGAGGGGCATCCGCTGGTGAAGATCTTCGCCGCCGCCGATCTCGTCGAGGCCGCCGTACGGATGGAGCGCCAGGACCGGGCGACGGCCGCCCTGGAACGGCTCCAGAGCTGGGCGGGACCGGCCGGGTCGCCGTGGGCGCATGCGCTGGTGTCGCGGTGCCGTGGGCTGGTCGCGGGTGATGACGCCGGTCTTGCCGAGGCCAGTTTCACGGAGGCCCTCTCCCTGCACGCGAGGGCCGGGCGCCCGTTCGACGCGGCCAGGACGGCGCTGCTGTTCGGTGAGGCGCTGCGCCGTCGTCGTCGCCGGGCCGAGGCGCGACGGCACCTGCGGGCGGCGTCCGAGGCGTTCGAACGGCTGGACGCGGCGCCCTGGGCTGAGCTGGCCCGCGCCGAGTTGCAGGCGACCGGTGAGAGCGCGCGCAAGCGGGATCCCAGTACGGCCGCGGATCTCACGCCGCAGGAGTCGCAGATCGCGCGGCTGGTAGGGGAGGGAGGGACCAATCGGGAGATCGCGGCGCACCTCTTCCTGAGCCCGCGCACTGTGGACTACCACCTGCACAAGGTGTTCGTGAAGCTGGGGATCTCGTCGCGGGGGGAGCTGGTACGGCTCTGTATCGAGGATCCTGGCCTGCTGGAGGCCGGTCGCTGAGGGCTGTCTGGTCTGGTTGGGGCGGTCAAGGATCATGGTTTTTGGTTGGGGCCCGTGGTTGCGGGTCGTGGTGCGCTCGGGGTCGGTTGTTGAGGGCCCTGGTGTGCTGGGGGTCGGTCGCTGAGGGCTCCGGACTGATTTGGGCTGGTTGCTAAGTGTTCGGGCGGTTCAGGGGAGACGCGTTCGTGCCTTTATGTCGTGTTCGTGCTGATCGGAGGCTGAGGTCAGGAAGGTCACCAGGACGTCGGGGACTCGGCAAGGGAGTCCGCGGGTCAGCAGGACCGGGCAGGTGAGTTCTGCTGGCTCGGCCCCGCACGGGTCGCACAGGGCCAGTCGGGTGATCCTCTGTGGCATGTCCAGGGCGGCGCGCAGGGCGATCGCGCTGCCGAGGGAGAGGCCCGCGAGCCGGACCGGGCCGATGCCGCAGGCGTCGAGGAAGCAGGCGAGCCAGGCCGCGTAACCGGCCGGTGTCGGCACGACCTGTCCCAGGGGTGTGCCGCCGAAGCCGGGTAGATCGGGCGCTGTCACGCGCGCCCGCCCGGACAAGGCCGTCCACACCGGCTCCCACGCCGACCGCGCGCCTCCCGGCAAGCCACTGGTCTCGCCGGTCAGCACTGGTTCTCCGGCAAGGTCAGCCAGGCCGGTCCCGCCGCCACAGCCAGTTCCGCCGATCGTGTCGGCTGGGCTGACCGCGCCGGCCCAGCCGGTGCCGCCGGCTTCGCTGGGTTCGCCGCCGTGCAGGAGTACCAGGTCGGGGCCTGTGCCTGCTCGATAGGCCCGGACCAGGGAACCGCCCACGGGGATAACCGTCTCGTCATGCCGCATCGGACGACTCTGCGCCCAGGGGCGGAGGGCTCGCATCCGTGATTTCACCGGTCGGCCACCGCTGCCCGGCCGTCACGGTGCCCCGTTGACGGTGGGACGTCGGTCCGGTGACGGCGGCGATGCCGGGTCGGGGTGCCCTTGATGGCGGGGATTCCAGGTCGGCACATGGCTGGGGCCGACATGCCAAGGTCGGTGCATCGCTGGCGGCCGGGATGTCGGGCCGGTGTAGCTCCGATGGTCGGGAGGCGGGGCCGGTGCACTGGTTACGGCCACTGTGTACTTCACCGATTCGAGGGCCCCGGCTCCGATCGCATCGTGGTGGCATCGAATCCCGGAGGGAAGAGTCCGATGAACAACACCACCGACGTGATCGTCATAGGCGCCGGCCCGACCGGCCTCATGCTGGCGTGCGAGCTGGCCCGGGCCGGTGTGCGTTGCCGGCTGCTGGAGCGGCGGGCCGAGCAGTCCAATCTGACGCGGGCGTTCGCCGTGCACGCCCGTACGCTCGAACTGCTCGACGCCCGCGGACTGGCGGACGATCTGGTGCCGCTCGGCCGGCCCGTGCAAGAGCTGCAGCCCGCCCCCGGCGCCGTGCTCGATCTGCGTACGCTGGAGACCCGTTACCCCATGGTGCTGATCGTGCCGCAGAGCGGTACCGAGCGCCTGCTGGAGGCGCGCGCCCGTGAGCTGGGCGTGGAGATCGTCAGGGGTGCCGAGGTCGCAGGGATCAGTCAGGACGCCGAGCGGGTCATGGTCGAGCTCGCCGACGGCCGCACCGAGTCGGCGAGTTACGTCGTCGGGTGCGACGGCGCTCACAGCAAAGTGCGCGAGCAGGCCGGGATCGACTTCGCCGGCAAGCAGTACGCGACGCACATCCTGCTCGCCGACGTGCGGGTGACCGAGCCGCCGCAGGACGCGCTGTTCGCGGCGGCCAGTGGTGAGGGCGTGGTGCTCATGATCCCGTTCGGCGACGGGTGGTTCCGCGCCATCGCCTGGGACCGGCTGCGCGAGCAGGTGCCGCTGGACGTGCCGCTGCCGATGGAGGAGATGCGCGACGCGTTCGACCGGATCGCCGGCACCGACTTCGGCATGCGCGAGCAGCGATGGAGTACGCGGTTCCTGAGCGAGCGCAGGCAGGCCAGGCGATACCGCGAGGGCCGGGTGTTCCTGGCCGGCGACGCCGCCCACGTGCACTCGCCGCTGGGCGGTCAGGGCATGAACACCGGCATCGGGGACGCGATGAACCTGGGCTGGAAGCTGGCCGCCGCCGTACGCGGGCACGGCCCGAAGGGGCTGCTGGACACGTACGAGGGCGAGCGGCACCCGGTCGGCGCGCAGGTGCTGGCGCTGACCGACAACTTCAACCGGCTGGTGCTGGGCCGCTCCGCGATCCGCCGGGCGCTGCGCGCCGTCATGATCCGGTTGATCCTGCGCTTCGGCCCGTCCCGGCGGCTCGTGGCCGGACGCCTGACGGGCCTCGGCATCGGCTACCCGGCGGGAGCACGCGGCGCCCACCCGTGGACCGGGCGCAGGATGCCGGACGTGCCGTGTGAGGGAGGCCGCCTGTACGAGCTCCTGCGCGACGGGCGTCCGGTGCTGGTGGACGCGACCGGCTCTGCGGACGTCGCCAAGGCGGTGCCGGCCGGAGACACGATGGTCGTCCGGCACGAGGGCCCGGCGCGGAAGGGGCTCCCGGCGGCCGTCCTGGTGCGCCCCGACGGGTATGTGGCGTGGGCAGGCGACGCCGGCGCGGACCTGCCGGCGCAGGCGGCCGCAGCGGCGTCGCACTGGTACGGCCCCCGGCGCTGAGCCGAAGGTCCGCGCCGCCGCCCGCATCCCTGGCGCTGAACCGCAGGTCCGCGCCGCACCGATTCCGCGGCGCCGAAGTGGCGCACCGATTCCGCGGCGCCGAAGCCCGGATCCCCGGCGCCGAAGAGCCGAACCTCAAGCCCCGGCGTGGAACACCTTCTACGCCGGGAAGTCCTTCGGGTTGACGCCGCTCGTCCGTGCCTTGCCGCCGCGGACCGGGTGCAGGGTCAGGGTGTAGATGGTGTAGCGCGTGCCGGGCGAGCGGAACCGCAGCCGGTCGTTGAAGCGCTGGTAGACGGCGTTGCGGCCGAACCTGCCCTTGGAGACGCTGAACCGGGAGCCGGTGGTGAAGTAGATCCGGTACGTGCCGTCCCTGACGTCCCTGATGGTCGCGGTGGACTTGGCGCGGACGTAGATGCTGATCGCCTTGGTGCTGCCCCTGACCAGGGCGACGACGCCGTCCCGCGACGTGCCGTTCTTGATCTTGAGCTGGTTCACGCCGCCGCCGATGCGGTGGTAGAGGATCCGGCCGTTCGACGGGCGGGCGAGCGCGGCGGTCTCGGCCTGGACGGTCACCGAAGTGGCCGCGCTCAGGCCGGTCGTGGGGGCCGCGCCGGCCGGGGTGGTGGTGATCAGGCCACCGGCCAGAGCGACCGCCGCGACGACGCCTGCTCGCAGGGGAGTACGTTCGACAAGTCTCTTCACAGTCCACATCTCCTTCGCGACCTTCGGTCACGGTAAAGATAGAAGAGAGGAGGCTTTACCGAAAGCTGGTATTTCACAGGGGTACGCGGGAATTGCGGCCGCCACGCGTAAGGACCGGGCGCCCGACCTCAGGGACCGGGGCGGCGGGCCAGGTGGCAGGAGACCAGGTGCCCGGCCGCGGCGACGGGCTCAAGCACGGGCGCCGAGCGCGCGCAGGAGTCCTCCGCCATGAAGCAGCGCGGATGGAAAGAGCACCCGGACGGCGGGTCCACCGGGCTGGGCGGCTCCCCGTCGAGGACGATCTCCTGCCGGGTGCCGCGCGCGGCCGGGTCCGGCACCGGCGCCGCCGACAGCAGGGCCCGCGTGTACGGATGCGCCGCCGACTCGTACACCTCGGCCTCAGTCCCGGTCTCCACCACCTTGCCCAGATACATGACGGCTACCCGGTCGGCCAGGTGCCGCACCACGCTCAGGTCGTGCGCGATGAACACGTACGCCAGCGAGAACCGCTCGCGCAGCTCCTCCAGCAGGTTGACGATCTGCGCCTGCACCGACACGTCGAGCGCGGACACGGGCTCGTCGCACACCAGCACCTCGGGCCGCAGCGCGAGCGCGCGGGCGATGCCGACCCGCTGCCGCTGCCCGCCGGAGAGCTCGTGCGGATAGCGGCCGCCGTGGTCGGGGTTGAGCCCGACCGCCTCCAGCAGTTCGCGCACGAGCCGGTCCCGGTCGCCGCGCGGCGCGAGGTCCGGGTTGACGTCGTACGGCTCGCGCACGGTGGCGGCGACGGTCATGCGCGGATCGAGCGAGGTGTACGGGTCCTGGAAGATGAGCTGCACGTGCCGCCTGGCCCGGCGCAGTTCGCCGCCGCGCAGGTCGTGCAGTGACCTGCCGAGCACGGTGACCCGGCCCGAGGTGGGCCGTTCGTGCGCGGTCAGGAGCTTGGCCAGGGTGGACTTGCCGCAGCCCGACTCGCCGACGATGCCGAGCGTCTCGCCCTTGCGGAGCTCCAGTGAGACCCCGTCCACGGCTTTGAGCAGGCCCACGGTCCGCCGCAGCGCGCCCTGCCTGACGGGGAAGTGCTTGACCAGGTCGCGTACGTCGAGCACCGTCTCAGCCGTCATGACGTGGTCACCCGCTCCCACTCGTGGCAGGCCGTGAGCCGGCCAGGACCGATCTCCCGCGCGGGCGGCTGCTGCCCGCACGCCTCGCCGGCGTACCCGCAGCGCGGCCGGAACCGGCAGCCCGGATCAGGCCGCGCCGGGTCGGGCGGCGCGCCCGGGATGACGGCCAGCCGCCGCCCCCGCAGCTCGGGCCGGGGGATCGCGCCGAGCAGGGCTTCGGTGTACGGGTGCGCAGGCCGCGCGTACACCTCGGCCGCCGCGCCCTGCTCGACCACCCGCCCCGCGTACATGACGGCGACCCGGTCGGCGATGTCGGCGACCACTCCCATGTCGTGCGTGATGAGCACCAGCGCGGTGCCGTGCTCGCGCTGGAGCTCGCCGAGCAGCCGGATGATCTGCGCCTGGACGGTCACGTCGAGCGCGGTCGTCGGCTCGTCGGCGATGATCACCTGCGGGTTCAGCGCGATGGCCAGCCCGATGCCGACGCGCTGGCGCATCCCGCCGGAGAACTGGTGCGGATAGTCGCGGGCCCGCCGCGCCGCGGACGGGATGCGGACGAGGTCGAGCACCTCGACGGCCTTCCCGGCCGCCTCCTTGCGCGACAGCCCCTGGTGCGCCCGGAACAGCTCGGCGATCTGGTAGCCGACGCTGAGCACCGGGTTCAGCGCCGACAGCGCGTCCTGGAAGACCATCGCGATCGTGGTGGCACGCAGCCGCCGCCGCTCCTCCTCCGCCAGCGTGAGCAGGTCCACCCCGCGCAGCCGCGCCGAGCCGGTCGTGACGGCGCCGCGCGGCGGCCGGACCAGGCCCATGATCGCGCGAGCGGTCACGCTCTTGCCGCTGCCCGACTCGCCGAGCACGGCGAGCGTCTGACCGGCGTCCACCTCGTAGCCGACGCCGTCGACCACCGTGGTGGCGCCGAAGCGCACCCGCAGGTCCGAGACGGCCAGCAGGGGCGCGCCGGCGTCGTAGCCGGGCAGGGATTCCAGACGGGTCACGGGCGGGCCACCTCCTGGCGCAGGCGGGGGTCGAAGGCGTCGCGGAGCGAGTCGCCGAGCAGGACGAAGCTGAGCACGGTGACAGTGAGGAAGATCGACGGGAAGATCAGCAGGTGCGGGGAGGTGACGAAGTACTGCTGCGCGGTGTTGAGCTGCACGCCCCACGAGATCGCCGGGGTCTGCAGCCCGACGCCGAGGAACGTCAGCGCCGACTCCGAGGCGATCACGCCGCCCACGTTGAGCCCGGTGAGCACGGCGACGGGGCCGAGTGCGTTCGGCAGGACGTGGCGCAGCAGGATGCGCGCGGTGCCGGCGCCGACGCCGCGGGCGGCGGCCACGTACTCGCTGGTGGCCGTCTCCAGCACCGAGCCGCGCATGACGCGGGCCAGCACCGGCCAGCCGAACAGGATCAGCACCGCCGACACCGTCCACTCGTTGTGCGTGCTGGCCGCCTGGAGCAGCACGATCATGCCGACGAGCGCGGGGAAGCCGAAGAACACGTCCATCACGCGGCTGATCACCGCGTCCACCCAGCCTCTGAAGTAGCCGGCCAGGCTGCCCAGCAGCACGGCGACGACGATCATCCCGGCCGTGACGAGCAGCGCGATGAGGACGGAGGAACGAGCGCCGTACACGACGTTGCTGTAGAGGTCGCAGCCCTGGATGTCGAAGCCGAACGGATGCCCCGGCGCGGGCGGCAGGCCGCTGTTGACCAGGTCGCACTTGCGCGGGTCCCCGCTGCCGAACCAGCCGGCGAACGCCTGCGGCACCGCCGCCATCGCGCAGACGACCAGCGCGATGGCACCGGAGATCGCGAAGGCGGGACGGCGGCGCAGCCTGGCGAGCAGTCCCGGCCGGCCGGCGGGCGGAGCCTCAGCCGAGGCGGATACGAGGGTCGAGGATGCCATAGAGAAGGTCCACCAAGAGGTTCACCAGCAGGAAGACGAGGACGAGCAGGGTACCCACGCCCACGACGACCGGCCCGTCGTGCTGCGGGATCGCCGTGAAGATCTGGTAGCCGAGGCCCGGCAGGTTGAAGATGCCCTCGATCAGGACGGTGCCGCTGAGCAGGTAGCCGAGGCTCACGCCGAGCAGCGACACGACGGGGATCAGCGAGTTGCGCACGACGTGCCTGACCACCACCGCGCGCGGGCGCAGGCCCTTGGCGGTCGCGGTGTCGACGTGGTCGGCGTTCAGGTTGTCCAGCACGCTCGTCCTGGTCAGCCTGGCCACCTGCGGCAGGCCGTAGAGGGCGAGGACCAGGCCGGGCAGCACGTACGCCAGCGGCCAGCCCGCGTCCGTGCCCGAGACCGGCAGCCAGCCCAGGTTGACCCCCAGCACGATCTGCGCGACGTAGGCGACCACGAAGAACGGCACGCCCATGACGACCGTGGTGCCGCCCAGCACGAGCGCGTCGGTGAGCTTGCCGCGCCGCAGCCCGGCCACGGTGCCGAGCAGCACGCCCAGAACCGTCATGAACAGCCACGCCGTCACGCCCAGCTGGAACGTCACCGGCCAGCTGGCCGCGATGACCTCGGAGACCGGGCGGCCGGCGAAGCTCGTGCCGAGGTCGCCGGAGAGCAGGCCCTTGAGGTAGCTCCCGTACTGCACGAGCAGCGGGTCGTCCAGGTGGAACCGCTCACGCAGCGCCTGCTCGACCGAGGGCGACAGCGCCCGGTTGGGCCCGGCCAGCGCCTGGATCGGGTCGCCCGGCAGGGCGTAGACGGCCAGGTAGATGAGGAAGGTGGTGCCCAGCAGCACGGGAAGCGCCATGAGCAGCCGGTGCAGCGCGTACTTCCCCACGTCCCCGCCTCAGCCGACCTTGACCGCGGCCAGCACCGCGGCGCCGAGGAACTCCGGCTTCACGCCGCTCACCCTGGCGGAGTAGGCCAGGCCGCCGACGGGCTGGAACAGCGGCGTGAGCGGGAGCCCGTCCATGGCGACCTTGGCCGCCTGCTGGGTCAGGCCCATCGCCTCGTCCTGGCCCGCCTTCGCGGCGTCGGCCATCAGCTTCGCGAACTCGGGGCTGTCGTAGCCGGTCACGTTCGACGCCGAGGTCTTGGTGAACAGCTGGTCGGCCAGCGCGTACAGGTGGGGGTAGCCGGCGCCCATGTAGAGCAGCACCGGGCCGTCGATCTTTTTCGCCGCCAGGTTCGGGTAGAGCTGGTCGACCGGCTGGGTCTGCGTCGTCACCGCCTCGATGCCGAGGTTGGCCCGCAGCTGGTTGCCGACCGCCTCCAGGATCACCGTGTTCACCGGGTCCTGGTACGTCCACAGCTTCAGCGGGCCGCTCCAGCCGCCGGCCTCGGCCAGCAACGCCTTGGCCTTGGCCGGATCGTAGGTGCAGGCAGGGCAGTCGGCCGCGCCGCCGCCCGGCACGCTCGCCCCCGCCAGCCCCTTGGCGGGCTGGCCGAAGCCGCGCAGCAGCGACTTGACGATGGTCTCGCGGTCGATGGCGTGGGCGAACGCCTGGCGTACCTTCAGGTCGGAGAAGCGCTTGTCCCACAGCGGGAAGCCCAGGTAGATGACCGCGGGGAACGGCACCCGCACCAGCCGGTCCTTGAACCGGGCGGCGGCGTCGGTGAGGTTGTTGCCGGTGACCAGGCTGATGTCGAGCGCGCCCGCCTGGAGGTCGCGGTAGGCCGCGCCCTCGTCCTGGTACGACTTGACCTCGATCCGGTCCGCGTTGCCCGCCTGCCCCTTGTAGGCGCCGAACTTGCGCAGCGCGACCTTCGTCACGCCGGCCGACAGCCCCTCGCCGTCCAACTGGTACGGCCCGTTGCCGATCGGCTTGCGGTCGAAGCCGGCCAGGTCGGAGAAGGCCGCCTTCGGCATGGGGGCGAAGGCCGTCTGGGCCAGCACGTACGGCAGCAGCGACATCGGCTTGCCCAGCGTGATCTTCAGCGTGGCCGGATCGACCACCTCGACCCCGGACAGCGTCTTCTCAGACGGCTTGCCGTCGGCCGGGTTCAGCTCGGCGTAGCCCTTGAACGGCGCGAACATGAAGTTGTTCTCGAACGCGTTGGGGGCGTACGCGGTCGCGTTCCACGAGTCGGCGAACGACTGCGCGGTGACCTGCTCGCCGTTGTGGAACGTCCAGCCCGGCTTGATCTTGATCGTCCAGGTCACGTTGTCGTCGGTCTCGATCGACTCGGCCACGGCGTTCACGGCCTTGCCGCTGGTCGCGTCCACCGTGGTCAGCGGCGTGAACAGGGCGTAGTCCACGTTGCTGGCCACCGACCTGCCGGGCGTCAGGTGGGACAGGAAGTACGTGGTGACGCCGACCGAGAAGGACTTCTCCCCTTGAGGGGTGCCGGCTCCGCCGGAGCCGGCCGAACAGGCCGTCAGCGCGACGGCCAACGCGGCGGCTCCGAGAACTTTCTTGACGGACACCTGCTGACACCTCCGTGGATGGGGGCCCGTGCTTGGGGACGAGCGTCCCACAGCACTGCCTGCGGTTCATTGTTGGAATGGTTCAACCGGGCGCCGCGGCTTTGTGACCTGGAACAGCGCCGTCAACCCCGTGTTTCAGCCGTGTTGCCGGTACGTCCACCGGCCGCCGAGCAGCGTGCCCAGCACCTCCACGCCGCCCAGCGCGGCCGGGTCGGCCTCGGCCGGGTCACCGGCGGTGATCACCAGGTCGGCGGGGTCGCCCGCGCGGATCCCGCGCCGTCCCCTGGCCGCCGCCGCGAGCGCGTCGGGCAGCGGGATGGCCTGCTCCGGATGCCACGGCGCGCGCTCGTCGTCGGTCCTGGCGACCGCGGCGGCCAGGCCGTCCCAGGGGTCGAGCGGCGCCACCGGCGCGTCGGAGCCCAGTTCGAGCGTGGCGCCGGCGGCGAGCAGGCCGGCGTAGGCGAACGCGCGGCCGGTGCGGCCCGGCCAGTGCAGCTCGGCCACCTCCCGATCGTCGGGCGCGTGCGCGGGCTGGACGCCGGCGACCAGCCCGGGTCTGGCGAACCTGGCGAAGTCGCCCGGCCGCAGGAGTTGCGCGTGCTCGATCCGGCCGGGGCAGCCGACCTGCTCGAACGCGTCCAGCGCGATGCTGGTGGCCAGGTCGCCGATCGCGTGCACGGCAGGACGCAGGCCGTGCGCCCAGGCCAGGCCCATCGTGCTCGCCAGCTCCTCCGGCGGCGTCTCCAGCAGGCCGCGGGCGCCGGTGCCCGGGTACGGGTCGTCGCAGTAGGCCGTCCTGGTGTTGAGCGAGCCGTCCACGAAGATCTTCACCGGGCCCACCTCCAGCAGCCCGCCTGACCCGGCGACCGGCTCCCCGGTGCGCAGGCCCCGCTTGACGGCCTCCTCCAGCCGGTCCTTCGGGATCGAGCAGGCGACCCGCACGTCTATCCGCTGCTCGGCGACCCGGCGGCTCCAGTCGGTGACGTTGTCGGCGAACTCGAAGTCGAGCACGCCGACCACGCCCCGCGCCGCCGCGGCCGTGGTCGCCTCGGCCACCCACCGGTCGAGCTCCCGCTCGGGCGGCAGCGGCAGCGCGGCCATCGCCTCGTAACACTCGTGCTCGCGCAGCACGCCCGTCTCGTGCTCGCCCCTGCCGATGGAGGCCAGTGCGGCGGGGCTGAACCAGCCGGTGTGCAGGTCGTTGCTGAGCAGCACGACGGGCCGGCCCGGCGCCGCCGCCTCCAGCAGCGACTTGTGCGGCGCGTCCGGCCACAGGCCGTCGCGGAAGCCGTAGCCGATGGTGAAGCCGTCGTGCGGGACCACCAGCTCGACGGCCTCCCTGGCGGTACGGGCGCCGCTGACGTCCACCCGGCGCCGCATCTGCGCCCATTGCAGCATGTGCACGTGCGAGTCCCACAGGCCGGGCAGCAGCGTCCCGCCCGCCACGTCCACCGACTCGACCGCCGGCTCGACGGCGGACTCGACGGCGGGCACCTCTGTGGTCACCTCGGCGATCCGGCCGTCGGAGATCAGGACGTTGCGGATCGGGCCGCCCAGGCCGATCCGCGCGTTGCGCAGCAGCAGTGAAGGCATGCGACGAACGCTAGAGGCCGGGGCCGAGCGCCCTCATCGTCGAAACCGGACATCTCACCCGCCGCCCGTTGTGGGCCGCCACAGCTCACCGCTCGTGGTCCGCTGGTGGAGTGCCGCAGCTCACCGCTCGTGGTCCGCTTGTGGCGCGCTACAGCTCGCCGCGCAGCCGCAGCAGGCTCAGCTGGAGCCAGATCACCAGCCGCTCGGCCGGGTCGGCCAGATCGACCTCGAACAGCTCCTGCAGCCGGCGCACCCGGTAACGCAGCGTGTTCTCGTGCACCGACAGCTCGGCCGCCGCCCTGGCCGCCTCGCCGAACGCGTCGAGATAGGCGAGCAGGGTGACGGCGTGCGTGGTGGACTGGGTCCTGTCGGAGTCGAGCATGCGGCGCACCGGGAGCAGCAGCTGCTCGGCGGCCACGCCGCCGCGCTCGGCCAGGTCGTACAGGGCGACGCGGCTGCGTACCTGCTCGTCGGTGGCGACCGCCGCGGCGGCGGCCGAGGTCTCGCCGAGCACGCGCAGGACGCGCTCGGCGAGCCTGCTGGACGAACGCGCCTCGCCCAGGCCCGCGACCACGGGGCCGAGGCCGGCGTGCAGCGGGATCCGCATCGACTTGCGCACCGCCTCGGCCGCGCCGGTCGCCACCTGCACCAGCCGCTCGGCGGGGGTGCCCGGCGGGACGGGCAGCAGCGCGTACACCCGGCCCCAGCTCGTCGTGCACACGGCCTGCGGATGCCAGGACTCGCAGCTCAGGCTGACCAGGTCGGCGATGCTCGCCAGCGCGGTCCCCGCCTCGGCGGCCGGCCCGTGCACCGGCGCGAAGGCGACGATGCACACCGGCGACCCGGCCGGCAGGCCCAGCCGCACGGCCGCGGCCGACTCGCTGGTGGCGCCGTCGAGCAGCGCGCGCAGCGTCTCGGAGCTGTGCCAGCGCTGCGGGTTGCTGGGGATGCGGGCACGCAGCAGGTGCAGCGCCGCCGTCCGCCCCGCGTCCTCCAGCAGCCGTACGGCGTCGGGCACCAGCGGCGGATCTCCGTCGAGCATCCAGATGAACCCGAGGAGCTGCGGCCCCGCCTGCACCGCCGTCGCCAGGCGGCGCATGTGACCGGGGCCCATGCTCTCGAACCACACGGGCACGCCGGCCTTGAAGACGCGGGTGTACTCGCTGCGGTTGGTCGGCCGCTGCGGCGTCTTGCGCCCGAGGATGCCCTGCCGGCGGATCTCGTCGATCTGCTGGCCGGGCAGGTTGGAGTAGGCCAGCACGTGACCTTGCGGATCCTCGACGCTGGTGGCTCCGCCGATCGTCGCGGCGATGGCGTTGGCCAGCGCGAACAGGTCGCCGATGGCGACGCTCGAATAGGTGGTGGCCGGGGCGCCGGGGCCGGAGACCGCCGCCGTCAGCAGCGCGTCGAGCTGGCGCCACGGCAGGTCCTCCGGCGCGATGAGCAGCGCGATGCCGGCCGCCCGCGCCGACTCGATGAGCGGGGCCAGGTCGGCGCCCCTGTCCTTGACGACCACGGCGTGGTATTCCAGGCGGGCCGCCCGGCGCAGCAGGTCGTGGGTGGCCGGGTCGGCCACCCGCGCGCCCACGCGAGCAGCACGCCGCCGGGCCGTTCGTCGAGGGGGTCGTCGGGGTCGTGCACGATGGGCTCGCCGAGCGTGATCGCGGCTCCGTCGGGCACGTAGGCGGCGGAGAGCGCGTCGCCGCCCAGGGTTTCGAGCACGAGCCGCAGCGGCGGGTGGTACGGGATCGTCATCGAGGCGTCGGGCACCGGACCAGCAGCCAGGTCAAATACCGACATTCCACTCCTTATCGCGACGAGCGCCCTTATTCAACCATTGACGGTGACCACAAGGAGCAGGGCCTGACCTTGAGCTTCTCCACGATGCCGACCAGCGCCGGTCATGCGCACACTGGGATGTGCTCGACCGCCTTGATGAAGAACTCGACACCGTTCCCGACTTCGACCGGTTCGCCACCGTGGACGAGGTGCACGACCATCTCGCCGGGCTCGCCGCCGGCCATCCCGACGTGGCCACGCTACGCCGCGTCGGCACCTCCCGGCTCGGCGACCCCATGCTCTGCCTCACCGTCGGCGACGGCCCCCGCCACGCCATCGTGGCCGCCGGGCCGCACCCCAACGAGCCCATCGGCGGCCTGACCGTCACCCACCTCGCCGGCCGCCTGTGCCGGGACGCGGAGCTGCGCCGCGCCACCGGCCTGACCTGGCACATCGTGGGCTGCCTCGACCCGGATGGCACCCGGCTGAACGAGGGCTGGTTCGCCGGGCCCTTCACCAAGACCCACTACGGCAGGCACTTCTACCGGCCGGCCGGTGACGAGCAGGTCGAGTGGACGTTCCCGTTCGCGTACAAGAGGGCCTACTTCGACCGCGTGCTCCCCGAGACGCTGGCGCTGATGCGGCTGATCGACGACGTCCGGCCGGCGTTCATGACCACGCTGCACAACGGCGAGTCCGGCGGCGTCTTCTACTACCTCAACCGCCCGGAACCCGAGCTCCAGGACGTGCTCAAAACCCTGCCCGGCCGGTACGGCGTGCCGCTGCACGCGGGGGAGCCCGAGCACCCGTCGGTCAAGCAGCTGGAGCAGGCCGTCTACCTGACCCCGACGATGGAGGACGCCTACGACTACTTCGAGGCGCTCGGCCAGGACCCCGTCGAGCACATCGGCGGCGCCGCCAGCGACTCCTACATCAAGAAGTACGGCACGCTGGGCCTGACGGCCGAGATCCCCTACTGGACCGACGCCGCCGCCGACGACACCACGCCGACGTCCACCCGCTACCGCGACCTGCTGCACGCGCACGCGGCCGAGCTGCGGGACACCTCCGACGTGCTCGAACGGGTGCTGTCGGCGGTCACGCCCGACCTGGTCACCGGCTCGCCGTTCCTGCGCGCCAGCCGGTGCTTCATCCCCATGGTGGCCGGGATGGCCGACACCCACAGCGGCCGGGCCGGGGCGCCCGAGCACGAGCGGCCCGCCACGGTCGCCGAGCTGGCCTCCTGCCGCGACACCGTGCACAGCGTCCGGCTGCGCTTCGGCGGCATGCTGCTGCGCACCCTTGAGGGCGAGCTGGCCGTGGGCAACGGCACCCGGGCCGTCCGTGACGGCGCGCGGGAGCTGGCGGAGACGTACGACCGGTGGTGCGCGGAGGCCGAGGCGGGCGCGGCCGACGAGACGATCCCGATCCGCCACCTGGTGGCCATCCAGTACGGCGCCATCCTCGCCGGCGCGGACCGGGCGGTGCACGGGCACCGTTGACGAAAATCGCGTGGCGGGCCGTCGCGGCCCGTCCGTAAGATGACCCGCATGTCTACGCCCCGAACCTCCTAGCCAGGACACACGCCTCCCCGCCACCCGTGTGTCCTCTAGTAGTTCCGGAGCGAGATCCCATGCTGACCTTCCGTGACATCGCCGTGCGCGCCGGCGCCGGCCTCCTCATGTCGGGCGTCACCGCCCACGTCGCCCCCGGCGACCGCGTCGGCCTCGTCGGCCGCAACGGCGCCGGCAAGACCACCCTGATGAAGATCCTCGCCGGGGGGCTCCAGCCCGCCACCGGCGAGATCGTGCGCACCGGCCCGATCGGCTACCTGCCGCAGGACCCGGCCGCCGCCGACCCCTCCCTCACCGTCATCGACCGCGTCCTGTCGGCCCGCGGCCTCGACCTGGCCCTGCGTGACCTGCGGGCCGCCGAGAGCGCGCTGGCCGAGTCGGGCGACGAACGCTCGATGGCCCGCTACGCCGCCGCCGAGGCCGAGTTCCAGGCCCGGGGCGGCTACGCGGCCGAGGCGGGCGCCGCTCGCGTGGCCGCCGGGCTCGGCCTGCCCGACCGCCTGCTCGACCGGCGGCTGGGCACGTTGTCCGGCGGGCAGCGGCGCCGGGTCGAGCTGGCCAGGGTGCTCTTCGGCGAGCCCGGCGTCATGCTGCTCGACGAGCCCACCAACCACCTCGACGGCGACTCCGTCGCCTGGCTGCGCTCCTACCTGACGGGCTACTCCGGCGGGCTGGTGCTCATCAGCCACGACACCGGCCTGCTGGCCGACGTGATCAACCGGGTCTGGCACGTGGAGCAGGGCGCGCTTGAGGTGCACAACACCGGCTGGCACGCGTACCTGGCCGACCGCGAGGCCGACGAGCGGCGCAGGACACGCCTGCGGGCCGCCGCCGAGCGCAAGGCCGCCGCGCTGCGGACGCAGGCCGACCGCATGCGGGCCAGGTCCGCCACCGCGGTCCGCGCCAGGGACATGGCCCGCCGCGCCGACCGCATGCTCGCAGGCACGCGGCCGGTCCGCCGCGCCGAGAAGGTGGCCCGCGTCCGGCTGCCCGACCCGGCCCCCAGCGGCCGGATGCCGCTCGGCGCGATCAGCCTGACCAAGTCGTACGGGGGCGTGCCGGTGCTGGACGGCATCGACCTGGCCGTCGACCGGGGCAGCAGGCTGGTGGTGCTCGGCCCCAACGGCGCGGGCAAGACCACGCTGCTCAAGCTGCTGGCCGGGCACGAGCGGCCCGACTCAGGAAGAGTCGTGCCCGGCCACGGGCTGCGGCTCGGCTACTTCGCCCAGGAGCACGACACCCTGGACCCCGCCTGCACGGTCGGCCGGCACCTGACCGAGGCCGCCCCGCAGCTGAGCGACGGGGAGGTACGGACGGTGCTGGGGTCGTTCCTGTTCGGGGGCGACGACGTGGACAAACCCGTCGGGGTGCTGTCGGGCGGCGAGAAGACCCGGCTGGCGCTGGCCGGGCTGGTCAGCTCCCGGGCCAACGTGCTGCTGCTCGACGAGCCCACCAACAACCTCGATCCGGCGTCCAAGGCGGAGGTGCTGGCCGCCGTGGGCGCCTATCGCGGGGCCGTGATCATGGTCACGCACGATCCGGAGACCGTGGACGCGCTGCGGCCCGACCGGGTGCTGCTGCTGCCCGACGGGCTCGAAGACCTGTGGAACGACGGCTACACCGACCTGATCGGCCTCACCTGAGGCCTGATGCGCGGACCGAGGCACCACGGTGGCGGTCACGCCGTCGGGCGGCGCGGGCCGGATGGGGGACAGCGCCCTGTGGTGCCTTTTGCCGACATGACGGACTTGTTGATGAGAGTCAATGATCGGAGTGTCGATGGTGGAGGACTGGAGAGGAGTCGTCCGATGGGTACTGCGAGGTCGTGGCGGGCCGCCCGGGTCGCCGGGACCGCGGCGGTGGCGGCCCTGCTCGCCGGAGTGATCGCGGCGCCGCCCGCGCTCGCTGCCGAGTACGGGACGGTCGCGACCGACGGCCGGATGCTCAACATCCGCACGGGCCCGAGCACCGCGTACGCGATCGTCGGCCAGCTGCGGAACGGCACCACGGTGCGGATCTACTGCCAGATCGCCCGTGAGGAGATCGTCGGGCTGTACGGGCCGACCCGGCTGTGGGACAAGATCCACAGGGACCGGGAATGGTACGTCGCCGACGCGCTCGTCCACACCGGCACCATGAAGCAGGTGGCGCCCACCTGCCTCGCGGGCGCCGGCGCGGCGGGACCGAGCAGGGTCGGCCGGCTGGAGGCCGAGCGAGCCGAGCGCGCGGGAGTCAGGGGCGACGCGCGCAGAGTCGGCTGACGATCACGTGGCGTGAGCGGCGCGTACGTGGGCAGGGTCCTTCGTGACCGCGCTTGCGAGCGATCAGCGACCCACAGGACGCCGACATGACATCAGCACCTGTTCCCGGCCCGCCGGACAGGCCGGGCGGGCCCGCCCGGCCTGCCGACGCGCGCGAGGCCGCGCAGGCCGAGCTCGGGCGCGTGAAGGAGCCGGCCAGACTGCTGCGCGTGAGCACCATGGCGCGCTCGCTGCTGGACGAGGCCCGCGGGCTCTCCCTCGACGAGCACGCCCGCGACCAGCTACGGCACATCCACGCGCGGGTGGTCGAGGAGATCGGCGAGGCGGTCGCGCCGGAGCTGAGGGACGAGCTCGAACGCCTGCTGCCCCCGTCGTCCGAGGTGCTCAGCCAGGCGGAGATCCGGATCGCGCAGAGCCAGCTCGTCGGTTGGCTGGAGGGCGTCTTCCAGGGCATCAAGATCGGGTTGAGCTTCCAGCAACTGGCCGGCCCGCCGCCCACCGGCCCCCAGGACCGCCCGCCGGCCGGTCCGGGCGCGGGCCCCTACCTGTGAGCGGTGACGGTTCGGCGGCCGCGGGGGCGCGGAGGAGCCGTCCTGCGGC
Organism: Nonomuraea sp. NPDC048892; assembly: GCF_040649735.1. Classification (NCBI taxonomy): domain Bacteria; kingdom Bacillati; phylum Actinomycetota; class Actinomycetes; order Streptosporangiales; family Streptosporangiaceae; genus Nonomuraea; species Nonomuraea sp. NPDC048892. The sequence continues at coordinate 256,012 of NZ_JBEZFZ010000009.1, read as the reverse complement.
TCACGGGCTCCATGGCAGGACCTTGCCGTAGCGGACGAGCTGCCCGTAATGGGCCGGATCGACCGGGTCCAGGGCCAGGTCGAGCAGGGGCCCGGCGGCCCGGGCGGGGGAGGCGGCGGCGGAGACGTCCCACCACAGGCCCGAGGTCGGCGTGTTGATCATGCCGGGGCAGACGGCGGCCACCAGGATGCCCCGCCGGGCGTCCTCGGCTCGACGCAGGCCGGCGAAAGCCCGTACGGCGGCCACCTGGGCGATCTTGGCGGGGATGTTGACGAAGGCGGGCCACGCGCCGGCCCGGGCACTCCCGTCCTTGACGGCGTCGCGCCAGGCCGCCACCTGCTTGTCCACCTCCTCCAGCGACGTCAGTCCGTCGAAGTGGCGGTGCAGCACAGGCGCCAGGTGGTGCAGCGTGCCCAGGGAGCTGGCCACCACGATCAGCCGCCCGCCGTCCCGCACCAGGGGGCCGAAGGCGCGCAGCAGCCGGGTGGTGCCGAAGTTGCTCACCTCGGTGTACTCGTCCATCAGGGTGCGCGGGTCGTCGCCCGGGCCGATGCGCATGACGGCGTTGCCGAACACGACGTCCACGCCGCCGTGCCGTTCTCTGAGCCGGTCGGCCAGCCGCGCGGCCGTCTCCTGCCCGGTGACGTCGAACAGCTCGCCGCGCACGCGAGCCCCCGTACCGACCTCCCTGGACAGGCGCTCGGCGGCCGCGGCGACCCGGCCGGCGTCGCGGCCGGTCAGGTAGACGGTGTCGGCCGGGGTCAGGCGGCGGGCCAGCCCTTCGACCAGGGCCAGGCCGAGGCCCTGCGTCGCGCCGGTGACCAGGGCGACCCTGGGGGGTTTCGTTGTGGTTCGCGTCATGGTGGACAAGCTAAGGACGCAGGAGGGCATGCGTCCAACGAGAGTTCATCACCTGTGGTATGCGTAATCGTCATGGCCCTCACCGATGCCTCGCTCACCGCCCTGCGGGTGTTCCGCGAGGTGGCCGAGCGCGGCACGCTCACCGCGGCGGCCTCCGCCCTCGGCTACACGCAGTCCGCCGTCTCTCGCCAGATCTCCTCGCTCGAACGCGCCGCGGGCGCGCCCCTCCTCGAACGCCGCCACGACGGCGTCCGGCTGACCCCGGCGGGCCGGGTCGTGCTGCGCCACGCGGCCGTGGTCGTCGACCAGGTCGACGCGGGCGCACGCGAGCTGGCCGGCCTGCCCGGCGATCTCGGCACGGTCCGCCTCGGCTGGTTCGCCAGCGCGGGCGCCGTCCTGGTGCCACGCGCGCTCGCCGCCCTGCGCGAGAGCCATCCCGGGATCACCGTCACCACACGGGAGGGCGGCTCGCCCGCGCTCGTCCGCGCCCTGCGCGCCGGCGCGCTCGATCTGGCGCTGCTCGGCTCCGCGCCGCCGTTCCGGCCGCCGGACGCCGAGACGCCCGCGCTGGAGGTGTGTACCCTCACCGAGCGTGCCCTGCGGGTGGCCGTTCCTGACACCCATCCCCTCGCCCGCGGCGACTACATCGACGCCGCCGACCTGCACGGGCAGCGCTGGATCGCCGGTCCAGGCAGCGCGGCCACCGGAGGGGCGGGCGACAGCACCGGCATGGGCGCGTGGCCGGGCCTCGACGAGCGCCCGGAGATCGCCCATTCCGCCCGCGACTGGCTGGCCAAGCTCAGCCTCGTGGCGGCCGGCTGCGGGCTGACCACGGTGCCCGCCATGCTCGCCGCCGTCGCGCCGCCCGGCGTCCGGGTCCTGCCCGTACGCGGGGGGCCGAGGGAGCAGCGCCGCCTCCTGCTGGCCAGGCTGCCGGGCCCGCTGCCCGAACCCGTCGCCCGGCTCGCCCAGGCACTGCGCGCCGCCGCACTCAGCCGCTGACCCTGGATCGGGCAGTCGCCCCGTTCAGCCGGTGCCCCCCGCTTACACAGGTGCCCGCTCAGCCGGTGACCCCGGCTCGCGCGGGAACCGCGCTCAGCCGACCCCGGCGCCGAGGCCCTTCACCGCGTACGTGACCAGCGTCGTCAGCACGTCCCTGACCGACGCGCGCTGCCGTACGTCGCACAGCACGATCGGGATGACCTCGTTCAGCCCCAGCGCCCGCCGTACCTTGCCAGGATCGTACCGGCGGGCGCCGTCGAAGCAGTTCACCGCCACCACGAACGGGATCCCGCGCTGCTCGAAATAGTCCACCGCGGGGAAGCAGTCCTGCAGCCGCCGGGTGTCGGCGAGCACGACCGCGCCGAGCGCCCCCAGCGCCAGTTCGTCCCACATGAACCAGAACCGGTCCTGCCCGGGCGTCCCGAACAGGTAGAGCCACAGCCCTTCCCTGATGGTGATGCGGCCGAAGTCCAAAGCCACCGTCGTGGTGGTCTTCGACTCCACGCCCGAGGTGTCGTCCACGCCGATGCCCCGGTCGCTCAGCAGTTCCTCCGTGTGCAGCGGCCGGATCTCGCTGATCGTGCCGACCAGGGTCGTCTTGCCGACACCGAAGCCGCCCGCGATGAGGATCTTGATGGCCAAGGCCGAGGCGACCGCGGTCGTCCCCGGCTCAGAGGCTGCGTAGTCCATGCAGCACTTCCCTGTAGATGCGTTCATCGATCGTCTGGGCGGCGGGGCGCGGCCGGTCGATGGTGACCAGCCCCTCGCCCCGCAGGTCGCCCAGGATCACCCGGGTGATGTTCAGCGGCAGCCTGAGGTGCGCCGCGACATCCGCGACAGGTGTCGGCCTGCGGCACAGGGCCAGCACGGCGCGATGCTCGGGGATCAGGTCCGTGGGATCGCCGGCGTCGGCGGCCGTCGTGACGATGGCCACCAGGTCGAACGCCTCCCCCTGCGGCCGCGCCCGGCCGCCGGTCAGCCCGAAGAGCCGGATCAGCGGCCCGGGATCCTCCCCGGTCATGGTCTCACGCCGTTCCAGGCCGGTGCCGGTGCCGCTCCCCTCGGGTGCGCGGAAAGGTGCTCGCCTACCCGCTTGACCATCAGGGCCATCTCGTACGTGACCATGCCCAGCTCGGCGTCGGCCGTGGCGATCACGGCGAGCCGGGCGCCCTGACCGGCGGCGGTGACGAACAGGAAGCCCTCGTCCATCTCGATGATCGTCTGCCGTACGCCGCCCATGCCGAAGTGCCGCCCCGCTCCCATGGCGAGGCTGTGGCTGCCGGCGGAGATGGCGGACAAGTGCTCGGCGTCCTCTCTGGTCAGCGCGCGGGAACTGCCCATGGACAGCCCGTCGGCGGACAGCACGATGGCGTGCCGGACACCGGGGACGCGCTGGATGAGGTCGTCGAGCAGCCAGCTCAGTTCACTTCTGGGGTCAGGCATGGGGTTGGTCGTCCTTTCCGTTCTGCATGTCTCGCTCCTGCTTGGCCTGGCGGCGCCCTTGCTGCCAGCCCCGTTGCATGGACGACATGAGCTGTGCGAGCTCCTCAGGCGAGCGTCCGGCCCGTGCCCCGCGTTCGGGGCGGGCGTCGACGCGCAACTGGGGAGCGAGGCTTGCCTGCGGGATCCGCATCGGCAGGCCGTCGAGATCTTCGTCCGCCTCCTGGGCGGGAACGGTGACGCTCCAGCCGGTGGGCGGGCCGGCTGTCCTGGAGGGGCCGTCGCCGCCTCCAGGTCCGCCTTGAGGAGGCACGGTCGCATTGCCCGGCACCCGGCCGTGAACGGGCCTGCGCGGCTGCTCGGTGGCGTTTCCGGGAGCCGGGCCGCGTGCGGGAACGGAGCCGTTCCCGAACTCCCCGGCCCCGGCCATTCCAGTCGGGCCGGTGGCCCGCGCCGGGTCCGCGCCGCCAGGGGCGGCGGGGCCGGGGTCGGCCGGGCGGGGCCGGTCGGAGGTCGCCGGCGGGTCGGTGCGCATCGGGTCGCTGGCCCTGAGCGGGTCGGCGGCGCGCAGGGCGTCGGCGACGCCGATCGGGCCGGTCGTGAGCACCGGGCCGGACTCCGCCGGATGCGGCGGGTTCGCCGGAGCCGCCTCGAACCAGGTCGCGCGGTCCGGCTCCGGCGCGATCGTCACCCCGCGCCCCCGACCGTCCGACGGCGCCATGCTCAGCGCCCGCACCGGCCGGCCGGTGCCGGGAGCGGCGGCGATGGCCGGCGGCTCGGCGCCGGCGAGCAGGGTGGCGGGCAGCAGCACGATCGCGGTGGTCCCGTCGTACGGCGACCGCCGCAGCACGATCTTGATCCCGTGCCGGGCCGCGAGCCGGGACACCACGAACAGCCCGAGCCGGTCGGTGTCGGCCAGGTCGAACTCGGGCACGTCGGCCAGCCGCGCGTTCAGCTCGCTGAGCACGGCGTCGTTCAGGCCCAGGCCCCGGTCCTCGACCTCCAGGGCGAGCCCGTTGGCCGCCGTCACACCGCGCACGTGCACGGTCGTGTTGGGCGGGGAGAAGACGGTCGCGTTCTCGACCAGCTCGGCGATCAGGTGGATGACGTCGGTGACCGCGGCGCCGAGCAGCAGCGGCGCGTTCGGCATGGGGGTGACCGTGACGCGGGTGTAGTCCTCGACCTCCAGCACCGCCGCGCGCACCACGTCGAACACCGGCACGGGGTCGCGCCAGCGGCGGGCGGGGGAGGAGTCGGACATGATGATCAGGTTCTCCGCGTGCCGCCGCATGCGGGTGGTCAGGTGGTCGAGCTTGAACAGGTCCTCCAGCACCTGGGGCTCGTCCACCCGCCGCTCCATGGTGTCCAGGAGCGCGAGCTGGCGGTGCAGCAGCGCCTGGTTGCGCCGGGCGAGGTTGAGGAAGACCTGGCCGACGCCCTTGCGCAGGGCGGCCTGGCCCACGGCCGCCTCGACCGCGGTGCGGCGTACGGCGGAGAAGGCGTGCACCACCCGGTCGACCTCGGCGGTCTCGGCCGGTGGCAGGCCCGGCGCCTCGGTGGCCGGGTCCACGTCCTCGCCCCGGCGCAGCCGCTCGACCAGCCGCGGCAGCCGCTGCTCGGCCAGCTCGACCGCGGAGCCCTGCAGTCGCATGAGCTCGTCGATCAGCGAACGCCCGAACCGGTACGACAGTGCCAGCGACGCGACGACCACGGCCAGCCCGATCAGCAGGACCACGCCGATCCGCCAGTACGCCCCGGTCTTCTGCGCCTCGGCCTCGGCCGCGACCCTGGCCAGCTCGGTCTGGGTGTCCCGGTTGATCCCGCCGATGATCGCCTCGGTGTCCCTGCGCCACGCGGCCGGGTCGACCGGCGGAGCGCCGTCGGTGTCCCAGCTGAACAGGATGTCCTCGACGGCGACCAGCCGCTTGTACGGCTCGCTGGCCACCAGCCGGTCGTAGTCGGCGCGCAGCTCGGGCCCCGCGTCACGCTCGGCGTTGGCGAAGACGAGCCGGCGGGCGGTCGTCGCGGCCACGAACGCGCCTCGGTCGGCGGGGGTCATGTTGCGGTGCACGATCGTGGTGGTGAGCACGGCGTGCTCGCGGCCGAGGTATTCGGCCGTGGCGGAGAAGGCGGCCATGCCGCGCACCCCGCGGAAGGACGACACGTCGCTCAGCGCGTCGCGGTCGGTGAACTGGCGGTTGGCGGTGGCGATCAGGTTGTCGTACGCCTGGATGATCGTCAGCGGCGGCGCCAGCACGCCTCCGTCGGCCGAGGCCCGCAGCGCCTGCAGTCCGTCGAGCGCCTGCACCATGCTCTGGACCTGGGCCGGGGTCTCGCTGTCGTCACCGTCCACGTCCACGGTGGCGATGATCTCACGCAACCGCGTCACCTGGGTGTCGGTGATCCGCCGCTGGTCGGCCAGCGGCCGGAAGTCCGCGGTGCCGTCCGGCGCCTCCGCCGAGAGCTGGCGCTCCTTCTGCAGCTCGACGATCAGTTGCAGCACCGGCTCACCGATGGCCTCCCACCGGTTCTGGTTCTGCGACACCGTGATGATCTCTTCGACGCTGGAGTAGGCGATGAACCCCCAGAGGGCCACCATGGAGACCAGCGGAAGCAGGAGGATCCTGAGCAGCTTCGTACGGATCGGCGGGGGCGAGCTCATCCTTGTGTCCAATTCTCGACGTGTGACGCGCGTCGCTGGGCGGTCGTGGACCTTGGTTCCGCCCCCCGAGGTTGCCCGCCACGACCGAGTGCGCCTGTGGTTGCTCCACTATGCCTACGGGGCAGATGTACTTCAAGGTAGAGATGCGAAGATTCATCGCGAATGGTGGGTTGACTCTTTGTCAACATACGGTTCGTGACCGTAACTGCCCATCTCTCACCGACAGTGACGGTATTTGAAGATTCACTCGTGGGTTCTCGGCCCCGTGACCGCCCCCCGCCACGCGGGAATACGGGGAATACGCGGGATTACGGGGGAGTCCGGGGACTCGCGTCAGCGGAACAGGATAACGATCTGGAGAACGAGCACGAGCGCCAGCGCCACCGCGACCATGAGCCACCGGGGTTCGAGCCAGTCGGACCCGCCGCGGCCCTTCTTCTGCGGGGCGTCCGGGGTCAGCAGGTCGCGCAGGATCGGGTTGATGTGGTTGTCGGGCAGCAGGCGCTCCAGATCGGGGATCAGGTCGGGGATCCGGTTGCGCACCTCCGAGGGCTGGCGGGTGGCCGTCCAGACGCGGACGTCGGTGAGGATCTCCATGGCCTCCTTGACGGTCCTCGCCTCGGCCAGGTCGGCCTGGAAGAGCTCGAAGACGTCCCGCCCGGCCGGCCCCCGCGCCCCCTGCGCCCGCTTCTCCTGCTGCCGGGCCTCCGTCTGGGCCTCCGTCTGGGCCTCCGGCGGGCTCGTCGCCGGGACCTTCCTGGGCTCGGCGTCGCCGGACCGGGCGGCTCGCGCCGGCTGGGACCGGGCGGCCGCGGGCCGGGACGCCGGCTGCGACGGTGACGAAGCCGGGGCCGATGCCGGGGGAGACGAAGCGGCCGAACCGGCCGAAGGCGGCGAAGAGGGCGCGCCGGAGGCCGGTGTCCGCGTCGCCGGGTACGGGCTCTCACGCGCCGGCGGCCGGGGCGCCCACGTGTCCGCCGACGCGCCCCCACCTGCGGGCGTCGCCGGGTCGGCGCGGCGCGTGGGTGTCGCGGGTTCGGACCGGTCGGTGGTCGCCGGGTCGTAGGTGACGGTCTCCAGCAGCCGGATGCGCTCCTCCACCGGCGTCGCGTCCGTGATCCCCGCCCTCCTGATCACCGCCACCAGCTGCTTGCGCGCGTACGCCGCCACCGCCATCGCCGCGATGTCCCCGTACCGGTCGGCCTGGTCCGGCGCCCGCAGATCGACCCGCGCCCGGCGTGAGGCCCGCGACGACGGCCCCGGCCAGCCCTGGAGGAAGACGACCTCGGCCCCCTGCTGCAGATCGTCGCTCTCGTACGTGGAGAACGTCTCGGGATAGTGCCCCAGCAGCAGGTCCAGGATGTCCACCAGCCCCCACAGCTGCACGACGGCGTCCCCGCCCGACGCCACCGACAGGGCGGTCCTGCCCCGGGAGCGCAGCGCCTCGGAGACGATCGGCGCGAGCGCCGCCGCCCCGGCCCGCGCCTGCCGGTCGAGCGCCGCCCCCGCCTCGGAGTACGGCTCGATCATCCGGGCCAGGTCGAGCGGCACGTCGTCGGCGGGCAGCAGCGAGGCCCAGCCGGGAGCCAGCGCGAGCGCCTGGCGCACGTTCGGCATCGGCGAGGGCAGCGAGGCCGAGCCGCCGAGGTACGCCTGCACCTGGATGGTCCGCCTGCTGTCCGACCCGCCGGTCCGCGTCCGGGCGAGCACCACCACCCGGCCGTCCACCACGAGCCGGCAGACGCTGACGCCGGGCGCGGGCCCTGGGTCGAGCCAGGGCCCGAGCTGGTGGTACCAGCCCGCGGTCTCCGGCAGGGAGGAGCGGACGGGACCGAGACCCGTGCGCTTGTTGTCCCATTCGAACTGGATCCAGTCGATGCTCGAATAACGCCCCATCATGTCCCCACCTCGGGATAGCCGCGCAGGACGCCGGTCATGGCGAACAGCGAGATCAGGGGCGAAAGGACGCGCCGCGGGCGCACGCCCCTGGGGAAGCGCCCGTCGGCCGCGGTGCCTCCCGTGGCCGAGACGAAGTGCAGGGTGCACTTGCGGCACTTGTCGTACGGGCTGAGCCACGCCTGCGCGCCCCGCCGGTGCAGGAAGGCGTAGACGTCCCTGCTCTCCTTCAGGACGTCGGCCGGGTCGAGCCGGTCGGGGTCGGCGTACAGCCAGGTGTCGACCGGGTCCTGGAAGCGTACGGCGTCGCTCTTGGTGACCGCGATGACGGCCGGGACGTCGAGCCGCCCGCCCGACTTGGGCAGCCGGTCCAGCACGGCGCGGAAGGAGTCGTCGCCCAGCCTGGCCGACCTGGTGGCGGCGTCGATCACGAAGAGCAGCCCGCCGACGGCGGGCACGAACCTGGTCGCCTCGTGCGTGGCGCTGCGCAACTGCTCGCCGGCGATGTCGAAGAAGGCCACCGCCGTGGTGTGCGTGCCGTCGTTGACCAGCAGCGCGTCAACGGGTTCCGCGGTGGACCTGTGGGCGGTGCGCGACAGGGCCTCCCGCTCGACGACCAGCGGGTTGACGTAGGAGTCGACGTACTGGGCGTGCCGCTCGATGTCCACGGCGTCCGTGGTCAGCCCGTACGGACGCAGCCCGCCCTGCTCGATGGCCCCGATCATCGAGGCCAGCAGGTGCGTCTTACCCGTCTCAGGCCCGCCGACCAGGCCGATCACCAGCGGCCTGCCGTGCCGGACGTAGGTGTAGGGCAGGTGGTGTTCGAGGCCCGGGTCGGCGACGGGGGCCGGGCAGCGCACGTGGGCGGCCCGCAGCAGGTCCTCGCGGCGGGCCCCGGTCACGTTCTCCAGGGAGAGCGGCTGGTAGCGGCCCGCGGGGGTGCGCTCGTAGAGCTCGTCCTCGCTCCAGTCGAACTCGTGCAGGCAGATCGGGCAGAGGATCACCGGTTCACCATGTACCAGCAGGGTGAAAGCTCCGTTCCTTCAGGGCGGGGAGGAAACGCGTAACGGTGGGGCACTTCTGTCTCCCGGTTCTGTCGGTGTTGATCGGTAGATTGATCGGCGTGTCTCGCTATCGGCTTCAGCCCACGCCTGCGCAGGAGCGGGTGCTGCTGGAGCATTGCGGGCATGCCCGTTTCGTGTGGAATCTGGCGGTGGAGCAGCACGCGCACTGGAAGCCGGGCCGTAAGGGCGCGCCGGGTTTCGCCGAGCAGTGCCGTCAGTTGACGGAGGCTCGGGCGGAGTTCGCGTGGTTGCGGGCGGGTTCCATCGTCGTCCAGCAGCAGGCGCTCAAGGACTTCGCGCAGGCGATGGCGAACTTCTTCGGCAAGACCCACAAGCGGCCGACGTGGCGCAAGCGCGGACGGAGCGAAGGGTTCCGGATCGTCGCGGTCAAGGCGGGTGTTGTGCGCCGCCTGTCCCGCAACGTGGGCGAGGTGAAGATCCCGAAGGTGGGGTGGGTGCGGTTGCGCTGGTCCCGCGCCGTCCCCGAGGGAGTGAAGTCCTACCGGGTGACCCGGGACCGAGCGGGCCGCTGGCATGTCGCCTTCGCCGCGATCCCCGAACCGATCCCCGCACCGGGGACGGGTGAGGTCGTCGGCGTGGACCGGGGGCTTGCCGTCAGCGCTGCGTTGTCCACGGGGGAGCTGCTGAAAGTTCCCGGCCTGCGTGACACGGAGAAGGCGCGTCTGTCGCGTCTCCTGCGCAGGCTGGCCAGGGCACAGCGCGGATCCAGCCGCAGGGCCAAGGTCAAGGCGGCCGTCGCCCGGCTGAAGGCCCGCGAAACCGACCGCCGCAAGGACTGGGTGGAGAAGACCTCCACCCATCTGGCCCGCCGCTTCGATGTGATCGCCGTCGAGGACCTGAAGATCGTCGGTATGACCCGTTCGGCCAAGGGGACGCTCGATGCGCCGGGCCGCAACGTGCGCCAGAAGGCCGGGCTCAACCGGGGTGTCCTGGCCGCCGGCTGGGGGCGGCTGGTCGAGCGGCTGGAACACAAAGCTCCCGGCCGTGTCCGCACGATCGACCCGTGTTTCACCTCGCAGACCTGCAACGCCTGCGGGCATCGCGCGGCGGAGTCGCGAGAGAGCCAATCTCGATTCCGCTGCCTCGCCTGTGGGCATCTGGACAACGCCGAGGTCAACGCGGCCCAGAACATCAGGGATACGGCGGCAGGGCATGCCGTCGCCGCGCGGGGAGGCTCGCCGCTGGGCGGGCCGGTGAACCGCGAACCTCAACACGACCTCCTCCTCGTGGGGTAGTTGTCGTTGGAATCCCCGCCTTCAGGCGGAGGAGGATGCCAACAGCCACAGGACGAGGAGCAGGACGAGCAGCACGGCCAGCGGCAGCCAGCGGGTCAGCCAGGTGCGCCGCGGCTCGTCGCCGGTCGGCGCCGGCTGGACGCGCGTGCGGTCGTCGAAGGCCGGGGCGGCCGGGGCGGCGGTGGCGGCGGTGGCGTCAGAGGGATCGCGCCGCGCCTCGCGGGCCCGGTCGAAGGCGACCCGGCCCTCCTCCAGCGCCAGATCCTGCTCCACGGGAATGGACTGCATCGGGTCGGGCGCCCGCAGCCGGGCCAGCACCTCGCCGGCCGTGGGAGGGGCGCCGGAGAAGACGTCGTGGACGGCCTGCAGCGCCGGGGTGGCGGCGAGGTCGGGCCGGTCGGCCACGTCGCGGCCGGTGATCGTCCGGTAGAGCACCATGCCCGCGCTCCAGAGGTCGTCGGAGGTGGAGGCCACGCCCACCCCCTCGCGCTGCGCCGGGGAGGCGTAGGGGGCCTCGCCCAGGCGCAGCCGCCGGGTGCCGGCCAGGGTGGCGTGGCTGAGGTCGGTGAGCTGCACGGTGGTCCCGTCCCAGCGCACGGTGGACGGGTCGATGCGCCGGTGCACGATGCCGCAGGCCGACAGGATGCGCACGGCGCGGAAGAGGCTGACCTGCAGCCCCCGCTGCTCGGCGATCAGCAGCGCGCCGTAGTACCGGGTGACCGGCTCGCCCCTGCGGTCCGACAGGAGCACGAACGGCTCCTCCGCGTCGAGGCTGTAGCCGAGCAGCCGGGGCAGCTCGGGCGGGTAGTCCCCGCGCAGCCGGGTGAGCAGCCTGGCGCCCATGCGGGCCTCGTTCTCCAGCAGGTCGTAGAGGTATTCGCGGTCACGGCCCTCGGCGCGCGGGACCCGCCGCTGCACAAGGCGGGTGCCCTGGACGACGAGGGTGAGCCGGCGTTCGAACGGGTCGTGCCACGGCTCCGCCTCCACCTCCCAGGTCACCGGATCGCCCTCAGGGGTGTTGAAGCTCAGCGGCTCAGGTTCCATCCCCACTCCAGTTCTCCTCCACCGTCCCCGGCCGCAGCGGCACCAGCCGCAGGGTGCCGGCGTACTGGCCGGACCTGGTCCACACGACGCCGGGCGGGTTGCCCTGGCCCCTGACCGCCCTGGGCGCGAACCGCACCGCGGACGCCTGCCGCAGCAGCACCGCGAGGTCGCGGTCGCCGCACAGCTGCAACATCTGGCCGCCCGGCTGCGCCCGCAGCGCCCGCACCACCTGCTGGGACTGCCGCCACACCGCGTCCACGAGCTCCTGGCGGCCCGCGTCGCCGGTGCCGAAGTCGGGCCGCTCCTGCACGCCCCGGTGGACCAGGTGGTAGCGGTACTGCCGGAGCGTCTCGTCGATCCGGCGATCCAGCCCGGCCTGGACGTCGCGGTAGCCGCCGTGTTCGAGTGCGGTCCAGCCGGGCTCCAGCCAGCCCGTCACCGCGTCCAGCAGGTCACCGGTGATCACCTCGCGCAGCTGGCCGCCCCGGTCGCGCAGGCGCACGGTGACCTCCTCGTCCAGCGCCGGGCTGGCGGCGGCCTGGCCGGCCTCGGCCCGGCTCCAGTCCATCAGTGTCCCCGCCACCTGCCCGCAGGCGTCGTTCAGCGCCGCCGCCAGGGTGCGGGCGGCGTCGGAGGTGTGCGTACGGGCCTGGCCGAGCATCCACTCGCTGGCCGCCACCCGTTCCAGGCGTGAACGCAGCTCGTCCAGCGCCGTACGGGCCGGGCCGAGCGACAGCTGCTCGCGCCACCACGCCCGCGAATGCCGCCAGAAGACGAACCGGTCGAGCAGCGTGGCGGGGAAGTCGGCGGGCGCGTGGAGCGCGTTGAGCAGCTCGTCGGGGCAGATCCGCCACAGGTCGGCGACGAAGGCGGCGCTGCCGATCGGCGCGCTGTGGTCGGCCAGCAGGCGCAGCCGGGACACCAGCCGCGTCAGGCTCCTGCGCTCGGCCAGCGCCGACTCCACGTCCGCGCGCAGCTCGGCGACGATCTCGGTGGCGCCCATGCCGGCCGGGGTGGCGAACTTGACGCCGTGCGCGGCCAGCGTCTCCTTCGCGCCCTCGTCGGAGTGGTCGACGTCGGCGAACAGCCGCGCGACCGTGTCGCGGAACTCGGCCAGCGCCTTGCCCGCCGCGATCACCTCGCCGACGATGGCCGCCCGCGCGGGGGCGGGGCTGAAGTAGCTCAGCTCCTCCAGCGCTCTGGCCGCCCGGTCGATCTGCTCGGCCGCGCGGCGGTGCATCCGGTCGAGCGGGCCGTCGGGGACGAGCGGGTCGAGCAGGTCGGCGGGCAGGTCGACGGTGCCGCTGAGCACCGGCAGCGCGGTGGCCAGCGGCGAGCTGAAGGTGGCCGTGTCCTGCTGGGCGGGCCCGCGGAAGCGCTCGGAGACCTCGCGGAACGCCTGGGAGAGCACCTCGGGGTCGATCCGCCCGGCCACGATGCGCCATCCCGGGGAGGCGGTGCCGTACGGGATGTCGCCCAGCCCCGAGACCACCTCGTCGAACACCTCGGGCTGGCTGAGCAGGTCGATGAGGATGGCCTCGGAGCTGACCTCGGGCCCGAGCGCCGCCTCGCCGGTGTCGGCGTCCCAGAGGATGCCGCGCGGGTCGCCCACCCACAGCACCCGCCGGCGCTCGCCGTCCAGCGCCGGCGGCAGCCGCAGCTGCGGCCCCACCGCCACGACGAGCACCGACCGGACCAGGCGCGAGCTGAACACGTCCTGGAGCACCCGCTGACCGGCGGCCAGCCGCTCGGTGTCGGCGACCACCAGGACCCGGGCGCCGAGCCGGTCCGGCTCACCCTTGCGCAGGTCGAGCACGACGACCATGCTCACTCCTCGACGAGCGCGTCCAGGTCGCGCAGGTTGTAGGCGACGGCCTCGGCGACCCGTTCGAACGGCAGGTCCAGCGCGGACGGCAGGGTGTGCGCCCAGAAGGCGATGAGCTGGTCGGCCCGGTTGCGGGCGCCCGAGGGCAGCTTGGGCGCCATGATCTCCAGCAGGCCGAGCTGGTCCGCGGCCATGCGGGTGACCTCGTGGTAGAGCGGATGGGGCAGGCTGAGCGTGCCGGCCAGGCCGTTCGGCGTGGCGTCCATGAGCTGCGCGCTGATCAGGCTGCGGAACTCCTCGTCGCCGCTGAGCACCCACTGCTCGTAGGCGCGCAACATGCTCGGCCACGACGACGCCTTGCCGTACCCGGTGAGCGGCAGCGTCATCGAGCCGCCCTCGATGTCGATCCTGATCCGCGCCGGCGAGCTCGTCTCGCCCTCGACCACGCTGACCTGCCCGTTCCACAGCAGGCAGAGCAGCCGGTGCAGGATGCGCACGCGGTGCTCCTCGGTGGTGGCCAGGTAGCCGAAGTCGTAGCCGAGCCGCTGGCGCCACTTCAGGTAGTCCTGCGGGCGCTCGTCGTGCAGCGCCTCGGCCCAGCTGTGCAGCACCTCGCGCAGCTCGCGCACCTGGGTGACGCTCATCGAGGTGCGCAGCTGCACGACGGTGACCGAGTCGGCGTCGATGTTGCGGTAGTCGGGCGTGCCCGGCAGGTCGATCCGGTCGCGCAGGAACCGCTCCAGGTTGAGGTCCTTGGCCGGCGCCGGGTAGGAGACCAGCACCTTCAGCTCGCCCGTGCCGTCGGGGGTGAAGCCGCCCGGCACCAGGTCGGCCAGCTTGAGCTGGAACTGCCGCACCTGCGGGTCGTCGCCGCCGCCCGTGGCGGCCTGGGCCAGGATGTCGGCCAGCGAGGGCAGCAGCGGCTGCTCGCCCAGCGCGGACGCCTCGTCGCGGTCCTTGAACAGCTTCTTGACCTCCAGCTTGAGCCGCTCGCGCACCCAGTTGAGCGCGTCGGCCGGCGTGCCCGTACGCCAGGCCAGGTCGTAGGCGTGCCGCCAGCCCTCGGGGCCGATCAGCGCGTTGACCACGCCGGCCTCCGTGTCGGTCGGGCGCAGCATCTGCCGGGCGACGAAGACGTCCACGAAGCGGCGTACGACCGCGTCGTAGAACGCCTCCGCCCCGGCGGGCGGCAGCAGGTGGTAGACGCCCACGCGCGTCTCGTACAGCTCGCCCGCCCGGCGGGCGAACCGCTCGGGGTCGTTCTCGGCGTGCTCCACGAACACCTGGGTGAACTCGCGCACCTCGCGCAGGAGCTGCTTGCGCCGCGGCTCCCAGCGGGGCATCTGGTCGGCCCAGGCCCGGTGCCAGAGCGCTTGGCTGCTCCACAGGTACCAGGCGTCCTGAGCGGCGAGCCAGGCCTGCACCACGGGGTCGGACCACTGCACCTTGCGCAGCAGCCGGTCGCGCATCGGCCCGGGCTGCGGGGGAGCCTCGCTCATGCCCTCGAACGGCTTGCGCGGCTGCGCCCTGCGGTGGTCGAGCAGCCCGGCGAAGCCCAGCCGGTCGGCCTCGTGCACGTCGCCGGGCAGGCCGACCACCACACGCCGCAGCCGGAACGGGTCGACGTGGCCGAGCCCCTCCATCGCGCCCCTGCGCACGTCCATCTCCTGGGCCATGAGCGGCACGCTGCGGCTGAGCGCCCGTTCGAGGGAGACGAGGTTGTCCTGCATCTCCCGCATCCGGTTGGCCAGCGACTTCTGGATGTCGGCCGCGCCCGTGGCCGGGCGGGCCTCGGGCGGCGGCAGCGGCGCGCGGGTGTGCAGCGGCTCCAGGTTGGTGGTGGTGAACATGCGGCGGATCTCGTCCACGTTGGTCTCGGCCGCGCCCGGCGGCACGGCGTCGAGCTGTGTCACCGCGCGGGCCAGCAGCCGGGAGCTGACCAGGTCGGCCAGTTCCTCCACGGGCACGGTCATGGAGGAGACGAAGGCCGTCGAGACGCCCCGGTTGCCGATGCCGGAGGCCGCGGGCACATCGCGCTCGACGGCTCGGTTGATGAAGTCGTCGGCGAAGGACGACTCTCCCCGGTCCTCCATGCCGCCGGCGGCATCGGCCGCGGTGCTCGGCCGGGTGCCGGCCAGCGAGACGACCAGCGAGGCGATCGAGCGGTGCAGGTCGTCGCGCTGGACGCCGGGTGGCATTGTGAACAGGAACGCGGTCTGCACCGTGCCGGTCGCCAGCCGCACGTCACCCCTGGTGGGGTAGCGCACGCCCAGCTCGCCGACGATGCCCTGCTCGTCCACCTGTGTGCCCGCGTGCGGCGCGTTCTGGTCGTCCACCAGCCGGAACAGGTCCAGCAGGCTCGAACCGGCGTTGAGCCTGGCCCGGCGCCCGCCGCCCTTGCCCTCGGTGAACGCCGACGGCATGACGACCAGCGGGTGGATGCGCGCCCTGATGCCGCTGCGGGCGAAGGCGTCGCCGATGAGGTGCAGGTAGTCGTAGAAGATGCCGCTGCCGGTGCCGCCCGCGACCGAGTAGGCCACGAACACGTCGCAGCGCCGCCGCAGCCGGCCGCCGAGCGCGGCCAGCTCGCCGCCGGAGTTGCTGATCGCGCCGATGGCGTCCTCGACGCCCTGGATGACCGGCCCGACGCCGTGCCGCATCCGCTCGAACAGGGCCGCCCTGGCCACCGTGGGCAGCTGGCCCGCGCCCCGCATCAGCGGCGCCACCAGCGGCTCCTGCTCGCGCGGCGGCAGCCAGTCCTTCACGTGGTCGCCCAGCGTGGCCCGCAGGCTGCGGGCCACCTCCGGGTAGGAGTCGAACTTCGGCACCACGTCGTGGATCAGATGGGCGGTGCGGGCCGCCGCGGGGAACTCCTTCTCGGTCGGCACCACCCGCCGCCGGGTGCGGTTCAGCTCGTCCTCGTTGAGGTCGACGTAGACGAACTGCAGGCAGGAGGGCAGCTCGTACGGCTGGTAGTTCTGCCAGCTGAAGTTCCTGATCAGGTCCATGCCGTCAGGGCCGCACAGCTCGTCGCGCAGCCAGCGTTCCAACTCCACCCCGACCCGGCAGCCGGTGCCGCCGAGTCCAACGAACATCATCGGATCGAAGATCCTCATGCGCCCCTCACAACAGGTCGTCGCCTGGCATCGGTCTGCGGGTACTGGTCTGCTTCTGCTGCTGCTCGGCCGGGCCATACGCGGGCTGCTCGGCGCCCTGGGCCCGGCGGTCGTCAACGCCCAGGTAGAAGACCTTTTCGCCGGGCAGGGCGATCGGCCGGCTGGGGAAGAGCGGGTCGAGCCGCCGCCCCGACGGGTCGGTCACCAGCACCGACCTGCCCTCGCCCCGCCGCACGGTGTAGCCGGTGCCGTACGTGCGCACGAGCCGCCCGCCGGTGACGTCGAAGCCGAACTCGGGGCCCTCGCCGAGCGGCGCCTGCAGCCGGCTGATGTACGGCTCGCCCGGCCGCTCGAACAGGTGCAGCGTCAGCTCGCTCGGGTCGGCCGCGCGCTGCCGCCTGCGCCGCCTGACCATCAGGAACGCCAGTCCGGCGGCCACCACGACGAGGAGGATGAGCAGCGCCTGGAGCGCCCGCAGCCACATCGGTGTGGGCCGCTGGACCTCGACCTGCACGAAGTCCTCGGCGACCACCTGCCCGGCCGCGTCCACCACCTGCACCTGGCCGCCGACCTGCCCCTCGGCCGCGCCGGAGCCGACCCGGAGGGTGAACGCGTGCTCGGACGTGCCCGCGGGCGCCTGGAGTTCCTGGGCCGACAGGGTCACGGTGCCGGGAGCGTCGAGCAGCCGCAGGCCGAGCCGGGCGGGCTCGCCGTCGTTGGTGACGCCGACCGTGCCGGAGACCTCCCCGCCCGGCTCGACGGTGGCCGCTTCGAGCCGCACCTGGCCGCGCAGCCGGTCGGCCGGACCGGCGATCCTGGTCTCGTACGGACGCTCGTCGCCCGCCACGCCCGGCCCGGTCACCTTGCCCAGGAAGGACAGCGTGCCGGTGGCCGTGCCGGGGACGGCGACCTGACCGGAGAACTCGCCGTCGTCCTTGGCCCGGTCGGCGCCCCCGCCCGTGTCGCCGAGCTCGATCGGCGTCTCCTGGAAGCCCTCGCCGGTGAGCCTGGCGGAGAAGCGCAGGCCCTCAAGCGCCGCCGGGTCGGAGATCGTGCCCGTCCTGGTCTGCAGGCGCAGCCGCACCGTCACCTGCTCGCCTGGACGGGGCCGCGGGTTGCTCAGGGAGATCGAGGCCCGCAGCGCGCCCTGCCACACGACGGTCGCGCTGACGTCCTGGCGGTCGACGCCCGGCGGCGACTTGAGCTGGATGCGCCACTGGCCCGGCACCGGGTTGCGGATGCGCAGCGACTCCACCGGGCCGGCCTCGCCCGCGGCCTGGAACGTCGACTCGTTCTGCTCGCCCTGCTTGGGCACCTGGGTGCCCTGGGGGTCGAAGTAGGTGACCTGCACCCGCCGGTCGCGCTTGACCACCACGATCGAGCCGTCGGTCGCGATGATCGGGATGGTGACGTGGAGGTCGACGGTGGCGCCCGAGTCGAGCGAGTCGGTCACCGAGTCGCCGATGCCCGCGCACCTGGCGTAGGCGAACGCCTCCAGCAGCGAACGCTCGACGTCCTTCGAGTCGGCGACCACCCGGGCGCGCGGCGTGGCCGACTCCTGGCCGCCGCACGGCTCCCGCCAGCCGCCCGCGGCGAAGGCGTCGAGGCTGGACTTGTCGGCCGAGCCGAAGCCGAGCGGCCAGATCTGCACCTTCGCCCGCTCGGCGTCCTTGAGGCCGCTGCCGATCTGCTTCTGGGCGTTGCGGTTGCGGGATTCGGCGTCGGCGCCGTATTGAGGGCTGCGGGCGACGTCGAGCACGCCGTCGGTCAGCAGGAACACGATCTTCGAGCGCTGCTGGTCGTCGGGCTCGTTCATGATGCTCAGCGCCTGGTCGAGGGCGGCGGCGTGGTCGGTGTCGTTGCCGTCTGAGCCCTCCCTGCGGCGTAACCGCTCCACGCACCGGCTCAGCGACTCGCGGTCCTGGGCCGTCTGCACCCCGGTCAGCGGGCACACGATGTCGACGGCGGACTGCCCTGGGCCGTTGGAGCTGCCGAAGCCCACCACGGACACCTGCGAGCGCGGCGACAGCTCGCTGAGCGCGATGAGCTGGGCGGCGGCGCGCTCACGCGCGACGTCGGCGCCCGACAGGCTGCCCGACTCGTCGACCAGGATCACGACGCGGACGGGCTTGACGTCGTCGGCCGGCGGCGCGGCCTGCGCCGCAGGGACCGGCGCCGCGGCGGCGGTGACGACGGCGACGGTCAGGGACGCGGTCAGCGTGAAGAGGGATCTGAGGGATGGAGTGACGCGCACATTTCCTCACAGGTTCCGTTTTCTTATCCGCTGAACGGAGAGCGGCGCCGAGAAGTTTCTGCCGGGGTTTTGGGCGTGTTTTCCATTCGTTTAAGGATGTCCGAAAGTCAACCTCCATGCAAGGTTCAACAGGATCTTAAAGGGAGGCAAGGCGGTGCGGGGGATGGAGTGGTGAGCGGGTATCCAGGTTCGACCCAGTCACCTGACTTATCCGGATTTATGGGGATTTTCCCGGTTGTTGTAAATCCGTCAGTAAACGTCGGCGGCGGAGAGCCGGTCCTTCATGATCAGCAGGACGGCCACGAGCGCGGTCCACCCCGTCTGGTGCGCCGCACCCAGGCCGGCGCCGTCGTCGCCGTGGAAGTACTCGTGGAACTGGATCAGATCCCGCCAGTGCGGATCCTCCTGGAAGGTCCGCTGCCCTCCGTACACCGGCCGCCGCCCGCCCGCGTCCCGCAGGAAGAGGCGGACCAGGCGGGCGGAGATCTCCTCGCTCACCTGGTAGAGGGTCATCCGGTTGCCCGAGCCCGTCGGGCACTCCACCGTGAAGTCGTCGCCGTAGAAGGCGTGCAGGTGCTGCAGCGCCCGGACGATGAGGGCGTTGACCGGGAACCACACCGGGCCGCGCCAGTTGGAGTTGCCGCCGAACAGCCCGCTGTCCGACTCGGCCGGCAGGTACGCCACCCGGTACTCCTGCTCGCCCACGTGGAACGTGTACGGGTGCGCGGCGTGGTGCCGCGACAACGAGCGGATCCCGTACGGGCTCAGGAACTCCTCCTCGTCGAGCATGCGCGCCAGCACCCGCCGCAGCTTCCGCTCGTCCAGCAGCGACAGCATGCGCCGGCCGCCGACGCCGGGCCGGTCGGCCGCCGACATGCCCGCGGCCAGGTCGGGATGGCGGCGCGCGAACTCCCTGACCCGGTTGTACAGGCGGGCGTCGCTCTCGTCCGGGCGCGGCGTGAACACCGTCGTCGCGCAGAGCGGCAGCAGCCCCACCAGCGAACGCACCTTGAGCCTGACGGCGTCACCGCCGGGCAGGCGCAGCACGTCGTAGAAGAACCCGTCCGCCTCGTCCCACATCTCCTCCTTCACCTCGCCGATCCGGTCGGTCGCGGCGGAGATGCGCAGGAAGTGCGTGGCGAAGCGCACGGCCAGATCCTCGTACGCGGGCGAGCGGTCCGACAGCTCGGCGGCCAGCTGCAACATCGTCTGCGTGTAGAACGCCATCCACGCCGTGCCGTCGGCCTGGTCGAGCGTCCCGCCGGTCGGCAGCGCCGCGCTGCGGTCGAACACGCCGATGTTGTCCAGGCCGAGGAAGCCGCCCTGGAACACGTTGCGGCCGTCCGGGTCCTTGCGGTTGACCCACCAGGTGAAGTTGACCAGCAGCTTCTGGAACACCCGCTCGATGAAGTCCAGGTCCCAGGCAGCGAACCCCTGACCAGTCAGGTCCGCGCTTCACAGCAGTCCTTCCGGGTTTTGTCGGTATCGGCCGATACCGTGGTCGTCTCGTTACCGAACGTTGGAGGTGGGAGTGCGCAGGTCGTTCAAGTTCCTGCTGCGCCCCACCAGCAAGCAGGCCGCCGCGCTCACGCAGTGTCTGGAGGATCACCGGCAGCTGTACAACGCCGCGCTGGAGCACCGGCGCACCGCCTACGCCAAGGCCGGTGTCGCGGTCCGCTACGGCGACCAGTCGGGCGAGTTGAAGCACATCCGCGCCGACGACCCCGGCGGTCAGGGTCGCTGGTCGTTCTCCTCCCAGCAGGCCACGCTCCGCCGCCTGGACAAGGCGTTCGCGGCGTTCTTCAAGCGCGTCCGCGAAGGCCGCACGCCGGGCTTCCCCCGTTTTAAGGGGCGCGGCTGGTTCGACACGGTCGAGTGGCCCAAGGACGGCGACGGCTGCCGCTGGGGCTCCCAGCCCGAGCACCCCACCGCCACCTACGTCCGGCTGCAGGGCATCGGCAACATCCGCGTCCACCAGCACCGGACCGTGAAGGGCCGGGTGAAGACGATCAGCGTCAAGCGGGAGGGCTCCCGCTGGTACGTGGTGTTGTCGTGCGAGGACGTACCCGCCGAGCCGCTGCCCGCGACCGGCGCGGTCAACGGGATCGACATGGGCGTCGCCTCGCTGGTCACCACGAGCGACGGCGAACACGTGGCCAACCCGCGTCACCTGGCCATGTCCGCTTACCGTCTCGCCGCGGCGCAGCAGGACCTGGCCCGCAAGAAGCGGGGCAGCAAGCGTCGCCGCAAGGCCGCCGCACGCGTGGCCGCGCTGCACTCCACGGTGCGACGGCAGCGCCTGGACGGCGCGCACAAGGCCGCCCTGCGCCTGGTTCGCGAGTATGACGTGATCGTGCACGAGGCGCTGAACGTCGCGGGCATGACCAGGCGTGCCACGCCCAAGCCGGAGGACGACGGCGGCTACCTGCCCAACGGCGGGTCCGCGAAATCCGGACTCAACCGAAGCATCCACGACGCGGGTTGGGGGGTGTTCCTGACGATCCTGTCGCACAAGGCTGAAGGCGCCGGTCGAGAGCTGATCGCGGTGAACCCTGCCAACACCTCCCGCACCTGCTCGCGCTGCGGGCACTGCGCGAAGGAGAACCGCCTCACCCAAGCCGTCTTCCGATGCACGGCATGCGGCCACACCGCGCACGCCGACGTCAACGCGGCCAAGAACATCCTGAGGGCAGGGCTTGCCCTTCGCGACGCTGCGGAAGCGGCCTAGCGAGAAGCCGCTCCCTTCAGGGAGCGGAGGAGTCACCTACGCAGCATCCTCCTCGTACGAATCCCTGCCTCATCCCCGGACGGTGAGGTCCCGGTGTGCCCGCCCGCCGGCTCATGGCGGAGTCGCCCGCGGCGGCCGGACGAAGGCGCTGGCGACCAGGGTCGTGGTCACGCCCGCGAGCGCGATCACGGGCGCGGCGGCGGGCAGCGTCCACACGCAGATCGTCGCGGCGGCGGCCCCGCAGACCACGGCGAGCAGCACGGCGAGCAGCCCGGCCAGGTGCGGCTCCCCGGTGCCGGGCGTGAGGTGGCGGAAGAGCGAGCTGGTCAGCGCCCCCGTGATGAACGTCGTCGAGCCCACGAACGTGTGCAGCCGATGCGTCACCGCACTCTGCACGCCCATGGCGACCGCGGCGGCGGCGATCATCACCAGCCGCACCTCATCGGCGACCTCCGAACCCGAGACCTGGGTCAGTGCCCAGGCGACGGCCAGGCCGGTCAGCAGCACCAGCTCGACGCCGACGGCCACCCTGATGCGGGCCGACCAGCCGGTGAGCCGGCCGAGGAAGCGGAAGGCGGCGCCCAGGCCGCAGGTGAAGGCGATCAGCGCCACCACCGAGCCGACCGCGTCGGCCAGCCGGCCGTGGCCCGCCGAGACGCCGAGCAGGACCAGGTTGCCGGTCATGTTCGAGGTGAAGACCTGGCCGAGGGCGAGGAAGGTGAAGGCGTCGACCGCCCCCGAGGCCAGCGCCAGGCTCAGGACGGGCACCCGGTTGCCGTGCAGCATCCTCCCATGCTCCGCCGCCCGCCCCGCCACCTCCCGCAGGCGCGCTGACCTGCCCCGGGATCAACCGGGACGGGGCCGGTCAGTTGCGGGTTCTGCGGCCGAGGGCGCGTTTCATCCGGCCGGCCAGGATCGCGCGCATGCCGCGCCGTGCCCGCTGGTCGCGCTGGGCGGCGTGGAGTTCGCGGCGCAGCGTGCCGACTTCCCTGCGCAGCTCCACCGTGCTCTTGCGCCAGCGCGCGGCCTCGTCCCGCCACTTGGCCACCTGCTCACGCAGCCGCTCGGCCTCCTTGGCCAGCCGGGCCGCCTCGGTCTCGGCCCGCACCCTGGCCTTGTACGCCGAGCGCCGCCCCACCAGCTCGCCCGGTTCGTCGCTGAAGTCGTACGTCTCGGCGTCCACCCACCGCGCGCCGGAGACCTCGTCCACGACGTCGTCGAGGGACTCTTCGGGCCGGGCGACCAGCCGGGCGCGGGCGAAGGCGGACACCCGTTCGAGCCGGGCCGAGACGACCCCTTCGGGCGACTCCCGCAGCAGCACCTCGACCAGGCCGAGCGCCTCGTTGCGGGCCAGCGCCAGCAGCCGGGCCAGGCTGTCCTCGCCGGGCGCCCATCCCGCGGGCAGGCGCAGCACGAAGGGCGTGGACGGGTCCAGCTCCTCGGTGGTCGCCAGGCGTACCCGGGCCTCGTGCTCGTAGTGGCCGTGCACCAGGACCAGGTCCAGGTTCGGGTCCTTGAGCGGGGCGCGCCGGTCGCGGTCGAGCGTGTCCCAAGGGCCGACGACGACCACCGACAGGTCCGCGACCGTGGCGGCGAGCAGGGCGTCCACGCTGGCGCGCACGGCCTCGTAGCCGGCCGTGCCGTCCACGACCGCGGTCATGTACGGCACCTTCCACTGCCGCGCCGGATGCGTGCGCAGCCACTGGTAGGCGGGGATGCGGTCGGCGACGAAGGCGTGGCTGACCCGGTCGATGCGCTGCTGCTCGCGCATGCGCATGGTCGGGCCGAGGTGGTACGCGCGTGCCCGCGGCTCCGGGATGAACACCGCGCCCGCCTGCGCGAGGCGGTAGCCCATCTCGGTGTCCTGGCCGAGGATCAGCTCGTCGTCCATGGGCCCGGCGGCCTCGACGAGGCGGCGGCCGACCGAGGTGGCCCCGCCCACGTGCAGGCTGAACGGCCGGGCCGTGTGGCCGATGAGACCGTTGGTCCGCTCGACCAGCCCGACCAGCCAGGTGTGCGGCTCCGCCGGCTCGAACGCCGCCTCCAGGTCCTCGGGCAGCTCGGCGGGCAGCGGCGCGGAGGTGAAACGGATGTAGCCGGTCACGGAGAGGTAGGGGGCGGCGTGGTGCCAGCGCATGTGCGCCTCGACGGCGCCGGGCGTGAGCACCACGTCGGAGTCGAGCCAGTGGATGACGTCGCCGGTGGCCTCGGCCAGCCCGGCGTTGCGCGCGTTGGCCCGGCCGGGCCGGTCGCAGACGATCAGCCGGGCCGCCGTGCCCTCCGGCAGCCGCAGCGGGGGCGAGCTGCCGTTGTCCACGACGATGATCTCGGTCAGCTCCGCCGGGTACGTCTGCCGCGCCAAGCCCTGCAGCACCAGGTCCAGCTTCTCCTGGGCGCCATAGGCGGGGATGATCACGCTCACCCGGAGTTCGGGGGTGAAGAGCTCGGGCGGCTGGAGCACCCGGTAGTCGTTGCCCCGCACCCGCCGGACGTCGCCCCCGCCGGCCGGGTCGAGAGGAGTGACGGACATGCGCGCTAATGCTCCTTACTGATCGGCCCGGACGGACGGCGCCTTACTTTAAAGCACATAACTGGGAAAAAGGCCGACTTGTAAGGCGGTGCGCAAGTATTGTCCCACGTCAGAGCTGTCAGAATTCACACAGGAAATGACCAGGAGTCCACCGCACACTGACTCCCGCCCGGCACCGCACATCACGACGAAACGACGCTGCCCGTCAGCCCGTTTCCGTCGTCACCGGGGCCGGCCACAGACCGGCCAGCGCGTCCACGAGCCCGGTGGCGGTGGCCTCCCAGCTCCTCCGCGCCGTGCCGTCGCCCTCGTGCAGCGCCCGTTCGCGCTCGGCCAGCGTGTGCACGACGAGCAGGCGGCTCATGTCACTGCGCTCCCGGTGCACCTCCTCCGGCAGCTCGGGCAGCAGGCGGAACATGCCCTCAAGCGTCCGCCGCATCGAGGGCGTGGCCACGGACTCGTCGACGACGATCCGGCGCAGGCCGGGAACGGTGTCGAACTGCGCCAGGCACCGGGCCCGCCAGCACGGCACGCCCAGCGCGTCGAGGTGGTCGGTGGCCGGGCGCACCAGGCACGAGATCCACGCGCGCAGGTCGCCGGAGTCACCCGAGTCGTCGAGCGTCGCCAGCATGCGCAGGCGCCGTCCCTCGGTCTCCGTGGTGTAGCGGCGCACGATCGCGCGTACGAGATCGGGCTTGGCGCCGAAGTGGTAGCCGACGGCGAAGTTGTTCGCCTGCCCGGCCGCCTGGGCGATCTGGCGGTTGGAGACGTCGCCGACCCCGTGCTCGGCGAACAGCCGTTCGGCGGAGTCGAGGATGGCCTCCCGCGTCTCCTGCGCCCGCTCGCCCCTCCCGGCCCCGCTCACCACCGGCCTCCGCCCCCTGCCCTGCTCATCTGCCACGACGCCTCACCATCGGACCCGGACCTGTCCCAACGCCGGGCCCGTCCGAGCAGCCGACCGACGCCAAGATCTCACCATCGGATCTGGACCTGTTCCAACCCTCCCACGATCAGGCCCTCGCGGCGCCGCAACCCGGTGGCGGGGACGGCCAGCGCCAGCGTGGGCAGCCGATCGAGCAGGACCTTCAGCACGGTCTGCAGCTCGGTGCGGGCCAGCGCCTGGCCGAGGCAGGAGTGCGGGCCGACGCCGAAGGCCAGGTGCGGGTTGGGCGAGCGGTCCAGTCGCATCTCGGCGGCCTGCTCGAACTGCCGCTCGTCCCGGTTGGCCGCGGCCATGCTGCAGATCACGGTGGTGCCGCCCGGCAGCCGTTCGCCGGCCACCTCCACCTCCTCGCTGAGGTAGCGCGGCATGCCGAAGCCGGGGTTGGCGTCGAAGCGCAGCGACTCCTCCACCGCCGGCCGGATCAGCGCGCGGTCGGCCAGCAGCGCCTGCCAGCGGGCCGGATCGGCCAGCAGCATCGACATCATCTTGCCGATCATGTTGGCGGTGGTCTCGTGCCCGGCCACCAGCAGCCCCTTGGCCGTGCCCCTCAGCAGCCGCTCGGTCAGCCGCCCGTCCAGTCCCTCGACCATCGAGTGCAGCTCGCTGATCAGGTCGTCGCCCGGCTCCGCCCGCTTCGCCTCGACCAGCGCGACCAGGTACGCGTCGAACTCGGCCTGCGCGGCGTCGATCTCCTCCTGGGTGAACCTGGTCATGCTCAGCATGGTGTCCGACCAGTACGCGAACCGGTCCCGGTCGGAGTCGGGCACCCCCAGCAGGTCGCAGATCGCCCACACCGGCAGCGGGAACCCGACGAAGGAGACCAGGTCGGCCGGCTGCCCCGCCTCGACCATCCGCGCCACGAGCTGCTCGGTCATGGCCTGGATCCTGGGCTGCATCGCGGTCACCCGCTTGGCGGTGAACGCCTTGCCCACCAGTTGCCGCCAGGCCCGGTGGTGCTCGCCGGTCATGGTGCTCGCGCCGGTGAGGGTGCCGCCGAACACGCCGCCCGACTCGTTCGCGGTGACCCGCGCCGCGTCCTCGGCGTCGAGTCGCCGGGTGAAGCGCGGGTCGGACAGGACCTGTTTGACGTCGTCGTACCGGGTGAGCAGCAGCGCCTCGTCACCGCTGGCCAGCCGGATCGGCGCCACCGGGCAGCCTTGGCGCAGCTCGGCCCACTCGGGCGGCGGCTCCAGCGCGGTGGGATTGCGGAAGGGGTATTCGGGTGCTCCGGTCACGGTCGTTCCCCCTGTCGAGTGGTGGCCCGACGCCTGATGGACGCCGGCTCGATGGTATCTAAGTCACGTCGCTTACCTTAAGTCAAGTGACTCAAAGTTGCGCCAAGTCTCCGCCTCCCTTCGACAGAGAAGGGCCGTGAGCGTGGTCGCGCTCACGGCCCTGGGGGAGGCGCCGCCGTTCCCGGCGGGGTCAGCGGTAGGTGATGTCCGAGCTGGAGTAGAGGCAGTTGACGCCGTCGGCGCCTGAGCCGATCTTGGTGGGTTCGCCGCTGGTCACGCCCCGGTACTTCTCGCAGACCACGATCTTCCTGCTGGAGTCGCCGACGATCGTGACGCCCGAGAAGCGGGCGGTGTCGCCGTAGTTGGTGTTGATCCCGGCGAGCGACTTGCCAGGGGCGGTGATCGTCACGTTGGAGATGACGACGTTGCGCTTGTGCTGGGTGGAGCAGTTGCCGCACGAGCGGTAGAGCTTGCCGAAGTTGCTCACCTCGAAGTTCCTGATGTACATCGTGCCCGGGCCGTTGTGCTGGAAGACCTTGTCGCTTGCCGAGCGGGCGCCGCCGCCGTCGATGGTCATCGTCTGCGACGACGAGGTGCCCTTGAACGTGGCCGCGTCCTCGCCGACGTCCTCCCACCAGACGTTCTGCAGCGTGCAGGTGCCGGAGCAGTGGATGCCGTCGGCGGCGGGGGAGCCGAGGATGACGTTCCTCAGCACGGCCCCGTTCGCCAGCTTGAAGATCGGGTCCTGGCCCTCGTCCTGGCCGCCGCTGCCCAGGTCGCCGGTGCCGTAATAACGGACCATCCCGCCGTCGAGCGTGCCCGACACGTTGATGGTGGCGCCGACCGCCCGCTGGCCGCTCGGCGTCGGCCAGGCGGCGGCGGTCGCGTTCGTGTCCGAGACGGCGGCGGTGGCGGCGGGGCCGCTGCCGACGCCGCCCGCGACGGCCAGGGCGGCGACGATCGCCGCCGCCATCCGGGTCAGGATCGTCCTGCTCACATTCGACTCCTTGTGTACGGCCCCTCGTGCACGCGGGTGCGCGAGGGGCGGGCCGGTGGAGAACTCCTGTGAGAGTAGGAAAGCGCTTTCCAGGCGTCAACGAAGCGCCGCGCGGCCGCACCGGAGGAACGGGTGTCATGCCCGGTCAGGACATGACACCCGGCATTTCCGCGAGTGAAACTTTCAGGTCGGGACGGTTCCGGCGCCCTCAGGGCGCCGGTCCCCGGCGCTCAGGCGTCCTCGGTCACCTCGATGGCGGCGGCGGGGCAGACGGCGGCCGCCTCGCGGACCAGGGCGTGCCGGTCCGGGCCCGGTTCGGCGTCGAGCAGGAGCACGATGCCGTCCTCCTCGCGCTGGTCGAACACCTCGGGCGCGAGCAGCACACACTGGCCGGCGCCGCAGCACTTGTCCTCGTCGACGGTGACTTTCATGCGGGAACTCCCCTGTGATCGATCGGATTCACCAGCGGACGGGCACGGTGCGCAGGCCGCCGACGGCGAGCCCCTCCACGCGCTCCAGCTCCGCCACCGGCACGGCCAGCTCCAGGTCGGGCAGCCGGCGCAGCAGCACCTCCAGCACGACCTGCAGCTCGGTACGCGCCAGCGACTGCCCCAGGCAGGAGTGCGCCCCCGAGCCGAAGGACAGGTGCGCGTTGGGGCTGCGGGTCAGGTCCATCTCGGCGGCGGCCTCGAAGGCGCTCTCGTCGCGGTTGGCGGCGGCCATGCTGCAGATGACGGTCGTGCCCTTGGGCAGGACCGTGCCGCCGACCTCGGTCTCGACGGGCAGGTAGCGCGGCAGGCCGAAGCCGGAGTTGGCGTCCAGGCGCAGCGTCTCCTCCACCGCGGTGCGGATCAGCGCCGGATCGGCCAGCAGCGCCTCCCAGCGGGTACGGTCGGCCAGCAGCATGGAGACCATCTTGCCGATCATGTTGGCGGTGGTCTCGTGCCCGGCGACGAGCAGCGCCATGCCGGTGACCAGGATCTGCAGGTCGGACAGGCCGCCGTCGTCGGGGCCGCCGGCCGCGATCAGCTCGCTGAGCAGGTCCTCGCCCGGGTTCTCCCGCTTGGCCGAGACATGGCCGGACATGTAGGCGAAGAACTCCGTCTGCGCGGCCTCGATCTCCTCGCGGCGGTAGCGGGTGAGGTTGAGCAGGGTGTCGGACCAGTACGAGAAGCGCTCCCTGTCCTCGGCCGGCACGCCGAGCATGTCGCAGATGACGTACACCGGCAGCGGGAACCCGAGCCCGGCCCTGAGGTCGCCGGGAGCGCCGCGCTCGACCATCTCGTCGATGAGGTCCTCGGCGATCCGCGCCATCCGAGGGCGCAGCGCCGCCATGCGCTTGGCGGTGAACCACTTGCCGACCAGGCGCCGCCAGCGCAGATGCTCCTCGCCGGAGTCGGGGATGATCTGCGACACCTCGCTGTCGAACACCCCGCCGCCTTCGGCCGTCAGCCGGGCCGCGTCGGAGGCGCTCAGCTGGCGGGTCAGCCGCGGGTCGGCCAGCACCTGCTTGACGTCGTCGTACCGGGTCAGCAGCGTGGCCTGGTCGCCGCTGGGCAGCCGGACGTGCGCCACCGGGCAGGTGCCGCGCAGCTCCGCCCACTCCGCGGGTGGGTCGAGCGGCGCGGCGGCCGGGATCGGGTAGTTCAGGACCTGCTCGTCGATAGTCATTCGGCATCTCCTCGTGTGCGACAGATGATCGGCCGTCCGCGGGACGGCGGTCATGCGGATGAGAGGGGCTGGGGGCGCTGCCAGGCGCCGAGCGAGCGCTGCCGCAGGACGCGGGCCTGCTTGGGCATGTTCCAGCCGAGCACGCCGGTGATCTCGCCGCGCTCGCGGTAGACGGCGGCGAAACGCCCCTGCTCGGGGTCGCCCTCGGTCACGCTCACCTCGGCGTCCGGGGAGGGCAGGCCGTGCGCCTGCAGCTTGACGTCGTACTGGTCGGTCCAGAAGTAGGGGACCGGCGTGTACGGGCGGTCGGCGCCGAGCACGTTGGCCGCCACCACCTGGGCCTGCTCGGTGGCGTTGGTGCGGTTCTCCAGCCGCAGCCGCCGGCCCAGCCCCTCGTGCTCGAACGCGGCCACGTCGCCCACGGCGTAGACGCCTTCGGCGGCGCGGCAGCGCGTGTCGCACTCCACCCCGTCGCCCAGGCTCAGCCCGCTTCCCTCCAGCCAGCCGGTCGCCGGGCGGGAGCCGATGGCCACCACCACCGCGTCGGCGGGCAGCAGCTCGCCGGTGGCCAGCCGTACCCCGGTGACCCGGCCGTTCGCGCCGGTCAGCGACTCGACGGCGGCGCCGAGCCGGAGCCGGACCCCGCGATCGGCGTGCAGGCGGCCGAGCAGGGCGCCGATCACGTCGCCGAGCTGGTCGCCGAGCAGGGTGTGGCCCAGGCCGGCGAGCGTGACGTCCAGGCCCAGGCCGCGCGCGGTGGCGGCGATCTCCGCGCCGAGCACGCCCTCGCCTGCGACCACGAGCCGCGTGGCGCCGGTCAGGTGGGTACGCAGGGTGAGGGCCTCGTCCAGGCCGCGCAGCGTGTGCACGCCCGCCGGCCCGTCCTGGCCGCTCTGCCCGTCATGGCCGTCCTGGTCGTGTTGGCCGTTCTGGCTGTACTGGCCGGGCAGGTGGCGGGAGGTCAGGCCGGTGGCGATCACCACGGCGTCGGCGCGGAGCACGCGGCCCGAGGCCGTGGTGACCGAGCGCGCCCCGGCGTCCAGCGCGACCGCGCGCTCGCCCCGGACGAACCGGGCACCCAGCGCCTCAAGCTGCGCCGGCGAGCGGAGCTGGGCCTTGGCCGGCCCTGGCGGGGTCACGCCGTCCCGCTCCGATGGTGCGGGGCGGCCCGGCCGGCACGTGTCGGCATGGATGTGGTCCTTTCGCGTCGTGTCGGGCTCACTTTACCCTTCATCTGTAGGAAAACCTGCACATGTAGGTAGGCGGTAGGGTGAACGGTGTGGGCACCACGAAAGACGACCGCGCCCCTTCGGGCGATCGGCGCGTACGCCGCACCCACGCGGCGCTGGCGCGCGCGCTGATCAAGCTGGTCGAGGAGCAGGACCTGTCCAGGATCACCGTCGCCGACGTCGCCGAGCGGGCCGGCGTGAGCCGGTCGACCTTCTACGACCACTTCCGTGACGTGCACGAGCTGGCCGAGGCCGCGTGCACGGCGATGATCGACCGGCTGATCGAGTCCCTGCCCAGCCCGGCGCCCGGCATGGCCGATCCCGAGTCGGAGGCGACCCGGTCGCTTGAGGCGTTCTTCGCCGCGCTGGCCGAGCACGCGGGGCTCTACCGGGCGTTGCTGGGTCCGCAGGGCAGCGCGCGCGTCGTCGACCACATCCGGCGGCGGGCCACGGCGGGGGTGCGCGAGCGGCTGGGGCAGGTGCACACGAGCGGCACGGTCTTCGACGGGCCGTCCGGGGAGCTGCCGCAATCGTCCGGGCCGTCCGGGGAGACGCCGCTCGACGTGCCGGCGGCGTTCACGGCCGGGGCGATCATCGGGGTGGCCGCCGACTGGCTCCAGCACGGCTGCCCCCGCACCCCGGCCGAGATGGCCAAGCTGGTGTGGCCGATGTTCAGCGCGCTGTTCCGGCTGGACGCCGGGCCGCCGCAGCGCTGACGCCGGGGTCGCGCGGGCCGGGCGTCGCGGCGGAGGGCGCGGGACGCGGGACGACGGGGCGGGGGATGACGGGGACCAGCCGCCGCCCGCGCACCAGCCCGATCACCTGCTCCAGATCAGGAGTCATGTAGCGGTCGTCGGCCAGCGGCGGCACGTACCTTCTGAGCTCCGCGTGCAGCGTACGCGTGACCGGGCCGAGCGGCAGCCCCGCCATCTTCGCCGCGATGAGGTCGATGCCCTGGGCCGCCATCAGGTACTGCACCGCCAGGATGATCTCCAGCCGGTCGAGGTTCTCGTGCAGGTCCCGTACCGAGGCCATGGCCATCGTGTTGTGGTCCTCCTGGCCGTCCTTGACCGGCCGCGACAGCGTGCCCGCCGGGGTCGCCCTGACCTGCATCTCCGGGACCAGGGCGGCGGCCACCGTCTGGACCTGCACCATCCCGGAGTTCAGCCCGACGCTCCCGCCCGCGAGGTTGGCCGGCAGGCCGTAGCTCCACCTGGGCGACAGCAGCCGTCCCGACAACCCCTCCGACAGTACGCCGACGTCGGTGAGCTCGGCGTTCAGGCTGTCGGCGAGATGACCCATGACGGAGCCGTCCCAGTTGCCGCCCATCACGAACTCGTACCCGCGGCCCTTCTCGCGCCGGAAGATCAGCGGGTTGGAGGTCGAGGAGTTGGCCTCCCGCACCAGAGCCTGGCGGGCCTCGGCGAGCACCTGGCGCAGCCCGGCCAGGATGTGCGGCGCGGCCCGCACCGACACGGCGTCCTGGATGCGCGGCTCGTAGTTCGCCGGGTCGAGCCGCCTGCGGCCCTCCTCCGTCATCCAGCCCGAGCCCGCCACCATCGCGCGCAGCCGCGCGGCGACCGCGTTCTCCTCGGGGATGTGACGCTCCCTGTGCGTACGCGCGTCCAGCGACCCCCGCTCGGCCCTGGTCGCCTCCATGAACAGGGC
Organism: Nonomuraea sp. NPDC048892; assembly: GCF_040649735.1. NCBI lineage: Bacteria > Bacillati > Actinomycetota > Actinomycetes > Streptosporangiales > Streptosporangiaceae > Nonomuraea > Nonomuraea sp. NPDC048892. The sequence goes on along the minus strand of NZ_JBEZFZ010000009.1, from coordinate 224,591 downwards.
GAAGGCCCCCTCCGCCTGGTCGGCCAGCGCGGTGGCCCGGTGCACGGCTTGCATCAGCAAGGCGGCCACCACGGTGCTGCCGCTGACGATCGGCAGCGCCTCACCCGCCTGGAACGTGAAGTCGCGCGGGAGCCCCGCCCTCGGCAACATCGCGGAGGCCGGCCCCTCCATGCCCCGGTAGCGCACCGGCGCCTCCCCGCCGAGCGCCGCCAGCCCCGCCGCCGCCTGCGGCTGCAGGTCACCGGTGCCGAGCGAGCCGATCCCCGGCATCCGGGGCACGACCCCGGCGTTGATCATGGCAAGCAGCCGCTGAGGCACCGCCGGGCGGACGCCGACCGTGCCCCTGGCCATCTGGTTCGCCTTGATGACCAGGGCCAGCCTGACCACGTCGTCCGGCAGCGGCTCGCCGACGCCCGCCGCGTGGGAGCGCAGCACGTTGCGCTGGAACTGCTCGGCCTGCTCGGGCGAGAGCGGGCGGTCCTTCAGCGGGCCGAGCGCCTGGTTCCACCCGTACACCCGCTGGCTGTCCAGGGCGGCCAGCGCGCCCGCCCGGGTCCTGTCCATGGCCTCGGCCACGTCGGGGGCGAGGCGGGCGTTGATCGGGCGGCCGTCCAGGATCGCGAACGCGTCGCGCAGCGAGAACGACTTGCCGTCCAGCGCCAGGCCCAGCACGGGAGCCGGCGGGATCGCGGGCCGGTCGGGCTCGGCGGTCGCCTGGCCGGGCACGAACAGGGCGGCGAGCAGGCCCGCTCCCGTGGCCATCCGTCCCACTCTGATCATCCTGGTCCCCCGGGCCCTCGTGGTGCCGATCGATGCGGCTCCGTTATAGCCGTGGGGAGGGGTTGGGGCGGGGGCGGCTCGTCGGGGGCGGGGTGAGTGCTTACCTCCCCTTCGGAGAGATATGGCCTCCTTCCCCGCCGCCCGGATCCGCCGGCCGGCGGGGAATGCGTGTCACGCGGGTTGGGTCGTACGGGCGTGTCATGCGGGTTGGGTCGTGGTGCGGGCGCGGAGGCGGCGTACCAGCGCGAAGGAACCGATCGCCGCCGCCGCGCCCAGCAGCGCGAGCACCAGCGGCACCGCGGTGGCCACCCACGGCCAGGCGCTGCCGCGCAGCTCGACGTCCATCACCGGGTACTCCAGCGTCTTCGCCGTCCACAGCGCCGTGCGCACGTCATACGTACGGGCGATGTCGCGCACCACCGGGTCGAACGCGAACTCCTCCGTCGTGTGCAGGTACTCGGGCCGCACCTCGCCACCCGTCCCCGCGACCTTGCGGCGGGACGCGTCCAGGCCGGGCACCAGCAGCCGGCCCACCCCGGCGGCGGTCGACGCGCGGGGCACGAACGTCAGCCCGTGCCGGGAACGCACCGTGGCCTCGCCGATCGCGAGTGTCCTGCCGACCATGGCGTGCTCGGTGTAGGAGATGAACGCCGAGGCCAGCTCCAGCTCCCCGGCCCCCTCTACGACCTGGACGCCGATGGTCGAGGGCCCGGTCAGGTAGGAGGAGTTGATGCCCACGACCGCGTCCAGCGGCTCCACGGCCGACTCGGGGATGCTCCCGGCGGTGCCGGGGGAGTAGTGCCGCCAGTGCACCCGGTCCGCCGCCGCTCGCGCGGTGTCCCCGTCGACCAGCCGCTCGAGGATCCGCAGGGCGCCGTCGACGCCGGACAGCACGCCGGCCGTGCTGATCACGTTGCCGTCGTCCACGTACCGGGTGCCGGCCACCCACTTCACCTGGGGGAAGGCGGCGCGCAGCCCGGCCAGGCGCAGCCAGTGCGAGGTGGCCGTCCTGCCGTCGAGCAGCCCGCTCTCCGCGAACGCCTGCGCGCCTCTGCAGACGCTGACCGTCAGTGTCCCCGCGGCCGACTGGCGGCGCAGCCAGTCGTTGATCGCGGCGTGCTCCGCGGCGGGCGGCTGTTGCAGCGCCGGGATCATGATGGCGTCCAGGCTGTCGTTGTGATCGGTCAGCACGCCTGCCAGCTGCTGGAACGTCAGGTCGGGCACCAGGTCCAGCCCGCCGGTCAAGGGGGCCGTCCCCGGGCCGGCCGCGACGATGTAGGTGTTCACCCGGCCGGTGCCCGCCAGCACCTCGTACGGGCCCAGCAGGTCGGCCACGTTCGTGCCCTCGCTACTGGTCAGCAGGGCCACCGTGGGCTTGGCCGGGTCGTGCGTGCGCGGCACGGGCTTGACCGACACGGTGCCCTCGCGCCGCTCGTACAGGTCGGCGAACTTGCCGATCGTGTTCACCGCGGCCACCGCCCCCGGGACGAGCAGCGCGACCAGCACCACCGCCGCCCTCTTCGCCCACTTCGGGTTGACGGTGAGGCGGTGGGAGTGGCGCGTGTACTCCTCACGCCGCCGCAGCATGGCCAGCGCCATGAAGACGAACATGAGCACGTGGCCGGCCGACATCACCACATGGCCCGCCAGCACGCCGAACCAGTAGGGGACGAGCAGGATCAGGAACGGCGCGAACATCGCCACCCCCATCTCGGCGACGGCGGCCCAGTGGTGGCGGCGCACCCGCATCCAGACCGCCATGCCGATGACCATGTCGGCGGCCATGACCAGGACGTCCACGTCCGTCCCTGTGTCTGGGGGCAGCACCAGGCCCCATAACGGGGCGAGCAGCAGCATTCCGGCGAACATCGCGATGACCATCTCGACGTAGTGCCAGATGAATCGGAGTACAGGGCGGGTTCTGGTGGGGTGGGGGTCGGGGGCGGTCATGACCGGACTCCTGACGTACGGGGGATCGTGACGTCACCGACGTTAGGAAACAGGGCACCACGGCCGAATCAGTGAAGTCGCCGGTCCTGGTTCGCGGGGTGAGGCGTTCGGCCGGTCATGAGGCGAGGCGATCGTTCAGCCACAAGGCGAGGCGTTCGTCTGGTCACGAGGCGAGGCGTTCGGCCAGGACCAGGCGGATGAGCTCGGCCCTGGAGGTGATGCCGGCTTTCTGGAAGACCTTGCGCAGGTGGTAGTCGACGGTGCGCGGGCTGAGGAAAAGCCGGGCGGCGATCTCACGGTTCGTCAGCCCCTCGGCGACGGCCAGCGAGACCCGCAACTCCTGCGGGGTGAACAGGCCCAGCGCATCCCCGTCAGCAGCCGCTCTGGACGCCGCCTCCCTAGACGCCGCTTCCCCGTTCACCTCCACCGGCGTCGGCCCGCCGGCAGCTCTCGGGTGTGCGGTCTCAGCGCCGGCCCGCGCCCGTGCCGCCTCATCGGCGTCCGCGTGCGCCGCCCGAGTGATGGTCCTCCCACGTGACGGCACTCCGGCGGTCCTGGGGCGGGTCGACTCGCCGGTGGCGCGCAGTTCGCCCTCCGCCCGCTCGGCCCAGGCGTGTGCGCCCATGCGGCGGAAGCTGTCGGCGGCCTCCCGCAGGTGCACCTGGGCCTCGTTGCGCCGCCGGTCCCGCCGCAACTGCTCGCCGCACAACAACCGGGTACGGGCGCACTCGAACGGCGAGTCGGCCATCGCGTACAGGTGCAGCGCCTCGGCATAGTGACCGTCCGCGCCACCATCGGTGCTGACCAGCGCCCGGCAACGAGCCACAAGCGCCGCCACCTCCGGCACCACCACCAGGTCCGCTGCGACGCCGAATTTCGCCGCCGCCGGTTCGGGGCCGGTCGTAGGCGGTGCGAGTTCGGGGGTGTGGCCGGTCCACTTCTCGTAGCGGGTTGTCGCGTCGATGGCGCGGTCGTTCTCGCCGGCGCGTACGAGGGCTTCGACGAGGTCGGGAAGGACCCCCATGGCCAGGTCGGGCGGAGGGTCGGCGGTCCAGTCGCCGATCGACTCGAAGTGCCGGGCAGCCTCGCGGTGCCGGCCGGCCACCAGCTCGATCAGCCCCAGCGCCCGCCTGGCATACGCCATCGCGTCGCACAGCTTGCGGTCGCTCGCCTCGGCCAGCACCTCGGAGGCCAGCCGCGCGGCGTCCGGCCGTCCCTTGAGCGCGGCGCACAGGGCCAGTAACCCCCGGTTGCGGCAGGCGGTGTTCGGCTGGCTGGCGTCGGCGGCGAACTGGCAGCCCTCCTCGGCATGAGCCTCTGCCAGCCCGAACCTGCCCCGCGCGAGCTCGTCGGCGGCCTGGTATTCGAGGTTCCACGCCAGCGCACCCAGCGACCCACCGGCCCGGGCCAGCCGCCCGGCCTCGCGGTAGAGCCGCCGGCCCAGCTCATGCTCACCGAGCTGCCGGGCAACGCCTCCGGCCAGGGTGAGCGTGGCCGGATCGGTGATCGTCTCGAACCCGCCATGGTCACTCTGAGCCCCCGCCGTACCCAGGCTGGTCGAGCCCTCGCCCTCGTCGGACCCCGCCGCACGCCCGGAGGACGGTCGCCGGAGGAGGTGGCCTGTGCGGCGGAGGCTGAGGCGGTGGAGGAGGCGCAAGACCTCGTCCTCTGGTTCGTTCAGCGGGACCTCGCCGAGCCAGCCGGCCAGGTCGGCCCAGGTTTCCGGGCGGTTGGCGCGCAGGCCGAGATCGCCGTACATCGCGATGGTGGGGGTGAACAGGCGCCGGTCGATGCGCAGCGCGCGCGGGATCCAGGGACGGATGAGCTCCAGCGCGTCCTCGGTCGAGCCGGCGAACTCCGCCACGATGGCCCGCACCGCCGCCAGGGCGATCCGGTCGGCCTCCTCCAGGTGCGGCTCGCGTGTGGCACGGTCGAGCAGGTCGGTGGCGGCGGCGGTGAGCCCGCCCTGGACGGCGGCCAGGGCGGCGCCCCAGAACCGGCGTCCGCGGCGCGGGCCTTCAGCGGTGAGTTCGGCGGCCCGAGACAGCGCGGACATGGCCGCCGCAGGACCACCACGCAGGGCGGCGTGCTCGGCCGAGCGTTCCAGTTCCCCGGCGGCGCGCTCGTCGTGCCCGACGGCCGCCTGCCCGAGGTGCCAGGCGCGCCGGTGCTGGTCGGCCTGCCCGTCGAAGGCGGAGGCGAGCGCCCGGTGGATGGCCGCGCGCCGGTGCACGGAGGCGCTGTGGTAGATCGCGGAACGGATCAGCGGATGCCGGAACACCAGCCGCGTCCCGTCGTACGTGAGCAGCTCGTCGATCTCGGCCCGGTGCAGCGCGTCGGACGGGATCCGCAGCGCGGCGGCGGCCCGCTCGACGGTGTCGACGCTGCCCGAGCCGTCGGCGGCGATCAGCTGGAGCAGTGGCAGCTCGGCGGCGTGCCGGTCCATGACCTTGGCCAGGAACGAGCGCTGCAGCTCCTCGGTCATGGCCGGCGGCTGCTGCGCCCCGTCCGGGTGCGGCTCCCGGCCGGCGAGTTCGAGCAGGGCCAGCGGGTTGCCGCCGGTGACGGCCAGCAGCCGGCGCTGCTCGCCGTCGCTCAGCCGCCGCCCGGCCAGCAGCGCCCTGGCCGCGTCCGGTTTGAGACCCATGAGGGGTACGCGGCGCAGCGCCGGCAGGTCGGTGTCGTGCCCTTCGTCGGCGCGCGCGGCCAGCGCCACCACCACGGGCTCGTTGTCCAGGCGCCGCGCGACGAACGCCACCGTCTTCAGCGTCGGCTGGTCCGCCCAGTGCGCGTCGTCGATGACGCACAACACCGGCCGCTCGCCGGCCCACAGGGACAGCAGCGACAACGCGGACAATCCAACTAGGAAGGGGTCCGGCGGCGTGCCGTGCGCCCGCCCGAACAGCACGCTCAGGGCCTGCGCCTGCGGGCCGGGCAGCTCGTCCACCGCGTCGAGGGCGGGGAGCAGGAGCTGGTGCAGGGTCGCGTACGGGAGGTCGGCCTCCGGCGCGACGCCGACGGCGCGGAGCATTCGAAAGCCGGTGGCCCGCTCTTCGACGTACGACAGCAGCGCGGTCTTCCCGATGCCGGGCTCCCCATGCAGGACGACCCCGCCACCGCGCCCTTCGCGCGCCCGCCGCAGCAAGGAGTCGAGCAGCGCGGTCTCGCCGTCTCTCCCCAGCACACGGCGAGCATAGAAAGCGCGCGGTGCCGGTGACAACGCCTTTTGGGCCGCCAGACTGGCGACTTCACTGATGCGGGCGCGGCGGCCCGCCTCCTAGCGTCGGCGACGGAAGTCCAGACGGAGGTTCAGACGGAGTCCAGCGGACGAGCCGAGGGCGAGGATCATCTCCATGGCGTACGAGGCGGTGCCGGAAGCGGCACATGAGGTGGCACGCGGGGTGGTGGACGGCGTGGCGCGCGAGCCGCTTCGTGGGCGCACCGTTCTCGTCACCTGCGCGGGTACGGGTGCGGGCGTGGCGGTGGCGTGGGCGCTGAGCAGGGCCGGTGCCGGCGTGGTGCTCGCCGCTGCCGACACGGGGCCGCTGGAGGAGCAGGCCGCGCGCATCGGGGCGGCCGGTGGTCATGCCATCGCCGTCCGCACGGATCTGACCGACCAGGTGGCGGTACGGCGGCTGGTCGAGCAGACCCTCGGCGCCTTCGGCCGACTCGACGCCGCATGCAACGACGCCGCATGCAACGACGCCGCATGCAACGACGCCGCATGCAACGACGCCGCATGCGCTGATGCCGCTTGCGCTGATGCTGCTCGGAACGACGCCACCTGCGCTGACACTGCCTGCAACGACGCCGCCTGGACTGACGCCGGGGCGAACGGCGGCCGGGCGTGCGGGCCGGCGCTGGCGATGCGGTACGAGATCGCATCGATGCGCCCCGGCGGCTCCATCGTCAACCTGGCGCCAGGTCCCGCCGGGATCGCGCTGACCCGGGCGACGGCACGGGAGCTGGCCGGCTCGGGGATCCGGGTCAACGCGGTGGCCGCAGGCGAGCCGGACGAGGTCGCCGCCGTCGTCGTCTGGCTGTGCTCGGACGACGCCGCCCACGTCACCGGCGAGACGCTCAACCCGCCCTCCCTACGCCCCCCGCCCCGCTGACCCGGCACCCGGAAGCAGCCCGTGAGCCGCGCTCCCGCAGGTCGCTGACCACTGTCACAGCGGGACGCGGCACAGCAGCCGGGTCGCGTCCAGATACTGGGCGTCGATGAACCGCCCCGACAGCCGCCCCGCCACCACGAGCCAGTTCTCCAGCCACAACCCCAGGCTGCCCACCGGCTTGGCCGGCCCCGTCGTATGGAAGTCGATCAGGCCGGGACGGCTCGGCGCGAGCCCGTCGGCGTGCTCGCGAAAGGCCCAGGGCGTGGCGATGTCCCGAGGGCTCAGCTCCCCGGCCGTGGTCCCGTCCGAGTAGGACAGATCGTGCACGCCGATACCGTGACGATCCCACACCACCCGTACGAACCGGCGCCCGTCGGCGGCCGGGAGGTCGGTGCGGGGCGGCGGTCCTGCGATGGTGATGACGTGGGTCCAGCCGGGGGAGTGCTCGCCGATCCAGAGCAGCTCCTTGAACGCGTACGGCTCGTACGACCGCATCGCCGAGCCGAGCCCGCAGGCGACCCCGGCGGCCGGGTCGGCGCCGAGCAGGCGGGCGACGTCGGCGGGGTCGCCCTCGATCCAGATCCCGGCGAACAGGTCGCCGAGCCCACGCGCCGCGAGCAGGGGCCACTGCGCTTCATGCGTCAGGCTCGACTGAGCCTCGTGCGTCAGGGATGACTGTGCCTCACATGTCAGGGGCGACTGTGCCTCGTGCGTCATGAGGACACCACCCGCCGCAGCGTCCGCCGTTCGGCGAGCCAGCCGGCATCGACGAAGCGGCCGGTGATCCGCCCGATGGCGATCAGGTGGGGTTCGAGGTCGTCCTCGTCGCCCAGGTCGTCGTTGAGCTGCAGATCGTCCAGCCCTTCCTCCTCGTACAGGGCGCAGGGGCCGGAGAACTCGTCGATCTCCCGCGCGTACCACAGGTCGAAGACGCGCCGCTCCGACAGGCCGAGGCTGGGATCCGCGTCGCCGAGCACGAGGGCGAACGTCCAGCCGGGCGCGTGCGGGCCCATCCAGGCGACGGTGGCGCGCGAGCCGATCCCGCTCCAGCGCAGCGCGGTGGTCAGGTCGCAGTCGAACGTGTCGCCGGGGTCGCAGCCGGCCTCGGCGGCGATGGTCTCGACGTCGTCGCCTTCGATCCAGGCGGCCTGGAAGTCTCCGCTCAGCCCGGCGGCGGTCAGCAACTCCCACTGGCTCGTTTCAGGAAATAAGCCCACGTGGCTCCTCGGGTCGGCGTACGGATCAACAAGGGCGTACCGATCAACAAGATCGTATAGCCCTGCCACGGCCAGGCACAGCGTCCGGTAAAGGGCTGGATACCCGATTTTGGGGAGACGTGCGGTAGGCGTTCGCTTGGGGGTGGGTATCGCGCTCGTGGACAGGGCACGACCACCGAGCACGGGGGAGCACGACCATGCCTTACGTCACCACGCGCGACGGCAACGAGATCTACTACAAGGACTGGGGATCCGGCCCCCCGGTGCTTTTCTGCCACGGCTGGCCGCTGAACGCCGACGCGTGGGACGACCAGCTGAAGATGGTCGCCGACAACCATTTCCGCGGCCTCGCCCACGACCGCCGCGGCCACGGCCGCTCCTCCCAGCCCTGGGACGGCTACGACTTCGACACCTTCGCCGACGATCTCGACGACCTGATCACCCAGCTGGACCTGCGGGGCGTCACGCTGGTCGCGCACTCGATGGGCGGCGGCGAGCTGGCCCGCTACATCGGCAGGCACGGCACCGGCCGGGTCGCCAAGGCGGTGCTGCTGGCGGCCATCCCGCCGGTCATGGTCAAGTCGGCGGACAACCCCGAGGGCACGCCCGACACGGTGTTCGACGCCATCAAGGAGGGGATCATCGCCGAGCGCGCGCAGTTCTGGCGCGACACCGCGGAGACCTTCTTCGGCGCGAACCGGCCCGGCAACCGGGTCACCCAGGGCAACAAGGACGCCTTCTGGTTCATGGCGATGCACCAGAACATCCAGGCGGCGGTGCGGTGCGTGGACGCGTTCGGCTACACCGACTTCACCGAGGACCTCAGGAAGTTCGACATCCCGACCCTGGTCGTGCACGGGGACGACGACCAGATAGTGCCCATCGCGGCGGCCGGCGCCAAGTCATCGAAGATCATTCCCACGTGCACGTACAAGGTCTACGAGGGCGGCTCGCACGGGCTGGCCAACGTGCCGGGCACCAAGGAGCGGTTCAACGCCGACCTGCTGGAGTTCCTGCGGACCTGAAATTCAGGCGGCCTCGCCGCCGGCCCGCGCCCGCCACAGCAGGTAGATGAAGTACGGCGTGCCGATCAGCGCCGTCACCAGCCCCGCCGGCACCTGCGCGGGCGCGATCACGGTACGCCCGAGCGTGTCGGCCAGGCTGACCAGCAGGGCGCCGAGCAGCGCGGCCACCGGGAGCAGCCGGGTGTGGTGCGCGCCGACCAGGGCGCGGGCCGCATGGGGGGCGACCAGGCCGACGAAGCCGATGACGCCGACCGCCGACACCGCCGTAGAGGTGAGCAGCACGGCCCCGGCCAGCGCGCCGAGGCGTACCGGCTCCAGGGGCACGCCCAGGACGCGCGGCGTGTCCTCGTCGAGGGAGAGCAGGTCGAGGTCGCGGCGCAGCCAGACCAGCAGCGGCACCACGATCAGCAGCGCCAGCGTGACGGGGATCAGCTGAGCCGGCATGCGCCCGTACGTGGAGCCGGACAACCATGTCAGGGCCTTGGCCGTGTTCCACGGGTCGGACTGGACGATGATCAGGATGGTGATCGCCGTGCAGGCGGCCTGCACGGCCAGGCCGATCAGCACCAGTCGGTCGGAGCTCAGCCCGCCGCGCCAGGCCAGCCCGTACACGAGGGCGAAGGCGAGCAGCGCGCCCAGGCCCGCGGTCAGGGACATCATCCAGATCCCGGCCATCGGCGCCAGCGTGATCAGCCCGATCGCGCCGACCCCGGCACCGGCGGTGACGCCCAGCACGCCCGGCTCGGCCAGCGGGTTGCGGCACACGGCCTGCACGGCCGCGCCGGCCACGGCCAGCGCGGCGCCCGCCAGGGCGGCGGCCATCACCCGAGGCCAGCGCTGGTCGAGCACGAAGGTCAGCGCCCGCCCGCTGCGCGCCTGCAGCCAGTTGGCGACGTCGCCGGTGAGCAGCCAGCGGTCCCCGCCCAGCAGGCCCAGCACCAGCGCGCCCGCCAGCAGCGCCGCGCAGACGCCCACCACGATGAGGAACGCCGTCCGCGAGCGGCCCGCGCCGGTGCGCACGGCAGGGGGCCGCCTGGTGGGGCCCGCGTCGCGGTAACGGCGGGCCAGCCACACCATGACGATCGCGCCGATGACCGTGGTGACCACGCCGGGCGGCACCTCGACGCCGGCCTGCGCGCCGAGCACGGCACGCAGCAGGATGTCGGAGGCGAGCACGATGAGCACGCCCACCAGCCCCGACAGGGGGAGCATGGTGCGGTTCCTGTGCAGGGCGGGGATGGACCTGGGCAGCAGCCGGACGATCACCGGCGCGCACAACCCGACGAAGCCGATCGGCCCGGCGATGGTCACCGCCGCCGCCGACAGCAGCACCGCCAGCAGGGTCAGCCAGAGCCGCAGCCGCCGGACGTTCACGCCGAGCACGGTGGCGGTGTCGTCGCCCAGCCCGAGGATGTCCAGCCGGGGCCCGGCCAGCATCGCGGCGGCCAGCGCCGCCAGGATCACCGGGCCGAGCTGGGTGACGGCGTTCAGGTCGCTCTGCACGAGCGAGCCGCTGCCCCAGGCGAACAGCCCGACCGTCTCCTGCTGGAAGAGGATCATGACCAGGTTCGTCAGCGAGGAGAGTGCCAGCGAGGTGGCGGAGCCGGCCAGGATCAGCCGGGTGGTCCCGCTGCGCCCGCCCGCCGACAGCGCCAGCACCAGGGCCGCCGCGGCCAGCCCGCCGAACAGGGCCAGCCCGCCGGACACCGGCACCGGCAGCACCAGCCCGAACGCCGCGGCGGCGGCCACGGCCAGGTACGCGCCCGCGCTGACGGCCAGCGTGTCCGGCGAGGCCATCGCGTTGCGGGCGATCGTCTGCAGCAGCGAGCCCGCCACGCCCAGCGCGAGCCCGACGCAGACGCCGGCCAGCAGCCGGGGCAGCCGGGAGGCGAGCAGCACGCGGGCGGCCTCGTCACTGCCGCCGAACGGCAGCGCCAGCAGGTCGAGCGCGCCGACCGAGGAGGTGCCCTGCGTCACGTGCACGGCGGCCACCAGCACGGTGGCCGCCAGGGTGAGAAGGACGACCCCGGCAGCGCCGATCCGCCGGAGCGGGGTGTCCGGCGGCGCCGCCGGGGTCAGGACGTCCGTGCTCAAGCCGAGAACGCCTTCACCAGCTCGTCGGCGAACTGCCGGCAGGACAGGGGCCCGCCGAAGGTCCAGATGCCGTCAGGCAGCTTGACGACCTGCTTCTTCTCGACGAACGGCAGCGACTTCCAGATGGCGTTGTCCTGCAGCCCGTCGGTGAACACGTCCTCGCCGTCGGAGGCGTTGTAGAAGAAGCGCAGGTCGGGGTCCTTGAGCACGCTCAGGCCCTCGACGTCGGTGGTGCCGAGGCCCCAGTCCTTGTCGACCTTGCCGGTCCAGCCGTTCTTGAGCCCGAGCTGCTCGGCCACGTCGGAGACGAGCGCGCCCTTGCCGAACAGGCGAACGGAGATCGTGCTGCCCTGCTTCCAGCCGTCGGCCATGACGAACGACTTGCCGCCCGCGCCCGCGGCTTCGATCTTCTGCTTGCCGGCGGCCAGGGCCGCGTCGAAGTCCGCGAGCTGCTTGGTGGCCACGTCGGTCTTGCCGACGGCGGTGGCGATCATGTTGAGGTCGTCGCGCATGCGCTTGAGGTTGTCGGAGGCGTCGCTGCCCTTGGCCACCAGCACCGGCACGAACTTCTCCAGCTGCTCGATCAGCCCGGCGTCGTCGGACTCCATGAGCACCAGGTCGGGCTGCAGGGCGCTGATGGAGTCGACGCTGGGCTCCTGCCGGTCGCCGACGTCCTTGACCGAGGCGTCGAGCTTGACCGCGGTGTCCCAGGTGGCGTAGCCCTTCACGTCGGCCGCCCCGACCGGCATGACGCCGAGACCGGCCAGCATCTCGGTCTCACCCCATTCCAGGCTGACCACCCGGGTGGCCGGGCGGTCGAGCGTGACCTGCTTGCCGCGGCTGTCGGTGACGGTCACGGGAGCGGCGGTGGCGGAAGGCGTGCCACTCGCAGCGGTCTGCTCGGGTACGGGGGCCTCGGTCGTGCCGCACGCGGCGAGAACGACCATGGCGGCGGCGGTCGTCAGGGCAGCCGTCAAGGCTCTGCGCATGGTGCTTCCTGTCATGTCGTGGCGGAGACGCTGTTGTCCTGGCGTCCGCCGGTGTTGTGGCGGCCGATCGGCCGGGTGATGACGGTTCCGGTGACCGGGTCGGCGCTGACCTCGATGCGGATGCCGTACGCGTCGGTGAGCAGGTCCTCGGTGAGGACCAGGGCGGGCGGCCCGTCCGCGCGGACGCGCCCCTGGTGCAGCAGGACGACGTGGTCGGCGATCTCGGCGGCCTGGTTGAGGTCGTGCAGGACGACGCCGATCGCCACGCCGTGCTCGTCGGCCAGGTCGCGGATCAGTTCGAGCAGCTCCACCTGGTAACGCAGGTCGAGGAACGTGGTCGGCTCGTCGAGCAGCAGGACGCCGGTGTCCTGGGCCAGGCACGTGGCCAGCCACACGCGCTGCAGCTCGCCTCCCGAGAGCTCGTCCACGGGCCGCTCCGCCATGGCGGTGACGCCGGTCAGCTCCATCGCCCTGGCGACGGCGGCGGCGCCGCCGGGGTCACCGGCCTTCCAGCGGCGCCGGTACGGATGGCGGCCGTACCCGACGACGTCGCGCACCTGGACGCCGCCCGGCGTGGGACGGCTCTGCGAGAGCAGCGTCACCCGCCGGGCGAAGTCGCGAGCCGGCAGGCCGAGCGCGCTCGTGCCGTCGGCCAGCGTCACGGTGCCGCCGTCGGGGCGGTGCAGTCTGGCGAGCGCGCGCAGCAGCGTGGACTTGCCGCTGCCGTTCGGGCCCACCAGGGCGGTCACGTGGCCGGGCCGCAAGGTGATGCGACCGTCCTCGACCACGGTGGTGCCGTGGTAACTGAGGGATAGCTCCGCGCCGCGGAGAGAGATCTCCTCGGTCATGGGGATAAGGTTAGGCTACCCTTGCCAAATCCGCCATGCCGGGGTCGCGATCAGTGCCTCGGTACGGTGACCGGCGCGCTGAACGGCAGCACGAAGAGCGGTCCCGTCACCACGGCGCCCTCGCTGCCCGGCCCGTAGGGCAGGTCGGCGAGCTGGCGGCAGGTGCCCCGGTCCTCGATCCCGAAGACCGCGTTCCGGCCGTCGGCGCCCGAGTTGAAGCGGCCGACGAGCGAGATGCGGTCGCGTACCCGGCCCCGCTCGTCCACGAAGAACCCGTGGATCGGCGCGGTCGCGGCGAACGAGCCGGGGGTCAGCACCTCCTGCACCAGGTCGGAGATCAGGAACCGCACCGTGGCGCCGTCGGCGTCGGTCGCCGTGCCGTCCAGTTCGCCCAGGAACGGGGTGAAGATGCCCGGCGCGCCGGCGGCGAACCCGGGCGGGTAGGGCAGCGGCCGCACGGCGGTCTGGGAGACGCGCCAGGTGCGCTTGAAGGTGCCGGTCCTGATCGTGTACGTGCCGTTGCGGCATTCGAACGGGCGCAGCGTCAGCCCGGTGAGGTCGATCGTCTGCCGCACGATCGGGTTGCCGGTGGCGGGGTCGCCGAACCTGTTCTCGTCCACCCGCACGTCGAGGCCGCGCGGGGTGAGCCTCAGCACGAAGCCGGGGCCGACCGCCTTGACCTGGAACCGGCTCTCCTTGACCGTCAGCCCCGGGGCGCCCGGCTGCCCGTGAGCGGCGGCGGCGGTGCCGGGGGAGAGGGTGACGGCCAGGGCCGTGAGCAGGGCGAAAGTGGTGCGCATGACTGGTCTTACGGGACTCATCGGTCCTCCTCGCAGCCGCGACGATCACGTCATCGTACGTCGGGCCCGATCTGACGTCGATCACGAAATCCGGCCCGCCGAGGTCCTGCCCGGCGGCAGGATGGGGTCAAGATCTTTCGAAGGGAGCCGCGGTGGGGAGCGTGAGCAGGCGGGGGCTGCTGACCGCCTCCGGCGCGGGCGTGGCGGCCGGGGCGGCGGCGACGGCGGGTGCCTTCCTGCTGGGCGATGGTGCGGCAGGCGCCACACCGGCGACTAAGCCGGCAACGACTAAGCCGGCAACCACCCGCATGCGAACGCTCCGGTTCAAAGAATGATCAACCCGGGCAACCATCGATATCGTTTACAGAGGCCATCAATGATCTCGGGCCGATGCGTTCAACCGGCGATCACGCCGGCGTCGGACAGGGCCGCCAGGATCAGCGCGGCGCACAGCAGGGCCACGGGCCACGCCTTCTGGCTGAGGGCCACGACGACGCCGGCGAAGAGCGCGACGACGGCCAGCACGAGCGGGACGTTCATACCGCAGATCCCTGCCCGCCGCGGTGCCGCCTAGCCCTCTTCCGGCCCTGATGAACGGCACGCGCCACCCCTCCCGGCGCTCTGGGAAGCCGCCCCGGTCACAGGGGGCGGTTGAACCCGGCGAGCCAGGCAGCCGTACCAGGCCCAGAGAGCACCGAAAGGGTAACCATGACCAAGCGCACCCTCGTCCTTCCCGGCCTGACCGCCGCCACGGCACTGATCGCGACCGCGCTCAGCCCCGTGTCCGCGCAGGCCATCACCCCCATCTACCTGGCCGCCTCGCTCGACGGCGACAACGAGGTGCCCGCCCAGGGGACCAAGGTCGGCGATCCGGACGGCAGCGCACTCGCCGTGTTCCGGATCCACGGTCACCGGGTCGACTACGCCATCCGCTGGAACAAGGTGTCCGCCCCCAGCGGCTTCCACATCCACCGGGGTCAGGCCGGTGAGAACGGCGACGTCAGGATCCCGTTCATCGGCCAGGCGCTGCCCGCCTCCCTGCACGCCGTCAAGGGCACGGTCCTCGTCAAGGACGGCAACCTGCTGGCGCGCATCCTCAACAACCCGCGCAACTGGTACGCCAACCTGCACAACGCCGAGTTCGCCGGCGGGGCCGTACGCGCCCAGCTGTACCGGATCCGACCGGTCGAGCTGGAGTCCGTGCTGTCCCACGGCTTCGGCAAGACGCTCACCACGCAGGCCAACGGCCGGCAGGAGGTGCCCGCGCCCGGCATGAAGGTCGGCGACCACAACGGCCGCGCCGGCTGGCTGGTGCAGCCGGAGGGCAACCGGGTGTGGTTCGCCTCCGCATGGAAGCGGATCGGGGCGCCGGTCGGCGCGCACATCCACCGCGCTCCCAAGGGCAAGAACGGGCCCGTGGTGGTGCCCTTCTTCGCCGCCGACAAGGGCCTGCCGCCCAGCGTCAACGGCATCGCCGGCAGCGTGAAGACCGACGACGCGACCTCGCGCCGCATCTGGAACAACCCGAAGAACTGGTACGTGAACCTGCACACCGCCGCGTTCCCCGGCGGCGCGATCCGCGGCCAGCTCTACCGCGGCGACTGGTGACCCGGCGCTCCGCCGCGTACCCGTGCACGCGGCGGGGCGGCGGCTAGGCTGTTGTCGTGCCGCGTAAGGTGATGATCTGGCCGGTGCTGGCCTTGCTGGTCACCGCCTGCGGTCCCGGGACGACACCTCGCCCTCTGGCCACTCCGGCGCCCGCCACCTCCACTCCGGCGACGTCCGCGCCGCCCGTCTCCCCGGATGCGCCGCCCACCTCACCGGGTGCGCGGCGCGCCGACGACATCGACGGCGACGGCCGCGCCGACCTGGTCGTCCAGATCGACCTGCCGCGCGAGGACCGGCGCTACCTGTCCATCGTCCACGGCTCGCCCCAGGGCCTCGACCCCCGCAGGCGTACGCTCATCACCTCCGAGACGTTCTACCCCTGGCTGATCGACGACGGCATCAGGGCCGACCTCGACGGCGACGGTTTCGGCGACGTCCTCGCCTACGGCCGGCCGGGCGGCGTCGAGAGCGAGCGCCGGATGGGCCCGCACATCTTCTGGGGCGGGCCGCGCGGCATCGTGGCCACGGCGACGCCGACCCCGGTGCCGATCCCCGTGGCCAGCGACGTCGGCAACTACCGCGCCGTCGCGGGCGACTTCGACGGCGACGGCGCCGCCGACGTGGCCATGTCCAGCCCGCCCGCGCCCGGCGGCTCCGACACGAATCTCGCCGTCCTGTACGGCCCGTTCGCCCGCGACGGCGCCCCGCGCAGGCGGAGCGTGCAGCCGTCGCCGACGGGCTCGGAGTTCTGGCGGATGAGCGTGGACCGGATCGGCGCGGGCCACGCCACCGCCCTGCTCGTGTACGAGGGCGACGACGGCGAGCAGACCTCCGGCTGGCTGCTCACCCCAGAGTCCGGCGGGCTCGCCAAGCAGGGGCGCAGGCTCAACAAGGGGATGTCGGCCGCGTTCGGCGACTTCGACGGCGACGGCTTGAGAGACGTGGCCGTCGGCGACGACGGCAGCCGCAACGACGAGCCCGGCTACGAGAACGAGCCGCCCTCCGTCGCCGAAACCCTGACCGTCTATTACGGCGACGGACGCACCGGCACATTCAGGGGCACCGCGGGCCCGGCGGTGGCAGGCGACTTCGACGGCGACGGCCGCGACGACCTCGCCTGGGGTGGCGGGTCCCGGACGATCCTGACCTTCTGGGGCGCCACCGGCGGCCTGCGTAAGGGCGAGCGGCTCGCCGCGACGACCGGATCCAGGCCGCTGGCGACGGGCGACTACGACGGCGACGGTGACGACGAACTCGCCCTGGCCTCCGGCGCCGACGACTTCCGGATCACCGTGACGGACGGCAGAAAGACCCTGACCACCCTGCCGTCCCGCTAGATCCGCCCTCCGCCCTCCGCCCTCCGCTGGTCCGGCCTGGCTCGGTTCGGCGAGGCCAGGGGTCAGGTGAACGGCTGGGCGATCTGGTCCAGGGCGAGGACGCTCAGCTGGTGCAACGACCGGGTCTCCCGCTCGGCGCACCACCACTGCCCGGCGACCCGCAGCGCGGTCAGGAACGCGGCGGTGAGCAGCTCGGGCCCCGCGTCGCCCGCCTGCTCCCGCCCGGCCACCGCCGCGCTGAGCTCCTGCTCCAGCCGGACCCGGTAGGCCAGCTGCCGGGCCAGCAGCGTGGGGTGGTTCATGGCCAGCCGGGTGCGCACGTGCAGCGCGCGATCGGCGACGCCGCTCTCCTCGTACAGGCTGTCCAGTGCGCCGCGCAGCGCCCGCCAGGCGGACTGGTCGGGCGGCTGCTCGCGTACCCGCCGGACCAGCGTGCCGAGGCGCTGCGCCTCGCCGTACAGCAGCGCGTCCTCCTTGCCGTCGAAGTAGTTGGAGAACGTACGGCGGGAGATGTTGGCGGCGTCGGCGATGGCCTCGACGGTGACGTTGTCGAGGCCGTGCTCGACGGTGAGCCGCAGCGCGGCCTCGTGCACCGCCTGTCTGGTCGCGGCCTTCTTGCGTTCGCGCAGCCCTGCTGTCATGCCCATGATGTGTCCAAGCTTACCCAAGGGGAATAAATGCTCAATGCGCAAAGTTGCCACATGAGCATGTATGGTGTCCAGGTTGCATCCATTTCCCCCTTGATCGGAGGTTGCGTGTGAGTGCCCAGCCGGCAGCGCCGTCCGCGGCGGCGGAGCCGATGACCCACCGCCAGATCCTCGAAGCCCTCAGCGGCCTGCTACTCGTCCTGTTCGTCGCCATGATCAGCGCCACCATCGTCTCGGTCGCGCTGCCGCAGATCATCGGCGCCCTGGAGGGCAACCAGTCGCAGTACACCTGGGTCGTCACCGCATCCCTGCTGGCCTCGACCGCCTCAACGCCCATCTGGGGCAAGCTCGCCGACCTTTTCAACAAGAAGCTGCTGCTCCAGATCGCCATCGTCATCTTCATGGTCAGCTCGCTGGCCTGCGGCTTCGCCCAGAACACCGGCCAGCTCATCGCCTTCAGAGCCATCCAGGGCCTTGGCATGGGCGCGCTGCAGATCCTCACCCAGGTCGTGATCGCCGCCATGATCTCGCCCAAGGAACGCGGCCGCTACAACGGCTACCTCGGCGCCGTCATGGCCGTGGCCACAGTCGGCGGGCCGCTGATCGGCGGTCTCATCGCCGACACCTCCTGGCTCGGCTGGCGCTGGTGCTTCTTCATCGCCGTGCCGTTCACCGTCGCCGCCTTCGCGATGCTGGCCAAGACCCTGAACATGCCGACCGTGCGCCGCTCCGACGTGAGCATCGACTACTGGGGCGCGACCCTCATCGCTCTGGGCGTGAGCGTGCTGCTCATCTGGGTCACGTTCGTCGGCAACTCCTTCGACTGGCTGTCCTGGCAGACCGCGGCGATGGCGGGCGGCGGCGCGCTGCTGCTGGTCGCGGCCGTCTTCGTCGAGTCCGTGGTCAAGGAGCCGGTCGTGCCGCTGCACGTCATCCGGCGCCGCACCCCCGCGCTGGCCATCCTGGCCAGCCTCGCGGTCGGCATGGCCATGTTCGGCGGCTCGGTCTTCCTCGGTCAGTACTTCCAGATCGGCCGCGGGTACGGGCCCACCACCGCCGGCCTGCTGACGATCCCCATGATGGTCGGCGTGCTGTTCTCCTCGACCATCAGCGGCCGGATGGTCTCCAAGAGCGGCAAGACGAAGCCGTACATCCTGGCCGGTCTGATCGTCCTGCTGGCGGGCTTCGCCGGTCTGGCCACCCTCGACCACCAGACGCCGCTTGTGCTGGTCTCGGCGTACATGCTCGCGGTGGGCGTCGGCGTCGGCATGTCCATGCAGAACCTCGTCCTGGTCATCCAGAACACGGTCCCGCTGCGCGAGATCGGCGCGGCCAGCGGCGCGGTCACCTTCTTCCGCTCGCTCGGCGGCACCGTCGGTGTCTCGGTGCTCGGCGCCATCCTGGCCGGCCAGGTCGCGACCAACATCACCGAGGGCCTGGCCAAGGCCGGCATCCCGGTCACGGGGGACAGCGCGGCGGCCGGCGGCAGCCTGAACATCGCGGCCCTGCCCGAGCCCGTCAGGGAGATCGTCCGCGCCGCGTACGGGGACGCCACGGGGCACATCTTCCTCGTCTCGGCGGCCATCGCCGTCGTCGGGCTCATCGCCGCGATCTTCCTCAAGCCCGCCCAGCTCCGCGACAGCCTCGACATCGCGGAACCGGAGCCGGGGACGGGACCGGCGCCCAAGCAGGAGGTCGCCACCACCACCGCCTAGGCCACGGGAGCCCGGAAGGCCGCCTCCCCGCTTCGCCCGCGGGAAGGCGGCCTTCCGTCTGTCCGACGGGGACTCGGGTCGCGTACGGCAGCCGATCCGGAGCCCAGGCCGCGGTCGGGGCAGCCGAGGTCGGAGGGCTCCGCTACGTACCCGCAGAGCTCAGGTCGCGTACAGGAGTGACAGCGGCTCGGCCGGGAACCCCTCGCCGCGGCTCAGCTCCGTCGCCGTACGGCCGACGAAACGGGTCAGCGAGCGGGCCAGATGCGGCTGGTCGAAGTACCCGAGCCGGTGCACCACGTCGTGGGCCGGCACGCCCGCCTGGATCAGCACCGCCGCCCGCCTGGCCCGGTCGATCTGGCGGGCCGCGCCACGCGTGAGCCCGGTCGCCGCCAGGAAGCGCCGCTGCACGGTGCGCTCCGACACCCGAGACACCTCCGGCGATCCCGCGCGGTGCACCGCCGCCACCAGCGGGTCGCGAACCAGGATCTCCTCGCGCACCAGCCGCCGTACGAACGCCTCGGCGTCGTCGTAACCGGGCAGGTGCCAGGCCGACCCCTTCAGGTGGAACGACCGGCGCGTGGTGCCGGCGAGCTCCGCCGCGGAGTTCACCAGCCGCCCGGCCGGAAGATGCGGCATGATCGTGCCGACCGCGAACGTGATCCCGAAGAACGTGGCCTCCTCCGGCACCGGAGCCGGGCTCGCCGCGGTCTCCGGGCCGACGACGGCCGCGCTGACCTCGCCGTGCCGTTCCCAGAAGACCAGGTCCCAGCTCGCCGCCGCCACCGCCGTCATCCGGCTGACGTCGTCACTGCGGCTGCGCCAGACCCGGTCGATGTACGGCGAGTCGGACGGCCGACTGACGATGTCCAGCCCCATTCGCGTAGATCCTCCAGGTTCGCCGCCCAGGCCGGGTCCGACACTACCGCCGTCACCGCAGGTCATGCACCAGCCGGCCGCCCACGACCGTGGCGATCACCACGATCTCCCCGATCCGCCCGGGATCGGTCGCGAGCAGGTCGTCGGAGAGCACCGCGAAGTCCGCCAGCATGCCGCGGGCCAGCGTGCCCTTGCGGCCTTCCTCGCGCACCGCGTACGCCGAACCCGTCGTGTACGCCCGCAGCGCCTGCTCCGCCGTCAGCGCCTCGTCCGGGTTGAACGGCGCCCCGGCCGCGGTCGTCTGGTTGACCAGGTCGTGGATGCCGAGCAGCGGCGCGCCCTCGACCACGGGGCAGTCGGAGCTGCCCGGCAGCACGATCCCCGCCTCCAGGAACGAGCGCTGCCGGTAGCAGCCGCGGATCCGTTCGCGGCCGAGCGCCGCCAGCATCCCGTCACCGAGCTCCGTCACGAACCGGCCCTGCGGGACCGGGATGACGCCGAGCTCGGCGATTCTGGCCACCTGCGCGTCGGTGGTCAGGCCGCAGTGCTCGATCCGGTGCCGGGCGTCGGGGCGCGGATGTCGCGCCTGGGCCTCGGCGTAGGCGTCGAGCACCACGTCCATGGCCGCGTCGCCGATGGCGTGCGTGGCCACCTGCCAGCCCGAGTCGTGGGCGTGCAGGATGAACGTACGCAGCGCCGTCTCCTCCTCCTGGAGGTAGCCCCGGTTGCCCGGCTCGCCCTCGTAGTCGTGGCACATGGCGGCCGTCCTGCCGATCATGGAGCCGTCCGAGAACAGCTTCACCGGGCCGATCCGCAGCCACTCGTCGCCGAGGCCGGTGCGTACGCCCAGATCCAGCCCGAACCTGGCCTCCACGGCGTGCAGGTTGGCCGAGCCCGGCATGAGCGTGGCTCGCTGCAGGAGCAGGCCGCGCCGCACGGCGTCCTGAAAGTCCGCGATGTCCCAGGGTCCGTTGCCCGCCAGGCCCACGCCGACGCCGGGCTCGGTGAAGCTGGTCAGGCCCTCGGCGGCGGCGGCCTTGGAGGCCAGCCCGATGCCCGCCACGAACTCCTCGTGCGCCAGCGGCCGCAGCAGCCGCAGAGCCAGCTCCTGAGCCTGCTCGGCCAGCAGCCCGTCCGGCAGCCCGCGCTCGTCGCGGCTCACCGAACCGCCCGGCACGTCCGGCACGTCCTCCAGCCCGGGGAACCCCATGAGCGCGAACGCCGCCGAACTCGCCACGCCCATGTGGCACGAGGTGTGCTGCACCCAGACCGGCCGCCCGCCCGCCGCCCGGTCCAGGGCCTCGCGGTCGGGGTGGGCGCCCAGCTTGTACTGGTCGTAGCCGCCGCCCCGCACCCATGCGCCCTCCGGCAGCGTGGCGGCCCGCTCGGCCACGCGCGCGTACAACTCGTCCAGGGTGGACACGCGCAGGTCCAGCTCACGCATCCGCTGGCCGCGCAGGCTCAGATGGTGATGGGCGTCGTTGAACCCCGGCACCACCGGCGCCCCGCCCAGATCCACGACCACGTCCGCGCCCACGCCGTCGAGCTCGTCGTCCAGCCCGGCGACCCGGCCGCCGAACACGCCTAGGCGGGTGGCGTACGGCCGGTCGGGGTCCAGGGTGGTGAACCGGCCGTTGACGAACAGCGTGTCGAGACGCATCGAACCTCCAGCTCGCAGCCCTCCGGAGGGGTCGTGCCCCCGATCAACCCCCCGCAAAAGCCGGGGGGCGTGGCGCGCGGGGGCCGACCGGCTCGCCGCGCGGCGCCGTTCGGCGTGGTGGGTGGTGGGGTCGGCCGGTCAGCGCAGGGTGTCGTTCAGCGTGCCGTAGGTGAGGCCGTCCGCGAGCGTGCCATACGTGCCGTCCCCCAGCAATTCGGCCGCGGCCCGCGCGGCGACCGCGTACGCGGACTGGGCGATGGCCGAGCCCACGCTCACCCTGGCCACCCCGGCCGCCGCCAGCTCGGCCACCGGCGGCGCTCCCGGGCCGGCCATCACGTTCAGCGGCAGCGGCCCCTTGGCCAGACGGGCGATGACGTCCAGATCGAGCAGCCCGGGCACGAACAGCCCGTCCGCCCCCGCCTCGGCGTAGACCCGCGCCCGCTCCTCCACCTCGGCCACCTGATCCCCCGGGACACCCGCCAAGTAGACATCGGTGCGGGCGTTCACGAACAGGTCGACCCCCTCCGCGTCGGCGGCGGCCCGGGCGGCGGCGATGCGCGCGGCCTGTTCGGCGGCAGGAAGCAGGGGAGATCCGGGGGAGTCCTCCAGGTTGACGCCCACCGCGCCGGCCTGGATCACCGCGCGCACGGTGGCGGCGACGTCGCCGTACCCGCCCTCGATGTCCGCGGTGACTGGAACGCGCACCGCCGCCACGATCCGCGCGACCGCGCCGGCCATCGCCTCCCGCCCCAGCCCGGAGCCGTCGGGGGCGCCGTTCGCCCACGAGACGCCGGCGCTCGTCGTCGCGATCGCCTGAGCTCCCGCGGCCTCGACGAGGGCGGCCGAGGCCGCGTCCCAGGCATTGGGCAGCACGAGGACCGCACCGTGGTGCAGCGCCCGGAACCGGGCCGCGTGGTCGATCGAAGAGGAGGAGGTCACGATCAGGTCCTTCCGCAGGTGTCAACGTCGCCGGCGAGCAGCATCGCAGCCGCCCACGACGTCGAGCCAGCGGTATTCGGACCTCACCATCCACCGGCATGTCCGGACACCGTCACCAGAAACGGGCCGGTCCAGAACCCCGGTTACAGCCAGCCGTTTAGCGCCACCCCAGGCGGGCAGGCGCGGCGATGTGGACCGCGCTTCGGACTCCGATTCGGACTCCGATTCGGACCGTGCTTCGAACCGCGATCTGGACTACGTGCTGCCGCTGCGCTGGGAGGACGACTCCGGCCTCGCGGAGCTGACCGCCTACCTCCGGTTCCTCAGCCGGCACGTGCGGATCATCGTCGTCGACGGCTCCGCCACGCCGCTGTTCGAACGGCACGCCGCCGCCTGGCGCGGCCTCGCCGAGCACGTACGCCCCGCTCCCGACCTCCGCTTCGCCAACGGCAAGGTCAACGGCGTCATCACCGGCCTGCGCCTGGCCCGCGCCGAGCACGTGATCATCGCCGACGACGACGTAAGGTACGACCGGCACACCCTCGCCAGGATGGACTCCCTCCTCGCCGGCGCCGACCTCGTCCGCCCCCAGAACCACTTCACCCACCTGCCCTGGCACGCCCTCTGGGACACCGCCCGAACGCTGCTCAACCGCAGCCTCGGCGCCGACTACCCCGGGACGTTCGGCCTGCGCCGCTCCTTCGCCGAGCGGATGGGCGGCGGGTACGACGGCGACGTCCTCTTCGAGAACCTCGAGCTCATCCGCACCGTCAGGGCCCACGGCGGCAGGGAGATCCGCCCGCTCGACCTGTACGTGCGCCGCCTGCCTCCCGACGCCGCCCGCTTCTGGGACCAACGGGTCCGGCAGGCCTACGACGACCTGGCCCAGCCCGTTCGCATGGCGCTGTTCCTCTCCGTGCTGCCCGCCGTGGCCGCGTGTTTGCTACGCCGCAAGTACACCGCACTGGCCGCCGGCGCCGCCTTGACCGTAGGCCTGGCCGAGGTCGGCCGTCGCCGAGCCGGGGGCAGCCGGATCTTCCCCGCCACGGCCGCGTTGTGCGCCCCGATCTGGGTGCTGGAACGGGCAACCTGCAGCTGGCTCGCCCTGGCCGCCTGTTTGCGCGGCGGGGTGCCGTACGCGGGCCGAAGACTGCACCGCGCGGCCCACTCCGTACGCAGGCTCCGCCGCGACCTGCACACACAGTCGGCCCGGAAGATGGACCGGCAGGAGGTGGACCGTCCGGGTCGGGAGGGCCGGTCACCGGGTCAGGCCGGCAGGTCGGGCTCGCTCGCCGCCTTGAACCCCGCCGCCTTGTGCGACCCGTCGCAGAACGGCTTGACCGACGACAACCCGCACCGGCACAACGCGACCGTCGCCCGCCCGGCCGGAATGGACTCACCGTCCTGAGTCACCAGCTCGAACGCCCCCCGCACCAGCAACGGCCCATCCTCACACGTCGTCACCGTCACCACCCCCACCCCGGCCCCCGCCTCCGCCCTTCCCCCGGAACCCGTCACCGTCCCCCTGCCGGAACCCGCCTCCGTGCCCGGCCCCGGATTCAACTCCGAGCCTGACCCTGAGCCCGAGTCCAAGCCTGAGCCTGCGCTCGAGTGCGGTGTGGCGTCATCGTTGCCCATCACCGCGCCCTCGTGATCCATCGCCGCGCCATCGTCGTTCCCAGCCACGCCATCGCGGTTCATCGCGGCGTCACCGTTTTGAGGCGGCATCGCACCCCTCTCGCGCAGGCACCTTCTCAGCCGGTACCTCGACCAGAGAGCTGACTCCCCGCTCCCACCGGTCGAGAACGTGCCCGGCCCACAGGCGTTCCAGCTCCAGGGCACAGGCAGCGCCGTACAGGATGTCCTCCGCGAGCGCGGGTTCGTCGGCGGCCAGGTTCGCGCACAGGTCATGGGCGGCGATCTGCTCGTGCACGGCGTCGGCCTGCACGTGCTCGTCGTAGAAGCGGGCAGCGGCGTCGTCGCCGCCGAGCCTGCGCAGGCCGGTCGCGTAGCGGCGGTTCGGCAGGGAGGAGGTCATCTCCAGCGCGGCCAGGTGCCCGGCCAGCGCGCCGCGCAGGCGACGGTGCAGGCCGAACAGGGACATGGCGTTCGAGATGGCCAGCGTGACGCCCGGTACCCGCCCGAGGTAGGCGCCGTAGGAGTCGTCCAAGCCGAGGCCGCGCATGGTGGCGCGGAACAGCTCGGAGTGCATGCGTTCCGGCCGGCCGCCGCCGTACTCGTCGGCCTGGATCTCCACCAGCGCCGCCTTCGCCGCGCCCCGCAGGCGCGGGATCGCCCAGGTGTGCGGGTCGGCCTCCTTCAGGTGGTAGATCGACCGATGGACGACGAACTCCCGGAACTGCTCACGATCGGCCTGACGGGCCAGGAACGTGGACAGGGAAGGTCCTTCGTCGGCGGCGGTCAGCTCGTTGAGCGCCCGCCGCACCCCTTCCGGCCTGTCGAGCGGCGGCCGGGGCACGGCCCGAGCCAGCGCCTCCTCCAGCCGCTCCTCCAGCACGGCCCGCGCGGCCAGCAGCCACGGGTGCCACTCCCAGCGGTCGTCCACATCCTCGAAGCCCTGGTAGTGCAGCTCGTAACAGGCGAACAGGGCCAACTGGAAGTCATCATCCGCCAGACCACCATCGGCGACCTGCAACGGCGACGGCCACCCTTCCGCCCCGTGCCACCCGGCGAGGTGCGCGTACGCATGCGACCCCCGCCCGTCGGCCGAGCGCCGGTCGCTGAGGTGCCCGTGCGGCGGCCGCGAGTGCTGCTCCGTGAACCGCGCCTGACCCGGCCGCCCGTCCTGCGCGTTCCCAGTGCCGAACTGCGCACCCGCCGTTCGCCCATTCACCCGGTACGGGTACGGCTCCGGCGGATGGGCCAGCCGCTCGAACAGCAACGACGTGAGCGGCCCACGCGGCTCAGGCAGCCTCACAACACCCTCCGCTGGGCCATCCGCCGCCCCCACACATCCCCCGGACCGTCCCACCCGCCATGACGGCGGTATCGCGCAGGGCATTGCCAGCGTCGCACGAGGTAATGGCGTCGCACGAGGTCACGGCGTCGCACAGGCCGACGGCATAGCGCGGAGTCACGGCATCGCCCGTAACCACCAAGCTGCCCCGAATCACCGTGCTGCCACCAGTCACCGCGATGCGCCGGGTCACCGCAAAGCGCCAAGTCACCGTGTAGCCGGCAAGCACGCGGCTGTAGGTGGCTGCGGGTTTCCGCATGGTCGGCTGCAGTCACAGGCACCTCCTCGACCTCGCCACTGCCCCCAGCGGCACGCGAGAAACAGCGCCCAGCATGACGCTGACCTGCTCAGACGACCTCGGGCTTCCCGCTCGTCAGAGCGCCCCGCCGAGGAGAGTGAGCACTCCTTCCCGCGTGCTCAGCGCCCACTGCCGAAGAAGCGAGCACTCCTTCCCGGTTATCAGCGCCCACCGCCGAGGAGGGCGAGCAACTCCCGCTCCCGCCCCGCGCTGAGCCCCGCCCGCCGCTCCCGGTCGAGCCCCTGCTCGCGCTCCCACGCCAGCAGGTCCGTGAGCAGGTCGGCCCGGGGGCGGTGGCGCAGGCCGGCGGACAGGGCGGCCTGGCCGGAACGGGACGACCAGCCCTCCCAGCCGGGCTCGACCAGCCACATCGGCAGCGACTCAGGCCCCATGTACTCGGCGACCCCCTGCTCAAGCAGCCACGCCGAATCGGCGGTGACCACCGGCCCGGTGTGGCCCCCGATGGTGCGGCACAGCTCGATCCACTCGCCGAACGGCACCTGCGGCCCGACCGTGTTGTACGTGCCGGTGGTGCCGGTCTCGGCGCAGTCGAGCAACCAGGCGGCCAGGTCGCGTGCGTCGATCACCTGGGTGGAAATGCCGGAGGAGCCGGGCACGAGCAGTGGCGCGTGCGGGTCACGGGCGGCCCGCGCCACCCAGTAGCCGGAGCGCCCGCTGTGGTCGCCGGGCCCGCCGATCAGGCCGGCCCGCGCGATGAGCAGCCGGTCGCCCAGCGCCTCGGCCGAAGCCCGCTCGCAGGCGACCTTCGCCTCCCCGTAGAGCTCCCTGTCGGCCTCGTCTACGTCGGCCGGCTCAAGCAACGGCGACGACTCGTCGGCGCCGGGCACCCCGTGATCGGCATAGGCGTTGACGGAGGACACGTAGACCCAGTGCTTCGCCCGCTCGCCGAGGGCCGCCAAGGCGCCGCGTACCTGGCCCGGCTGCCACGACACCTCCACGACCGCGTCCCAGTCTTGACGCCGCACCTGCTCATACGCGTCCGCGGCCCGCCGGTCCGCCGCCACCAGCGTCGTGCCGTCGGCCACGGGGCCGCTCTCGCCGCGCGCCAGGCACGTCACCGCGTGACCACGCCCGGCCGCCTGCCGCGCCACCTCGCGCCCCAGCCAAGCCGTCCCGCCAAGAATGAGTACGTTCATGCCAGCACTCAATCACCCGCCACGAGGTGATGCGGGTGAGGTTCGCAGGTGGCGTAACCTCGCGTGACGCGCAGCGGCGGCGGCGATGTGAAGCGAAGGGCGGCGCGAATCGGACGGCGGTGATGTGGTGCCGGTCCAGCCGAATGGTCCAAATGACGCTGGGCGCGGTCAACCACTCTCGGGGCCTGGCAGTGGCAGGGCCGTTTCGTCAGCCGCTCGACGGCCTATGCGGGCCGGCAGTATTTCGCCATCCCGTCCTCAAGTCCTCTTCCCCATCCGAGCATGTAGCCATCGGCATATCCGACGCCGTAGGCGTCCGGCGGCCAATTCGGCCAGCCCATGACATCCGAGCAGTGTTCCCGGGCGCGGACTTCCCCTTCTTGGTAACCTTCGGAAAGCCCGGTGGCGTGACCCTTCTGATACCAGGAGCGGCCGTCGTCCGGCGGCTCCATCACCGCTGGTGCGGCATCTGTCTCCGCGATCGGGCCGGCCGACGGGTGGGCTGCGATCGGACAGAGCGCCGTCCCGGCGACGAGGGCGGCTCCGAGAATGATCGATCGGGTGCGGCGAGCCATGCGTGTCATGCGTGTCATGCGCTTCTCCTCTCTCGAAAGGCGATGTCCACCTTGGTACGGGCGACTGCTCCGGAAAGGGTGAGGATTTTGCGCGCGCATAAACGACGGTTGAACGGCGGTCGGCTGCCGGACAAGTGAATTGACCAGCCGGATTACCGTTCGCTCTCTCCACTCTATGACATGGCCGCCGGCGATCCTCAAGCCCGCTCGATTCAAATCTCATCCATAGGCGTTCGACTCCCCGACCGGGGCCGATGCGTTTCTCGTGTGGTGAAACCGAGGAGTCGGAGTCCGTCGGCGGGGTGGCCGTCCGGGCGGGCGAACAGTCGTCCCAGGGTGCTGGCGGCCAAGCGTGGGCGGATCGAGCGGCTCGGCGGGCAGGCGGCTGGCGACGGTGAGGTGCTCCAAGTGGCCGCGAGAGCACCTCGATCGGGGATGACGGCACGCGAACGCGGCCCCTGTTCTTGATCGACTGGCGTGGACAACCAACGATCATCAGGGGCCGCGTTCGTCATGTGCACCCCGGGGTGCCTTCAACACCTGCCTCATCGAGCCGGCGAACGTCCATCGCCCGACATCGCGACGGCCTTGACCTGGGTCCGAGTCCGGAAGGTTCGGGGCACCTCAGAGCCTCATGCGACCTCGCTGCTGTGTCCGCATGAGGTGCAGGCTCTCGTGGTACTTCCATCGTGGCGTGTGCACGCGCACGGGAAGGAGCCGCAGTAGCGAAGGTCGAAGTCCGGCCAGTCGCCCTCACCCCGAATCCTGGCGTCTCCGAAGCTCATGAAGTGGAACATACGGTCATCCGGACCGTCGTTGACGATCTGAATGCGCCAACTGCTTTCCGGGCGGGCGAGTGTGACGCGTACGAGGTACACGCCGGAGTTCTTCCGCATCCACGTCGCCGAGCCCGCAATACGGTTCTCGGCGCCGATGACCTCTTGTTCCTCGGGGAATTCCTTGACCTCCACCGTAGGTCCCGCGTCGGCCTTGAGACGGATCAGCGGCGGCCTGCCGCCATCCTTGCGGCCGTCGGCAGAGAAGGTCGTCACTCGTATCAGTGCCGTCTGGTCCGCGTTGGACGTCTCGATGTCCATGAATTCGCTCGACTCACCGGCGTCGAGCTGCAATGGAGCCGACGAAGCAGTGAAAGTGTCACTTTTCATGTGATGCCTCCCGATGAATTCACCAAAAAAACGGGGGGCGTCTCCAGCTGTTAATTTCCCCGCCGGCCTTCCGGCACACGGCGTCGTCGGTAAACGGGAATCTATTCTTCCCCCACAAGAATTCAGAGTGATGGTGAGTAGCAAAGAGCTCAGGCGTGACCGGGTCGCCGATTCCGGATGAGCCTGATGCCGGCCGACCGCTGTTGCCGAACCTGGCAGGCCGTGGAGTCAGCGCTCGGGGAGGGGCGGGGTGTGAACCCGCTCCAGCACGACGACCGGGATCTGCCTGCCGGCGACCGCCTCGAACTCGGCGAACTTCGGGACGAGCGCCACCTCCTGCGCCCAGAGCCGCTCGCGCTCCGCGCCCTCGGCGAGCCGGGCCACGACCGGCACCCTCTCCGTGCCCACCTCGACGGTGGCCTGCGCATTCGCCATGAGGTTGTGGTACCAGACCGGATGATGCGGACTGCCGCCGTGGGTGCCGAAGATGGCCCAGCCGTCGCCGACCGGCTGGTAGAACAGCGGGCTGATCCGCTCGCGCCCGGTCTTGGCCCCGGTGTGGTGCACCAGGATGAGCGGCATGCCCCGCTCGTCGAACCCGGGAATCCGGGGCGGGATGGGCCGGCCTGCGGCGAAGTCCTCTTCGCTGCTCCAGGACACGTACCCGGCGTTCGCTCGGAACTCGGCGATGATCCGGTCATTCCAGTTGCCGGGAGCCTCGGCTGCGGTGGTCGTGGACGAGTCGGACATGGCATCCCCTTCTGCTATCCGGAGCACTTGCTCCTCAAAGTAGCACAAGGCGGAGCATGCGCTCCGGATAAGAAGGTAGGCTCGGCCCTATGGCAGTGGCTGAACCGGAGAACACCGCCCGGCGCCGCCCGCCGCGCGTGGACGCGATCCGTAACCGGGAAGCGATCGTCGAGGCCGCCGCCGAAGTGCTGGCCGAGCAGGGCGTCGCGGTGGACGTACGCGAGATCGCCCGCCGCAGCGGGGTGGGCATGGGCACCCTCTACCGGCATTTCCCGAAGAAGGAAGATCTCGTTCACACGGTCCTGCGCAGGGACTTCGCGAAATGGGCGGAATCAGCACGCCAGGCGGCGATCGAGGCCGGGGACCCCTGGGCGGCACTGACCACCTTCTACCAGCAGGCCCTGACCGGCTACGCCCGCCACCGCGCGATCATGGAGAACTTCGCGCTGACCTGGGCCGACCCCGATCTGGAGGGCATCCACCAGCTTCGCCTCGTCATCGAGCACCTGTGCGCCCGCGCCGGCGCCATGGGCCTGCTGCGCCCCGGCGTGACCACTGATGACCTGCTGCTCCTGCTGGTCTCGCTGGGCCACGCCGTCCAGATCACCGACGAGTGCCGCCCGCAGATGTGGAACAGGCTGCTGCGCATCTCCCTCGACGGCCTGCGCGCCGACCACCGCGCACCACTTCCCCCCGACACCGCCCGGTGACCGCGCGGTACGTCAGCCGAACGAGATGACGCGGCGGCCGCCGCCCGAGGAGCCGGCCGCCATGGCGGCCAAAGTCTCCGGGGCCTGGTCGAGGGTGATGGGCGTGACGCGGGGCAGGATGCCGTGCCGTGCCGAGAAGGCCAGCGTGTCGCGTGTGTCGTGCGGAGAGCCCGACGGTGAGGCCATGACCCGCAGCCGGTTGAGCACCATGGGCTGAACGGGAAGGGTGAGCGGTGCGGCGTCGTAGCCGCAGAGCACGAGCGTGCCGTCGGGGGCGAGCCCTCCGAGGGTCGCGGCGGCGGCCTCGGTGGAAGGGGCGGAGTTGAGTATGACGTCCGCGCCGCCGCCCCACGCCTTGAGCGCCTCGGCCGGGTCGGTGTCGCGGGTGGCGACGTACAGGTCCGCGCCGAGCTCCTTGGCGATCGCCGCGCCGTCGGCCCGGCGGCCGATCACCGCGACGCGGGCGCCCATCGCGACGGCGTAGCGTACGGCGAGCTCGCCGACGCCGCCGGCGCCGATGACCGCCACCCGCGAACCCGGCGTCGCCCCGGCCCTGCGCAGGCCGTTGAACGCGGTCAGCCCCGCGCACAGCAGCGGCGCCGCCGCCACCGGGTCGAGCTCGGGTGGCAGTGGGGTCACGTAGCCGCCCTTGAACAGGCCGTACTCGGCGTACCCGCCGTCGGTGACGATGCCGGTGATGCGCTTGGACGGGCACAGGATCTGCTCGCCGGACACGCAGTAGTCGCAGTGACCGCACGAGTCGTACAGGAATTGCGCCCCGACCGCGTCGCCCACGGACAGGCCGGGGACGCCGGCGCCGAGCGCGGCGACCGTGCCGGTGATCTCGTGGCCCGGGACGATCGGGAAGCGGGCGAACGGGAAATGTCCCTGTACGAGGCTGAGGTCGGTGTAGCAGACACCACAGGCGGTGATCTTGATCAGCACCTCGCCCGGCCCCGGCTCGGGGACGTCGCGTTCGGTGAGTGACAGCGGGGCGTTCACCCCGGTGGCGAGCGCTGCGCGCATGACGGTTTCCTCCTCGGCTGCCGTGGATGTGGCGGATGGTCCCATCGCGGAAGCTCCTGGTGGAAGAAAGGCAGGGCCCCCGCGCGCCGCCTCTCCCAGACTGCCCCTGGAGGGGGACCGGGGAACGCCCTCAGCCTGGGGTGCTCAACCCCAGCTTCCGAGGAGGCCGAAGGCCGGGCCCGGGGTGGCGCGCCACACGTCGGCCGGGTCGAGGGCGTGCAGGGCGGGCACAGCCTGCGGATCGTCGGGGACGAACCAGAGCAGCCGCTGCGCGGCGTCGGCCGTGACGATGCTGTTGCAGGTGACCTTGAGCACGCCGAGCGCCGGGTTGACGATGCGCTTGTACTCCTCGTGCCGCGCCCCGACCTCCCGCGCCCGCCACAACCCGGCGAACTCCTCGCTCGTGGCCAGCAGATGGCGGACCAGCTCGCCGCTCGCCCGGTCGGCGGGGCCGCGGCGGGCGACCGCGGCGCGGACGTCGGAGACGAGCAGCCTGGAGTGGTACGCGTGGTCCTCGGGAGGATAGAGATCACGGGTCGCCGGGACGGTGAACCAGTGGTGCAGGAAACTCGCCCGCACCCCGGTCAGCCCCGCCTGCGGGCCGACGAGGACCTGCGCGGCGTGGTTCTGGACCACCACCTCGTGCAGGTCGGTGATCACCATGGCGGGGGTGTCCTCCAGGCGCTCCATGAGCTGGCGCAGTGCGGACTGCAGGTGCGGGGGCCGGGCCGCGTACGGTGCGGGCCGCCCCGCCAGGTGGAACAGGTGGTCGGTCTCGTCGGGGCCGAGGCGCAGGGCACGGGAGAGCGCGTGCAGGACCGGCTCGGACGGGATCTGCCCGCGACCCTGCTCCAGCTCGGTGTAGTAGTCGGCGGACAGGCTGGCCAGCCGCGCCACCTCGTCGCGGCGCAGGCCCGGCACCCGCCGCCGGGTGCCGGGCGGCAGACCGACCGACTCCGGGGCCAGCCGGTCTCTGCGTGACTTCAGGAACGAGCCCAGCTCGGCGACGTCCACGGCAACCCCCTCCTCGCCTCCACTCTAGGAGCCGTGGTCGGTCTCCAGGTGCAGCCGGAGCAGGTCGGCGCCGTAGTCGTTGCCGTTGGGGGTGCGGACGACCGTGTGGATGTGCTGCCGGGTCGGCTCCCCGCCGGGGCCGCGGTCGTCGCCGTACGCGATGGGGGCCTGGGCGTCGTACTCGATGAGCACGACGGGGCTGTGCACGCGGTAGTAGAACGCGGAGTCGTCGCCGGTCTCGCCGAGCCAGCAGAAGTACGTCTGGTCCAGGTGCTCCTCGACCTCCTTCATCCGTACGGCCGCGTGCCCCTCGTCCAGGTAGCCGACGTAGACGCGGACCAGGTCGAGCAGGGTGTCCCGCTGTTCAGGGGTGAACCGGGAGGCGGCCAGGCCCGCGTAGGGGAGCCGGAGGTTGTCGGCGCCCGCCCCCGCCTTCATGTTGGCTCCGCGCTTCACCTCCGTCGTGGAGATCACCTCGGCGCGCTGCTCCGGGGTGAGCGCGTGCAGCAGCGCGAGCCCGGCCTCGGTCTCCCTGGTGAACACGGTGATCCGCTCGCCCCGGTACGTGGCCGACGTCGGCTCCGAGCCCATGAACGTCGGCGTCATGACCACCTGGTCCTTGAGCACGAAGCAGTTGACGGCCAGGTGGTGGCCCTCGAACTGGAAGCCCCATGGCTGCGTGGCGGACGGCGTGCCCATGACCGTGAAGAAGTAGTGGCCCTCGGTGAGGGTCTCCCTGCCGCCGCCGGCCTGCTCGCCCAGGAACGCGTTGAGCTTCATGATGTTGCGGGTCTGGGTGAGCCCCTCGGCGGAGAGTGCCGCCTCCAGCACCGCGTAGCCCTTGGCGCGCTGGGCCTTGGTCAGGTCGCCCATGCGGACGCCCTTGCGGTCGAAGCCGTCGAGGTTGCTCCAGGTCAGCCACTCGTCGGCGCGTACGTCGTACAGCGTCTCCCGTCGCTGCGCCGCTGGCAGGCCCTTGAGGAACGCCTTGGCCGCCTTGACGAGGGCGGCGGTCGACACACCCGTGGAGTGGATCGCGTACAGGTCCTCGACCACCTTGCCGTCGGTGGTGACGCCGACGAAGTCGTCGTAGGAGAGCTCGCCGGGCCTCGGCGCGGCCCCGCCTGGGGGAGGCGCGCCGGAGGAGCGGGCGGCGCTGGCCGGGGCGCCGCCGGGCGAGCTCGGGGAGCAGCCGGTCATGGCCGCCACCGCGGCGGCGCCGCCGAGCAGCAGCGCCCGGTTCAGCAGCCAGCGGCGGGAACGTTCGGTCTCGGGGTCGCGCGCAGTGTGTCCGTGCATGGGTCTCAACCTCTACCAGGCGAATGAGGGAAGCGTGAACAGAGCCGGCGAACTCGCGCCGAGCCGGGTCGGCGTCCCGAACGCGACGAGCCGCCGGGCCGGCGTCTCGAACGCGGCGAGCCGGTCAGCGGCCCGAACGTGACAAGCCGGGTCAGCGGCCCGAGGCGGCGAGACGGACCCGGCAGGCCAGTTCGACGGAGAAGCGCACGTCCGGCTCGTTGAGGTCGAGGCCGAGCGTCTGCTCGATCCGCCTGACGCGGTAGTTGACCGCGTTCGCGTGCAGGTTGAGCTCCGCACCCGCCCGCGCCAGCGAGTTGCGATGACCCAGGTAGGCGACCAGCGTGCGCATGGCGATGGTCGCGCGCTCAGGCCCGAGCGCGTCGAGAGGGGCCAGGATGTCGTCCAGCAGCGACCGGCTCAGCGGCGAGGCGTAGAAGTCGAGCAGCACCCGGCGCAGCCCGGTGACGTCGGTGACCTCGATCCCGCCCGCCCGGCCGCCGGCGACGGCCGCGTCGGCGGCGATGTGCGCCTCCGTCGCCGACTGCCGCAGCCCGGCCGCGCCGCTCTGCGGCGTGCCGAGCCCCACGGTGAACGCCCACTCCTCGCCCGCGACCGAGCGGGCGTGGGCGGCCACGGCCTCCATGACGTCGCGCAGCCGCCGCTGGTGGTCGGCGGCGCCGGCCTCCTCCGAGGCCACCATGACGATGTCGTCGTGGAAGGTGGCCAGGTGCCACACCTCGTCGCGCCGGTCCACGAGTTGCAGCGCGTGCAGCTCGACGGAGGACGCGAGCACGGCGGGCGGGCGCTGCTCGGGATCGTGGCGGTGGGTGGGGATGAGCCAGGCGACCGCGTGGGAGAGCGACACCGGCAGCCCGGCGCGGGTGGCCTCGACGGCGAGCCGGTCGATGCGCGCCGACTCGGCGAAGACGAGCTCGACGATCAGGTCGGCGCGCGAGCGTACCGGCCCGAACCTGGCCTGGAGCTGCCGTTGCAGGATGCGGGAGAGCATCGCGGCGATCACCGGGAGCGCCACCGTGACGGACGCGTCGTCGTGGTCGGCGACCAGGCGCCCGACCGGCACCTCGCCCACGCAGACGGCGTGCGGCTCCGACCACGGCACGCCCGGGTCCTCGACGAGGGTGAGCCGGGCGCCGAGCGCCGCGCCGACCTCGTCGAGCACGGCCTCCATCGGCCGTCCAGGGGCGTCTCCTGCCGCCGCCGTGGCCCGTGCGATGGCGTACTCGGCCCTGGACAGCGCCTCCTCGGCGCCGCCGCGGATCGCGCGGTCGAGCAGCACCGCGAGCTCGGACGGCGTCACCGCGCTCATCAGCACCGGCAGCCCGCCGCGCTCGGCGAGCGCGCGGGCGGTCTCGGCGATCGGGAAGTCGCCGGCGAACACGATGCCGGCGCAGCGCGCGCCGATCGCGTGCCTGATCGCGATGTCCACCTGGTACGGCCGCGGCACCGCCCCATGAGGCATGGCCACGATCACCAGCCGGCCCGGCGAAGCCTGCCGCAGGTCGTCCTTGGCCACGATCTGCACGCCCGACACCGCGACGCCCTCGGGATCGCCCGCGACGCACCGGATGCCCATGCGCTCGCCCTGGGCGACGATGTCCGCCAGCCTGGCTTGTTCCATGAGCACAGTCTGGCGTGTTTCTCTGGGTGCTCGGCACATTGTTGGGTTTGACCCGGCTCCCTAGCCTCAAGACATGCCCGACCAGGACCTGCCTACCGGAGGCGGCGGCGCGCCCGTGCACCCGCCCGCCGCCACGACCACCTCCGCGCACCCGCCCGCCGCGACCGCGTCCCCGCGCTCGACCGCCGCGTCTCCGAGATCGACCGCCGCGACCGCCGGGACCACCACGCCGGCGCGCCTGCGCGAGATCGCCGCGGCCGACGTCGCCGCCCTCGCGGCCGGCGCCGCCGTCTTCGGCACGGGCGGCGGCGGCGCCGTCCAGACCGAGCAGCTGGCCGTCGAGTCGGCGATCGAGAAGCACGGCCCGGTGCCCGTCGTCACCGTCGGCGAGCTCACCGAGGACGACGCCGTGATCGTGCTGTCGGCGATCGGGGCGCCGTCCGTCGGCATCGAGATGCTGCCCGCCGAGGGCCAGACGGAGACGATCGTCCGCGAGGTCGAGCGGATCACGGGCCGCCCGATGACGGCGGTGATGGCGGCCGAGATCGGCGGCAGCAACGGTGTGGCCCCCGTGGGCTGGGCCGCGGGGATGGGGCTCAAGGTCCTCGACGCGGACGGCATGGGCCGCGCCTTCCCCCAGGGCACGATGATCTCGATGAACGTGGCCGGGCTGCCGAGCGAGTTCGCCGTCATGGCCGACACCATCGGCAACGTCTCGGTGCTGCGTACGATCAACCTCGCCTGGCTGGAGCGCCACGCCCGCGCCATCACCGTGGCCAGCGGCGCGATCTCGCTCGGCGCCCACTACGTGCTCACCGCCAAGACCGCCCCCGGCGCCGTCATCGAGGGCACGGTGAGCCGCGCCGTCCAGGTCGGCCGCCGCCTGCTCGCCGCGTCCGAGCCCGTCTCCGAGCTGGCCGCCGAGCTGGCCGCCACGGTCGTCGTCTCCGGCAAGGTGATCGACGTCGAGCGCAACACCGAGGGCGGCTTCACCCGCGGGTCGGTGACCGTCGAGGGCATCGGCTCCGACCGCGGCCGCCTCGCCCGGGTCGAGATCCAGAACGAGAACCTGGTGATCATCGAGGACGGCGTCGTCGTCGCCAGCGTCCCCGACCTCATCACCGTGGTCGACTCCGAGACCGGCGAGGCGATCTCCACCGAGCTGCTCCGCTTCGGCCAGCGGGTCAGCGTGCTGGCGTGGGCGTGCGACCCGCTGTGGCGGACCGAGCGAGGGCTGGAGCTGACCGGCCCCAGGGCCTTCGGATACGACCTCGACTACGTCCCGTTCGACGGAGGACGCCGATGAACGCCCGCACCGACCTGTCCGTCGGCATCGACGTCGGCGGCACCAACACCGACGCCGTAGTGATCTCCCCGTCGGGCGAGGTCATCGCCTGGACCAAGAGCCCCACCACCGGCGACGTCACCGGCGGCATCAGGTCGAGCCTGGCCTCCGTGCTGGACCAGCTCGGCCCCGACCGGGACGCGGTCTCCCGCGTGATGCTCGGCACGACGCACGCCACCAACGCGATCGTGCGCCGCCGCGACCTGGGCCGGGTCGCCGTGATCCGGCTCGGGGCGCCGGCCTCCACCGTCCACCCGCCGCTCGCCGGCTGGCCGGCCGACCTGCGCCAGGCGGTCCTGGCCGGGTACGTGCTGGCCGGCGGCGGGCACCTCGTGGACGGCTACCCCATCGCCGAGCTGGACCGCGACGCCGTCCGCCGGCTGCTCGACGAGCTGGAGGGCCGCTTCGACGCGGTCGCCGTGTGCGGCATCTTCAGCCCGTCCTTCCCCGAGCAGGAGCTGGAGGTGGAGGCGCTCGTCCAGGACCACGTAGGCGTGGACGTGCCGATCTCCCTCAGCAGCGAGATCGGGGCACTGGGCCTGCTGGAACGCGAGAACGCGACCGTGCTCAACGCCGCGCTCTACGCGGTTGCGCGCGACATCACCTCCGCGCTCACGACCGTCGTCGTCGAGCACGGGCTGGACGCGGCCACGTTCTTCGCGCAGAACGACGGCACGTTCATGGCCGTCGAGTACGCCGCCCGCTACCCCGTGCTGACGATCGGCTCCGGCCCCGCGAACTCGATCCGCGGCGCCGCCGCCCTGTCCGGCGCGGACGACGCCATCGTCATCGACGTCGGCGGCACCACCAGCGACCTCGGTGTCCTGGTCGGCCGCTTCCCCCGGGAGTCGACGCTGCCCCGCGAGGTCGGCGGCGTACGGACGAACTTCCGCATGCCGGACATCCTCAGCCTCGGCGTCGGCGGCGGCACCATCGTGGACGTGGCCGCGGGCACGCCGGGCACCGACTCGGTCGGCTACCGCATCGCGGAGGAGGCGCTGCTGTTCGGCGGCTCCACCCCGACCCTCACCGACGCGGCGGCCACGGCCGGCGCGGTCGTGGCGGGCAGGGAGCTGCCGCCGCTGGACCGCCCGGTACGCAAGGGGCTCGCGGAGGCGCTGGCCGTCGCGCACGACCGGATCGAGTCGGCCGTCGAGCGCATGTCGCTCGGCCGTACCGGGCTGCCGCTGGTGGTGGTCGGCGGCGGCGAGTTCCTCGTCCCCGACCGGGTCCTCGGCGCCAGCGAGGTCGTCAGGCCGGAGCGCGGCGCGGTCGCGAACGCGGTCGGCGCCGCCATCGCCCTGGCCGGCGGCCGGGCGGACCGGCTGTGCGCGGTCGCCGACCGCGTGGCCGCCATCGAGGAGGCCAGCAGGGCGGCGATCGACAAGGCCGTGCAGGCGGGGGCCGACCCCGCCCGCGTCGAGGTCATCGACGTGCTGGAGACGCCGGTGACGTACGTGACGCAGCCCACGCTCAAGGTCGCGGTCAAGGCCGCGGGGCCGGTGGCCCACATCGGACGAAAGGAACCGACATGAGCAGACACGGCAAGGCGTCCGCGACAGTCGCCGTCATCCTGGCCGCAACCGGCCTGACGGCGTGCGGCTCCGCGCAGAGCGGCGGTTCCGCCGCTCCGGCCGGGCAGACGGGGGCCGGGACGTACGTCTCCGGCGGCGTCTTCGTCAAGGCGATCTCCGCCGACCCCGGCCACCTCGACCCGCTGACCGGCGTCTCACTCGCGGCCCGCGAGATGGTGGGGTACGCGTACGAGTCGCTCGTCTACTCCACCCCCGACGGGAAGTTCGAGCCCTGGCTGGCCACCCGCTGGGAGCTGGGCGAGAAGAAGATCACCTATACCCTGCACGACGGCGTCACCTGCTCCGACGGCAAGCCGTTCACCGCGCAGACGGCGGCCGACAACATCAACTACCACGCCGACCCCAAGCACGCGACCTTCTACTACGGCTCCCAGATCCACAAGGGCGTCTCGGCCAAGGCGGAGGGCAACACGCTCACCGTCACCACCAAGGAGAACGACCCCTTCCTGCTCGCCAACACGGGGACGGTCGAGATGGTGTGCGGGGCGGGCCTGGCCGACCCGGCGAAGCTCAAGACCACGACCGACGGCACCGGCCTGTACACCCTGGGCGGCTCGACCCCCGGCTCCACCTACTCCTACACCAAGCGCAAGGACTACGCCTGGGGCCCGAAGGGCGTCACCAGCGAGACCAAGGGCCTGCCGGACAGCCTGGAGATCCGCGTGGTCACCGACGAGAGCACCGCGGCCAACCTGCTGCTCTCCGGCGAGATCAACGCGGCCGTCGTCCTCGGCACCGACCGCAAGCGCCTCGACGGCGCCAAACTCGGCTCGGTCGGCGTGCGCAACCCGGTCGGCGAGATGCTGTTCAACGAGCGCGCCGAGCGCCCCACCTCGGATCCGCTCGTCCGCCAGGCCCTCGTCACGGCGCTCGACCGCAAGGCGATCGGCGACGTGGTGAGCGACGGCTCCGCGATGGACTCCAAGTCGCTGGTGGTCAAGAACCCGCTCCTGTGCGTGGCCGGCGGCCCGAAGTGGACGCTTCCCGCCACCGACCTGGCCAAGGCCGGATCCCTGCTCGACCAGGCCGGCTGGCGGCTCGGCGCGGGCGGCAAACGGGAGAAGGACGGCAAGCCGCTGACCGTGAAGTTCATCTACGACGCGGCCACGGGCACGCACGCCCCCGCCGCCGAGCTCGTCCAGCAGACCTGGGACAAGCTCGGGGTCACCACCAAGCTCTCGGCGAACGACGCCAACGCCTGGTCGGAGCAGCTGTTCCAGACCTTCGACTGGGACACCGGCTTCGTGCAGATCGCGCCCGGCGGGCCGGTGACGGTGACCACGTTCTTCGCCGGGGCGACCCCGGACAAGGGCGGCAACAACTTCATGTTCGTCGACAACCCCGAGTACGAGGCCCTGGCCAAGAAGGCCGCCACCGCCACGCCGGAGACGACGTGCGACCTGTGGCAGCAGGCCGAGGCCGCGCTGGTCGAGCGGACGGACGTGTTCCCGCTGGCCGACAACGAGCAGCGTACGTTCCTGTCGGGCGTCGAGCTGGAGCAGCCGAACTTCGTCGCGCCCACCACGATCAGGATGCTGGGGTGAGGTGACACCATGGCGATCTCTCCGGCCACCCCCACAGGCCCGTCAACTGGGCCGACGCCCGCAGGACCGGCAGCAGGACCGGCCGCGCCCGCCGGGCCGGACCAGGCGCGCCGGGGGGATCGCCACGCCCTCCCGAGGTTGTCGCCACGCGCCTCGTTCGTGCTGCGCCGCCTCGGCCGGGCGCTGGTCTCGCTCGCCGTCGTCGTGGTCGCCACGTTCCTCGTCGTGCACCTCGTGCCCGGCGACCCCGTTCGCGCCGCGCTCGGCCCCAGCGCCACCCCCGAGCTGGTCGAACGCACGCGGGCGGAGCTGGGCCTCGACCAGCCGGCCTGGCGGCAGTTCACCGGCTACCTGACCGGCCTGCTCCACGGCGACCTCGGCGTCTCGCTGCGCTCCCACCGCCCGGTGGCCGACACGCTCGCCGACCGTTTCCCCACCACGCTCGCCCTCTCCGTGCTCTCCTTCCTCGTGGCCGCGCTCGGCGCCGTGCCCATCGGCGTCGCCACGGCGGTCGCGGCGCGCGGCGGTCGCAGGCGCGCCGCGGGCGCCGGGGTCTCCTGGGTGCTCAGCGGCCTGATCGCCGTCCCGAACTTCCTGCTCGCCGTCGGCCTCATCGCGCTGTTCGGCGTCACATTGAACG
Organism: Nonomuraea sp. NPDC048892; assembly: GCF_040649735.1. Classification (NCBI taxonomy): domain Bacteria; kingdom Bacillati; phylum Actinomycetota; class Actinomycetes; order Streptosporangiales; family Streptosporangiaceae; genus Nonomuraea; species Nonomuraea sp. NPDC048892. Next base: position 184,256 of record NZ_JBEZFZ010000009.1, on the reverse strand, counting down.
CGCTGCCGGTGGCCGGATGGGGCGGGGCCGCCGAGGCCGTGCTGCCGGTCGCCGCCCTGGCCGTCGGGCCCCTGGCCTATCTCGCCCGCATCGTGCACGTGGAGATGCTGGCCGTGCTGGAGACCCCGTACATGACGACCGCGCGCGGCAAACGGCTGCCCGCGCGCCTGCTCTACCTGCGGCACGCGCTGCCCAACATGATCACCGCCGCGCTCACGACCGGAGGCCTCATCCTCACCGGACTCGTGGCCGGCACGGTGCTCATCGAGGCCGTGTTCGTCATCCCCGGGCTCGGGTCGACGATCGTCTCGTCGATCACGGCGAAGGACTACCCGATGATCCAGGGGGTCGTCCTCGTCTACGCCGCCCTCGTCCTCGGCCTCAATCTCCTCATCGACCTGGTTCTCGCCACCCTCGACCCCCGTTCGTCGATCATGGAGGGCTGACATCGTGCGCTCCGGCCTCCCGCGCGGGCTGCGCGGCCCGCAAGGCGTCGTGACCGTTCTCGGCGTGCTCGCGCTGCTGCTCGTCATCGTGCTGGCGCCGTACGTGTGGGGCGACGCCGCCTCCGCGACCTCCGTGGCCGAGCGGGTCCAGGGGCCGAGCGCCGCGCATCCGTTCGGCACCGACGACCTCGGCCGCGACGTGCTGGCCCGGGTGCTCATCGCGGCCCGGCTGTCGGTGCTGCTCGCGCTCGGGGCCACGGCCGTCGCCGTGGCCGGCGGGATCGTGCTCGGCGTGGTCGCGACCGTGCTGCCCCGGCCGCTGCGGCGGCTGGTCAGCGCGTTCATCGACATCCTGCTGTCGTTCCCGTGGCTGCTGCTCGCGCTGTTCTTCTCGGTGATCTGGGGCGCGACCGCGAGCGGCGCCATGCTGGCGGTGGGGTTCGCGGGGGTGCCGTCGATCGCGCGGCTGACGTACACGCTGGCCTCCTCCGTGACCGGGCGCGACTTCGTCCGGGCCGCCAGGATCGTCGGCGTCGGGCCGATCGGTGTGATCGTCCGCCACGTGATCCCCAACATCGCGCCGCCGATGCTGGTCAACACCGCCGCGTACGCCTCCACCGCGCTGCTGTCCTTCGCCGGGCTGTCGTTCCTCGGCCTCGGCGTGCAGGCCCCTGACTTCGACTGGGGCCGGCTGCTGCGCGAGGGCATCGCGCGCATCTACGTCAACCCGATGGCGGCGCTCGGCCCCGGCATCGCGATCATTCTCACCGGTCTGATCCTCAACGCGATCGGCTCGCTGACCGGCGAGTCCGCTTCAAGGACGCCCTCGAAGCCGTACAAGGCGGGCAAAGCGCGCGCACGCGCTGCGGGCGACCCGGACGCGCTGGTGGAGGTCGAGGACCTGCGGGTGAGCTTCCCCGACCGGCGGGGCGACCTCGTCGAGCGGGTACGCGGCGTGAGCCTGACCATCAGGCCCGGCGAGACCGTCGGCATCGTCGGAGCCTCGGGATCCGGCAAGTCGGTCACCGCCATGGCCATCGCCGGCCTGCTCGGCCCCGAGGCCACGATCGACGCCACCAGGCTGAGCTTCCAGGGCATCGACATGACCGCCGCGCCGCGCACCGCCGACCGCCGCAAACTGGGCCTGGAGCTGGCCGTGGTCTTCCAGGACCCGCTCACCTCGCTCAACCCCTCGCTCACCGTCGGGCGGCAGCTCACCGAGGTCAGCAGGACCCACGACGGCGTCCCCAGGGCGGCGGCCCGGCGCCGGGCCAGGGACGTGCTCGCCTCGGTCGGGATCGCGCGCCCCGAGCGCCGCGCCCGCCAGTACCCGCACGAGCTGTCCGGCGGCATGCGCCAGCGGGCCATGATCGGGATGGGGCTCATGGGCCGGCCGCGGCTGGTGATCGCGGACGAGCCGACGACCGCGCTCGACGTGACCGTGCAGCGCCAGGTGCTGCGCGTGCTGCGCGACGCGCGGCGGCGGACCGGCAGCGCCATCCTGTTCATCTCCCACGACATCGCCCTGGTCAGCGGGTTCTGTGACCGGGTGCTGGTGATGAAGGACGGGCAGATCGTCGAGGAGGTGGCCGCGGCGCGGCTGGACGAGGCGCGGCACCCGTACACGCGGGCCCTGGTGGCGTGCGTGCCGCACATGGGCACCGACCGATCCCGCCCGCTGCCCGTCATCGACGAGAGCGGCGGCGTCGCCGAGGAGGCACGAGCGTGAGCACTCTCGAATTCGCCGGCATCAGCGTGCGGTACGGGCACGGCGCCGGCGCGCACGTCGCCGTGGACGGCGTGGACCTCACCGTCGCCTCCGGCGGCATCCACGGGCTCGTCGGCGAGTCGGGCTCGGGCAAGTCCACCCTGGCCGCCGCCGCGGTGGGGCTCGTCAGACCCTCTTCCGGCACGATCCGGCTGGACGGCGCCGACATCGCCGGCAGCTCCGCCGTCGCGCGCGCCGCCCGCAGGCGCGTTCAGCTCGTCTTCCAGGACCCGTACGCGGCGCTCGACCCCAGGATGCCCGTCGGGGCCTCGATCGCGGAGGCCATGCGCGCCACCGGCCGCCGCCCGTCCAAGGCGGACAGGCAACGCCGGGTCGAGGAGCTGCTGTCGCTGGTCCACCTCGACCCGAAGCGGGCCGGCGACCTCCCCTCGGCCTTCTCCGGCGGCCAGTGCCAGCGCGTCACCATCGCCAGGGCGCTGGCCGCCGAGCCGGACGTCGTCATCGCCGACGAGATCACCTCCGCGCTCGACGTCTCCGTGCAGGGGATCGTGCTCAACCTGCTCCGCGAGCTGCGCGCCGAGCTGGACCTGACCATCCTGTTCATCTCGCACAACCTCGCCGTCGTCCGGTACGTGTGCGACACCGTCAGCGTCATGCGGCACGGCCGGATCGTGGAGTCGGGGGAGACCGAGAGCGTGCTGTCCGCGCCCGGGCATCCGTACACGCGCGAGCTGCTGGCCGCCGTGCCGGTCATGGGGGAGCCGTTCGACCGGGAGGAGGCGGTCTGACCGCCGCGTGAGGAGGCAGGAAACGTGCGCGACGACATCTCGGCGCCGGCCACCGTAGACGGCGTCTCCGCGCGGTCGGAGGCGCTGGCCACCGTGCTCGGCGCCGTCACCGGCGACGGCGCCGTCAGCCCCCGCGACCTCGGCGCCGCCCTGGAGACGCTGGGCGTACCCGCCCCACGCCAGGAGCAGGCGCGCGAGCACGTCCACCGGGCCCACAGCGAGCACGTACGGCTGCGCCGCCGCGAGCACGAGCTGGCCGCCCTGTTCGCCAGCGCCCGCGAGCTGGCCGCGGCACGCGACGGCAAGGCCCTGCTCGAACGGCTGGTCCAGCGGGCGCACGAGATCCTCGGCTGCGACGTGACGTACCTGTCGGAGTACGACGCGCGCACCAGGGAGCTCAACGTGCGCACGACCGCCGGCGCCTACAGCGGCGAGTTCCGCCACCTGAACGTGCCCGCCGGCTACGGCCTGGCCGGCGAGGTCATCGAGCTGCGGATGCCCCGCTGGGTGCCGCGCTACAGCGAATACCTGGCGGACCGGCGCGTTCCGGACATCGACCGGGCCGTCGAGCTGGAGGGCGTCGTCTCCATCCTGGGCGTGCCGATGGTGTCCGGCGACGACGTGCTCGGCGTGCTGTTCGTGGCGACACGCGAGGAACGCTCGTTCACCCCCGACCAGATCGCGCTGCTGTCGGCGCTGGCCGACCACGCCTCCGTCGTCCTGCGGACCGCGCACACGCTGCGCGACCTGTGGCGTTCCGAGGAGGAGGCGCGCGCGGCGCTGGAGCGGCTCACCGAGCACCTGGCCGAACGGGACCGCGCCGGCGCGGTGCACCGGGAGCTCATCCAGGTCGTGCTGGACGGCGGCGGCTTCGGCCAGCTCGTACGGGCGCTCTCCTCGGCCCTGGGGCGCGGCGTCACCGTGATCGACGCGGAGGACCGCGTCATCGCCGCGTCGGGGCCCGCCGCGCCGTTCATGAGCGCGCGGGCGGGCGGCCCGGTGGAGCTTCCCCCGCGGGTACGGGCCGCCGTCGCGGCCGGCGCGCGGACCGGGCACTGCCAGGTGCTCGCCGGCGCGGACCGCGAGATGCTCGCTGGAGCGGAGCACGAGGTGGCCGCCGTCGGCGCGATGCGGGCGGGGGCGCAGGACTTCGGGGCGCTGCTGTTCGGGCCTGGTGACTTCGAGCTGGGCCCGGTCGACCGCCGCACGATCGAGCGCGCCGCCCAGGTGTGCTCCCTGCTGGAGCTGCAGCATCAGGCCGTGGCGCGGGCCGAGGGCCGGCTGCTCACCGACCTCGTCGCGGACATCCTGGACGGCCAGCCGGGCCGCCGCGACGACCTGGAGCGCCGCGCCCGCGCGTTCGGCGTCGAGCTGTCCCGGCTCGACACCGTGCAGCTCTACGTCGTCCCCGGCGAGCGGCGGGCCCGCGCCCTGGCGGCGGCGCGGCGGCACGTCGGCGCGGCCGGGCTGGCGGGGCTGAGCCACGACGCCGTGGTGGTGCTGCTGGACTCGCGCCGGCCCGGCGCCGGCCCGCACGCCCTCAGGGAGCACATCGCCCGCCACGCCGGCGGCCCGGTCCTCGCGGTGGTGCCGCCGCCCACTGAGCCGGCCGGGGCCGGTGATCCGGTCGAGGAGGCGGTGGCAGGGCTTGTCGAGTGCTTCACGCTCGCCCTGCGTACCAGCCGGCTGCTCGCCGTGATCGGGGTGGACGACGAGGTGGCGGGCACGGACGACTACCTCCCGTACGTGAGCGTGTTCGACGCCGACGCGCGCTCGCTGACCTCGTACGTGACCCGGCTGATCGGCCCCGTGCTCGACTACGACGCAGAACGCGGCACCGAGCTGGAGGCCACTTTGCGGGCCTTCGCCCGCTGCAACGCCAGCCCCACCAGGGCCGCCAGGATGCTGGGTTTCCACCCCAACACGATCCTGCAGCGCCTCGAACGCCTCGACGCCCTGCTCGGCCCCGGCTGGCGCGAGGACGATCGCTTCTTCCGCATCTCCCTGGCCGTCCGCCTGCGGGAGCTGATGAGCGCGGCCCACAGGTCATCGGCACACGAAGAGCCCGGAGGGCTGGGGTGAACACCCATGGCCCGGCCGGGCGGGCCCGGCCTACGTTGACGGGACCAGCGGCGTCGCGCGGTGATCGGTCCCGCGGCGCGTCCACCGGACGACGAGGAGCACACGTGGCGGTCAACAGCCGGATCTCCGGGATCAAGGACAGGAGCGTGGCCGAGCGGCGCGCCCTGGTGGCGGACGGTGCGGGCGTGCCGGCCGCGGCGCTGAGCGCGCTCGACACCGGCGGCCTCGCCCTGGAGCAGGCCGACCACATGATCGAGAACGTCATCGGCACGATCGGACTGCCGCTCGGCGTGGCCACCAACGTGACCGTGAACGGGCGCGACCGCCTCGTGCCGATGGTCACCGAGGAGCCGTCCGTGGTGGCCGCCGCGAGCAACGCCGCGCGCATCGCCCGCGTGCACGGCGGCTTCCACGCCTCGGGGACCGGTCCTGTGATGATCGCGCAGATCCAGGTCGTGGACGTGACCGACCCGCACGGGGCGCGCAACCGCCTCCTGGAGGCCAGGGAGGAGATCCTGGCGCTGGCCGACGCCCAGGACCCCGTGCTCGTCCGGCTGGGCGGCGGCGCGCGCGACCTGACCGCCCGAGTGCTGGAGACCCGCGCGGGCGCGCAGGTGATCGCGCACCTGCTGGTGGACGTGCGCGACGCCATGGGCGCCAACGCCGTCAACACGATGGCCGAGGCGGTCGCACCGGTGCTCGCCGAGCGCGCGGGCGGCCGCCCGCTGCTGCGCATCCTGAGCAACAAGGCCGACACCCGGCTCGTACGGGCGCGGGCGGTCTTCGACGCGGAGCTGCTCGGCGGCCCCCAGGTCGTGGACGACATCGTGGCGGCCGCGGCGTTCGCGGAGGCGGACCCGTACCGCGCCGCCACCCACAACAAGGGCATCATGAACGGCATCAGCGCCGTCGTCCTCGCCACCGGCAACGACACCCGCGCCGTCGAGGCGGGCTGCCACGCGCACGCCGCCCGCGACGGCGCCTACACCGCCCTGTCGCGCTTCGAGAAGGACCGCGACGGCAACCTCACCGGCACGCTGGAGGTGCCGATGCCGGTCGGCCTCGTCGGCGGGGCCACCCGCGCGCACCCGGTGGCGCAGGCGGCGCTCAAGATCCTGGGCGTCACCTCGGCGGCGGAGCTGGCCGAGATCATCGTCTCCGTCGGCCTGGCGCAGAACCTGGCCGCCTGCCGCGCCCTGGCCGCCGAAGGCATCCAGCACGGGCACATGCGGCTGCACGCCAGGACGATCGCGGCCACCGCCGGCGCCACGCCCGACGAGGTGCCGCGGGTCGCGGAGCGGCTGGTGCGGGACGGGAAGATCCAGGAGGAGTACGCCCGCGAGGTGCTGGCGTCGCTGCGGGGTGAACGCGCGTGAGCACGCCGCCAGGCGAGCGCTGGCGGCCCCGGCCGATCGTCGAGCGCATGGAGCGGGCCCCCGAGCGGGTGCGCGTCTACGAGGTCGGGCCGCGCGACGGGCTCCAGGCCGAGCCGGCCGTCGTCCCGGCCAGGACGAAGATCGAGCTGTGCCGCCGGCTCGCCGCGGCCGGGCTGCGCGACATCGAGGCGACGAGCTTCGTCCCACCGGCGTGGATCCCGCAGCTGACCGACGCCGCCGAGGTGCTGCCCGCCCTCGCCGACCTGGACGGCGTGCGCACCGTCGCGCTCGTGCCCAACCGGCGCGGCCTGGAACGGGCCGTCGAGGCGGGCGCCCGCCACGTCGCCGTGGTCGTGAGCGCGACGGAGAGCTTCGCCCGCGCCAACCTCAACGCCGCCAGGCAGGCGGCACTCGACACCGCCACGGAGGTGACCCGGGAGGCGAGCGGGCACGGGCTCGGCGTGCGCGGCTACGTCTCGATGGCCTTCGGGGACCCCTGGGAGGGGCCCGTGGACCGGGGCGTGGTGGCCGCCACCGCCGCCGCGCTCTTCGAGGCCGGCTGCGCGACCGTCGCGCTCGGCGACACCATCGGCGTCGCCACGCCGGGCCACGTGCACGCGATCGTGCGCGACCTGGCCGCGCTCGGCGTCCCCGCCGGCGACCTCGCGCTGCACCTGCACGACACGTACGGGCAGGCGCTGGCCAACGTGGTCGCCGGGCTCGACGCGGGCGTGCGCGAGTTCGACTCCTCGATCGGCGGGCTCGGGCGCTGCCCGTACGCGCGCGGCGCGACCGGGAACCTGGCCACCGAGGACCTGGTCTGGCTGCTGCACGGCATGGGGATCGCGACCGGGGCCGACCTGGACGCGCTCGCCGCCGTGGCGCGCTGGATCGGCGCCCGGCTGGGCCGTACCGGGCTGCCGTCACGGGTCACCACCGCACTCGCCGCCGCCGGGCGATGACGACACGACATCAGGGAGAGACAGTGACCGCTGAGATGTTTCCAGGGCTTCCGGAGCAGCCGGGCGCGCTGTCCGGGGTCGTGGTGCTCGACCTGTCCCGCGTGCTCGCCGGGCCGTACTGCGGGCAGATCCTGGCCGACTTCGGCGCGACCGTGATCAAGGTGGAGAACCCGAGGGACCCCGACGTCACGCGCGGCTTCCCGCCGTACGTGCGGGCGGGGGAGAAGGAGCTGAGCGGCTACTACGCCCAGTACAACCGCGGCAAACTGACCATCACGCTCGATCTGTCCACCGAGGCGGGCCGTACGGCGCTCAAAGACCTCGCCGCCAAGGCCGACATCCTCGTCGAGAACTTCCGCCCCGGCACCATGGCCAAGCTCGGCGTCGGCTACGACACCCTCGCCGAGGTCAACCCGCGCCTGGTCTACACGGCCATCTCCGGGTACGGGCAGACCGGCTCGCGCAGCCGGCGGCCCGCGTTCGACAGCACCGCGCAGGCGGCCGGCGGCCTGTGGTCGATGAACGGCGACCCCGGCGGCCCGCCCGTACGGGTCGGCACCGTGCTCGGCGACCTCGCCGCGACCCTGTTCGCCGTCACCGGGACGCTGCTGGCGCTGCGCCACGCGGAGGCCACGGGGCAGGGCCAGCTCGTGGACGTCGCCCAGGTGGACAGCGTCATCGCGCTCACCGAGAACGCGGTCGTCAACTACACGGTGGACGGCGACGTCGCCCGGCACACCGGCAACCGGCATCCGTGGGTGCGGCCGTACGAGCTGTTCCCGTGCCGGGACGGGCACGTGTTCTTCGGCGCCTACACCGACAAGTTCTGGCGCCTGGCGTGCGAGCTGTTCGGCGAACCCGGCCTGGCCGCCGACCCCGAGATCGACACCATGCGCAAGCGCTTCGACGAGGGCGTCTACGAGCGCAGGGTGCGGCCCGTCATCGCGCGGTGGCTGGCCGGGCGCACGGGTGAGGAGCTGGAGCGGATGGCCGGGGAGGTGCTGCCGCTCACGGTGGTCAAGTCCATCAAGGACGTGGTCGAGGACCCGGGGACCGCCGAACGCGACATGGTGGTGAGCGTCGATCATCCCGGTTTCGGGCCCGTACGGATGTTCGGCCAGCCGATCAAGCTGAGCGTCACGCCGGCGGACGTACGGCGGCCTGCGGCCGAGCTCGGCCGGGACACCGAGGTGGTCCTCGGCGCACTGGCCGGCTACGGCCCCGACGAGATCGCCGCGCTACGCGCCGCCGGCGCGATCTGAGAGCCGGGGATGACGGACGCGAGGGCAGGCATGGTGATGGCGCGGTGACGGGCGTGACGATGGACACGACGATGGACACGACGACTGGCGCGGCGACGGACACGAACGGGCTGCTCCTGCGCGACGCCCGCCGCTACGGTGACGACACCCTCACCGACGTGCACGTACGCGGCGGGCGGATCGTCGCGGCCGGTCCGGCAGGCACGGTGCCCGCCCCTGGCGCCGAGCCGGTGGACCTAGGCGGGCGCCACCTCGGGCCCGGCCTGTGGGACGAACATGTGCACTTCACCCAGTGGGTGGTCCAGAGCCGCCGCGTGGACCTGTCCGGCGCGACCAGCGCCGCCGAGACCGCCGCCCTCGTCCGCGCGGCGCTCGCCCGCACGCCCGTGCCCGCAGGGGGAGTCCTGTCCGGGTACGGCTTCCGCGACGCGCTCTGGCCCGACCGGCCCACCCTGCGCGCCCTCGACGAGGCCGCCCCCGGCACCCCGGTCGTCCTCGTCAGCGGCGACCTGCACTGCGGCTGGATCAACTCGGCCGCCGCCGCCCGGATGGGCGTGAGCGTGGACGAGTCGGGGGTGCTGCGCGAGGGCGACTGGATCGACTCGCCCGGCCTGGACGCGGAGGGCTCGCTGACGGTGGCCGACTACCGCGACGCGGCGCGGGCGGCGGCCCGGCGCGGGGTCGTCGGCATCGTCGACTTCGAGCACGCCGACAACGTCCGGCTGTGGCCCGAGCGGGTCGCGGGCGGGGTGACGAGCCTGCGGGTGGAGGCGTCCATCTGGCCCGACCGGCTGGACGACGCCCTCGCGCGGGGCCTGCGCACCGGCGCGCCGCTGGACCCCGGTGGGCTGGTGACCGTCGGGCGGCTGAAGGTCGTCGTGGACGGCTCGCTCAACACCAGGACCGCGCTGTGCTGGGACCCGTACCCCGGGCTCGACCCCGGCGACCCGCACGCGTGCGGCGTCGAGAGCTACACCGCCGCGGAGCTGCGCGACCTGCTCGTCCTGGCCTGGCCCGGCGGGATCGAGGCCGCCGTGCACGCCATTGGAGACCGGGCGAACACGCAGGTCATCGACGTGTTCGAGGAGCTGGGGCGGCCGGGGGTGATCGAGCACGCGCAGCTCGTCCGGGCCGAGGACTTCGCCCGCTTCGCCCGGCTCGGGCTCGTAGCGAGTGTCCAGCCGGAGCACGCCATGGACGACCGCGACGTCGCCGACCGGCTGTGGGAGGGGCGGACGGGCCGTGCTTTCGCCTTCGCCTCGCTGCACGAGGCCGGGGTCGCCCTGCGGCTCGGCTCCGACGCCCCCGTCGCGCCGCTGGACCCGTGGCAGGCCGTCGCCTCCGCGATCAGCCGCAGCCGCGGCGAGCGCGAGCCGTGGCATCCGGAGCAGCGCCTGCCACGCGGCGTGGCCCTGGCCGCCGCCTCCCGCGGACGCACCGGCTTCGCCGTCGGCGACCCCGCCGACCTGGTCGTCCTCGACCGCGACCCGACCACCGCCGACCGCGACGACCTCCGCACGATGCCCGTCGCGGGCACCTTGCTCGCCGGCCGCTGGACCTGGAGAAACCTGTGACCGGGCGTCCGACACAGGAGGGCCCTGCGACCGGTATCCGGCACGGGGGTCCTGCGACTGGGCGTCTCGCACGCGAGGGCCTTGTGACCACCATCCGGACCGATGTCCCGCACGGGAGAGCTCTGTGACCACGATCACCCGGACCGACACCATCCGCCTGTGGCCCGCGCGGGCCTATCGGGACACGTTCGCGCGCGAGGACCCCGAGCCGGTCGAGGGCGGGGTGCTGCCGCCGGGCCGGCACGGGCTCTACTTCCTGCCCGACCTCGCGCTCGACGCGCTGCGTCCCGACGGCACCCCGGCCCGCGACGGCGTCGTGCCCGACATCGACCTGCCGCGCCGGCTGTTCGCGGGGGAGGAGATGACCTTCCACCGCCCGATCCGCTACGGCGAGACGCTCGATCTGACCGCCACGCTCGACCGGATGGACGACAAGCGGGGCCGCAGCGGCAGGCTCGTGTTCGTCACCATCGAAAGGACGATCGCCGGGCCGGACGGCCCTGCCGTGACCGTGCGCCAGCACGACGTCTTCCTCGGCCCCACCGGCCCAGCCCGCCCCCAGCCGGGCCCCGAGCCGGCCGAGCTGGCCTGGGACGAGCCGCTCGACCTGGGCCCCGTGCACCTGTTCCGCTACTCCGCGCTGACCTACAACAGCCACCTCATCCACTACAACGACCCGTGGGCGCGCGAGGTGGAGCGGCAGCCGGGCCTGCTCGTCCACGGCCCGCTCACCAGCATGCTGCTGCTCGACCTCGCCCTGCGCAGAAACCCGGGCCGGACCCCGGCGACGTACTCCATGCGCGCCCTCGCCCCCGTCCATCTCGGGACCCCCGTCAGGCTGGCCGGGCGGCCCGAGCCGGACGGGGCGCGGCTGTGGGTGCTCGACGCCGAAGGCGGCGCGCTCGTGAGCGCCGAGGTGCGGTTCGCCTGAATCACCCCCGTATTCCGGCTTCCTGAACCGTGGTCTAAGGTGCGGAACATGCCCGAAACGGTGGACGAGCCAGGCGTCAGTCGCGCGGCGGTCCCGGTTCGCCCGACCTCGCCGACCCCGCCGCACTCCTGACAGCGGAGATCTTCGTGTACCTGATGCGCATCGGCCCGCCCGGCGCCGAGAAGCCCGTCGTCCGCGTGGACGACAGCCACTACGTCGACGTCTCCGACGTCACCCCCGACTTCGACGAGCGATTCTTCGCCGCGGGCGGCCCGGCGCTGCTCGCCGAGCGGGTGGCGACAGGGGAGCGGCGCGCGTTCGCCGGTGAGCGGATCGGCGCGCCGATCGCCAGGCCGCACCAGATCCTGTGCATCGGGCTCAACTACAGCGACCACGCCGCCGAGACCGGCCAGGCCGTGCCGGACGAGCCGATCCTGTTCACCAAGCCGCCCAACACGCTCATCGGCCCGTACGACGACGTCCGCATCCCGCGCGGCGCCACCAAGACCGACTGGGAGGTGGAGCTGGGCATCGTCATCGGCCGGCGTACCTCCTACCTCGATTCCGTCGAGGAGGCCCGCGCCGCCATCGCCGGCTACTGCGTGGTCAACGACGTCAGCGAGCGTGCCTTCCAGATGGAGCGCGGCGGCCAGTGGAGCAAGGGCAAGTCGGCCGAGACGTTCAACCCGGCCGGGCCGTGGCTGGTCACCCCCGACGAGATCGCCGACGTCAAGAACCTGGGCATGTGGCTGGACGTCAGCGGCACCCGCCGCCAGACCGGCAGCACCGCGACGATGATCTTCGACCCGTACTTCCTCGTCCACCACCTGAGCCAGTTCATGGTGCTGGAGCCGGGTGACCTGATCAACACCGGCACCCCGCCCGGCGTCGGCATGGGCCACAAACCGCAGCTCTGGCTCCAGCCCGGCGACGTGATGGAGCTGGGCATCGACGGCCTGGGCAGCCAGCGTCAGCGGGTCGTGGGACCCCGCTAGGTGCGCGCCCTGGTCATCACCGGCCCCGGCGAGGCCGCGGTGCACGACGTCGAGCCGCCGGTCGCCGGGCCTGGACAGGTCGTCGTGGACGTGGAGCGGGCCGGCGTGTGCGGCACCGACGTCGAGCTGTTCAGCGGCGAGATGAGCTACCTGCGTACCGGCCGCTCCTGGTATCCGCTGCGCCCCGGCCACGAGTGGTGCGGGATCGTCACCGAGACCGGCGCGGGCGTGGCGCGCGAGTGGCTGGGCCGCCGGGTCACCGGCGACACCATGCTCGGCTGCGGGCACTGCGAACGCTGCCGGACCGGCCGCCACCACGTGTGCGCGGACCTGGCCGAGGTCGGCATCAGCCGCGGCTTCGCCGGAGCCCTCGCCGAACGGCTCGTTGTACCGGTCACGGCCCTGCGTCCGCTGCCCGCCGAGCTCGACCCCGCGCTCGGCGCGCTGGTGGAGCCCGGCGGCAACGCCCTGCGCGCCGTCGGCGCCGCCGCGCTCGGCAAAGGTCAGCGGCTGCTCATCCTCGGGACCGGCACGATCGGCCTGCTGGCGGCACTGTTCGCGCGGGCCCAGGGGATCGAGACGCACCTGATGGGCCGCGACCGGGAAGGGCTGCGCCTGGCCGCCTCGCTCGGCTTCGCCGGCGTCTGGACCAGGCCCGAGCTGCCGCCGCCGGCGTGGGACGCGGTCGTGGACGCCTCCAACGCGCCCGAGTTACCCGCGCTCGCCCTCGACCTGGTCGAGCCGGCCGGGCGCGTGGTCTACATCGGCCTGGCCGGCACGCCGAGCACCCTCGACACCCGTGACCTGCTGCTCAAGGACGTCACGGCCGTGGGTATCCTGGGCGGCTCGGCCGGACTGGCCGCGGCGGCGGCCGCCTATGCCGACGGCTCGGTGGACGCCAGGCCGCTGGTGGCCGCCACGGTCGGCCTGGCCGAGACCCCCGGGGTCCTGGCCGGCCACCGCCCGCCCGGCGCCGGCCCCGGCCCCAAGATCCACATAGACCCGCACCGCTGAGCCGGAGCTCGTCGCCGTTCGTGCCGATGAAAGAGTAGGAAACGTGATGAAAGCGCCGGATTCCGCAGTCCTGGACACGGTGGAGGCCGCCGTGCCGGGAATCGCCCGTACCCGGGCCGGCGACCGGCTCGGCATGGCTCACGACGCCTCCCACTACCTGCTCACCCCGCAGGCCGTCCTGGTACCGGAGAGCGCCGAGCAGGTCGCCGCGCTGCTGCGGACGGGCCTGCCGCTCACCTTCCGTTCCGGCGGCACCAGCCTGAGCGGGCAGGGCGTCAGCGAGCACCTGCTGGTGGACACGCGCCGGCACTTCCGCGGCATCGAGGTGCTGGACGGCGGCGAACGCGTCCGCGTCCAGCCGGGCGCGGTGCTGCGGCAGGTCAACGCCCGCCTGGCCCCCTACGGCCGCAAGCTCGGCCCCGACCCGGCCAGCGAGTCGGCGTGCACGATCGGCGGCGTGGTGGCCAACAACTCCAGCGGCATGACCTGCGGCACGCACGCCAACACGTACCGGACGCTGGAGTCGATGACGGTCGTGCTGCCCAGCGGCACCGTGATCGACACCGGCGCCCCCGACGCCGACGAGCGGCTGCGGGCGCTGGAGCCCGCGCTCGCCGACGGGCTGGCCCGGCTGCGCGACCGCGTGCGCGGCGACGCCGAGTCGGTGCGCCGTATCACCGCCCAGTTCTCGCTCAAGAACACCATGGGGTACGGCCTCAACAGCCTCCTCGACCACGACTCGCCCGCGCAGATCCTCGCCCACCTGATCATCGGCAGCGAGGGCACGCTCGGCTTCGTCGCCGAGGCGGTCTTCCGCACGGTCCCCGCGCACCGCCTGGCCGCCACCGGCCTGCTCGTCCTGCCCACCCTGCGTGAGGCGATGGCCGCGATGCCTGAACTGGTCGCCGCCGGGCCGGCCGCGGTCGAGCTGCTGGACGCCGAGTCGCTGCGGGTGGCCCAGACCGACCCCAAGGCCGACGACGTGCTGCGCTCCCTCGACGTCGCCGGGCACGCCGCGCTGCTGGTCGAGTGGCAGGAGTCCGACGCCGACCTGCTCACCGAGCGCGAGCGCGCCGCCGAGCGGGCGTTCGCCGGGCTGCGCCTGTCCGTCCCCGCCCGGCTCGGCAGGGAGGCCGGCGTCAGGGCCGCGCTGTGGCACATCCGCAAGGGTCTGTACGCGTCCGTGGCCGGCGCCCGGCCCAGCGGTACCACCGCCCTGCTGGAGGACGTGGCCGTCCCCGTACCCGTGCTCGCGGACCTGTGCGACGACCTCACCGAGCTGTTCGCCAAGCACCGCTACGAGCGCAGCGTCATCTTCGGCCACGCCAAGGACGGCAACCTGCACTTCATGCTGAACGAGCGCTTCGGCACCGAGCTGCGGCGTTACGCCGACTTCACCGAGGACATGGTCGAGGCCGTACTGGGCCGCGGCGGCACGCTCAAGGCCGAGCACGGCACCGGCCGCGTCATGGCCCCGTTCGTCCGCCGCCAGTACGGCGACGAGCTCTACGACGTCATGCGTGAGATCAAGCGCCTGTGCGACCCGGCGGGCACGCTCAACCCCGGCGTCGTGCTCACCGACCGCGACGACGCCCACCTGCGCGACCTCAAGCAGGTCGTCACGGTCGAGCCCGAGGTCGACCGCTGCGTCGAGTGCGGCTACTGCGAGCCCGTCTGCCCCAGCCGCGACCTGACCACCACCCCGCGCCAGCGCATCGTGCTGCGCCGGGAGATGGCCGCCGCCGAGGCGGCCGGCGATCACGCCCTGGTCCGCGCGCTGGAGGCGGACTACAGCTACGACGCCGTGGACACGTGCGCCGTCGACGGCATGTGCGCCACCGCCTGTCCCGTCCTGATCAACACCGGCGACCTGACCAAACGTCTACGCGCCGAACGCCACGGCCGTGCCGCGAAGCAGGGCTGGAACAGCGCCGCCAAGCACTGGGACGGCCTCACCCGCGCGATGAACCTGGCCCTGGACGCCGCCGCGGCGACCCCGCCCGCCCTCCCCGAGGCCGGCAGCCGGGCCACCCGCGCGCTGGCGGGCTCGGAGACGGTGCCGCAGTGGACCCGCGACCTGCCCAGGGGCGGCACCCGGCGCCGCCCGGTCCCCGCCGCCGATCCCGACGCCGTCTACCTGCCCTCCTGCCTGAACACGATGTTCGCCCCCGCCGGCGACGGGCCCGGCGTCATGACCGCCTTCCAGCGCCTGGCCGCCCGGGCCGGCATCACGCTGCGCGTGCCCGCCGAGATCGCCGGCCTGTGCTGCGGCACCCCCTGGTCGTCCAAGGGGTACGCCGACGGCCACGAGACGATGGCCGGACGCGTCCGCGACGCCCTCGCGCGGGCCACCAGGGACGGCAGTGTCCCGGTCGTCACCGACGCCGCCTCGTGCACCGAGGGGTACGCGCACCTCGTCCCCGATCTGAAGGTGCTCGACGCGGTCGCCTACACCGCCGAGCACCTCCTGCCCCGCCTCCCGGCCGCCCGCCGGCTGCCGTCGCTGGCCCTGCACCCCACCTGCTCCTCCACCCGGCTGGGCCTGGACGCCGCCATCGCGAGCATCGCGCGAGCGGTCGCCGACGAGGTGGTGATCCCCGAGGGCTGGCAGTGCTGCGCCTTCGCCGGGGACCGCGGCCTGCTCCACCCCGAGCTCACCGCCTCCGCCACCCGCGCCGAGGCCGCCGCCGTGACGGCCGGGGACTTCGCGGCGCACGCCTCGGTGAACCGTACGTGCGAGCTCGGCATGACCCGGGCCACCGGAAAGCCGTACCAGCACCTGCTGGAACTCCTCGACCAGGCCACCGCCTGACCCCGGCCGCCGTCCTCTCAGGCGGTCACCGGATCGCCGAGCCGGATCCGGCCGGGCCCCCTGGGCACGAGGCGGATGCCGAACCACGTCTTGCCGTCCCGGAGGCGATGCCGGGCGAGCGTCCTGAGCGGCTCCTTGCCCCTGGCGCCGGTGGCCGGGTCGATGGTGGTGACCGCGCATCGGTCGCACGCCTCCGAGACGCGGAAGTCCACCTCGCCGATCCTGACCTCCTTCCAGGCGTCCTCGGCGTACGGCTCGCCGCCGTCCACGACCACGCTCGGCCGGAACCGCGCCATGTCGAGCGGCGCGTCGCCGCCGATCTGCTCGTCCAGGAGGCGGAGCGAGGCGGCGGACGTCAGCAGCAGCGGGGCGTCCCAGGCGAAACTGACCACCTCGCCGGGCAGGCCGCCGTGCGCGGGGTCGATGGCCCGGCGGCCGGGATCGTCCAGCCAGACGAGCCGGGCGGGCCGGCCGAGCAGTTCGGTGAACCAGGCGCAGGCGGCGTCATCGGCGGCGACCGCGCGATCCAGCCCGCTGAACTTCACGGGGACCGGCTCGCCCGTGGCCTGGGGGACCTCCAGATCGGGCCGTCCAGGGGCGGAGAGCAGGAGGCCGCCGCCGTCGAGGTTGCGTGCCAGGACCGAGACCATCCGGGGGTAGTCGCCCAGCCAGATGTGCGCACCCGCCTCATCGACGACCGCCCACCGGCGGTCACCGGCCAGCCCCCAGGGCTCCACGGCGGCGTCCGCTACGGGCAGCCCAGCCCCGGACTTAACCGGATAAATCCGGATATCGACCAGTCGCATGCCCGCATCGTAGATCGTCACCTCGACGCGGGACAGTCCGAGAAGGTGTCAGAGCCGGTTGCTGAGGGTGCTGAGCAGGTGGCCGAAGGCGCGGGTGGCCAGGCGGGGTGAGGCGGCGGCGTTCATCCGCATCACGTACTCGCTCTGCATCAACGCCCGCGGACCCGACACCGCGAGGCCGTGCGTGGCCATCGTGGAGGCGAGGGCCGCGCGCCGTTTCCGTTTCGCGGAGTAGACGCCGACCACCCGGGACGGATCGGGCACGGTGTCCAGGCAGCTCACCAGGGTCGCCACGTCCTCCAGCGCCTGGTTCGTGCCCTGTGCCATGAAGGGCGGCATCCCGTGCGCGGCGTCACCGAGCAGCACGCACCGGCCCGCGCCCCAGCGGGACGCACCTTGTGCCGGGTGTGCGGGAACAGTTCGGCGTCGCCCTGGGTGTGTACGGCACGGCACGTTGGTGGGTACAAGCCAGCGCCCGCTGAGCCTTGGCGAGTCTGCGCCGGTCGCGGCGCTCGTGACGAGGATTGACGACCTTCTCACCGGTGGACAGGGTGGCCAGCACGGTGATCCCGGCGTCGATCCCCACCATCGCCGTGACGGGCGGCAGCGGGCTGATCTTCTCCTCGATCAGCAGGGACACGAACCAACGCCCCGCAGCGTCCTTCGACCAATTCCTCCTCCGTCTGAAGGCGGGGGTCTCCTCGGAGTGTCCGATGAGCCCGCCACTGGCCCCCATGTATCCGAAGTCGTCCTGGCTAACGATCATCAGCGTCGTGGTGGGCCCGGTGCCGAGCGGCGCCGGCGTCAGCCCTGCCAGATCGCCACCCCGGGTCAGCGCCGCCTCGCCGTCACCCAGCACCCGGGTGCGCATGTGCGAGCGCTCCTCGTCGGCCCGCAGTGTTCGGACTCACCTCCTGGCGTACGCTCGGAAGCGGCATGGGCGAACGGCATCTGACGATCGGCGAGCTGGCGAGGAGCACCGGCGTCGCCACCTCTGCGTTGCGTTACTACGAGGAGCTCGGCCTGATCCCGGCCCCCACGCGAATCTCCGGGCAGCGCCGCTACCCGGAGTCGGCCACGGCACTCGTCGGCACGATCCTGCTGCTGCGCGACTGCGGGTTCACGCTGCACGAGTGCAAGGAGTTCCTCGCCACGCACACGCGCGGCGACGACTGGCGGGAGCTGATCCGGCGCAAGCTCGCCGAGCTCGACGAGCAGATCGCCAGGGCCCAGATCGCCAGGAAGGCCGTCGCTCACGCGCTCGGCTGCCCGCACGACGAACTGCCCGCCTGCCGCAACTTCACCGCCGCCCTGGAGGCCAGGCTGGCCGGGCTGCCCCTCGAAGACGCCCACCCGCACTGACCTGGAAGAGGCGCACCCCACTGGTCAGTAGGGGCGCGCCACCCCGTCGGCGTCGTCAGTAGAGCCAGCGGTACGAGCGCACCACGTCCGCCGCGTCCCGGCCTGCGGCGCGGGCGGCGTCGGACTCGCGTATCGCGATGAAGGCGCCGACCAGCTCCTCGCCCAGCGCCGCGCGGATGCGCTCGTTGTCCCGCAGCTCGGCGAGCTGCTCCTCGACCGTGACGGGCAGCCGGCGGATGCCCTGCGCCGCACGCCGGTCCTCGCTCCAGCCGCCGGGGTCCTCCTGCACCGGATCGGGCGGCGTGAGGCCGTCCTCGACGCCGGCGACGCCCGCCGCGATCACGGCGGCCAGCGCGAGGTAGGGGTTCGCGGAGGCGTCGGACGGCTTGAGCTCGACGTTGGCGTGCCGGGCCCCGAGCAGGGGAGTGGCCGGTACGAACCGCAGCGACGCCTCCCGGTTCTCGATGCCCCAGAAGGTGTAGGCGCCACACCAGTAGCCGGGCCGCCTGCGCTGCAGCGACGACAGGCTCGGCGCGGTGACGGCCACGATCGCGGGCAGGTCGCGCAGCAGGCCGGCCAGGTAGGCGCCACCCTCGGCGGTCATGCCGCCGGGGCCGTCGCCGCCCGACAGCAGGTTGCTTCCCGCGCGGGACACCGACGTGTGCAGATGCCAGCCGTTGCCCACCTGGCCGAGCGTGACCAACGGGGCGAAGCCGGCCCGCAGGCCGTGGGCGCGGGCCGCCGCGTGCACGGTCTGCCGGGCCAGCAGTTGCCGGTCGGCCGCGGTGACCGGGTCGGCGGGGGCGATGTTGAACTCGAACTGCCCGGGGCCGTACTCGCCGTGGAACTGGCCGACGGGGACGCCGTTGCGGTCGAGGTCGCGCAGCAGTTGGTCGGCGAAGGCGTCCACGGCCAGCATCTTGGCCGGGCCGTAGGAGGGGCCGTCGTAGACGGGACGCACGTCGCCGTCGCCTTCGTCGCTCGCCCGGCTGAGGTGGAACTCCATCTCGTAGCCCGCCAGGAGGTCGAGCCCGAGCGCCGCGGCCCTGGCGACCTGCCGTTCCAGGACGCCTCGCTGGTCGTACGGCCACGCGGAGCCGTCGGCCGCCACCTGCCGCCCCGGCACCCACGCGAACCCGGGCTGCCCGGCGAGCCGGACGAGCCGGTCGGCGACGGGCATCAGCCGGATGTCGCCCGAGGGGGTGCCCAGCGGGGCGTGCTCGAAGGTGATGCCGTCGTGGGAGTCGAAGACCGCGAACAGCGGCGTGATCCCGACCCCGCGCTCGACGGCGGCGCCGTACTGGCCGGCCGGCACCGTACGGGAGCGGGGGATGCCGTTGTTGTCGGCCCACACGATCGTGACCCCGGCCACCCCGGCGGCGGCCAGGTCCTGTCGGTCCGTTTCCGTCAGTTCTGCCCCGGAACCCACCACGTCCAGCATCGGCATTCCCCCCACGATCAGCCCGCTGACCTGGTCACTTTAACGCGGGACCCCCTGCGCGCACGGCGATACACGCGAAAACGATTTGAACGAGTGAGTACTCGCTCATTACGATTCGTCCCCATGACCAGAAGGCGAAGGGTGCCGGCCATGGCGCCTGAAGACCGCAGGGCCGCGCTCATCGCCGCCACCGTCCCGCTCCTGCGCGAACACGGCACCGCCGTCACCACCCGCCAGATCGCCGAGGCCGCCGGCGTGGCCGAGGGCACGATCTTCGGCGTCTTCCCCGACAAGATCTCACTGCTGCGCGCCGCCCTGATGGCCGCGTTCGACCCGGCGCCGGCGGTGGCCGCCCTGGCCTCCGTCGGCACCACACTGGAGCTGCGCGCGCGGCTGTGCGCGGCCGTGTCGATGCTGCGTAAGGGCATGCACGCCAACGCCAAGCTGTACACCGCGCCGAAGACACTGCTGGCCGACGACCCCGAGTTCGGCGAGCGCATGCTGGAGAGCCGCCGGCAGATCATGGAAGCCATCGCGGCCCTGGTCGAGCCCGACCGCGAGCGGCTGCGCCGCTCTCCTGGCGCCACGGCACAACTGCTGCTCATGCTGGTCGCCGTCACCGTCCACCACGGCCTCGGCGGCCTCGGCGGAGACGACCTGGCCGGCATGGACGACGAGGAGATCGTCTCCGTGCTGCTCGACGGGCTGCTCGCGCGGCCCGATCTCACCCCTTTGACAGAAAGCCCCCACTGATGCTGCTCCGCCTGCTGCGGGCCCAGCTCAAGCCGTACGGGAAAGAGATCACGCTCGTCGTCCTCTTCCAGTTCGTACAGACGCTGGCCACGCTCTATCTCCCCACCCTCAACGCCGACATCATCGACGACGGCGTCGTCAAGGGCGACACCGGTTACATCATGCGCGTCGGGATGGTGATGCTGGCCGTCACGCTGGTCCAGATCGTCTGCTCGATCGTCGCCGTCTACTACGGCGCCCGCACCTCGATGGCCCTGGGCCGCGACCTGCGGGCCGCGATCTTCCACCGGGTGCAGGACTTCTCCGCCCAGGAGGTCAGCCGGTTCGGGCCGCCGTCCCTGATCACCAGGACCACCAACGACGTGCAGCAGATCCAGCTGCTCGTGCTCATGACGTTCACGATGATGGTGGCGGCGCCGATCATGTGCGTCGGCGGGATCGTGCTGGCGTTGAATCAGGACACGACGCTGTCCTCGCTGCTGCTCGTCGTGCTGCCCCTGATGATTGCCGTCGTGGGCACCATCGTGGTGCTGATGCGGCCGCTGTTCCGTACGATGCAGGAGCGCATCGACCGGATCAACCAGGTGCTGCGCGAGCAGATCACCGGCATCCGGGTGATCAGGGCCTTCGTCCGCGACCGGCACGAGCGCGAGCGCTTCGCGGTGGCCAACGAGCAGCTGACGGACGTGTCGCTGCGGGTCGGGCGGCTGATGGCGCTGATGTTCCCCACCGTCATGCTCGTGGTGAACCTCTCCAGCGTCGCCGTGGTGTGGTTCGGCGGCCACCGCATCGCCGACGGGAGCATGCAGGTCGGCGCGCTGACCGCGGTCATCTCCTACCTGATGCAGATCCTCATGTCGGTGATGATGGCCATGTTCATGTTCATGATGATCCCGCGGGCCGAGGTCTGCGCCGAGCGCATCGAGGAGGTGCTCGGCACCGAGCCGACCGTCCACCCGCCGGCCACGCCCGTCACGCCCGACCGCCAGATAGGCGAGCTGGAGCTGCGCTCGGTGGCCTTCCAATACCCGGGCGCAGAGGTCCCGGTGCTGAGCGACGTGACCTTCACGGCCCGGCCCGGCCGGACGACCGCGATCATCGGCAGTACGGGCAGCGGCAAGACGACCCTGCTCAACCTCATCCCCCGCCTGTTCGACGCGACCTCCGGCGAGGTCCTGGTCGACGGCGTCAGCGTGCGCGACCTCGACCCCGCCGCACTGGCCCGCGCGGTCGGGCTCGTCCCGCAGTCGCCCTACCTCTTCTCCGGCACCATCGCCTCCAACCTGCGCTACGGCAAGCCCGACGCGACCGACGAGGAGCTGTGGCGGGCCCTGGAGGTGGCCCAGGCCCGCGAGTTCGTCGAGGCGATGCCCGGCGGCCTGGACGAGCCCATCTCCCAGGGCGGCACGAACGTCTCCGGCGGCCAGCGCCAGCGCCTGGCCATCGCCAGGACCCTGGTGCACCGGCCCGAGATCTACCTCTTCGACGACTCCTTCTCCGCCCTCGACTACGCCACCGACGCCCGGCTGCGCGCCGCCCTGGCCGAGGAGATCACCGACGCCACCATCGTCATCGTGGCCCAGCGGGTGAACACCATCCGCGACGCCGACCGCATCCTCGTCATCGAGGAAGGCCGGATCATCGGCAGCGGCGACCACGCCGAACTCATGAGCACGTGCCCGACGTACCGGGAGATCGTGCTGTCTCAGCTCACCGAACAGGAGGCCGCGGCGTGACCACCCAGGCGCCCCCGCGCCGTCCCCAGCCAGGATTCGGCCCAGGCCGGATGCTGAGCGGGCCCGCCGAGAAGGCCCTCGACTTCGGCGGCACCCTGCGCCGCCTGGTCAGCCTGCTGCGCCCCGAGCGGGCGATGCTGGCCGTCATCCTGGCCCTCGGCACGGCCAGCGTGGCGCTGACCGTGTCCGGCCCCAAGATCCTCGGCTACGCCACCGACCTGATCTTCTCCGGCATCATCGGCGCCCAGCTGCCCGCCGGGAGCACCAAGGCGCAGGCCGTGGCCGGGCTGCGCGCCCGCGGCCAGGACACCTTCGCCGACATGGTCTCGGCGATGAGCGTCGTGCCCGGCCAGGGCATCGACTTCACCGCGCTGGCCCAGGTGCTCGGCTGGGTGCTGGCGGTCTACGTGCTGGCGGGGCTGCTCGGCATCGTGCAGTTCAGGCTCACCACGATCGTGGTCCAGCGGGCCGCGTCCCGGCTGCGCGAGCGGATCGAGGCCAAGCTGGGCCGGCTGCCGCTGAGCTACTTCGACGGCCAGCCGCGCGGCGAGATCCTCAGCCGCGCCACCAACGACACCGACAACATCGCCCAGTCGCTGCAGCAGACGATGAGCCAGCTCATCTCCTCGCTGCTGACGGTCATCGCGGTGCTGGTCGTCATGTTCTGGATCTCGCCGGTGCTCGCGCTCATCGCGCTGATCTCGGTGCCGCTGTCGGTCTACGTCACCGCCGTGATCGGCAAGCGGTCGCAGCCGCAGTTCATCAAGCAGTGGTCCTCCACCGGCAAGCTCAACGGCCACATCGAGGAGATGTACGGCGGCCACACGCTGGTCAAGGTGTTCGGCCGGCAGAAGGAGGCCGCCGACACCTTCGCCGAGCACAACCAGGACCTGTTCAACTCCAGTTTCAAGGCCCAGTTCATCTCCGGGATGATCCAGCCGGCCATGATGTTCATCGGCAACCTCAACTACGTGCTGGTCGCCGTGGTGGGCGGGCTCAAGGTGGCCTCGGGCTCCATTTCGCTGGGCGACGTGCAGGCGTTCGTCCAGTACTCGCGGCAGTTCAGCCAGCCGCTGACCCAGGTGGCCGGCATGGCGAACCTCGTGCAGTCGGGCGTCGCCTCCGCCGAGCGGGTCTTCGAGCTGCTCGAAGCCGACGAGCAGTCGGCCGAGCCGGCCGAGCCCGCCAGGCCCGCCCAGGTGCGGGGACGGGTCGCGTTCGAGAACGTGTCCTTCCGCTACGCGCCCGACCGGCCGCTGATCGACGACCTGTCGCTGACCGTCGAGCCCGGCCAGACCGTGGCCATCGTCGGCCCGACAGGCGCCGGCAAGACGACGCTGGTCAACCTCGTCATGCGCTTCTACGAGGTGACCGGCGGGCGCATCACGCTGGACGGCGTCGACATCGCCGAGATGTCCAGGGAGGAGCTGCGCGCCAACATCGGCATGGTGCTGCAGGACACCTGGCTGTTCGGCGGCACCATCGCGGAGAACATCGGCTACGGGGCCGAGGACGCCACGAAGGAGCGGATCGAGGCCGCCGCGCGGGCCGCCCACGTGGACCGCGTCGCCCACACGCTGCCCGACGGCTACGACACCGTCGTCGACGAGGAGGGCAACACGGTCAGCGCGGGCGAGAAGCAGCTGATCACGATCGCCCGCGCCTTCCTGGCCGAGCCGGCCATCCTCATCCTGGACGAGGCGACCAGCTCGGTGGACACCAGGACCGAGGTGCTCATCCAGCGGGCGATGAGCTCGCTGCGCGAGGGGCGGACCAGCTTCGTGATCGCCCATCGCCTGTCCACCATCCGCGACG
Organism: Nonomuraea sp. NPDC048892; assembly: GCF_040649735.1. Taxonomy (NCBI): domain Bacteria; kingdom Bacillati; phylum Actinomycetota; class Actinomycetes; order Streptosporangiales; family Streptosporangiaceae; genus Nonomuraea; species Nonomuraea sp. NPDC048892. The sequence continues at coordinate 160,372 of NZ_JBEZFZ010000009.1, read as the reverse complement.
CCAGCCTGATCCTGGTCATGGAGAACGGGCGGATCGTCGAGCAGGGCACGCACGAGTCGCTGCTGGCGGCGGAGGGCGCCTACGCCCGGCTGTACTCGGCCCAGTTCGCCCAGGCCGCCGTGGAGGTCGACTGACGCTTGGCGGGGCCGGCCTTGTGCGGGCCGGCCTTGTGCGGGCCGGCCTTGTGCGGGCCGGCCTCGTGGGGCCGGCCGGCTTTGTGCGGGCCGGCCTCGTCGGGAGGGCCGGTCAGTCGCCGAAACCGGTGAGCGTCACCTTGCCGACGGCCGTGCCTGACTCCATGATCCGGTGCGCCTCGCGCAGGTGGGCGGCGTCGATCCGGCCCAGGTCCACGGTCGCCGTGGTGGTCAGCACGCCCCGGTCCACCAGCCGGGCGACCTGGGTCAGGATGTGGTGCTGCGCGATCTGGTCGGGCGTGCGGAAGAGCGAGCGGGTGAACATCAGCTCCCAGTGGAGCGAGATCGACTTCGACTGCAGCACTCCGACGGGCAGCGTGTGGTGGTCGTCGACCACGACGATGCCGCCGAACGGCCTGAGCATCTCGGCGTACGCCGGCAGGTTCCGGTCCGTGCCGGCGGTGCTGAAGACGAGATCGAGACCGTCCGGCGCCACCTCGGCCACCTGCGGCGGCAGCGGCTCGTGATGGTCGACCAGGTGATGGGCGCCCATGCGCCTGGCGAACTCCACGGTCTCGGGACGCGAGGCGGTGCCGATCACGGTGAGCGAGGTGAGTGTCCCGGCGAGCTGCACCACCATCGAGCCGACGCCGCCCGCCGCCGCGGTGACCAGCAGCGCCCCGGTCCGCTCCAGCGGAGCGTGGCGCAGGCCCAGCCGCTCGAACAGGCCCTCCCACGCGGTCAGGGAGGTCAGGGGCAGCGCGGCGGCCTCGGTGAAGGTCAGCGTGGCGGGCTTGCGGGCGACGAGCCGCTCGTCCACGACGTGGTATTGGGAATCGCAGCCGGGACGGTCGAACGCGCCCGCGTAGTAGACCTCGTCACCGGGCCCGAACAGCTCGGCCCGGTCGCCGGTCGCGACGACCGTGCCCGCCGCGTCCCAGCCGAGCACCTTGGGTTCGCCGCCCGGGTCGACGTCCCGGCGCGTCTGGTAGTCGACGGGGTTGACCGCGATGGCCTCCACCCGGACGAGCAGGTCGGTCGGTCCCGGCTCGGGGACGGGCAGCTCGACGTCCACCAGGCTCTCGCCGTCGTCCACCGGAAGGCTCTTCCGGTACGCGACCGCGCGCATTCTGCCGACGTTTCCCTTCATGACGGATCCCCCCTCGTTGGCCCCCGCGTCGGCCCCCGCGTCGGCGGGCCGTGAGGCGTGTCCTGCCCGCGCGTCCTGCCCTCACACGGGACGCCTCCGGTCACGATGACCGCGAGATGCCCGGATGGGGGAGGACGGCGGTGTGCAGGGGCTTGTCGCGGGAAGGGAGGGGGTTTGTCGCTTCGCGGAGAGTTAGCCGGCCCTCACTTCGCGCAATAAATGCGGCATGACGGCAACCACGAAGAACTCCTGCTCCTGCGGACACGGATCGTCCTGCTCATGTGCCGCCGGTTGCAGCTGCGGCTGCAACTCCTGACCCGCGCCGGGCGGCCGGGACGGATCGCCGGGATTCCTCCCGTGCTCTCGGCCGCTCGCCGCATCTCCCACCGCCGTCGCGTGCGGGTATCGCTCTAGTACGTACGGCCGCGCGGGCCTGGTTCACTCTGATGCCGGACTGCCGTGGAGCCGGTTCTAGGCCGGATCGCCGCCCCACAATGGGGCCATGACCTACCCTCCACCTCAACATCCGCAAGATCCCAGGGCCTCGCAGGGCTCCACGGACGGCGGGCCGCAACCTGGTCCCGCCGCCCCATGGCCGGGCCACGGGCCCCGGTCGGCCGGTCAGAGCCCCGGGCGGCCCGGCAACGGCCCACAGCCCCGTCAGGGCGGCCCGCCCCCCGACTTCGGCACACCCCGCTTAACCGGCCCGCCGGGCCCGTACGAGCAGCCGGACCAGTACGGCCGATCGGGTCGTCATGGCCAGGCGGGCTCGTATGAGTGGGAGGATCCTTACGGCCGGCGCGGGCAGACGGGCTCGTACGACCCGGGGGACCAGTACGGCCGGTCGGGCCGGCACGGGCAGGCGGGCCCGTACGAACCCCAGGACCGATACGGCCGACCGGCCCAGCACGGACAGCCCGACTCCTACGGGCACGGCGATGCTTACGGGCGGGGCGATGCCTACGGGCAGGCGACCCAGTACGGGCAGGCCGACCTCTACGGGCTGCCCCAGCACGACTACGGCACGGCGCCCCGGCGCGGCAACACCCTGGTCATCGGCCTGTCCATCGGCCTGGGCCTGATCCTGCTGGCCGGCGGCACGGTGGGCGCGGTGACCTACCTCGGCTCCCCGGAGACCCCCGCCGCCCTGCCGAGCAGCGCGACCTCGTTCCCGACCACGGCCCCGTGGCAGTCCGACGCCCCCTCCGACGGGTCCGGTGACGCGGCCGGCGAGGCGGCCGATGGCGAGCCGTCGGGCGGACCCGCGGACGAGGCGTCCGCCGGGGCCTCCGGCGAACCGTCCGGCGAGCCGTCGGGGGAGCCGTCGGGCGAGCAGTCGGAGCCGGCCACCGACCCCACGGCCACCCCGCCCGCCTCCGGCCGCGCCCAGCCGGGCTCGCCGATCGCGCACACCGAGTTCGGCGACTGGAAGTTCAACGTGACCGGGATCAGGTTCTCCGCCGCCAAGGTCGCCGGCTGGACGTACGACAGCTGCGACCCCGTGGACGGGCGGGGCGTGCTGGCCAAGAACAAGTGCACGCGCGCCGTCCAGGTCGCCTACACCGCTTATCGCGGGCACCTCAAGGCGGTGCAGGTCATGATGATGTTCCCGACGGACGAGGCCGCCAAGGCCGCGGCGACCCGGCTGGCCAAGCTCTCCTCGAACGCGGTGAACATCCGCAGCGACATGACCTTCTCCACGTTCGCCTACGGGGCGATCCGGACGAACCCCACGAAGAAGTACGTGGTCGTCACCATCGTCACCGCGGACAAGACGGCCAAGGCCAGGGCCGAGAAGTTCCACCTGTACATGCAGGCCGACTCCATGAGCTACTTCCTGCTGCGCGACGTGACCGTCACCAGCTGACCCACCGGCCCGCGGGCGGGCGGGCCGGGAGGTCCGGAAAACGGAAGCGCGGGGGATGGTCAGGTGCAGGCGTACCCGGACGGAAGGGTGGTGTCGCCGTTCGGGCGGCTCACCTGGAAGCCGACGCTGGTGGTGGCCGCCCCGGGGGCGAGCGAGCCGTTGTGGCCGGTGTTCCTGAAGGTCACGTTCTGCCCGCTGACGGTGGCGGTGACGTTCCACGAGCCGGTCAGCGTGTGCCCGGCCGGCAGCGTGAAGGTGACCGTCCAGCCGCTGATGGCGGACGTGCCGGTGTTGGTGACGGTCAGGGGCTGGACGACGTACCCGGTGGCCCACTGGGTCTGCACGGTGGCGAGGGCCGTGCAGCCCCCGGTGGCGGGGCCGGGCTGGGTGGTGACCTGGACGGTGTTCGAGACCGGCGAGGCGTTGCCCGCGGCGTCCCGCGCCCTGACCTGGTAGCGGTAGGTGGTGTTCGGCGTCAGCCCCGTGTCGCTGAACGAGGTCGTGGCCGAGGAGCCGGCCTGCGTGAACGTGCCGCCGCTCGCGCCGGGCGCGCGCAGGACGTCGTACCCGGTGACGCCGACGTCGTCGGTCGAGGCGGCCCAGGTCAGGGTGGCGCCGGTGGCGGTGACGCCGGACGCGGCCAACGTGCCGGGCGTGCTCGGCGCGGTCGTGTCGCCGGAGCCGCCGCCGAGCGCGGGCGTCTGCCAGTCGCGCCACTCCGCCAGGTTGCCGGCCGCCCTGGACGAGATCCGCATGGCGCCGGGCGCGTTGCCCGTCCGCAGCAGGAACTTCTGGATGTGCTGCTGCAGCGGGGTCCGCCATTCGGGCCGGTTGGCGCAGTGGCTGCCGTCCTGCACGTCGGACCAGTACGTGATGTCCTCGCCCGCCCCGAGCGCCTTGTACACCTCGGCCCCGCCCAGCGCCGCCACGCTCGCGGACCTGGGGCCGAGGTTGGTGATGTGCGGATTGTCCATGACGAACAGCCCGCGCGGCGCGACCATGGCCACGATCTGGTGGGTGTCCACGGGCAGCCGGGCCGGGCTGCCGGTGAAGGAGCCGAACGCGTCGCCCAGCCACGGCTGCTCGCCGTACGCGCTGCTCAGGCTCTGGGCGCCCTCACCGGGGATGCCACGGAAGATCGGCGCGCCGGCGCTGCCCGACTCGATCGGCATGGTGAGCGCGATGCGCTGGTCGAAGGCGCCGGCCACGAAGGCGCCCTTGCCGAAGCGCGAGCAGCCGGTGACGCCGGTGGCGTCCGCCTTGAGCAGGTCGCCACCCGACTGCTCGATGACGTCGATGATCCGGCTCACGCCCCAGCTCCAGGCGAGCAGCAGTCCGGTGCTGCTGGAGGAGCCGTAGATGGTGTAGAAGGCGCCCTGCTTGTTGCTGCGCGGCGTGCCCTCCCGGCCGACCGCGTAGGGGTCGTAGCTGATGACGGCGGCGCCGGCGGCCCTGATGGCGGCCGTGTCCGCGCCGAACCCGCCGATGACGACGACGGCGGGGAAGGGGCCGGTGCCGCTCGGCAGCGAGACGCTCGCCGAGAAACCGGCGCTTCTGCCGTTGTGGCTCACGTTCACGGTGATGCCGGTGCTCGTGACCGTCCCCGTGACGCTCGACGGCTTGGGCGGCTTCTCGCCGTAGACGAACTTCTCGGCGAGCCGCTTGGTCTCCTCGCGCAGGCACCGCCAGTCGGCTCTGCTGGTGATGCGCGACCCGTTCAGCTTTCTGAACGGGTCGGGCAGCCGGGAGTTCGACGGCAGGGAGCCGGCGTCGGGCAGGCCGGGCACCACGCAGTCGGCGCCCTCGTTCTCGTCACCCGCGTCCGCGAAGGCGCCTGTGGTCGCGCCGGCTCCGTGCGTCCGGGCGGCTCCGTGCGTCCCGGCGGCCAGGGCGGGCGGCGCCGCTGCGTCCGCCGTCACGTCCGCCGTCACGTCCGCCGTCACGTCCGCCGCCACGTTCGCCGCCACCGGTGCCGCTCCGGCGAACAAGAGCGTCGTCGCGGCCGCCAGTGCGACGACTCGCGGCAGCATTGTGGAGCGAGCCAAGCTGATGATCACCAGAGCTCTCCCTCCCGGGTGGGGGCGTTGGCGATCAGTGTGGAAAGCCCTCCGAAAGGTGTCAACGAGACTCCGAAATGTTTCGGAGGGCCGGCTCTAGCTCATGTTGCTGTGCAGGGCATACGTGCCGCGAGTTTTCGACAGCTATCGGAAACTAGCTGAAACTAGCGTTCCTCACCCCGAAGGGACAGGATCACCAGGTGACCGGCAGCTCGTGCATGCCGTACACCGTCGAGTCCTCCTTGAACGCCAGCTGCTCCTCGGGAACGGCCAGCTGCAGGCCGGGCACCCGCCGCAGCAGCGTCTCGAAGACGATCTCCAGCTCCACCCTGGCCAGGTTCTGTCCCAGGCACTGGTGGGCGCCGTAGCCGAAGGCGAGGTGGTTGCGCGCGCCGCGGTCGATGTCGAAGCGCTGCGCGTCCGCGAACACCTCCGGGTCGCGGTTGCCGGCGTTGGCCAGCATGAACACCCCGGAGTTCGCCGGGATGACCGTGCCGCCGAGCTCGACGTCGGCCGTGGCCACCCGCACCATGGCGAACTCGGCGATGGTGAAGTACCGCAGCATCTCCTCGACGGCGTTCACCGTCTTGGCCGGGTCCGCGCGCAGCGCGGCCAGCGTCTCCGGGTCGCGCAGCAGCTGGTACGTGCCGAGCGAGATCATGTTGGCCGTGGTCTCGTGCCCGGCGATCAGCAGCAGGAACGCCAGGCTGAGCAGCGCCGGGCCGTCCACCGCGCCGTCCTTCTCGCGCTGCTTGGCGATCTGCCGGCCGAGCAGGTCGTCGGCGGGCTCCTGCTCCTTGGTCTTGATCAGCTTGTCCAGGTAGACGGCCAGCTCCAGGATGGCGTGCCGGCGTTCGTCCTCCGTGGCCCGGCGGTTCAGCAGCTGCGCCGAGTGGATCTGGAAGAAGTCGTGGTCGGCGTACGGCACGCCGAGCAGCTCGCAGATCACCAGCGAGGGCACCGGCAGCGCCAGGGCGCGCACCAGGTCGGCCGGCTTCGGGCCGTCGAGCATGGCGTCCAGGTGCTCGTCCACGATCTGCTGGATGCGCGGGCGCAGCGCCGCCATGCGCCGGACGGTGAACTCGCCGACCACGGCGCGCCGGGCGGGACCGTGCTCGGGCGGGTCCATCTCCAGCATCATCTTGGGCAGCGGCGACTCGGCCAGCCCGCTCCCGGTGTCCTCGGCCAGCCGCGGCATGCTCGGATGGCGGCGGTCGGCGGTGAAGCGCGGGTCGGTCAGGATCGTCCTGATGTCGTCGTAGCGGGCCGCGATCCAGGCCTCGCCGCCTGTCGGCAGCGTGACCTTGGCGACCGGCTGCTCCCGCAGAAGACGCAGGTGCTGCTCGGGTGGGGCGTACGGGCAGCCGCGGGTGGTTTCGAGCGTCGCAGCGGGGTCAATCGTCAAAATTCTCCCCATTCGATGTGGTTCCGACGGCAAAGATAGCCTACAGATGTGCGTTAACGCGTCGCTGTCGCGCCCCTGTCGCCCGCCCCGCCGAGGGCGACGGCGGCGATGAGCACGCCGAGGAGGACCAGGGCGGCGTTGACCGCGACGGCGGCCCTGACGCCGTCCAGCACCGCCCCGGCGGTGACCACCCCCGCCGTGGTGGCGGTGACGATCGCCGACATGATCGGCGTGCCCATGGTGATGCCGACCTGCTGGGACATCGACGCCAGCCCGGTGGCCAGCCCCTGCTCGCGATCGGGCAGCCCCGCCGTGGCGGTGACCATGAAGCCCACGATGACCAGCATGTTGCCGACCCCGCCGAGGAAGGTGGCGGGCAGTTGCAGCCACAGCGAGGCCGGCGTACCGCCGAGGAGGAGCAGGGCGGCGGTGAAGGCCGCCTGCAGCAGCCCGCCACCGATCAGCGCGGCCCGCGCGGAGGTGCGGCCGATGACCCTGGGGGCGAGCAGGCCGCCGAGCACCGTCCCGAGGCCGAGCAGGGCGAAGGAGACCCCGGCGGCCAGGGCGGAGAAGCCGAGTGTCTTCTGCATGTAGAGAGTGAGCAGGTACACCAGCGACGTCTCGGTCACGAACGCCAGCAGGCCGAGCACGTTGCCCCAGGCCACGGTGCGCTTCTTCAGCACGTGCAGGGGGATGAGCGGCTGCGCCGCCCGGCTCTCGACCGCGTAGAAGACCACCAGCAGGACGGCGCCGGCGAGCAGGCCCGTGAGCGTGGCGGGATGGGTCCAGCCGTGCTCGCCCGCCTGCGTGAGGCCGTAGACCAGGGCGAGCAGGCCGAGGGTGACGGACAGCGCGCCGGGCAGGTCGATCCTGGGCCGGTCGGCCGGGCGCGACTCCTTGATGGCGGCGGGCGCGACCAGCAGGACGGCGAGCGCGACGGGCACGTTGACGAAGAAGGCCCAGCGCCAGGAGAGCAGGTCGGTCAGCACGCCGCCGAGGATCGCCCCGGTGGTGAACCCGGCCGACATCAGGGCGCCGTTCAGCCCGAGCGCCTTCTGCCGCAGCGGTCCCTCGGGGAAGGCGGTGGTGAGCAGGGCCAGGCCCGCCGGGGTGGCGGCGGCCGTCGCGAGCCCCTGGGCGACGCGGGCGGCGATGAGGACTTCGGGGGTCGGCGCGAGGCCGCCGGCGAGGGAGGCCAGGCCCAGCAGGGCGAGGCTGGCGAGGAAGATCCGCTTGCGGCCGACGAGGTCGCCGACCCGGCCGAAGAGCAGGGTGAACCCGGCCGCCGACAGGGCGAAGGCGGTGGCGATCCACTGCAGGTTCGCCAGGGAGAAGCCGAGGCCGTCGCCGATGAGGGGGAGGGCGACGTTCAGGATCGAGAAGTCGACGGCGAGCGTGAACTGGGCGACCAGCAGGACCGCGAGGACGAGTTTGAGCCGGCCGGTGAGCCGTGGTGGTGCGGGGGTGATTCCGTCGGCGGAGGCGAGGGTGGACATGACGGGACGTCCTTCCTGGACATGGGGGAGTCGCCGGACGCAGGGACGGCCCTTAACGGGTCCCTGGTTCCGTTAGGGTGAATGTAGCACTGTGATGGCTACTAATGGAACTTGAGTCCCGATAAGGAGTCCTGTATGGCCGACGACGTGCCGCCGCGCGGGGCCGTCCGTCCCGGTGGGCGTACGGCGCGCGTGCGCGAGTCCGTGCTGCGGGCCGCCGCCGACACCCTGGTGGAGAAGGGGTTCGACGCGCTCGACCTGGCCGAGATCGCCCGGGTGGCGGAGGTGGGCAAGACCACCGTCTACCGCCGCTGGGGCAGCCCGGGGGCACTCGCCGCCGACCTCCTCGACGACATGGCCGCGCAGTCCCTGCCCCGGTCCAGGACCGGGAACGTCCGCGACGACCTGCGGGAGAACGCCCGCCTGGTGGTCAGAACCCTGACGGATCCGCGCCAGGGGCGGCTGTTCAAGGCGCTCATCGCCGCCTCGCTCTGCGACGAGCAGGCGGCCATGGCGCTGCGCCGCTTCTACGCCGTGCGCATCGACGAGTGGGCCGGGTGCGTCGCGGACGCCGTCGAACGGGGCGAGCTGCCCCCGGGGACCGATCCCCGGCGCGTGATCGCCGGCGTCTCCGCGCCCCTGTACTACGCGCTGCTGAACACCGGGGAACTCCTGGACGAGGCGGCGGCCGAGCGGGCGGCGGAGACGGCGCTGGCCGCCGCGCGGGCTGGGGTGTGGGTGGGGTAGCGGCCGTTATTCGCTTTACCGGGTAAGCGCGTCAAGGGGACCGGCGCACGGGGGTGTCTTGGGCCAGGGTTCCGTGCTGGACTGAAACGGTCTAGACAGGTTCAGGGGCGGCTCGGTACGTTGATCAGGACTTATCGGGACATTTGCCCCATTCTCGTGATTGAGGAGCAGGACTTGGCGAAGCAGAGCACGTCGTTGCACTCGGGATGGACGCTCCGCCTGGCGGGTGGTGAGGCAGCCGCCGGCCGGCTCACGAACGAGGCCGTGCCGGCCCGGGTGCCCGGCTGCGTGCACGCGGACCTTCTGACGGCGGGGCTGATCCCGGATCCGTACGCGGGGCTCAACGAGCTGGAGGTGGCCTGGGTCGGCCGGGCCGACTGGCGCTACGAGACGGCGCTGGCGGCGGCGCCGGCCGGTTTCGAGCGTACGGACCTGGTCTTCGACGGGCTCGACACGGTCGCCAGGGTGCTGCTGGATGGGGAGGAGCTGGGCCGGACCAGGAACATGCACCGTTCGTACCGGTTCGACGTGACCGGGCGGGTACGCGAGGGCTCGGTCCTGTCGGTGCTGTTCACCTCCGCGTACACCGAGGCCGAGGCGCAGCAGGAACGGCTGGGCGCGCGGCCGAACGCCTACGCGGAGCCGTTCAACTTCGTCAGGAAGATGGCCGCCAGCTTCGGCTGGGACTGGGGACCCACGCTCGTCACCGCCGGCATCTGGCGGCCCGTCCGGCTGGAGAACTGGAGCACCGCCCGCCTGGCGCAGGTCAGGCCGCTGGTCACGGTCACCGGCGGAACCGGCAGCGGCGACGGCAGGATCGAGGCGCACGTCGAGCTGGAACGCACCGAGACCGGCGCCGGCCGCGAGCTGACGCTGACGATCGAGGCGGGAGGCCAGACGGCCACCCAGACGGTCCCCGCCGGCGCGGGCAGCGCCGTCGCGGTCCTGGAGATCCCCGCGCCGGACCTGTGGTGGCCGCGCGGGCACGGCGGCCAGCCCCTGTACGAGTGCGCGGTGGTCCTGTCCGACGCCACCACCGGTCAGGTCCTGGACACCTGGCGGCGGCGCGTCGGCTTCCGCACGATCGAGCTCGACAGAACCCAGGACGAGCACGGCACCGCGTTCACCTTCCGCGTCAACGGCCGGCCGATCTTCGCCCGCGGCGTCAACTGGATCCCCGACGACGCCCTGCCCGCCCGCCTCACCCCCGAGCGCTACCGGCACCGGCTCACCCAGGCCGCCGAGGCGGGCGTCGACCTGGTCCGCGTCTGGGGCGGCGGCATCTACGAGGACCACGCCTTCTACGACGCCTGCGACGAGCTGGGCCTGATGGTGTGGCAGGACTTCCTGTTCGCCTGCGCCGCCTACCCGGAGGAGCAGCCGCTGCGCGGCGAGGTCGAGGCCGAGGCGCGCGAGAACGTCGTCAGGCTCGCCCCCCACCCCAGTCTGGTGCTGTGGAACGGCAACAACGAGAACCTGTGGGGCTTTCGCGACTGGGGCTGGGAGCGGGAGCTGGCCGGCGCCAGCTGGGGCGAGGGGTACTACCTCGGGCTGCTGCCGCGCGTGGTGGCCGACCTCGACCCGACCCGCCCGTACCAGGCGGGCAGCCCCTGGTCCGGCTCATGGGACCGTCATCCCAACGACCCGGCGCACGGCCCGTCCCACTCCTGGGAGGTGTGGAACCGGCGCGACTACAGCGGCTACCTCGACGACGTGCCGCGCTTCGCCGCCGAGTTCGGCTGGCAGGCGCCGCCCGCGCACGCCACGCTGCGCGAATGGCTCGGCGACGACCAGCTCGACGCCGCCTCGCCCGCCATGCTGCACCACCAGAAGGCCGAGGACGGCAACGGCAAGCTGAACCGGGGCCTGGCCCACCACTTCACCTCGCCGGCCGGCTTCGACCACTGGCACTACCTCACCCAGGTCAATCAGGCCCGCGCCATCGCGACCGGCGTCGCGCACTGGCGCTCCCACTGGCCGCTCTGCGCGGGCACCGTCGTCTGGCAGCTGAACGACTGCTGGCCGGTCACCTCGTGGGCCGCCGTCGACGGCCAGGCCCGGCCCAAGCCGCTCTATTACGAGCTGCGCCGCCTGTACGCCGACCGGCTGCTGACGTTCCAGCACCGGGACGACGCCCGCGTGCTCGCCGTCGACAACCAGTCGCCCGAGCCGTGGCAGGGCAGCGCACTCGTCCGCAGGCTGCGCGCGGACGGGACGGCGCTGGCGGAGGAACGGGTGCCGTTCGACGTGCCCGCGCGCACGGTCGCGCTGCTGCCCCTGACGGTCGCCGAGTTCAAGGACGCGAGCGAGGAACTGCTGGTGGCGGAGGCGGACGGGCTGCGCGACGTCGTGCTCGGCCGCCCGGACAAGGACTTCGCCTACCCGGCGCCCGACCTCGACCTGCGGCTCGACCCCTCGGGCGATACGCTCGGCGTCGTGATCACCGCCCGCGCCTTCGTCCGCGACCTGATGCTGCAGGCCGACCGGCTCGGTCCCGGCGCGGTGGCGGACCGCGGGCTGGTCACGCTGCTGCCCGGCGAGGCCGTCACGATCACCGTGACCGGCCTGGACGCCCGGGGAACCGACGGGGCCGGGGCGGCGGGCGACGTCGACGGAACCGGCGGCACCGGCGAAACCGGCGGCCCTGGCGGCATCGACGCGATCGACGAGGCCGCGGTGCGGGCGGCGCTGTTCAGCGTCAACGCGGCGGAGGAGGCCGCCCGGCCATGACGCGCGCCGCCCGGCCGGCGGGCAAGGTGACGATCGCCGAGGTCGCCCAGCTGGCCGGGGTGTCCAAGGGCTCGGTCTCTCTGGCCATGAACGACAAGCCGGGCGTCTCCGCCGCCACGCGGAAAAAGGTGCGCGAGGCCGCCCGCGAGCTGGGCTGGCTGCCCAACCAGGCCGCCAGGTCGCTCTCGTCGGCCACCACGCAGGTGAGCAACGTGGGCCTGGTCATCGCCCGGCCGGCCCGCATGCTCGGGCTCGAACCGTTCTACATGGAGTTCGTCTCCGGCATCGAGAGCGTGCTGGCCGAGCGGTCCCACTCGTTGCTGCTGCGGCTCGTACGGGATGTGCGGGAGGAGATCGACGTGCTCGACGGATGGAGCCGCAGCAAGCAGATCAGCGGCTCCATCATGGTCGACTTCACCCTCGACGACCCGCGCGTCGCCGCCGTGGCGGCGCTGGGCCTGCCGGTGATCGCCGTCGGGCATCCGTCACTGACCGGCGGGCTGCCGTCCGTCTGGACCGACGACGCCGCGGCCGTCACCGAGGCCGTCCGCTACCTGGCGGCGCTCGGCCACCGGCGCCTGGCCCGCGTGGGCGGTCCCGCCAGGCTCGGGCACACGGCGCTGCGCAGCGAGGCGTTCACCCAGGCGGTCGCGGACCTGAAACTCGAACCCGCCCGCATCCTGACCACCGACTTCTCGGGCGAGCAGGGCGCCCGCGCCACCCGCGCGCTGCTCTCCTCCGCCCGGCGGCCCACCGCGATCCTGTACGACAACGACATCATGGCCGTGGCCGGCCTGTCGGTGGCCACCGAGATGGGCGTGCCCGTGCCCGCCGAGCTGTCCCTGCTGGCCTGGGACGACTCCCAGCTCTGCCGGCTCACCCACCCGCCGCTGTCGGCCATGAGCCACGACGTGTTCGCCTTCGGCGCCGAGGTCACGCGCCGCCTCATGGACCTCGTCGGCAGGGGTGAGACGGAGCACGGCCCGGCACCGACCCCGGTCCTCGTCCCCCGAGGCACCACCGCCAGAGCCCACTGACCGCCGGGCCCACCTGGTCTACCCGCCCGGCCCGATCTGCCTACCTGGGACCGTCCGGCCTGGCCCGGCCGCCTGGGCCGCTCGGCTACCGTGGCGGAGCCGGCGCTAGCGTGGCGGGCCGGCGGCAATGGTGGCTCGGGCGTCCTCGACGCCGCCGCGCCACCAGCCCATCGCCTCCACCCACCACGTCATGCCCGCCGCCGCGTACCCGTCGACCAGCCCGTCCGCCGCACGGCCCTCCAACGCGATGTCGAAGCCGTCCAGCGAGCCCCGCTGCTCGGCCAGGAAGTCCACCACCCGCGCGAACTCGGAGACGGGCACCGGTGGCAGCTCCTGCCCGTACTCGTGGAAGGTCGGCATCGCGCCGTCCCACCGGGCCGCCCGCCGGAAGCCGACCTTGGTCGGCCAGCGCCCCGGGCACCAGATCGGGATGCGCGGGCGCTGGACCGGCGACGGCGGCAGCTCCTTCCACAGCCGCGTCAGCTCCTCCAGACCCCGGTCCAGCTTGGCGGCACGGACCTTCAGATCGGGGTCCTCCCCGAAATCGGCGTATTCCGCGTCGACCGATCCGAGACCCGCGCCGACGACCAGCCGCCCTCCGGACAGCACGTCCAGCGTCGCGGTCTCCTTCGCCACCATTTGCACCCGCCGCCGGGGCAGCGCCGTCATGAGCACGCCGATCCTGATCCGGCTGGTACGGGCCGCGACGGCCGACAGCACCACCGTCGGGTTGACCACGGGCCAGTCGCGGTCGTGGTAGAGCAGGTGGTCCCAGAGATAGACGCCGTCCCAGCCCCGTTCCTCGGCCGCCACGGCGAGCTCGACCAACACCTGAGGATCCCCGAACTCGCCGAGGTTCGGCAGCCCGACCGCGAAGCGCACCATGCGCCCCAGGCTACGCGATCACACCCCGGTGATCACGGAACGGCGACCACGGTGCGGCGACCACGGTGCGGCGACCACGGTGCGGCGACCACGGTGCGGCGACCACGGTGCGGCGACCCGACGCCGGCCTGCACGGGGCAGCACCCCATGGACACCCCCCATGGAGACAGGCGAGCCCCCTCCCCGGGAGGGGAGAGGGCTCGTCACCCGACCGGCGCTCTACGGGATCCTGTACTCCTGCGCCTTGCCGCAGTACCCGATCCCGATCGGCGAGTTGCTCCGGCGGCACACCTGCACGACCACCCGGTCGATGGTGCGCACCGACCCCCTGTCGGACAGCGAGAACGCGAACTTGACCTGCGCGTCGTCCGCCTTCTGCGTGACGCTGTCGATCAGTTCGCTGCCTCGGTAGGCGCTGAAGGTGGCCAGGGAGTGCAGGTCGTCGGGCGTGCAGATGGTCGGGGTGGCTTCGTCGGAGAGTAACCCTTCGACGTCGACGCGGGGCCGGATCACCGGCCCGTCGTACCGTTCGATCTGACCCTCCGTGAACCCGCGGCGGCACGAGTCGCCCGAGTCAGCGGAGAAGGGGACAGCCTGGGCGGCGGCGGCCAGGGCGGGCGGGGCCGCCAGAAGCCCGGCGGCGAGTACGGTACTCATCGTCAACCCGGCGAGCAGACGCACGATTTCACCTTCCGTTGGGTGCTGGATTCCGCCACCCATCGTGAGCAGCGCCCGCCCTCCTGCCAGTGCCCGCCGTTACAGCCGGGCCCCTAATTGACGGAACGTCCCGACGGGGAAGGCACCCCGGTCCGGCGCGCCGGCTTGACGATTCCCGCACAGAATCACATTGATCGGCGCCTTCTCACCCACCACCTCACCCACCACCATGGAACGCGCCCACCCGCACGGCGACGTTCCCCCGTTGCCCCGTTCCCCCCAATTCACGATGGGATGACAGATGACCGACGCGTTGCACGACCTGCGCACCCTTGTCAGCGGCCGGGTGCTGCTCCCAGGGGATGACGGGTTCGACGAGGCCGGGCGCCCCTGGAACCGGGCCGTCGAACACCTCGTTCCCGCCGTGGTCGAGGCGGCCGACGCCGCCGACGTCGCGGCCGTGGTCCGCTTCGCCCGCGCCCGCGGCCTGGCCGTCGCGGCCCAGCCGAACGGCCACGGCGCCACGACGAGCCTCGGCGGCGCCATCCTGCTGCGCACCCGCCGCCTGGACTCCGTCGAGATCGATCCGGCCGCCCGGCGGGCCCGCGTCGGCGCGGGCGTGCCCTCAGGCGTCCTTCAGGCCGCCGCGGCGGCGCACGGCCTGACCGGCCTGCCCGGCAGCTCCCCGGTCGTCAGCGTCGCCGGGGTCGCGCTCGGCGGCGGGCTCAGCTGGTTCGGCCGCAGGCACGGCTGGGTCGCCGACAGCGTCACCGCGTTCGACGTCGTGGACGCGGAGGGCGAGCGGCGGCGCGTCACCGGCGACACCGACCCCGGCCTCTTCTGGGCCCTGCGCGGCGGCGGCGGGTCGTTCGCGGTCGTCACCGCCCTGGAGCTCGCCCTGCACCCCGCGCCGCATCTGTACGGCGGCCGGATGATGTGGCCGGCCGAGCTCGCCCAGGACGTGATGGACGCCTACCGCCGGATCACCGCGACCGCGCCCGACGAGCTGACCCTCTGGCTGGACCTGCTGCACTTCCCCGGCTCCGACCCCCTCGTCGCCGTCGACGCCACCTACCTCGGCCCTGACGACGCGGCCCGCGACCTGCTCGCCCCGCTGGACCGGCTGCCCCGCCCCCTCGCCGACAGCAGGCGGACCATGACGGTGGCCGAGCTCGGCGCCATCACCGCGGAGCCCACCGAGCCCAGCCCAGGCGCCGCGCGTGCCGAACTGCTCACCGAGCTGGACGACGCGGTGGCCAAGACCCTGCTGGCCGACCCGATCGCGCCGCTGATGAACGTGCAGCTGCGCCATCTGGGCGGCGCGTTCGCCCGTCCGTCCGACACCCCCCACGGCCCGCTGACCGAGCCGTACGCGCTCTACCTGTTCGGCGTGCCGGCCGACCCGGCGACGGCCGCGGCCATCGCCGCCAAGCAGCAAGCGCTCGCCGGCGCGCTCCCGGTGAGCGGCCGCAAACCCCTCACGTTCCTCAGCGCCGGCGAGACGCCCGCCGACGCCTTCGCTCCCGCCGCACTCCGGCGCCTGCGCGAGCTCGAACGCCGGCACAACCCGCACGGCACCTTCCGCGCCAACTTCCCCTACGCCGGCTGAACGGGGCCCTTCTGGCGGGCAGGTCGGGCGGGCAGGCCGGGCGGACCCTTCTGACGGGGCCTTCGGTGGGGCCGGCTTCGCCAAGCCCGCCGCACCCGGGCAGATCTTCGCTTACTGTGCATCTCGGGGGATGCATTACGGGAGAATGTCCGGGCCGTCCCGAGAGGCGGGACCGCGGCGTTCCGGGGGAACACGGAGGATGAAGTCGGGAATGGGTGCTCAGACACAGGAACAACTCGGCCCGTACCGGATGATCCGGAAGATCGGCGAGGGCGGCATGGGGGTCGCCCACCTCGGTCTCGACGCGGCGGGCCGGGAAGTCGCGATCAAAGTGCTGCACCCGCACGTCGCGGCCGACCTGAAGGCGCGCGACCGGCTGTTCCGCGAGGTGGAGACCATGCGGCGGGTCCGCAGCCGCTTCGTCGCCGAGGTGATCGACGCCGAGCTGGCCGGCGGCAAGCCCTACGTGGTGACCAGGTTCGCCCCTGGCCGCACGCTGGAGGACACTGTGCTGACCGAGGGCCCGCTGGCAGCGCACGAGGTCGTCACGCTCGCCCAGGGGCTGGCGCAGGCGCTGGTGGACATCCACGAGGCCGGGGTGATCCACCGCGACCTCAAGCCGTCCAACGTCATGCTGGTCGGCGGCCAGCCGCTGGTCATCGACTTCGGCATCGCGCACCTGGTGGACGCGGCCCGGCTGACGGCGACCGGCATGGTCGTGGGGACGCCCGGCTATCTGGCGCCCGAGATCATCCGTGCCTCCCACGTCACCCAGGCGGCCGACGTGCACTCGCTGGCCTCGACGGTGTTCTTCGCCGCCACGGGGCTGCCGCCGTTCGGCACGGGGACGTTCGAGTCGGTCTGCTACAACACCATGGAAGGGCGCTCGCAGATCGACAAGGCGCCGGCCTGGCTGCGGGGGTGGCTGAGCAGCGCCCTCCAGGTCGATCACACCGCCCGGCCCGACGCCCGCGAGCTGCTGCGCACGGCCAGGGCGCTCGACCCGGCGAGCGGCGCGCCGCGCCGCCCTGACCGCACCCAGGCCATGGACACCCTTTCCGACCTGCTGCCGCCGGTCACTTACGCCAGGCCGCAGGAGGAGCGGTCCCTCGTCCCCGCGCCGACCCTGCACTCCGACTGGTCCGAGCAGTCCGAGCAGTCCGAGCAGTCCGAACGGCCCGCGCGGTGGCGCCGGCCCGCGCCTCCCGCGGAGCCGTTCGACCTGCGGCGGTTCGTGCACGGCAGCGGGTTCGTCGGCGTGCTCATGCTCGTGACGCTGATGGCGCTGACCGTGATGAACCCGGTCTCCGGCGGGCTCGGGGCGGCGGCGCTCTCGCTGGTGCTGCGCGCCGCCGACCACTACTTCGCCGAGGAGCGGCCGCCGCTGTCCACGGCCGGTCTCGTGACCGTGGGCCACCTGCTGCTGTCGGTGGCGTTCGGGCTGGCCGCAGGAGGGCTGCTCCACATGGCCGGACGACTGAACGCCGGCCACGCCGAGAGCCTGGCCGCCGGCCTGTTCACGCTGGGGCTGTTCGTGCTGCCGGGCGCGGCGCCGGTGCGCAGAGCCGCCTCGGGAGCGCTCGCCCGCGTCCTGCCCGGCCGCAGCGCGATCGTCGTCTCGACCGCCGTGATGGGCCCGATCACACTGATCGCCATCATCGTGGCCGTGTCCCAGATGTTCTAGCACCCGGAACCGGCGGGCGGAGGCGTTCGCCCGGACGGGCGGCACCGCGCCGGCCGGTCGGTGCGGACTGGTCAGGCGCCGGCCGCCGCCGGAGGGTCGTGTTCCGGTCAGGCGGCGGGGGCCGCCGCCACCGCCGTGCGTGCCGCCATCCGGCGTTCGAACCAGACCGAGGTGAACGGCGGAATCGCGCAGGCCAGGCCCAGCACCACCGTGCCCCGGCTCCAGCCCGCCTCCCGCGCCGACAGCAGCACCCCGGCCGCGTACAGCACGAACAGCGCCCCGTGGATCGGCCCGAACACCTTCACCCCGAGCTCGCCGGTCTCCGTCACGTACTTGAAGAACATCCCGACCAGCAGCCCCGCCCACGAGCATGCCTCGGCCACCGCCACGAGTCGAAACCAGCGCAGCACGATCCACCCTTCCGTCCGATGTCCCGGCTTACTCTACAGCCTGTAGAGCGCGCCGTGGGGCGGCTCAGGCGACGGTGCCGTAGGACGGTTTGCCCGCCCACTCGTAGGTGACGTAGACGACGCCGGCCTCCGTCGCGCTCGAACCGGTCAGCTTCAGCCCGGCCGGCGTGGCCCCCTCCGCGAACAGCCGCTTGCCCCGCCCGAGGACGACGGGGAAGACCAGCAGGTGGTATTCGTCGACCAGCTCGGCGCTCTGCAGGGTGCGCAGCAGGTCGCTGCTGCCCTGGACGAGGATCGTGCCGTCGGTGCGCCGCTTGAGCTCGGCCACGGTCTCGGCGGCCTCACCGACCAGGACCTCGGTGTTGCGCCAGGCAGCGGTCATCGGCGTGCGCGTGGTGACGTACTTCGGCATGCCGTTGATCTTGGCGCCGCCCTCCTCGTCCGGGACGTTCGGCCAGTGGGCGCTGAGGATGTCGTACGACCTGCGGCCCAGCAGCATGCCGTCCGCGCGGTCGAGCAGCGGGCCCATGATGCGGCCGAACCCCTCGTCGACGTACGGGGGCAGCCAGCCCTCGTGCTCGAAGCCGCCGGAGGGATCCTCGCCGGGCCCGCCGGGCGCCTGCATGATGCCGTCGAGGGTCACGAAGGTGCCGACCACCAGTCTGCTCGCCATGTCCGTTGTTCCTTGTCTGTGAGGTGAAGGTCTCTCCGAGGTGGAGGGCTCCAGCATGGCGCAGGCCGTTTACGGATTTCTTCAGGCTTTCCTACGGGGCGCGATCCGGAGTCCGTTTCTTCACAGGACCTCCCCGAAACCCGAGCAATTCTCGCAGGGTGCGGATGGTCGGATATGGGCGTGAGGTTCTTCGTCGCGCAGCTGTTCCGGTTCGCCTGGGCCGAGGCCAGGTCGTGCGTGTTCGCGGTGGCCATGTTCGCCGGTCTGGCCGCCTCGTCCGTCGTGCCGCTGCCCGTTCCGCGTTACGACGCGCTGCTGATCTACGCCGTGGCCGTCACCGTGACGCTGCGCGCGCTGCGCTGGGAGAGCAGCGGTGAGACGGCCGTCATCGCCGGGTTCCACCTGGTCGGGCTGGCCTTCGAGCTGATCAAGGTACGGCTCGGGTCGTGGAGCTACCCGGAGCCGGCCTACACCAAGCTCGGCGGGGTGCCGCTCTACAGCGGGTTCCTCTACGCGGCGGTGGGCAGTTACGTCTGCGCGGCCTGGCGGATCTTCTCGCTGCGCCTGGTGGCCTACCGCACCGTGCCGGTCACTCTGGTGGCGGTGGCGATCTACGTGAACTTCGTCAGCCAGCACTGGTGGATCGACCTGCGGCTGCCGCTGGCCGTCCTGCTCGTCCTGGTGACCTGGGGGACGGTGGTGCACTTCACCGTGGGCGCGCACCGCTACCAGATGCCGCTGGCGCTGTCGCTGACGCTCATCGGGTTCTTCCTGTGGGTGGCCGAGAACCTGGCGACCTACCTCGGCGCCTGGCAGTACCCGTACCAGCGGGAGACCTGGCAACTGGTGCATCCGGCCAAGTTCGGGGCGTGGGCGCTGCTGGTCAGCGTCACGTTCGTGATCGTCGCCTCCTGGCAGGCGGCCAGGGGGCGGCTGCACCTGCCCGCCGCCGCCCCCGGCGTGCCGCGCGGCTGGGCCCTGCCACTGCGCCGGGTCGGCCTTTCTGACCGAAGCGGTGGTCAGTGGTGGTCGGCGTAGTGCCGGGCCAGCAGGTCGCCGCCCCAGTCGTGGCGCAGGTCGCGCCATACGGAGTGGACGTGGTTGGCCTCGTCCTGCGTGTTGTCGTACTCCAGCAGGAACGTCGGCCCGGTCACGCAGTAGTAGTGGCCCTGCCCGCGCTGATCCGAACCCATCCAGGCGAAGGTCACCTTGTCGAGCCCGGCGTCGAGCGCGTCCCGCCAGCAGGTCTCGCCGTACCAGCCGGGGGCGCGGTCGAAGTAGCGGCGGACGAGCCGTTCGAGCATGCCCCGCGACGAGTCCTGCATGTCGGCGTACGGGAGCCCGGAGGGGATGAGTGCGGCGTCGGCCGCGGGGTCGTTGCGGGTCAGGACGTCGTCGGGAGCGACCGCGCTGGTGATCGCGATCGAACGCTGGTGCGGCGCGAGGTCGGCGAGCAGCGCCCGGCCCAACTCCTCCTCCTCGGCGAGCAGCCGCAGGCCCCGCTGCGGCCCGGACGGCACCATGGCCGGCTCGGCGCCGAGGAAGCTCGGCGTGACCGTGATCGCGTCGCCGACGACCGTGACGTGCACGGCGAGGTGGTGGCCGTTGATCCGCCACATCCACGGGGCCGGGGCGGCCGGATCGCCGAACACCCGGAACCAGTAGCGGTCGCCGTCGATCTCGTCCACGCCGGTCACCAGGCGGCGGCGGACGCGTTCGAGCTCGATCACGCCCATGGCCGTACGCGCGCCGCCGGCGCCGCAGCCGATCTCCAGCAGGGCGAGGGCCAGCTCCTCCTGGGCCGAGGTCATCTCGACCAGCGGCAGCCCCGGACGGGGGCCGGGCAGGTAGAACCACTCGGTACGCTCGGGCGAGCCGAACGCCGCCGTCGCCGCGGCCTTTCGCTCCGGGTCGAGCGAGCCGAGAAAGCGCAGCACCGCCTGCCGCATCACCTCGATGTCGTGGGCACTCATGAAAGCTCTCGCAACATCACAAATCGCAACTTACTGCAAAAAAGGCCGATATTCGCGCCTAAATGACGGCAGAGCGGCGCTGGGGCGGGCGGGGTTCCGGGGGCGTGAAAGGATGCTGGCGTGGTGACGATACAGGACGTGGCGAAGGCCGCAGGAGTCTCGCCCATGACCGTCTCCCACGTCATCAACGACCACCCGCACGTCAAGAGCGAGACGCGCGAGCGCGTGCTGCGGGCCATCGACGAGCTCGACTACCGGGTCAACGTCGCGGCCCGCAACCTGCGCACCGGGCGTACCGGGACGATCGGCCTGGCCGTCCCCGAGATCGACCGCCCCTACTACGGTCAGCTCGCCGCCGAGATCATCAAGGTGGCGGCAGGACACCACTTCAGGGTCGCCATCGAGCAGACCGGCGCCTCACGCGAGGGCGAGCTCGCCGCCCTCGCCCTGTCCCGCAACCGGCTCTACGACGGCCTCATCCTCAGCACGGTCGGGCTCGGCCCGGCCGACACCGACCTGCTCAGGGTCGACCATCCCGTGGTGATCCTGGGGGAGCGCATCTTCGACGGGCCCGTGGACCACGTGGCGATGCCCAACAGCGCGGGCGCCAGGGCCGCGACCCGTCACCTCGTCGAGCGGGGCTGCCGCCGCGTCGCGCTCATCGACGGCCCGCAGCGGGGCGAGGTCGACGTCTCCAGCCTGCGTTACGACGGCTACCGCGAGGCGCTCGACGAGGCGGGCATCCCGTTCGACCCGCGGCTCGTGGCCCCCATCGAGCAGCTGACCATGGAGCAGGGGGCGGCGGCAGCGCGCCGCCTGGCCGGGTCGGAGGCCGGGTTCGACGGCGTCTTCTGCGTGACCGACACGGTCGCGATCGGCGCGCTGCGCGGCCTGGCCGACAGCGGGCTGCGGGTGCCGCACGACGTCAAGGTCATCGGCTTCGACAACATCGCCGAAGGGGCCTACAGCGTGCCGTCGCTGTCGTCGATCGACCCCGACCACGCGCTCATGGCCGGCACGGCCGTCGGGTTCCTGGTCAAGCGGATGGCGGAGAAGGGCAAGGCCAGGCAGGCGCCGCGCGAGTTCGTCAGCCCGTTCTCCCTGGTCGCCCGCGAGTCGACCGGCGGCTGACCCGGCCTCACGCCTCACGCCTCACGCCTCACGACCCGGCCTGACCCGGCCTGACGACGCGCACGACAGGCCCGCCCGAGTGGCGATGCGCTGGGCGACAAGAGTGGCGGTTCGTGGCGCTGCGGGGCGCTCGCAACGAATGGGGTCTGTGGGCTTTGACGGGTTGTTTGGGTTTAAGGAGGTAACTGAGAACATCTGCATGGGTACGTCTGCTTCCGTCTGGGCGCCCGCGAATTAAGCGGACGCCGGCTTCTGGCCGAAATATCCATGAACGGAAACGAGAGCACGTGAATACTAGAATTCCGCAATCGCGCGCGCCGCGCCATGGGCTGTTCGCGGCGCTAGCTCTGACAGGTGCGGCCGCCACCGCCATGCTTCTGCCTCTGGGCATGGGGGTGGCCAGCGCGAACGCCGGCTTCTCCACGGTCCAGGCCGGAGGCCCGCCGGCGCCGAGCAAGCCCGTCTACAGGCCGAGGTACGTCCCGCGGGAGAAGCCGATCCTGCGCAACCCGCACTACCGCCCGCCGCGGATCGACGTCATCGTCGACAACCGCAACCACTCGCGCAACCGCAACCCGAGGCACCACTTCGAGCGTCATCACGAGGCGGTCAAGCCGACTCCGGTGAAGACGGTGAAGCCGGTCAAGGAAGTGCCGGTCAAGGAAGTGCCGGTCAAGGACGAGGTCAAGCCGGACAAGTGGGACGACGGTAACTGGTGGTGGCCGGAAGAGCTGGACTGACCTTCGTCAGGGACGCTCGCTGCCACGCCAGTGCGCTGACCCGCCGGACCGGGATGACATCCGCCCCGGGACGGCGGGTCTGGCGTGTTCCCGGCCGGACGCGTCCGGACGTGTCGTACGGGACCTGTAGCCGCTCACACCTGCGCGGCGGCGGCGGGCTCGCCGGACTGCAGCGCGGCCAGGACGGCCTGCTCGACCGAGTCGTGGACGCTCAGCACGGTGTGCGCGCAGGTGATCCGCATCATGCTGGCCAGCTTGGGATGCGGCGCGGCCAGCCGCAGGCTTCCGCCGTGCTGGCGGGCGAAGGCGTGCGTGTTGAGCAGGACCCGGAGACCGGCGCTGCCCAGCACCTGCGCGTCGCTGAGATCGATGACCAGATGTTCGTGCGGCGCGCGCCGGCTCGCCTGAAGGTAGCGGTCGAGCTGACCGGCGGTGATGGCGTCGATCTCACCCGCGACGGAGATCACGCTCACCCCGGGCAGTCTCTGTGTGGCGAACGTCAATTCCCGCACGTGCACCCTCCCCTGAGATGAGGAGCCGGAAGCGGCCTGACCGGCCGCTGTCGATCCCTACGGTAGCGAGACGGAGGGGCAGCGTACAGAGCCGTGAGGACGATCCTGACGTAACCTCCCGTCGGCTTCCGGTGGCCCTCCGGCAGGCGCCACCGCCCGTCGGCATCGCACGCCGGCTCCGCGCCGGCATAGCACGCCGCCTTCGCGCCGGCGCCGTACGCGACCCCGGGCGCCGTCATCGCAGACCGGCGCCCTCGCGCAGCTCCTGGCGCAGCTCGACGGCCCGGTGCAGGTAGTTGGAGGCCAGCGCGGTCCGCCCGGCCGAGCGGTACAGCTCGCCGAGCGTCTGGAACGAGGCCGCCTCCCCGCTGCGGTCGCCGAGCTGCTGGAAGACCGCCAGCGAGGCCCGCAGGCGGTCGGAGCCGTCGGACCGCTCGCCCCTGGCCACCTGGAGGCCGCCCAGGCTCTGCATCGCGTACGCCCCGCAGTGCCGGTCGCCGAGCGTCTCGAAGATGTCCAGGGCCCGCCCTTGGCAGCGCATCGCTTCGTCGGCGTCGGCCTTCAGGTCGTGCAGCCGGCCCAGGTGCATCGAGACGCAGCCCTCGCGGTGGGCGTCGCCGAGCTCCCTGGCCAGCCGCAGCGCCTCGGACAGCCACCTGGACGCCTGGCGCAGGTCCTGCAGCGACAGGTAGATGCGCCCGATCGCCTGCCGCGCGTACGCCTCGCCGCTGCGGTCGCCGACGGCCAGGAACATGGCCAGGGCGTGCCGGAAGGACCCGAGCGCCCGCAGGTGCTCGCCGGAGAACTGGCTGGCCGCGCCCAGCCCGCAGATCGAGATCGCCTCGCCGCGTACGTCCCCCAGCTCGCGGAAGATCGTCCGGGCGCGCTGGAGCATGTCGCAGGCCTCGGCGTAGCGGTCCTGGTAGAGGCAGACCTGGCCGAGACCGCGGAGCATGGCGGCCTCGCCGCGGCGGTCGCCGGCCGCGCGGGCGCTGTCGAGCGCCAGCCGGTGCGTGAGCTGCCACTCCTCGAAGCGGCAGTGCAGGTCGAAGTAGGGGACGAGGGCGGCGGCCAGCCCCCACGCGGAGGTGGCCAGCCCGGTCCCGGCGGCCAGTTGCACGGCCTCCACCAGCGACTGGCGCTCGGCCTCGAACCACGACAGCGGGTCGGAGGTCAGCCGGGCCAGAGTCTCGTCCGGCAGGCTCCAGGGGGCCGGCTCCTCGGGGGTCAGGCTGAACAGGGTGGTGGGCAGGCGGGCCGTGGCGTGACCGGTGGCGCTGGTCCAGCCGCCGAGCACGCGGGCGAGCGCCTGCCGCTCCGCCTCGCCGCCGCTCTGCTGCCTGGCCTGGCAGCGCATCAGGTCGTACAGCCGGTAGCGGGGCTGGCCGAGGGCGTCGGTGCCGTCCAGGCGGACGAGGTTGGCGTCCACGAGGGAGTCCACGACGGCCTCGCTGCGGTGCCGGCCGAGCACGGCGTCGGCCACCCAGCCCGGCACGGAGGCGGGGCCGAGCAGGCCGAGCGCGCGGAAGGTGGTGGCCGCCTCGCTGGTCAGGCGGCGGGTGCTGCGTTCGAAGGAGCCGCGTACCTCCAGGTCGCCCGCGCGCAGCTCGTCGAGCCTGCTGGACTCGTCGGCCAGGCGCTGCTGGAGCACGCTGAGCGGCCAGCCGGGACGGCCGGCCAGGCGGGCGCCGGCGACCCGGACGGCCAGGGGCAGGTGGCCGCAGGAGTCGAGGATGGCCAGGGCCGCCTGCCGTTCTGCGGCCAGCCGCGACGGGCCGACGATGCGCCCGAGCAGCTCCTCGGCCTCCTCGGGCGGCAGGACGTCCAGCTCCAGCAGCCGCGTGCCGGGCAGCTCGGTGATCCGGCGGCGGCTCGTGACCAGGACGGCGCAGCCGTTGCCGGGCAGCAGGGCGCGGACCTGGGCGGCGTCGGCCGCGTCGTCGAGGAAGACGAGCATCGGCCGCTCGGCCAGCAAGGAGCGGTAGAGCGCGGAGCGTTCGTGCACGGTGGGCGGCAGCGCGGCGTCGCCGACGCCCAGCGCGCGCAGCGCCTCGGCCAGCAGCTCCGCCGGGTCGGCGGGGGTCGCGTCGGTGCCGCCGAGACACAGGTGCAGTTGCCCGGCCGGGTAGCCGCCCCGTACGGCGTGGGCGCAGTGCACGGCCAGCGCGGTCTTGCCGACCCCGGGCGGCCCGACGACCATGGCGATCGACGGCGGCCCCTCGGGCGCGAGCTCCTGGGCGGACAGCGATCTGGTCAGGGCGGCGACGGCCGCGGCCCGGCCGGTGAAGTCGGGGATGTCGGCAGGCAACTGGTAGGGCGGGGGAGGGCCCGCGACGGACGCGGGCACGGCTACGGGCACGGGCATGGAGGCGAGCATGGAGGTGGGCGTGGACTCTCCGGCCAGGACGCGCTCTCCGGCCAGGACGAGGGCGTGCGCCTCGCGCAGGTCCTGGCCGGGTTCGACGCCGAGATCCTCGATGAGCTGCCGTCTGACGGCGGTGTAGGCGTGCAGCGCCTCGGCTCGCCTGCCGGTGTGGTGCAGGGCCAGGATGAGCCGCTGCCAGAGGTCCTCGCGGTAGGGGTGCTCGCCGATCAGCTCGCGCAGGTCCTCGACGGCGGAGGTGTGCTCGCCGGCGGCGAGCTTGACCGCGATCAGCTCCTCGGCCGCGGCCAGCCTGGCCTGGGTGAGCGAGCGCAGCCGCGCGTCCCACACGGGGCTGGCGGGCAGGTCGCCGAGCGGGGTGCCGCGCCACAGCGCGAGCGCCCGGCGCAGCTGGGCGGCCGCCTCCTCGGTACGCGCGCTCGCCCGCGCCCTGGCCACCAGGTCCTCGAACAGCAGCAGGTCCAGCCGTTCCGCCTCCACCTCGATGGCGTAACCGGACGGATGGGCGGCGATGCGCGCCTCCACCGCGCCGAGGACGCCGCGTAAGGAGCTGACGTACGTGCGCAGGTTGGCCGTGGCGGACGAGGGCGGGTTGCCGGTCCACAGCACTTCGATCAGGGCGTCGGAGACGACCACCTGGTTCGCGTCGAGCAGCAGCGTGGCGAGCAGCAGCCGCGGCTTGGTGCCCGCGATGCGCACGCTCTGGTCCGCGGCCCTGACCTGTAACGGGCCCAGGACCGTGAAGGTTGGCTGATCAACCACTATGACCGCACCTACTCCTCAGCTGGAGGTATTGCAACCATTGCCGGGTTGTTCGTTCGGGCTGGCTTCGTCTTTATACCGATTTTGGATGTTCTCTGTATGCCGTACTCGCAATCTTGACCCCCAGCAAGCGCACGTCCTGAGATCCATTTGATCATGCTCGGCTCCGGGCCGGCCTCGCCTCCGGAGCCGTACGGAAAGGATCCTTATGAGAGCCAGCAGGGTGCTTACGGTGGGGTTCGTCTTAACGTGCGGGCTCATGGCCGGACAGGCCGCCACCGCCGCCCCGACGCCCGCTCCAACGCCGAGCGCGACCACGACCGCTACGCCGACCACGGGCCCGGGGCAGGACCAGAACAACCCGCAGGACCAGGTGGACGTGCCCGACGTCTCCACCCTGGCCGCGCCCAGTTTCCAGCTGCCCTTCCCCTGCGGCCAGAGCTGGACCGGCAACTCCAGCGGCAGCAGCGCGCACCGCTCGTACGAGATCGACTTCAACCGCGGCAGCACCGCCAACGCCGACCTCGGCGACACCGTCGTGGCCGCCGCGGCAGGCACCGTGGTCATCTCCGCCCACCAGGGCTCCACGAACGGCTACGGCAACCTGGTCAAGATCGACCACGGGGGCGGCTGGACGTCGTACTACGCGCACCTGAACGCGCGCTCCGTCAGCGCCGGCACCCAGGTCCGCCAGGGCCAGAAGCTCGGCACGCTCGGCAACACCAGCAAGCCGGGCAACAACATCAGCCCGCACCTGCACTTCGAGATCCGCAACGGCGCCAGCTACCCGGCCAACATCCGCAAGGCCGTCTTCAACGGCGTCACGTTCGGCTACCCGAACCAGACGCTGACCTCGAAGAACAGCTGCGGCGGTGGCGGCGGCACCAACCCGCACACCGCGGCGTCCGTGTGCGGCAGCGGCTACAAGGTGATCGACTCCGCCGCCCTGGGCTCAGCCGGCACCGCCTACCTGCTCTACAACGCGGGCAACGGCAACAACTGCGTGGCCACGATCAAGAAGACCTCGCTCGGCAAGAACACCGCGACCAGCGCGTTCCTGGAGGTCAAGGGTAAGACCCGGGTCACCGACAGCGGCAACTTCGGCTACTACGCGGGGCCGGTGCGGGCCTCCGCGTCCGGCACGTGCGTCAAGTGGGGCGGCAAGGCCGGGTCGAGCACGTACACCAGCGCGTTCGAGCACTGCGACTGACACCGCACTGCGACTGACACCGCACTGCGACTGACACCGCACTGCGATTGACAGCGCGCCGCGCCCGCGCGTACTCCGCGCCCGGGTGCGGCGCGTCGGATCGAAACGCGCCGGCGCGCCCCCCGCACCGGCGTTCCCGAACGACACCCCCTTCCTTCCTGAGGAGAGAACACTGTGCGAGCCCGACTGCGCCGCTCAGCCGTGCTGCTGACCGGCGCGCTGATCCCCGCCTCGCTGCTGATCGGCCATCCCGCCGCGGCCACGTCCGCCGCGGAGCCCGTGACAGGGGCGTTCGCCAAGGCGGCGGCCACGTACGAGGTGCCGCGTGACCTGCTGGTCTCCCTCGCCTACGCCGAGACCCATTTAGACGGACATGCCGGCGAGCCCAGCGCCAGCGGCGGCTACGGCGTGATGCACCTGGTCACCTCCCGCACGCTGGAGAGCGCGGCCAAGCTCACCGAGCGGCCCGTCTCCGCGCTCAAGAGCGACGACGCCGCCAACATCGCCGGCGGCGCCGCCGTGCTGCGCGCCTACGCCGACGAGGCCGGGCTGGACGCCGCCGCCCGCAAGGACCCGGCCCGCTGGTACGGAGCCGTCGCCCGCTACGGCGGCGCCACCTCCCCCGACGTGGCCCGCCTGTACGCCGACACCGTCTACGACCTGATGGCGCAGGGCGTGCGCGCCACCACGACCGGCGGCGAGAGCGTCACGGTCAAGCCGCGCACCGTCGAGCCCGACCGCGGCGCGTACGCCAAGGCCAAGGACCTGGACGGCCCCAGCACGCTCGCCGCCGCCGCGGTCGACTACCCGCAGGCCGCGTGGGTGGCGGCCAACAGCGCCAACTACGCGGTGTCCAGCCGCCCGTCCAGCGACACGATCGACCGGATCGTCATCCACGTGGCGCAGGGCTCCTACGCCGGGACGATCTCCTGGTTCCAGAACCCGGCCGCGAAGGTCAGCTCCCACTACGTGGTGCGCTCGTCGGACGGCGCCGTCACCCAGATGGTGCGGGAGAAGGACCGGGCCTTCCACGCCGGCGACTACAACCGGCGCTCGGTCGGCATCGAGCACGAGGGCTTCGTGAACGACGCGTCGTGGTTCACCGACGCGATGTACCGCTCCTCGGCCGCGCTGACCCGCAACATCGCCGACCGGTACGGCATCCCCAAGGACCGTACGCACATCGTCGGCCACAGCCAGGTCCCGGGCACCGACCACACGGACCCGGGCGGCAACTGGAACTGGAACACGTACATGCAGTACGTCACCGGTGGCGGCGGCGGACCCACCAACCCGCACACGCCGGAATCGGTGTGCGGCAGCGGCTACAAGGTGATCGACTCGGCCGCCCTGGGCTCGGCCGGCACGGTCTACCTGCTCTACAACACGGCCAACGGCTACAACTGCGTGGCCACGATCAAGAAGACCTCGATCGGCACGGCCAGCGCGACCAGCGCGTACCTGGAGGTCAAGGGCAAGGCTCGGGTCACCGACAGCGGCAACTTCGCCTACTACGCGGGCCCGGTGCGCGCCTCGGCGGCCGGCCAGTGCGTCAAGTGGGGCGGTAAGGCCGGGACGAACGTCTACGACAGTCCGTCCGAGCACTGCGGCTAGGACGACTGGGGGCGGGTGCGAGCTGCGGCCCGTGCCCGCCTTTTGCTCGCTCGGAGCTCAAATCGCACGGCATCACGAACATCACTGCACCACGACATCACTGCATCACCGCGCCTGCGCCGGCTCCGTCGCCTGCGGTGCGCTGGCCACCGCGCCTGCGGATCGCGCGGTGCCGACGGCGTTCAGTGGTCGCGCGCGGTGACTACAGCTTCTCGAGCTTGGCGTACGGTGCGGTCAGCCGGTAGGTCTCCGAGCCGAAGTCGACGATCACGGCGACGTCCTGGTGCACGGCGATCACGCGGCCAAGGCCGTATTTGTCGTGACTCACCCGGTCGCCCGTGACGAATTGCTCCAGCGGCGGCGGGGGTACGTCGGGGACTTTGAAGGGGCTGGTAGGCAGCTGGCGCCGGGTGGCGGCTTGATAGGGCCTCATTGGC
Organism: Nonomuraea sp. NPDC048892; assembly: GCF_040649735.1. NCBI lineage: Bacteria > Bacillati > Actinomycetota > Actinomycetes > Streptosporangiales > Streptosporangiaceae > Nonomuraea > Nonomuraea sp. NPDC048892. The sequence goes on along the minus strand of NZ_JBEZFZ010000009.1, from coordinate 131,069 downwards.
TTGATTATGGTCCTTACCGGGAGATAAAGCGACCGAAACCATCAGATACTGGTGGAATTCATACCTTGGCCCGGCGGAGCCGGCCGAGAAGTGCCGGTAAGCAGACCTTTCGGTTGCCCGCCGGGCCCCTGGAGCGGCCCGCTGGAGGAACGAGAACGTCCCGCTGAGGTACGAGAACGGGCCCGCCCCCCGAAGGGAGCGGGCCCGCCCTCATGCTGCTCGCCCGATCAGGCGGCCACGATGTTCTCCGCCTGCGGGCCCTTCTGACCCTGCACGACGTCGAACGACACCTTCTGACCCTCGGTCAGCTCGCGGTAGCCACCGTTCGAGACGATGTTGGAGTAGTGCGCGAAGACGTCGGCGCCGCCGCCGTCCTGCGCGATGAAGCCGAAGCCCTTTTCGGAGTTGAACCACTTCACGGTTCCAGTAGCCATGTCGATCTCCTTCAGAAATTGCAGGAACGAGAGAATCCGCACCGCGCGAATCTCGTGTCGCCGCGATGAGCCCATCCGGAGAAGACCGGTAAACGAAAAACGCGCCTGCAGATCACATCTGTCAGGCGCGCAAAGTCACTATGGGTGCCATAACTGCAACACGTAGAACTCTATCACAGGTGTGACACCGCCTTCCGCCGAAGCGGCCCATCGCGTCGCGCCCGTCTCGGTGGTCCCGTCCTGAACGCCTGGGGGCCGGCGGGAAAACCGGGAGGAAGACCGCGAAAGATCCGATCACAGAACGGCGATTCCCCCTAAGATGCGGTCATAAGGCAGAGAAGGGTGACGCGTGACCGAGAGTGAGCGACCCGCGGGGAAGATCGACCCGAACGTCCCCACCGTCGCCCGGATGTACGACTACTTTCTGGGCGGCAAGGACAACTTCCCCGCCGACCGTGAAGCCGCCGAGCGCATCCTGCAGTTGAGCAGCAAGGGCGGCGCCGACGTACGGGAGATGGCGCGGGCGAACCGCGGCTTCCTGGTCCGTGCGGTGGAGGCGGCCGCCAAGGCCGGCGTGCGCCAGTTCCTCGACATCGGCACCGGCCTGCCCACCCAGGACAACGTGCACCAGGTCGCCCACCGGATCATCCCCGACGCCAAGGTCGTCTACTCCGACAACGACCCGGTCGTGCTGGTCCACGCCCGTGCGCTGCTGACCGGCGACCCCCACACGGTGATCGTCGAAGGCGACGCGCACGACCCCAAGGGCCTGCTCGACGCCGCCGCCCGCCACCTCGACTTCAACGAGCCGGTGGCGGTTCTGGCCGTCGCGCTGTTCCACTACCTCTCCGACGACGACGAGGTGGCCGGCATCGTCAGGACGCTGCGCGAGCCGCTGGTGCCGGGCAGCCATCTGATCATCTCGCACGCGTACGTGGAGGAGGGGCAGAGTTCCGGCGAGCGCAAGGCCGGCACCGAGGAGGTCTACCGGCGCACGACCTCCGGCGTGCTGCACTGGCGCGACCGCGCCATGGTGCGCTCCTACTTCGACGGGCTGGAGCTGCTCGAACCCGGCCTCGTGCCGGTCCAGGACTGGCGCAACGACGACCCGATCGTCGTCCCCGGCCTGGACAAGGGCGGCATCCTGGGCGGCGTGGGCCGCGTCCCGCTCGAAGCCCCGCAGTCCGGCTGAGCGGAACCGCGACACACCACGCGAGAACGCCCTCTCACCCCTACCTGCGGCGTAACCTGCGGAAACAGGGCCGTACGCAGCTCTGACCTCCCCCGCGTGCCGGCCAGGCACACAGCGAGGGGGAATGCGGATGATCACGGCCGTCGCGGGCGCGTTCGCGGCAGTGGACCAGGAGTACCTGTTCGAGGCGCGGCAGATGCAGGCGCTTTCGTTCGTCGTGCACATCCCGCTGGTGTGCTTCGGCATCGCCTTCCCGGCGATGGTGCTGTTCTGCGAGTGGCGCTGGCTGCGGACCGGCGACGAGCTCTACCGCACGCTGGCCCGGCGCTGGTCGAAGGTGATGCTGGCGCTGTTCGCCATCGGCGTCGTGACGGGCACGATCCTCAGCTTCGAGCTGGGGCTGCTGTGGCCGGGCTTCATGGCGAGCTTCGGCAACGTCTTCGGCCTCGGCTTCACCATGGAGGGCTTCTCGTTCTTCATCGAGGCCATCTTCATCGCGATCTACGTCTACGGCTGGGACCGGCTGCGTCCGCGTACGCACTTCCTCATGGGCATCCCGGTGGTGGCCGCCGGAATCACGGGTTCGTGGTTCGTGATCTCCGTCAACGGCTGGATGAACCATCCAGGCGGCTTCGTACTGCGGGACGGCCGGGCCGTCGAGGCGCGCCCGTGGGCGGCGCTGTTCGCCAACGAGTTCTTCTGGCACGAGTTCGTGCACATGTACTTCGCCGGGTACATCGTCGCCGGCTTCCTCATCGCCGTCCCGTACGCGTGGGGCTTCCTGCGCGGCCGCTGGAGCCGCTACCACCGCACGGCCCTGACGGTCGCGCTGTCGGCCGCGGCGGTCGCCGCGCCGCTGCAGATCGTCATCGGCGACTGGGCCGCGCGCGAGATCGCCCGGCACCAGCCGGTGAAGCTGGCCGCGCTCGAAGGACTCGGACGGACCACGCGCGGCGCGTCCGAGCACCTGCTGGGCTGGTACAACGGCTCCGAGGTCGTCTACGGCATCGAGATCCCGCGGCTGCTGTCCCTGCTCGCCTTCCACGACCCCGACGCGACGGTCATCGGCCTGAACACGGTGCCGGCGCAGGACCTCCCGCCGGTCAACGTGGTCCGGATCGCCTTCCAGAGCATGATCGGCATCGGCACGCTGCTGGCCCTGCTCGGCGCGGTCTTCCTCTACGTACGGCTGCGCCACAAACGGCTGCCCCGCTCGCCCTGGTTCTACCGCGCGGTCGTCGCGGCCGGGCCCCTGTCGGTCGTCGCCCTCCTCGCCGGCTGGGTCACCACGGAGGTCGGGCGGCAACCCTGGGTCGTGTACGGGGTGATGCGCACCGGCCAGGCGGTGACCGGCGCGTCCGGCATCCCCATCGGCTACGGCACGCTGATCGTCGTCTACCTGGGACTCGCCGGCGGGGTCTGGTGGCTGCTGCACCGGTTCAGCCGTGTGCCGCTGGAGGAGCACCATGACTGAGATCCCGATGCTGCTCATCCTCGCCGGACTCGCCGCCTACACCGTGCTGGCCGGCGCGGACTTCGGCGCGGGCCTGTGGACGCTGCTGGCCGGCGGACGAGGGAGCGGCGACGACCTGCGACACTACGCGCGGCACGCGATGGGGCCCGTCTGGGAGGCCAACCACGTGTGGCTGGTCTTCGTGCTGGTCGTGTGCTGGACGGCGTACCCGGTCGCGTTCGGCTCGATCATGTCCACGCTGGCGGTGCCGCTGTTCATCGCGGCCGTCGGGATCATCCTGCGCGGCGCCTCCTACGCGCTGCGCGGCCAGCTCGAAGGCGCTCCCGGCGAGCGGCCGGTCGAGTATCTGTTCGCCCTCTCCTCGATCCTGACGCCGTTCGCGCTGGGCACGGTCGCGGGCGGGATCGCCTCGGGGCGCGTCCCCGTCGGCAACGCCGCGGGAGACCTGGTCACCAGCTGGCTGAACCCCACCTCGGTGCTCATCGGCGCGCTCGCCGTCGCCGCCGGCGCCTACCTGTCGGCCGTCTACCTGGCCGCCGACGCCGACCGGCTGGGGTCCAAGTCGCTGGAGCTCGCCTTCCGTGACCGCGCCCTCGTCGCGGGCGGCTGCGCGGGCGCGATCGCCCTGGCCGGGCTCATCGTCGTCCGGTACGACGCGCCCGCGCTGTCCGCCGGGCTGACCAGCGACGGAGGCGCGGTGATGGTCGCCGTCTCCGGCCTGGCGGGCCTGGCCACCCTGGCGCTGGTCTGGCGGCACCGCTTCGGCCCTGCCCGCGCCTCGGCGGCGCTCGCCGTCGCGGCCATGGTCGCCGGGTGGGCTCTGGCGCAGCGGCCGTACGTGCTGCGCGGGCTCACGCTCGACCAGGCCGCGGCCGGGCACTCGACCCTGACGGCCGTGGTCGTCACGGCCGTGATCGGGGTGGTCGTGCTGTTTCCGGCGCTTTTCCTGCTGTTCCGGCTCTTCCTGCGCGGCGACCTCGACCACGGCGCCGCCCCCACCGCCCCCACCGCCGCCGAGCCCGCCGGACGGTCCGCCGCCGGTGTGGTCCCGCGCCGCCGGCACGCGGCGTTCGCCGGGGTCACGCTGGTCCTGGGCGTGGCCATGACCGTCCTGGCCGGTCCCGGCTGGGTCCTCGCCGTCGGCGTGATCCTGCTGGTCGCCTGCGCCGTGGCCACGTTCACCCTCGCAGCGGCGGAGCCCTGACAGGGGCGGCGACACGCCGCCCCGAGCTGGAACGCCGCCGTCAGACGGCCGGTGCCGGGGCCTCGCGCGCGGGCGTCACCTCCACGACCAGGTGTTTCGTGACGGGCTGCGCGCTCTGCGTACTGACGTCGGCGATCCCGCACAGCACGTTGAGCTCCGGCATGTACCCCGCGGCGCACCCCGGCGGGATCTCGTAGCGGACGGCCCGGTAGCCGTGCACCGTCCGCCGCGATCCGTCCTTGGAGAAGCTGGTGATGTCGACCAGGTCGAACTCCCCGAGCCCGCGCTCGCGCATGTCGCCTTCGTTCATGAACACGATCGTGCGCAGCCCCTTGACGCCCCGATAGCGGTCGTCGTTGGAGTAGATGGTGGTGTTGAACTGGTCGTGTGAGCGCACCGTGGTCAGCAGCAGCCGCCCCTCGCCGGGATCGGTGTCGCCGGGCAGCGGCGGGCACGCGAACTCGGCCCGTCCCGACGGTGTCAGGAAGACCCGCTCGCGGGCCAGTTGCCGGATGCGGAAGCCGTGCGGATGGCGGGCGCGCGCGTTGAAGTCCTCGAACCCGTCCAGCACCAGGGCCATCGTGTCCCTGATCCGGTCGTAGTCGTCCACGTAGTCCTGCCACGGCGTCCGGCTGCCCGGCAGCGTCGCCTTGGCCATGCCCGCGATGATCGCGCACTCGGAGCGCAGGTGCGGCGAGGCCGGGGGCTTCATCCCGTACGAGATGTGCACCATCGACATCGAGTCCTCGACCGTGACACCCTGCACCCCGCCGGCCTGGTGGTCCTCGTCGGTCCTGGCCAGGCAGGGCAGGATGAGCGCGCGCCGCCCGTGCACGAGGTGACTGCGGTTGAGCTTGGTGCTCACCTGCACCGTCAGGTCGCACGCGCGCAGCGCCTCGAACGTGTACGCCTGGTCGGGCGTGGCCAGCGCGAAGTTGCCGCCGAGCGCGACGAACACCTTCACCTCGCCCCGGCGCATCGCCTCGATCGTGCCCACGGTGCCCAGACCGGGCTCGCGCGGCGGATCGATCCCGCAGACCTCCGCCAGCCGGTCGAGGAACGCCGCGCCGGGACGGTTGTCGACGCCGCAGGTGCGGTTGCCCTGCACGTTGCTGTGCCCGCGGACGGGGCACGGCCCGGCCCCCTCGCGGCCGAGGTTGCCCCGCAGCATCAGCACGTTGACGATCTCCCTGATGGTGTCCACGCCGTGCTCGTGCTGCGTCAGGCCCAGGCACCAGGCGATGATCACCCGTTCCGACGACAGATAGGAGTCGGCCAGCCGGCGGATCGCCTGCTCCTCCACGCCCGACCCGCTGACCAGGTCCGCCCAGGGGGTGGCGGCCACGGCCGCGCGGTACTCCTCGAAGCCGTGCGTGTAGCGGGCGATGAAGTCGCGGTCGAGGACCTCGGGTGACTGCTCCGCCCGCTCCAGCACGGCCTTGGCGACACCGCGCATCAGGGCCAGGTCGCCGCCGATGCGCACCTGGACGTTCATCGTGCCGGTTCTCGTCGTACGGAAGGTCGCCATGTCGATGAACTCGTGCGGCACGATCGTCCGCCGCGACGCCGCCTCGATCAGCGGATTGACGTGAATGAGTTGCGCGCCGCGCCGGTCGGCCTCGGCCAGCCACGTCAGCATCCGCGGCGCGTTCGTCGCGGCGTTGTCGCCCATCAGCCAGATCGCGTCGGCCTGCTCCCAGTCGTTGAGGTCGACCGTGCCCTTGCCGGTGCCGATCGCCGCAGTCAGCGCCCGGCCGCTCGCCTCGTGGCACATGTTCGAGCAGTCCGGCAGGTTGTTCGTGCCGTACTCGCGGACCCAGAGCTGGTAGAGGAAGGTCGCCTCGTTGCCGAGCCGCCCCGAGGTGTAGAACGCGGCCCGATGCGGGCTGTCCAGCCCGCGCAACGCCTCGCCGACCAGGGCGAACGCGTCCTCCCACGAGATGGGCCGGTACGTGTCGCTGCCGGGGTCGTACGACATCGGCTCGGCCAGCCGCCCCACGGCCTCCAGGTCGTGGTCGTTCCACTGCGACAGTTCGGAGACGGTGTGGGCGGCGAAGAAGTCACGATCGGCCTTGGCCGGCGCCAGCTCCCAGGTCGCGTGCTTGATGCCGTTCTCGCAGATGTCCAGCCGCAGCCCGCTCGGGTCGTCCGGCCACGCGCAGCCGGGACAGTCGAACCCGCCGTCCTCGTGGTTCATCACGAGCATGGCGCGCAGGCCCTCCACGGGCTCGCCCGCGCGCCGCAACACGTGCGCCACGCTGCGCGACGCACCCCAGCCGGCGGCCGGATGGTGGTAGTCGTGGCGCGAGTAGCCGTCGGGGGCGGGCCCGCGCCCGAGCGCGGGCTCACCCGGCGCCCCGCCCAGCATCCGCCGCTCGGCGTCGGGCCGCCCGTCAGCCGGTGATGTCATCTCAAGTTCCCTCCGATCGGCGGGCACGGCGTCCGGCCCTGCCTGCGGGGGGAGCGCGCTAACGCGTGGTCACCTACCCACTGGCGAGCCCGGAAGACATCACCGCACGTCAGAGGGCGTACTCCGTCTCCGCTTCCCAGACGAAACCGTCGGGGTCGGTGAAGGGACCGGCGGCTCCGCCCATCACGATCCCGTGCGAGCCGGTGCCCTCCTCCTGGGGCATGCCGGTGTCCTTGGCGAGCGCGCGGCGCGGGTAGAGCGCCAGCGTGACGGCCGAGGACGGGGTGTCGAACTCGACGTACTTGCCGCCGAAGCTCCTGGCCACGGCCAGGCCGCGATCGACGTAGAAGCGCTTGCTGGCCTTGACGTCCGCCACGCCCAGCAGCAGCGCGACCTGGTCGATGCGCCGGGTGACGGGCCCGGAGTCCTTCTTCTTCGAGGTGGCGATCTTGCAGATCGTGCCGTCGGGGGCGCGGACGACGGCGCCGTACCCCCAGAACCCCTTCGTGGCCGGCTTCAGCGTCGTCGCGCCGGCGTCGAGCGCGACGCCGACCAGGGCGTCCACGTCTCCCGGCTGGGAGACCACGAGGGACAGCGCGAATCCGCGGAACCCGGCCGCCGGCGCGTCCGACGCGCGCACGCTCACGTACGGGCTCAGGCCGAACGCCGCGTAGAAGGCGTCCGCGGCCGCGGGGTCGGGGGTCTCCAGGGTGACGGAGGCGAACATGGTGGTCATGATTGGTCCTTCCAGATTTGTCGTGATATAGGAGCATTTAGCGGTCTTGGAGCAGCCCGAGGACGTTGCCGTCGGGGTCGGTCACGGTAGCCGTCACCCGGCCGCCGCCGACCTCGTGCACGGGCTCCCGCACGGTGGCGCCGGCGGCGGTCAGCTCGGCCAGCTTCGCCTCGATGTCCGGGACGTGCCAGTACGCCACCGGCGCCGTCATGCCCTGCGGCCCGCCGTTCGGCACCAGGCCGATGTGCTGGCCGGCGACATCGAAGCCGACGTAGTAGGACGCGTCGGTCTGCGGCTGGACGCCGAGCAGGGCCGCGTACACGGTCTTGGCCTTCGCCAGGTCGGAGACGGGGTGCAGCACGGTCTTGATGCCCTGGGGGGACGAGGTGGTCATGGTCGCTCCTTGCGGTCGGGGGCCGCCGCCGGCCCGCTGTCTTCGTGTCCTCAGCCTGGCGTCCGGGCCGGTAGTCCCACATCCGTGGCGACCACGGAACCGACCACGGAACCGACCACGGAACCGACCACGGAACCGACCACGGATTCGCACCACGGGTGGGGGCCACGGATGGGGGCCACGGATGCACGGGGGCGTGCGGCGGGGGCGGGGCGAAGGGAGTGTCAGTGCCGGATACGGCAAACTAGGACGGTGCTGGCAGAAGTGGAGATATCACCTCGTGAAGCCGAGGTCCTGGAGTTGGTCGGTGCCCATCTCAGCAACGCCGAGATCGCGGCCAGGCTGTGCATCTCGGTCCGTACCGTGGAGAGCCACGTCTCCTCACTGCTGCGCAAGCTGGAGGCGCCGGACCGGCGGGCGCTGGCCCAGCGCGCACCCGAGCCGCCCGGCTCCGGCCCCTCGCGCCCGGCCCCGGTGCTGCCGGCCCCGCTGACCTCGTTCGTCGGCCGGGTGAACGAGCGGGCCCAGCTGACCGAACTCATCAGAACCCACCGCCAGGTCACCGCCGTCGGGCCAGGCGGGGTGGGCAAGACCCGGCTCGCACTGGCCGTGGCCGCGGACGCCGCCGGCGACCACCCCGACGGCGTCTGGTTCGTCGACCTGGTGCCGGTCGCCGACCCCGGCATGATCGCCACCGCGGTCGCCGGCGCGCTCGGCCTCGGCGAACAGCCCGGCCGCGACCTCACCGAGTCCGTCCTCGCCGCCCTGGGCGACCGGCACGCCCTGCTCATCCTGGACAACTGCGAGCAGGTGGTGGACGGGGTGGCCCTGTTCCTCGAACGACTGCTCGCGGCCTGCCCCCGCGTGACGGTCCTGGCCACCAGCCGGGCGCGGCTGATGGTCCCGTTCGAACGGGTGTATCCGGTCCCGCGCCTCTCGCTGAGCACCGACGGCAGCTCGGACGCGGTCGCCCTGTTCCTGGAACGAGCCGCAGCAGCCGGCCACCCCCTGACCCTCACCCCCGCCCCGAACCCCGGAACCGATCCCGAGCCGGCCCGCACGCTGGAGCGCAGGATCGATGATCCGGTGCCGGACTCCGTTCCGGGTGTGTCGCTCAGGGAGCGGATCTCCGTGATCTGCGAGCGGCTGGACGGGATGGCGCTGGCGATCGAGCTGGCCGCCGCCCGGTATCCCACCCTCGGGCTGGACGGCATCACCGCGGCCCTGTCCCATCCGCTCAGGATGCTCACCGGCGGCTCGCGGGCCGACGAGCGGCACCGTTCGATGCGGGCGGCGCTGGACTGGAGCCATGCCCTGCTGGAGCCGTCCGACCGGGCGCTGCTGCGGCGGGTGTCGGTGTTCGTGTCGCCGTTCACCGTCATAGCGGCGGCCGAGGTGACCGGAGCGGAGGAGGGCCTGGTCGCCGACGGACTGGCCCGGCTCGCCGAGCAGAGCCTGCTCACGGTGACGGCCTCCGCCGCCGGCACGGAGTACCGCGCGCTGGAGACCATCCGCCAGTACGGGACGGAACGCCTCACCGAGACCGGCGAGCTGGCCGACGCCCGAACCCGGCACCTGTGCTGGTGTCTGGCCCAGGCCGCCGGACTGGCCGTAGTGCGGCAGGACTGGCGTGCCAGGTTCGACCTGGTGGCCGACGACCTCCGCGCGGCCCTGGCATGGGCGGCCGACCAGCCGGAGCAGCGCGCCGGCGCCTGCGACCTGGGCCGGCGCCTGGCGGAGCTGACCTTCACCCGCAACCTGACCGGTGAGTCCCAGCGGCGCTACGAACAGGCGGCCGAACTCGCGGCCGACCCCGCCGTCGCCGCCTCGATGCTCCGCCAGGCCGCGGCCGTGGCCGGCTGCCGGACCGCCGGCGACGACATGTACCGCCTGCGCCGCGCCGCCGCGACGGCCGCCCGCGAGGCGGGGGACACGGCGGGCGCCGCCGTCGACCTGGCGACCGCCGCCACCATCGCGTTCCGCTTCTCAAGCACGTTCACCCGGCTCCCGACCCGCGACGAAGCCCTCACCTTGATCGCCGAGGCCCGGAAGACGGTCACCGAGCAACCGGCCGGTGGGCGTGCGGTCGGCGAGGGCCCGGCTGACAAGGGTTCGGCCGGTGCGGGTCTCGTTGGTGGGGGTCCGGCCAGTGCGGGTGCGGCCTACGAGAGCTTGGCCGGAGCGGATCCGGCCGTGCGGGCTGCGCTGGCGCTGGCTGAGGCGGCGGTGCTCACGGACGCGTTCGGGGCCGCCCAGGGGCCGCCGGGCAACGCCGTACAGGAGACGAACGCGCGCGCCGAGCGGGCGGTCGAGCTGGCCCGCGAGACCGGCGACCCGCTCGCCGAGTCGGCCGCACTCGACGCGCTCACCGGCGCCCAGAGCTGGGCCGGCGACACGTTCGCCACAGCGGCCACGGCCCGGCACCGGATCGCACTCCTGTCGTCCCTGCCGATCCCACCGGCCAGTACGCGCGGGGTGTTCTCGCCGGGCCGCACCCGTGAGGTGCTCTCGCCGACCGGTACCCGCGAGCCGATGTCGTCGTCGGGCACCCACGAGATGATCTCCCCGGCCGCGACGCACGAGATGATCGACGCGCTCGGCATCGCCGTCGAGGCCGGTCTGGGTGCGGGGGACGTGCTCGGCGCCCGCCAGTGGGCGCGCCGGCTGGCCGAGCATCCGTCGCTGGCGGAGGCAGGCCACCGCGCCACCTGTCGGCTGCTGATGGTCGACGCTCTGGCGGGCGACGTCGGCGAGGTGCTCACCGGCAGCGTCCGGTTCCTCGACTCATGGCGGCGGGCAGGCAGCCCCTCCCGGTCGATACTGTCCCCGGCGGCGGCCGGCGTGGCGATGATCCATGGCCTCCGCGGCGACCACGACGCCCGGCGCGAATGGCAGGAGGTCCTGGAACTGCTCGGCACCCCACCGGAGCACACCTACGGCTACGGGGCGGTCTTCGACGCGATACTCCTGTTGCACCACGGACAGGCAGCGGAAGCGCTGGAGCGGATGGCTCCTGAGCCCCACCAGGTGTGGAAGTGGGTCACCTGGATCTGGCTCCACTGGTACGTCGCGCTCCGGGCCGAAGCGGCCGTACTCGCCGGAAGCCCCGACGCCCGCGTCCGGCTGACCGAGGCAGGGGACCTCGTCGCGGGCAACCCGGTCGCCTCCGCCATCGTGCACCGAGCCCAGGCCCTGCTCGGCGGCGACGGGGAAGCGCTGGTCGCCACGGCGGACGCGTTCGCCGCCGCCGGCTGCCCGTATCAGTCCGCACGAACCCTGCTGCTCGCAGGCGGCGACCACGCCGAACGCGGCACCTCCGCCCTCGCCGCCCTCGGCATCACCCCCATGACCCCGCCCCCCGACGCTGTGCCCGGAATGCGCCCGTCTGACGTGAGCTCCGAAAAGAGCGGAGGAAGGACGCCGCTGTGAAGGCCCCAGAGATGAGGCGTGCGGCCGGCCCGGTCGTAGGGGTCGTTGAGGGGATGGAGGCCGCCGTCGGGGTGGACATCGGTGGGACGAAGACCGCTGCCGGGCTGGTCGATCCGTCCGGTGTCGTGCTGGTCACCGCAACCCGGCCGACCCCCGCCGCAGAGGGACGCGAGGCAATCCTCGACACCGCCGCCGAGCTCGTCCGTTCCGTCGCCGGCGACCGATGGGGGAGCATTACCGCGGTCGGCGTCGGCAGCGCGGGAGTCATCGACCCGGAACGCGGGGTGGTGGTCTCCGCCACCAGCGCCCTGGCCGGCTGGGCGGGCACCGATCTGCGCGGCGGCCTGTCCCGCAGGCTCGGCGGCCTGCCCGTCGCGACCGGCAACGACGTGCACGCGCACGCCCTCGGCGAGCAGTGGCGCGGCGCCGCAGCCGGGTGCGCGGACGTGCTGCTGGTCGCCGTCGGCACCGGTGTCGGCGCGTCCATCGTGCTCGGCGGAAAGGTACGGTACGGGCCGCGCTCCGTGGCCGGGCACGCGGGCCACATGCCCGTGCCGGCGGCGGCCGGCGCGCCCTGCCCATGCGGCGGCACAGGACACGTGGAGGCGGTCGCGTCCGGCCCCGCGCTGCTCGCCGAGTACCGCCGCAGGGGTGGGACGCGGGCCACCGACCTCGCCGGGGTTGCTCGGCTCGCCGCCGCCGGTGACCCGCCGGCCACGGACGTCCTGGCCACCGGCGGGACCGCACTGGGCCAGGCGATCGGCGGGCTGATGAACGTCATCGACCCGGAGATCGTGGTCATCGGGGGAGGCGTCGCCGGCTGCGGCGACCCCTGGTGGCAGCCGGTACGCGCGGCCATCGCCGCCGAAACGCTGCCCGCCCTGCGCGACGTCCCGATCGTGCCCGCCGCCCTCTCCGCGACCGCCGCCCTCCTGGGCGCCGCCCGCCTGGCCCTGACCACCACACCGACGCCCTGGGCAACCACCACAGCCACGGGCACAGCCGCAGGCCCGGCGGAGGCGGGTCAGGCCTACCCCGGTGAGCCGATGCGTGACCCCGGCACCATGTGCCGCATCGCGCAGGCGGCCGCTGCCGGTGGGGCCGCTGGGATCCGGGCTCAGGGGATCGAGGACCTGCGCCGCATCAGGGCCGCGCTCGACCTGCCGCTCATCGGTCTGTGGAAGGACGGCGACGGCGAGGTGTTCATCACGCCGACCCTGGATCACGCCCTCGCCGTCGCCGAAACAGGGGCTGACATCGTGGCGGTGGACGGCACCCTCCGGCCGCGCCCCGACGGCCGGACGTTCGCGGAGATCGTCGTCGCCGTGCACGACCGTACGGGCAGGCTCGTCATGGCGGACGTCTCCACCTACGAGGAGGGCGTCGCCGCCGCCGAGGCGGGCGCGGACGTGGTCGGGACGACGCTGGCCGGGCACACGCCGTACTCCAGGCCCGGGGCGGGCCCCGACCTTGAGCTGGTCGCCGCGCTCAGCCACGACCTGCCTGTCCCGGTGATCGCCGAGGGCCGGATCCACACGCCTGAGCAGGCCGCCGCGGCCGTGGAGGCGGGCGCGCACGCCGTCGTCGTCGGCACCGCCATCACCCATCCCACGACCATCACCCGCTGGTTCGCCGACAGCGTCAGCCGATCGCCACAGGAGATCCATCCCAAGTGAGGCCGTACGGTGACCCCCTTGTCAGGGAGCTGCATCGTCGCGGAGGAGTCTCTGAACTCGGCTTGACGTCCGTCGGCGTAGCGTCGGGGCATGAGAGGAACGACGGCGGGCGGGCCCCGGCGGGAAGAGGCGCATCATGACGGCAGAGTCCGGGTGCGCCGGGTCTACGAGGAGCCGGCCGACGACGACGGTACCAGGGTGCTGGTGGACCGGATCTGGCCGCGCGGGCTGAGCAAGGACAGGGCGCACCTCGACGAGTGGTGCAAGGAGGTCGCCCCCTCGACGGAGCTGCGTACCTGGTACCACCACGACCCCGACCTGTTCGCCGAGTTCGGCCGCCGCTACCGCGAGGAGCTCACCGAGCCGGGACGGGCGGCCGCGCTGGCGCACCTGCGCGAGCTCGCGCAGGGCGGCGTGCTGACCCTGCTCACCGCGACCAAGCAGGCGGAGATCAGCGAGGCGGCCGTGCTCGCCGAACTGCTCCGGGAGTGACGAGGGCTCAGACCGTGCCGGGCTTCGCACCGTGCCGGCGCTCAGTCGGGTGTCTCGGCCGCGAGCAGTTCGGCCGAGAGCAGGATGGGTGAGTCGAACGGGGAGCCGACGTGGTAGGCCGCGTACCGCCCCGGGGCCAGCAGCCCCGCGTCCACCCTCGCCGTCAGCGAGTACGTCAAGGGGCCCAGCCGCACCTCCCGCCCGCCGTCCCCGTCACGTACCTCACCCACCACCCGCTGGACGGGTGCCGCCGCGCGCAGCACGTCGAGCAGGTCGCGGGCCTGGCTCTGGGGCAGGCCCGCGGCCATGCCCATGAGGAGGAGCACGATGGTCGGGCCGAAGAAGAAGAGGACGAACAGGCTGTCGCCGGTGCGCGGCGCGCCGGTCACCACATTGATCAGGGCGGACACCAAGGGGATGACGAGCAGTACCAGCACCACCGCGCCGCTCAGGACCAGCCCGGCCACGTGGCGGGCGAGGCGCCGGATCAACCGGCGCCGCTGCCGGGGGGCCAGCAGGCCTGCCCGGTTCGCGTCCAGGTCGGCGGGGGAGCAGCGCAGCTCCGTGGCCAGCAGCGCGGCCATCCCGCGTAAGGCGTCGAGATCGTCCGCCCATGCCGGAGCCGGCTCGACCCGCTGATCTCCGTCGTACGGCATCCCGGCCCCCTCCGCCGAACCTGCGTCCCGAGCACCATTGAGCCCGCCGGACCGCGCGATGTCCATGCCCCCACGGCCCGAGCCGCCCGATCGATCACGAAACGGGGAAGAAGGCGCGGTCCGGGCCGGGCAGCCAGTGGGTCCCGGCGGAGTACGGGCGGAAGCGGTCCTTCACGTAGGCGATGAGCAGCGGCAGCGACGGATGCCGGTTCGCCTCGTGCCACATGAGCGACCACGGGTACACCGGCGTGGGATCGATGATCGGGATCTCGACGACGTCAGGAGGCGTCGGATACTGCCGCTTGTTCCCGAACGTGACGACGTCCGGCGAGCCCGCCACCCGCTCCGCGATGTGATCACGCCCGAAGAACGGCCCCGAGCTGTCGATGCGCACCCCGAACTCGGCGCTGAGGAACCGGTAGAAGTCCGACCACTCGCTGTCGTGGGCGGCGTTGCCCGGCATCCACGCCGTCGAGTCCGACAGCTCCTCCATCCGCACCCGCCTGCGCCTGGCCAGCCGGTGCCGGCGGCCGACCAGGACCGGGATCGGCTCCAGGCAGGCGGGGACGCGCCGGATCCCCGGAGCGAGCGGCTCCATGGCGCGGCCGAACGCCGCGTCGACCGAGCCGTCGGCGAGCATCGACCCCCGCGAGCCGGCGCCACGGGAGACGACGATGTCGACGTCCACGTCGCCCGCCTCGTAGAAGGCCCTGACCAGGTCCATGGAGGCCGTGTCGCGGCCGAGCACGTCGATGCGCAGGGCGCGGCGGCGCGCCCGCAGCATCGCCGCGGCCTGGTCGGCCATGCTGATCAGCGCCCTGGCGTGCGGGAGGAAGGCCGCGCCGTCCTCGGTCGGCCTGACCCCGGCACGGGACCTGAGCAGCAGGGCCACGCCCAGGTCGGATTCGAGCTTGGCGATCCGCTTGGACACGGCCTGCTGGCTCATGCCCACGCGGGCGGCCGCGTCGGTGAAGTGCCCGTCCTCGACGACGGCGAGAAAGGTCCTGACGGCGCCGAGGTCCAGCTCCATGAAGCACTCCTGGTCGTCGTACGTCGGGTGTCGGCCGCAGCACATCGTAGGACGGATGCGAGGCGGCGCCGGCACGACCAGGAGGCGCGCCCCCCGTGTCTACCCGTGCGTCAGGATGTCCGCGACCTCCTGCACGCTCTCCTCGCTGCCCACGACGACGATCACGTCGCCGGCGTCCAGCGTGAACTCGGGCCCCGGGCTGGAGACGATCTGCGCGCCGCGCACCACCGCCACGATCGACGCGCCCGTACGGCTGCGCACCCGCGCGTCGCCCATCGGCCGGCCGGCGTACGGGGAATCGGCCGGGATCGGGAGCTTCTCGCTGACCAGCCCCTCCACCTGGTGGTGCAGCTCATCGAGCCGCCGGACGATGCGCGGCGCGCCGAGCAGTTCGGCCAGGGCGTCGGCCTCGTCGTCGTTCAGCACGACGACCGCGCCCGCCTGGTCAGGATCGTCGGCGTCGTAGATCACCAGGTCGCGGCGGCCGGTGCGGTAGGAGACCACCCCGATGCGCCGCCCGGAGCTCGTCCCGAACAAATGTCGTAGTCCGATCCCTGGCAACGCCGTCTGCTCGATCTCCACCGGCCACCTCACGTCCTGTCCCGGTACGCATGGACCGCGCCCGCATCCCGATCATTTCCGAGACCGTACCTGGCCAAAACCGTGGACATCACTTCCACTCCCGATGGGTACAGCCCCGGGATGGTGCCGACGTCACGCCGTCCGCGCGCCGGCATCGCATCCACGACACCGTGATCCGGTAAGTGCCGATGCGACGCTATGCCCCGTATCGTCACAGATCCAGACACTTTCCGCCGTCACGTAAGGGTTTACGATGAGTCTGCTGCAGCTGTACGGGGTGTTACTGGCCGGCGGGATGGTGCTGCTCGCCGGCATCGCCGCCGCACGCACCGCCAGCAGGCTCGGCCTGCCCAGCCTGCTGTTGTTCCTGGCTCTCGGCGTGCTGCTCGGCGAAGACGTGCTCGGCATCGACTTCGACGACGCCCAGCTGGCCCAGACTCTCGGCACCTCGGCGCTGGCCATCATCCTCGTCGAAGGCGGGCTGAGCACCCGGTGGGCCGACATCCGCCGGTTGCTGCTGCCGTCGGCCCTGCTGGCGACGGTCGGCGTCACGGTCAGCGTGGTGATCACGGCCGCCGGAGCGCACTACCTGCTCGGCATGAACCTGCAACTGGCGCTGCTGCTGGGCGCGATCATCTCCTCCACCGACGCCGCCGCCGTCTTCTCCGTCCTGCGCGTGCTGCCCCTGCCCCGCCGCGTCGCGGGCATCGTGGAGGCCGAATCCGGCTTCAACGACGCCCCCACCGTCATCCTGGTGCTGGTGTTCTCCGCCGCCCCCGGCAATCTGGGCGATCCGCTCTCCATCGCCGGGCAGATCTCGTTCGAACTCGCGGCGGGCGCCGCGATCGGGCTGACCTGCGGCTGGGCCGGCACCCTCGCGCTGCGCTACGTGGCCCTGCCCGCCACCGGCCTCTATCCGCTGGCCACCGTCGGCCTGGGCATCATCTCCTTCGCCGCGGCGGGCTTCGTGCACGCCTCCGGCTTCATCGCCGCCTACCTGGCCGGCCTCGTGCTCGGCAACGCCGTCCTGCCGCACCGCGCCGCCACGCGCTCCTTCGCCGACGGCATCGGCTGGCTGGCCCAGATCGGCCTGTTCGTCATGCTCGGCCTGCTGGTCACCCCGCACGAGCTGCCCGGCGTGCTGCTGCCCGCCGTCATCATCGGCGCGGTCCTGCTGTTGGTGTCCCGGCCCGCGTCCGTACTGGCCAGCCTGTTCCCCTTTCGCACCGGCTGGCGCGACCACGTCTTCATCTCCTGGGCCGGGCTGCGCGGCGCGGTGCCGATCGTGCTGGCCACCTACCCGATCGTCGCCGAGGTGCCGGGCAGTCATCAGCTGCTCAACATCGTCTTCGTCCTGGTCGTCCTGTTCACGCTGCTGCAGGGGCCGACCCTGCCGCTGCTCGCCCGCGTGCTCGGCATCGCCGCGCCGCACCAGGCCAGGGAGGTCGACATCGAGTCCGCGCCGCTCGACGTCCTGGCCGCCGAGCTGCTCACCCTCACCATTCCGCCCGGTTCGCGGCTGCACGGCGTGGAGATCTTCGAGCTGCGGCTGCCGAAACCGTCCATCGTCACCCTCATCGTCCGCGACGGTGACACGCTCGTACCCGAGCCGGGAACGCTCCTGTGCGAAGGGGACGAGGTCCTGATCGTCACCACGCCCGGCACCCGTGACCGGGTCGAGCAGCGGCTGCGCGCCGTCGGCAGGGGCGGGCGGCTGGCCGACTGGCACGGCGGACAGGGCGACGCCGAGCCTGGCGGCTCCGGTCCGACCGGCGCGCCGGCATCGACGACGCCGGTCTCACCGGCCCGCGCCGAGCCCCTCCCGGCGAGCGGGCCGGAGAACGACCCAGGAGACGGCTCAGATGGCGGTACGGGGGACGGCCCGGGCGGCGGGGCACGGCGGGGACGTCCGTACTGGCGGACGAAGCTGGGCGGCCGGATCCGCCCCACGAGAATCACCCCGTCGGCCCCGCCCGAGGAGGAGTCACTGCCCGAATCCGACCGTGCCGTGAACTGACGCGCGGGAACGGTCCTGTTTGGCCCGGCGCGGATCGGGGCAGCGCTACCACCTTGCGGGATCGGCGGCCCGCCGGCGGAACGCGGACGACACGACCGCCTGACGGCGCCGCCGAGCGTCCGTCCGACGACGCGAAGGAGGCTCAATGGACACCGCAGGCTGGATCATCTCCGCCATCGGCATCATGATCGCCCTCACCATCGCCTGGAGGATCGGCAGAGGAAAGGACCGGACCCGCCGCTGACCCCCCTCGAACAGGCCTGTCCCCGGCGCGAGCCGGGCTTGATCCCGACCGCCGGGCGAACGGCCGCATGACATTGTGGTGTCATGGCGGGTGCCCGCCGCCGGGATCGAGGGAGTGTCATGTCAGCTGGGACGGCAGAGGGCGCCGGCGAGGCGGGCCGCAGCCTGGGAACGCTGCTGCGGGCCTGGAGGGACCGGGCGCTGCTGACCCAGGAACAGCTCGCAGACCGGGCGGGCGTCAACGTCAGGACCATTCGGCGGCTCGAAGGCGACGCCGTGGAGCGGCCCCGCGCGGCCTCGCTCCGGCTGCTGGCCGACGCGCTCGGGCTGGACCCGCGCGAACGGGACGTGCTCACCGCCGCGGCGCGTACACCGGCCGTGGAGCTTGATGGGACGGACATCGAGGAGCCGCCGCGCCCCCGGCAGCTCCCGGTCGGCGTGACCGGGTTCGCCGGGCGCACCGGCGCGCTGGAAGAGCTGGACCGCCACCTCGACCCGGGCGCGGGAGGCACGAGGATCTGCGTCGTCTCCGGCACGGCCGGCGTCGGCAAGACGTCGCTGGCGCTGCACTGGGCTCACCATCGGGCTCACCGGGGGCGCGGCCGGTTCGAGGACGGCGAGCTCTATCTGAACCTCCAGGGGTTCGGCCCGGCGGGCGACGCGGTCGATCCGCGCGATGCGCTCGGGGCGTTCCTGGAGGCCATGGGCGTGCCGACACGGCGCGTCCCCGAGGAACTGGCGGCCAGGGCCGCGCTGTACCGGACGACGCTGGCCGACAAGCGCGTCCTGGTCGTGCTCGACAACGCCCGCGACGCCGAGCAGGTGCGCTGGCTGCTGCCCGGCGGCCCCGGCTGCTGCGTCATCGTCACCAGCCGGCACAGCCTGAGCGGCCTGATCACCGCCGAAGGAGCCGGTCTCGTCACGCTGGACCTGCTCTCCCGTACGGAGTCACGCGACCTGCTCGCCCACCGCCTCGGCCGGAGCCGGATCGAGGCGGCCCCCGCCGCCACCGACGAGATCATCGACGCGTGCGCGCGCCTGCCCCTGGCCCTGGCCATCGCCGCGGGACGGGCGGTCACCAGCCCCGTCCTGCCGCTCGACGCCCTGGCCGCGGACCTGCGGCGGGGTGGCGGCGACCTGGGCGGGCTGACCACCGGCGACCCGGCCACCAGCCTGCGGCTCGTCCTGGCCCGCTCCTACGACGTGCTGCCCGGTGACGTGGCCGGCCTGTTCCGGCTGCTCGCCGTCCACCCCGGGCCCGACCTCACCGCGCCGGCGGCGGCCAGCCTGGCGGGCATCGACGAGGCGCGGGTGAAGGAACTGCTCGCCGCCCTGCTCGACGCGCACCTGGTCATGGAGGTCACGCACGGCCGCTACGCCTGCCACGACCTGCTCCGCGCCTTCGCGCTGGAGCTGACGGAGAGCACCGGCGACGAGATCGGGGCGGCGGCGGGCCGGGTCGTGGATCACTACCTGCACACCGCGTACGAGGCCGCGCTGCGCCTGCACGTGCCCGCCGAGTGGCTGCTGCCCTCCGAGCCACCCGCGCCCGGCGTCCGGGCCGAATCCCCGGCCGGGCGCCGGCAGGCGCTGGCCTGGTTCCAGGCCGAGCACGCGGTCCTCGCGGCCGTGCTCCGCCAAGCCATGACCGGCGGCCGGTACGCCCAGGCGGTCCGGCTGGTCTCGGCCCTGCAGTTCTGGCTGCTGCGCCAGGGACACCGGCAGGAACACCTCGACTGCCTGCACACGGCGCTGGAGGCGGCCGCCCGCACGGGCGACCAGCGGGCGCGGGCGGCCACGCACCGCTGGCTCATCCCGGTGACCGCCGAACGCGGCCAGGCCGACCAGGCCTACACACACTTCCGCCGGGCGATCGCGTACGCCCGCGAGGTCGGCGACCTGGCCGAGGAGACGTTCTCGCTCTTCGACATCGGCCTGGCCTGCGTCCACGGTGGACGGATGGAGGAGGCGTTGGGTCACGCGCTGGCCGCGCTCGAACCCCTGCGCGCCGCCCGCCTGACCGTCACGGAGGCCTACGTCCTGAACCTGATCGCCTGGTGCCGGCGCGCGCTCGGCGACCACGAGCAGGCGCTGCAAGCCGCCGAGAAGGCGCTGGCCATCGCCACCGAACGGGGCGACGAGTCCGTGCAGGGCCACATCCTCGACACGCTGGGGATGATCCGGCACCACCGGGGCGAGCACGACGAGGCGGTCGCGCACTACCGGCGCGCCCTGGCCTCGTGCGGTGCGCTCGGCCACCGCTACGACGAGGCCGAGATCCTGCTCCACCTCGGCGACACGCTCCAGGCCGCCGGCCGGCCCGGCCAGGCGGCGGACACCTGGCGCCGCTCCCTGGCCGTCCTGGTCGAGCTGGGGCACCCCGCGGCCGACGACGTACGGGCGAGGCTGCGCGACCACGACCCTGCCCCGCCCGCACTTTTCCCCGAATAGGCGCGCCCGCCGATTCACCTTCACTGTCACGGGGGATGCGGGAGACGGCACGTCCTGAGCGGGTGCTGGATCCGGACAACGACCCGCTGCACAGGTTCGCGCACGAGCTCAGACAGCTGCGGGTCAAGGCCGGGCAGCCCAGCTACCGCGAGCTCGCCAAACGCGCGCATTTCTCGGTGACGGCGCTTTCCGAGGCGGCCGGCGGCCGCGGAGGCCGTCGGACCGACGGCCTCCGCCCGACCTGAGCCCACTACCCGGCGTAGGTCTCGAACTCGGCGACCCTTGGCGTGCCGTTCGAGCTGGTGATCCGGAACGTGATCTTGCTCAGCGAGGTCGGCGTGAAAGTGATCGCGCCCGCCCCCGTGCCCGACTTCAGCACCGCGCCGTTGCCGGCGTTGAGCAGTTGCCAGGACCCGATGCCACCGCTCGACCCCGACGGCTCGCGGATGACGACGCTGGAGACCGTCGTGGCGGAGCCCCACTTGATCGAGATGTCACCGGTCGAGCCGGAGGGCGACCAGTAGGTGCTCATGTCGCCGTCGCGCACGTTGCCGTAGCTCGTCCCGCTCGCCTTGCTGGAGCCGTCGGAGCCGGCCCCGATGCTGAGGTTGGTCCCGCCGGGCGGAGGGGTGACCGTCGGCGTCACGGTCGGCGTCACCGTCGGGGTGGTCGTGGGTGTCTGGGGCGTGCAGGAGCCGTCCGACACCCGCAGCCCCTTGTTGGCGCCCGCCGTCTGGCGGACGACGTCCGGCACGCAGTTCGCCCCGTCGAGACTGTAGGAGTACGGGACACTGACGGACGTGTTCGACTGCGGGTTGGGACCGGCGGGGTTGTTGTCGCCGCTGCGGCTGGACCAGGTCACGTTGTCGAAGATGTTGCCGCTGACCTGCCAGTAGCCGGCCTCGTCGGTGTAGAAGGTGCCGAGAACGTCCTTGGAGTCCTCGAAGTAGTTGTTGTCCACTTTGGCACGGCCGCCGGCCCGGGAGTTGATGCCCGACTCGTGCAGGTCCGCGTAGTGGTTGTTGTAGATGTGGGCGATGCCGCCCCGCAGCAGGGGTGTGCGGGAGTCGATGTTCTCGTACAGGTTGTGGTGGAAGGTGACGTAGCCGTTCGAACGGTCGCTCTCGCTGGACCCGATGAGCCCGCCGCGGCCGGAGTTGCGCAGGGTGCTGTACGACAGGGTCACGTACTGGGTGTCGTCCTTCATGTCGAAGAGGCCGTCGAAGCCCTCCGGCTCGCCGCCCGACGCCTCCAGGGTGACGTGATCGACCCACACGTTGCGCACGCCGCTCTCCATGCCGATGGCGTCGCCGCCGTTCGACGTGGGGGAGCCCGACTTCTTGACGTTCCTGACGGTCACGTTCTGGATGATGATGTTGCGGGCCTCGCGGATGTGGATGCCCAGCTGGTCGAAGACGGCGCCGTTGCCGACGCCGATGATCGTGACGTTGCTGATCTGCTTGAGCTCGATCACGCCGGCGGCGGTGTTGCAGCTCCCGCCCGACACCTTGGAGGTGTTGCCGTGGTTGATCGTCCCCTCGACCTCGATGGTGATCGGGGTGCTGCTGCTGGCCCGGCCGCACAGGGCCGCGTGGATCGCGGTCCCCGTCGTGGCCCGCACCGTCTGCCCGCCCGCGCCGCCGGTGGTCCCGCCGTTGGCGCTGGCGTACCCGGTGACGGTGCCGACCGCCGCCGACGCCTGCATCATCGGCAGGGCCACCGCGGCGGCGGCCGCCGTGGCCGCCGCGGCCAGCGCCGCCCCGAGTCGTAACACGACTGCTCGTCTCATGCTCGTCCCGCCTTCGTCGTCGGATGCCGCATGCGTTTCTCACGGTCCCTGGCGCGCTCCCAGGCATGGGCCGATGGCCGCGGGGGGCGCGGCGGCGGGCCGGTCGTGGGTTTGCGTCAGTGCCCGGGGTGACCGTAGGAAAGCGCTTTCCTCGTGTCAACGAGCCGTGAAACTTTCATCGCGGGGTTGGGGGAGGCTGCCTGCCCGGCCGTTCGCGTTCCTCCATACACCGGAAGGGTGTTGCCCGAGGCGGTGAGAGCGCTGGTCAGCGGTGGTCGAGGCGTGCTGTGGCCGTACGGTGCGAGGCCTGCGGCGGGTTGTCGCCCGGCGGGGCTCAGTCCGCCACGCCGCCGATCGGATCCTGCAACAACTCGGCCGCGAGATGCCGCAGTGGCCCCGTTCGGGCGCACCGTCTCGCGCGCGGGGGCGGTGTGATGGTCCAGGGATCCGGCAGGCCGTCCAGTGAAAGCATCACACAGCGGGCGTATGGCCGCGTCGGCCTCACACGCGCAGGACGGTGACCTGGCGGCCGGACGGTGTGGTGGCCTGTTCGAAGGCGCCTCGTTCGGCCCAGGGCGGGGCTTTGGAGCGTCGGTTGAACATCACCGGTACGCCGGTGTCGAGGGTGAGGCGGTCGTGGTAGTTGTCGAGTTGGGTGAGGCCCTCGGGGGTCGGGTCGTTCTCGCCCGGTCGCCAGACTTTGAGTTCCATGGCCTGGTGTTGTACGAGCCGTTCGCCGTTGGGGCCGGGGTAGAACCAGCGGATCAGCATGTGGAGGCGTTTGCTGCCGGTGGCGTATTCGCGGTCGAGTTGGCCGCCGCCGTTGACGAGGCGGTGCATGAAGGCCATGAGGATGATCTGGCAGGGGCTTCGTGGTAGCCCTCTTGCTGGGTGAGGACTTCGTCGTGTTCGCGCCAGAACACGACGAACTCCTCTAGCACGCGCGTCAGGTCGAACCGGCCGTCGGGCGGGACGAAACTGTGCGGGTCGGCGCGTACGAACCGCTCCGTGCGATCGCCCAGTACCCGGAGCAGGACCTCCTGGTAGATGGGGTTGGCGATGTCCAGGGTTCGGGTGTCTCGGATGAGGCCCAGATCGTGGACGTAGGAGACGGCGTGGTCGAAGGACATGTCCGTGTCCGGCGAGATGCCGGCCACGATCGGTTCGATGACCCGCATGACTCGGGGGTCCTGCAGCCGGGCCGCCAGGGAGTCGAGGTGGGTGCTGCGAGCTCGGATCAGCCGTTCCTTGGCAACGTCCACCGACTCGACGGTGATGGTGTCGGTCACTCCCATCTTGAAGGTGATCTCGTGGGCGAGGGCGTTGACCAGCCAGGGTTGTCCTTGGGTCAGCTCGTGGACTCGGTCGACCGCGTCTTTGGTGAATTCCTGGCCGGTTGCCTGGGTGTGCTGGTCGTAGAGTTCGGCGATCTGGTCGGCGGTGAAGTCGCCCAGGCGCAGTGAGTCGGCGAGGATGTTGAACGGGCTGGCCGGGTTGAACTGGTCGGGGGTGCTGCCGGAGGCGATCTTGTAGTCGCGCAGGTCGCGCAGCCCGCAGAGCACCACCGAGGCAGGAAACGGGTGTCCCTTGTGCCGCGCGTTGTGGCCGTCGCGGAGCTGGCTGAGGATGCTGACCAGACTGTCGCCCTGCAGGGCGTCGATCTCGTCGATGAGCAGCACGACCCGGCGGGGGCTGTGGCGGCACCACTCGCTCAGCGCCTTGATGAACTGGCTGCCCGGCCTGATCTGCGGCCAGGGATCCGGCGGCAGCAGTTTCTTCGGCCATCCCGACTGCGCGGCGGCCTGGCGGATGGAGTCCAGCAGCATCTCCTCCGCCCAGCCGACGTCGTCGCCTGCTACTTTGGCGCGTTCGCAGGAGAACGACAGGGCGGCGATGTCGCCCTGAGCGGTCAGCTCGGATGCCAGGGTGTCCAGCATGGTCGTCTTGCCGGTCTGCCGGGGCGCGTGCAACACGAAATAGCGGTCCATCTCGATCAGCGCCCGCGCCTCGGGAAGCCGTGGCGTGGGAGGCAGCATGTAGTGCAGCCGCGGATCACAGGGACCGGTGGTGTTGAAGTACTTCGCTCGGGGTGGTCGCATGGTCACATTGTGTCATCCGGCTCGCGCCGTGTCCGCAGAATTCACGGCCATTCGAACGACAGCGCGACATCAGTGAAGTGGCCGGAGACAACGCGCGCGAGCGGCAGGGGCCAGGCTCCCAAGGGTGAATGTCTCCCCCCGTGCGGGGGAGGCGCGCACGTTGTCGAAAGCTGGACGCTTGGGGCGGGCGTTCGAGGTCCGGAGGATGATGTGGCCGCTTCGTCGCGGGTCAGGATGACGGTCTGGCTGCTGCTGTGCGGGCTGGTGCCGTGGGCGGCGGTGAAGACCGTGTGGACCCTCGGCGGTGATGCCCTGGGCGTGACCGGCCGGGACTGGCGGCGGGGGATCGAGAGTGACGGGGGCGCCGTCTACCAGGCGCTGGCGGCCGTCGGCGTCGATCTGACCGTGCTGGCGGCATTGCTCGGCGTCTTCCTCGCCCTCGGGCTGGTGCACCGGTGGGGGAAGGTGTTCCCGCGGTGGGTGCCGCTGGTCGCCGGGCGGCGGGTGCCGGCTCTCCTGCCGCTGGTCCCGGCCTGGGGCGTGGGGTTGTGCCTGGGCGGGTACGGGATCGTCCTGCTGGTCATGGTGCCGCTCAGCCTGGTCGGGGTGATCCCGCCGTTCGCGCCGCCGGCGCCGTTCACCAGCAGCGGGGACGTGACGTGGATGATCCTCTTCGGCGGGATGGCCTTCGGCGGGCTGGGCTGCGCGCTCGTCGTGGGAGCGTGGTCGTACGCGCGTCGTAACACGTGAGACGAGCCGTGCGAGCGGCGTCAAAACGGGAGGTAAGCCTTCTCCCCGTCAGTTTCAGGTTATAGCAGATGCTCCCGCCTCATGAGAAATCGAAAAGTGCTCCATACTGCCGGTTGCCAATCGACCAGACGAGCGATGGAGCGACGGAAATTGGCTTACGTCATGCATTTCGATCAGATCGACTCGACGAAGGTCGCGGAGGTCGGCGGCAAGGGGGCGCAGCTCGGGGAGCTTTCCACGGTCGAGGGCGTCCGCGTGCCGGACGGCTTCTGCGTCACGACGGACGCGTTCCAGCGGGTCATGGCCGCGACGCCGTCGCTCGACGCCCAGCTCGACCAGCTCGCGCGGGCCGAACCGGATGACCGCGAGGCGATCGGCGCCCTGAGCGCCGAGATCCGCCGGGTCGTCGAGGGCGTCACGCTGCCCGGCGACCTCGTGGCGGAGATCGGCGCGGCGCTCGCCCGGCTGGGGGAGGGGGCCGCCTGCGCGGTACGGTCCAGCGCCACGGCCGAGGACCTGCCGACCGCGTCCTTCGCCGGCCAGCAGGACTCCTACCTCAACGTCGCGGGCCTGGACGCGGTCCTGCTGCACGTCCGGCGGTGCTGGGCCTCGCTGTTCACCGAACGCGCGGTGACCTACCGGCGCCGCAACGGCTTCGACGACCGCAAGGTACGCATGGCGGTGGTCGTGCAGCGGATGGTGTTCCCCGACGCGGCCGGGATCCTGTTCACCGCGGACCCGGTGACCTCGAACCGGAAGGTCGCCACCGTGGAGGCCGGGTGGGGGCTCGGCGAGGCGCTCGTCGCCGGGCTGGTCGCCGGGGACGTCTACACGGTGCGCGACGACCAGGTCATCGGCACGGCGGTCGCCACCAAGACCCGTTCGGTCCTGGCGGCGCGCGAAGGCGGCGTCGAGGACGCGCCGGTCGAGGCCGGGCGGCAGACGGAGCCGGCGCTGACCGACGCCCAGGTCCTGCGGCTGGTACGGCTGGGCCGGCACATCGAGGCGCACTTCGGCCGGCCCCAGGACATCGAATGGTGCCTGGTGGGCGAGGATTTCCACATCGTCCAGAGCCGGCCGATCACCACCCTGTTCCCCATCCCCGAGGCCGGCGACCAGGAGAACCACGTCTACGTCTCCGTCGGCCACCAGCAGATGATGACGGACGCGATGAAGCCGCTGGGGCTGTCCGTGTGGCAGCGGACGACGCTGCAGCCGATGTACGAGGCGGGCGGGCGGCTGTTCGTCGACATGGCGCCCAAGCTGAGGACGCCGTCGGGCCGGGCGACCATGCTGGAGATGGTGGGGAAGTCGGATCCGCTGATGCGGGACGCGCTGCGGGCCGTCCTCGACCGCGGCGACTTCATCCGCACGACCCCGGACGACGACCCCGCCGACGCCCCGGCCAAGGCCGTACCCACTGATCTCGCCAAGGCCGATGAAGACCCCGACCCCGCGCTCGTCGCCGAGCTGATCAGGCGCGGTGAGGAGTCCTTGCTCACCCTGCGGCACGACATCGAGAAACTGTCCGGGACGGAGCTGCTCGACTTCGTCCTGGCGGACATCGCCGAGCTGAGGCGCGTCCTGTTCGACCCGCGCAGCCTCCCCCTGATCATGGCGGGGATGGACGCGAGCTGGTGGCTCAACGAGCACCTTGAGGAGTGGCTGGGCGAGAAGAACGCGGCCGACGTGCTCACGCAGTCCGTCCCGTACAACGTCACGTCGGAGATGGGCCTGGAGCTGCTCGACGTCGCCGACACGATCAGGCCGCACGCCGAGCTCGTCGCACTCCTGCACCGCGTCGTGGACGAGGGCGTGGACGAGGGCAGAGAGGGGGACGCCTTCCTGGACGAGCTGGCCGCGCTGGACGGCGGCCGGGAGGCGCGCGATGCCATCCGGAGCTATCTCGGCAAGTACGGCATGCGCTGCCCGGGCGAGATCGACATCACCAGGACGCGCTGGAGCGAGAACCCGGCCATGCTCCTGCCCGCGCTCCTCGGCAACGTCAGGAACTTCGCGCCCGGCGCCGCAAAGCGGCACTTCGAGCAGGGGCTGGAGGAGGCGCGGCGGAAGGAGCGGGACGTGCTGGCCCGCCTGCGCGCCCTGCCGGACGGGGAGGAGAAGGCCGAGGAGACCAAGCGCATGATCGACCGCGTCCGCGCCTTCGCCGGCTACCGGGAATATCCGAAATACGGCATGATCAGCCGCTATTTCGCCTACAAGCAGGCGTTGCTCCGCGAAGCCGATCGCCTCGTCGACTCCGGCGTCCTCCAGGAGCGGGAGGACATCTTCTTCCTCCGGTTCGAGGAACTGCGCGAGGTCGTCCGCACCGGTGACGTGGACGCCGGACTCATCCAGACAAGGCGGGAGGAGTTCCGTTCGTACGAGACGCTCACCCCGCCCCGCGTCCTCACCTCGGACGGCGAGGCCCTCACCGGCCAGTACCGGCATGACGACGCCCCCGAGGGCGCACTGATCGGGCTCCCGGTCTCGGCGGGGACGGTCGAGGGCCGTGCTCGGGTCGTCACCGACATGGCGCACGCCGACCTGGAGCCGGGCGACATCCTGGTCACCGCCTACACCGACCCGAGCTGGACCCCGCTGTTCGTGACCGCCGCCGGGCTGGTGACGGAGGTGGGCGGCATCATGACGCACGGCGCGGTGGTCGCCAGGGAGTACGGGCTGCCGGCCGTGGTGGGGGTCGAGCGGGCCACCCGGCTGATCAGGGACGGTCAGCGCATCCGCGTGCACGGAACGAACGGGTACGTCGAGCTCCTCGACTGAGCGCGCCGTACGTCCAAGTACGTCCAAGAAAAGCGATATCAGAGAGGACGCGGAGATCGCGGTATTTGCCGTGTGACCTCCCGTTATGCCGGGGTAGGAGGAGAGCAACGTGCACGCCGCGTGACCTCCCGTCACGCCCGGGTACGGGAAGCGGACACCGAACGGCAGGAGGAATGATGCGCTCCTCGATCCCGCTGGGCCGCATTGCCGGCGTCCAGGTCGGCCTCAACCTGAGCGTGCTCGTCATCGTCGTCATCCTGGTGGCGGGGCTGGCCCTCGGGCGCTTCCCCGTGGTCTTCCCCGGCTACTCGCCGGTGGTGTACCTGCTGGCCGGGCTGGCCTCGGCGGTGCTGTTCCTGGCGTCCCTGCTCGCGCACGAGCTGGCCCACGCCGTGACGGCGCGACGCAACGGCATCGAGGTCGAGCGGATCACGTTGTGGCTGCTCGGCGGGGTGGCCGAGCTGCACGGGGAACCCCGTTCGCCGGGCGCCGACCTGAGGATCGCCGTCGTGGGGCCGGGGGCGAGCCTGCTGGCCGGGCTGGTCTTCGGCGTGCTGGCGGGGCTGGTCGGGGCCACGGGAGGCGCGGCGCTGCTGGCCGGCATGTTCTCCTACCTCGCCGCGGTGAACGTGCTGCTCGCGATCTTCAACCTCATCCCGGCGGCGCCGCTGGACGGCGGCCGGGTGCTGCGCGCGGCCCTGTGGGCGCGCTGGGGAGACCGGGCGCGGGCGGCCATCGCCGCGGCGCGCGCCGGCCGCGTGTTCGGGTACGTGCTCATCGCCCTCGGCTTCCTCCAGGTCGTCACCGGCAGCGGGTTCGAGGGGCTGTGGCTCGCCCTGATCGGCCTGTTCCTGGTCAACGCGGCCAGCGCCGAGGAGCAGCACGCCCGGCTGGGCACGGCCCTGTACGGGGTGCGGGTGGCCGACGTGATGTCCGGCCCGCCTGTCGCCGCCCATCCCGACGAGAGCGTGTCGAGCCTCATCGAACGGGTCGTGATGCGTCAGCGCCTGTCCACGTACCCCCTCGTGGACGAGAACGGCGCGTTCGTCGGGCTGGTGACGCTCAACCGCATCCGCCGGGTGAGCCCGGAACGCCGGCCTCACACCCTGCTGCGCGACATCGCCTGCTCCCCGCAGGACGTGCCGCGGGCCGCTCCTGAGGAGGCGCTGACCGACCTGCTCGACCGGATGGGCGGCTGCACGGACGGGCGCGCCGTGGTGCTGGATCCCGCAGGCCGCCTGATCGGCCTGATCACCCCCACCGACATCAGCCGGGTCATCCAGACCGCGGGGCTGGGCGCGGCCGGCCCGTACTCGGGGCTGCGCGGCGCGGATCTCATCCCGGCGGCCCGCCCTCGTGACGGACGCGGCGGCTCCGATCATGACCGCGTCTGACCTGCGCGCGGCCGGGCGCGGCCGTTTCGCCGGTGACCTTGAAGGCGGGGACTGATCTCATGCTGGTGCTGGACGACACGATCTTCCTCCTCCTCGACGGCTACGGGTGGCTGCCCGGCCTGCTGCGGCGCTCCCACGGGCCGGTGGCGCACACCCGGCTGCTCGGACGGCGGGCCGTGGGCCTGCGCGGGCCGGAGGTGGCACGCTTCTTCTACGAGGACGGCAACGTCCGCCGCGGCACGGCGCTGCCCGAGCCGGTCAGGAGCACGCTGGCCGGGCCCGGCGCGGTGCACACCCTGGACGGCGCCTGCCACCGCGTGCGCAAGGCGGTGTTCATGTCGGTGCTGACCGGCGTCGGCGTCGGCTCACTCGCGGCGCACACGGGCGCGGCCTGGGACGAGGCGGCCGGCACGTGGGGCGACGGCCGCCGGGTCGTGCTCTTCGAGCAGGCCGCGCAAGTCCTGACGGCGGGCGTGTGCCGGTGGGCGGGCATGCCGGTCTGCGACGCCGAGGTGCCCGACCTGGCCGCCGACCTCACGGCCATGGTGGACGGGTTCGGCAGCGCAGGGCCACGGCACTGGCGCGGCCGGCTGGCCAGGATCCGCCGCGAGGCGTGGCTGGCCGACCTGGTCGGCGACCTGCGCGACGGTACCGACACCGCGCCGGCGGGCTCGGCCCTCGACGTGATCGTCAACTGCCGCGACGCCGGCGGCAGGCCGCTCGACGCCCGTACGGCGGCGGTGGAGCTGCTCAACATCATCCGCCCGACCGCGGCGGTGGCCTGGTACGTGACGTTCGCCGCTCACGCCCTGCACCGCTGGCCCGAACACCGCAAGGCGCTGCGCGACGGGGACGCGGCCCACACCGAGGCGTTCGCCCAGGAGGTGCGGCGGTTCTACCCGTTCGCGCCCTTCGTCGCCGGCGTCGCGGCCCGCGACCTGACGTGGGCCGGGGAACGCATCCCCGAGGGAACCCTGGTGCTGCTCGACGTCTTCGGGCAGAACCACGACCCCGAGCTGTGGGCCGAGCCGTACACCTTCAACCCGGGGCGCTTCGCCGGCCGCGAGCTCGGCCCGTACGAGCTGATCCCGCAGGGCGGCGGCGACCCGCTCACCGGCCACCGCTGCCCGGGGGATGACATCACCCTCGCCCTGCTCCAGGCCCTCGCGGTCCGCCTGGCCCGGCTCGACTACGACGTTCCCGAGCAGGACCTCACCATCTCCCTGCGCCGCATCCCCACCCTCCCCGCCAGCGGCTTCGTCCTGACCCTGCCCCAGCCCGCCCCCACCCAGCCCTCGGCGTCGTCCCTGCACTGCTGACCGGCGCGCTCAGGCATTCTTTCCGTGGGCGAGGTAGTAGGCGAGGTCCCGCAGCAGGGCGGCCTTCATCCCGTCCTCCGGCTCCAGCCCCAGCGCCTGCAACTGCTCGGCGGCCCGCTGCGCGGAGTCGCGGCCACCCTCCTGGGCCGGCGATCGGCCGCCCGGCCTCGGCGTAGGCGAGCATGGTGGGCCGGTGGAGCAGCCATCGCACGGTCAGCGCCGCACCCGTGGCCGAAGGTTCGGGCAGGTGTTCCGGTGCCCGCGCGTGGAAGATCTCCAGCACGACGATCCAGCCGCCGTGCCGCGCCGCCAGCATCACCGCCCGCTCGGTCTCCGCGCCGTCCTCCTCGCCGAGCAGGTCCCTGGCCTCCTCCTCGACCTCCGCGAACGTCGCCGGGGAGATCGAGGCCGGGTCACCACCGAGGATCCGCACCACCTCGTCCAGGTCGTGACCGCGAATCCAGCTGAGGCATCCGTCGGTAGGCAGCTGAGCGCGGGCGTCCCCGTCCCACGAAGGAACGGCCGTCACCGCTTGCGGATGTTCTCGGCCACGTAGTCGAAGCTGTCCTGCGGCCGTTCGACGAGGTCGAACTCGACCTCGTCGCCCTCCTCCAGGACCCGGTATCCCTCGCCCACGACCTCGCTGAAGTGCGCGAACGCGTCGCGCCCTGCCGGAAGCTCAGGGGAGGAGATCGCTCCCCAGCCCCTGTCGGCCTTCCAGAACTTCACCGTGCCACGTGTCATCACCCCATGATGGCCGATCACACAGGTTCGCCGGTCAGCCGCTCGACCGGGACGTACGGCTCGCTCAGCCCGAACGCCTCCGGGCCGAAGCAGGCCAGCGCCTCAGGGGTGCGCATGATGCCGGGCGTCGAGATCGCGTAGACGGCGAGCCGCTGGCCGTAGGCGAGCGCCTCCGTGGTGACCGGCTGCCCGGTCTCGCTGTTGAGGGTGCAGATCAGGTCGGGCACGATCGCGGCCACGCGCCCGCCGCGGCGGGCGATCAGGTGCTCGTTCTGGAACGTGATCACCATCTCGTCGGCCGGATCGTCGTTGGCCGCCAGCGTGACCGTGCCGCGGGCGAAGCCGCCGGTCGTGCGGCGGTCGACGTCCACCACCTTGCCGGTGAACAGCACGATGCCGTGCGTGTAGATCGTGCCGGCCAGCGCCTCGCTCAGCCGCTCGAACGGGTCGGCGTGCTCGGCGCGGGCCACGCGCAGCGCGGCGCCGAGCTTCATGGCGAGGGAGAGCGTCCCCGGGATGGCGGTGCGGCGGACGGTCGCCGCGTCCATCGGGTAGTCGCAGATGTAGGCGGCCCCGCCCATCTCCACGGTCATCACCCGGGCCAGCCGCTCCATGCGCAGGTTGTCCACGGCGTCGATGATGCCGCTGTCGCCGTGGTCGGAGGCGATCGACATGGGCGAGCCCGGCACCCCGTACACGGCGAACGTCTCCATCTGCAGCTCGGGGAAGGCCCGGCCCATGCCGTCGGCGTCCACCACGGGCAGCCCGGTCTGGGCGCCGAGCAGCAGCGGCATCATGGAGTTGATCCCGCCGCACTCGATCGGCATCGTGGCGGCCGCCGTACGGCCCAGGTGCCGTTCCAGCGCCCGCAGCGCGATCACGTTGCCCGCCCCCGACGGCGCCTTCTCCACGAACACCGTGGGAGCGCCCATCATGGCGCTGGGCAGCACGAGCGCGTCGTCGGGCAGCTCGTCCACGCCGATGACGCGGATGGTGCGCCCGGCGCGGAGCTGCTGTTCCACCAGCAGCCGGCCGATGTACGGATCGCCGCCGCCGCCCGTGCCCAGCACGGCGGCGCCCTCGGCGAGGTCCCGCAGCCCTTCGACGGTCAGCTCGTAGCCCACTGCTGCTCCTGTTCCTCGTCTGGGGACGTCTTCGCGCTCAGGTCCAGATCGCCGACCGCTTTGACCCGTACGCGCACGGCGTTGCCGGGCAGGTAGGGCACGTGCACCTCGTTGACGTCGACGATCCGCACGCTGTCCGGTGCGGCGCCCGCCGCGACGGCCCGTTCGACGGCCTCGGCGCGGGCCTGTTCGAGGACGTCCTCGCGGGTGACGGAGGGCGTGACGGCGAACAACCGGTCCACGTCCCCGCCGATCTGCCCGATCGCGGCGCCGATGGCGTTGGCCACCGCGCCGTGCTCCGGCCGGTGCGTCGCGGGGATGCCGGGCAGCTCGGACGGCATCAGCACGCCGCCGCCGCCCACGATGACCACCGGCAGCGGCTCGGGGGTGACCCGCATCCGGTCCACCAGGTCGGCGACCGTCGCGGACATCCGGGCCACACCGCGGCGGACCAGCTCGGGGTCCAGGCCGCGGACGAGGGAGGTGTCGCCGACGTCGGCCAGCCCGGCGGCCACGGCCAGGTCGGTCGCGGTCAGCACCTGGCCGCCGAACACCAGCGCGTGCTCGGTGAGCTGGTAGCCGACGCTGTCGGGGCCGATGTCCGGCTCCGGCGTGCCGGTGACCCGGCTGCCGCCGCCCAGCCCGATCGACAGCACGTCCGGCATGCGGAAGTTCGTCCGTACGCCGCCGATGTCGACCTCGCCGCTCGCCTGCCGGGGATAGCCGCCGGACAGCATGCCGACGTCGGTGGTCGTGCCGCCGATGTCGACCACCGCGCAGTCGCTCAGCCCCGACAGGAACGCCGCGCCGCGCATGCTGTTGGTGGGGCCGGACGCGAACGTGCGCACCGGGTAGCGGCGGGTGTGCCCGGCGTCCATGAGCGTGCCGTCGTTCTGCGACAGGAACAGCGGCGCGCTCACACCGACCGTGGCCAGGGCCTGGGCGAAGGCGTCCACGATCTCGCCGGCGAGATCGCGCAGGCAGGCGTTGACGATGGTGGCGTTCTCGCGTTCCAGCAGCCCGATCCGGCCGATCTGGTGCGAGAGGCTGACGTGCAGGTGCGGCAGCTCCGCGAGCAGGATCGCCGCCGCCTCCTCCTCCAGCTCGGCGTTGACGGGGGAGAAGACCGAGCTGATGGCGACGGTACGGATGTCCCGCGCGGCCAGGTCGGCGGCCGCGCGCTTGAGCTCGTCCGGGTCGAGCGGTGAGATCGGGCGGCCGTCGAACTCGTGGCCGCCGTGGCACAGGTGCACGCTCGGGCGGATCGCCGCCACCAGCCGCTCCGGCCAGTCGACCAGCGGTGGCAGGGCGGCGGTCGCCGGCAGCGCCAGCCGGACGATCCCGGTGGGCGCCAGCCGGCGGCCGGTCACCAGGGCGTTGGTGAAGTGCGTGGTGCCGATCATGACGCCGTCGACGGCGCTCCGGTCGACGCCGCCGCCGTCGAGGAGGCGCCGCGACGCGGTGACGATGCCCCCGGTCACGTCGGCCGTGGTCGCGGCCTTGACCTCGGCGACCACCGTGGACCCGTCCATGAGGACGGCGTCGGTGTGGGTGCCGCCCACGTCGATCCCAACGCGCACGAAGAACTCCTGTCTGAAAGGGGGCGAAGCGGGGGTCGGGTCAGGCGGAGGTGGTGGTGCGGGAGGGGGAGCCGGTGAGGTGGAGGCGGCCCGCGGCGGCGTACAGGACGAACGCGACGAGCAGGGCGTTGAGCGCGGGGATGCCCCACGTCAGATAGTGGCCCACGAGGGAGGAGACGAGCCAGATCACCAGCGCGGCCGGAACCCAGCCGGGCGCGGACGCGGGCAGCTCTCCCGAGGCGCGGGAGGCGTCGAGTTCGGCGCGCCAGCGGCGCACCACGTAGTACTCGGCGACCATGATGCCCGCGATCGGGGGGATGGCCACGCCGAGCAGGGTGAAGAAGCCGATGAGGTGGTCGAGGATGCCGGCCGCGGCCAGGCCCGTGCCGACGACGCCGAGTGCGACGGTGACGACCGCGCGGTTGGCTCGCATGCCGAACGCGGTGTGCAGGGCGTTGGTGGTGCCGAGGCTGGCGGCGTACAGGTTCCAGTCGTTGATCTTGAGGGTGGCGCTGACGAGCACGATCGTGCCGACGGCGCCGGAGGTGGTGGTGACGATGGCGATCACGTCGCCGGTGCGCAGCGCGTGCGCCAGCAGCACGCCGACCAGGGCGATCACGTACTCGCCGAGCGTGATGCCGAGCACGGTCTGCTTGACGACGTCGGCGGCGCTGCGGTTCCACCGGGTCATGTCCGGCGAGATGACCGCGCCGACGATGAAGCCGCCGGCCACGATGGTGGTGGCCTGGGCCAGGCTCAGGGCCGGTCCTGGCGGCGCCGAGGCCATCAGGCTGCCCAGGTCCTGCCTGCCCAGCTCGACCGCGATGGCCCAGCCGGCCAGCGCGAGGAACGCCGGTACGGTGATCCACGCGGTCCAGGCCATGCCGGCGAACCCGTGCACGACGATGGCGGTGATGGCGAGCCCGGACAGGATCGCCCACACCCACACCGGAGGTCCGCCGAGGAGGGAGGCGAGCCCCTGGGCGAGGACGCCGGACTGCACGCCGAACCAGCCGAGCAGGCACACCGCGATCACCACGCCGATGATCCCGGAGCCGTACCGGCCGAAGCCCGACCAGCGGGCGAGCACGGCGGTGGACAGGCCCTCGCGCATGCCGGCGATGCCGATCGCGATGGCCACCACTTCGAGGATGACCGCGCCGAGGGTGATGGCGAGCACGGCGTCCCAGAAACGCATGCCCATGCCGAGTGTGGCGCCGAGCAGGAACTGCGACAGCGCGGACAGCATGCCGAACCGTTGTACGGCGACGGTGAGCCAGCCGTAGCGGGCCTGCTGGGGGACCCGCTGCAGTGCGTAGTCGTCGCGGGCTAACCCGTCGTCGGAAGCCGTGCCATCTTGCGCCGCCGTATCCGTCATGTCGGCCATCTCCTCCCCTTCTGTGTGCCCGATGGAGGACCCCGATAGGAAAAGACGTTAGGTGGCGCAAGCGATCACGTGAATAGCCGGAGAGCTTTTTGCTCCTTTCGTCGCGCGGGCATCGGGCTTCTCACCAGGCGCTTCAGGCGAGTGTGATCCGGACGTCGTGGTGGCCGGTGAGGTCCGCCGGGATCAGGTCCGCCTCGCGTCCGTCGAGGCGGACGTCCCGTACGCGTGTGCCGCCCCCTGAGACGGTGAGGTCCAGGGTCATGTGGCGGTAGCGCAGGCCGCTCAGCGTGGCCTCGGTCCAGTGCGCGGGCATGGCGGGGGAGAAGCGCAGTCCTTCCGGCTCGAACCTGAGCCCGAACAGGCCGTGGTGCACCAGGCCGAGCAGGGTGGTGGCCGACCAGGTCTGGTCGGGCTCCGACGGCCATGGCCTGCCCTGCTGCCAGCCGCCATCGGGCACGCCGGTGATCGCGTGGTAGACCTCGTACAGCCCACCCGCGCTGGCCGGGCCACCGTCGGTCGTAGCCGCGTCGGCCGGGACGCCGGTGAACAGGCCGAGCAGGTCCGTCAGCGTTTCGAGGAAGCGGTCCGGATGACCGCCGCGCGCCATCGCGTCGCCCCAGACGCCCATCACCATCGGCCAGCAGATCGCGTTGTGGCGGCCTGGACGTTCCGGGCTGTACCGGTCGAAATGCGGCCAGACGTTGACCACGCCGCGCGG
The DNA here is from genome assembly GCF_040649735.1 of Nonomuraea sp. NPDC048892. NCBI lineage: Bacteria > Bacillati > Actinomycetota > Actinomycetes > Streptosporangiales > Streptosporangiaceae > Nonomuraea > Nonomuraea sp. NPDC048892. The sequence goes on along the minus strand of NZ_JBEZFZ010000009.1, from coordinate 94,961 downwards.
CTCGCGGTGCGTGTTCGCCGCGACGAGGGCGGCCCGCCGCTCGTGCGCCACCCCGAACAGGATCGCCATGGCCAGCCCCAGGGCCTCCTGGTGCGCATCCAGGCGGCCGTCCTCGTGCAGGAAGTAGCCGTACAGGCCGGCGTCCTCCCGCCACAGCCACCGGTTCACCGCGGCGGCCGTGGCGTCGGCCCGCTCCAGGTGGGGTCGCGCGTCGGCGCCGAGCGCGGCCGCCATCCGGCCGAGCGCCCGGTGCGCCCCGGCGTAGACGGCGTTGGTGGACAGGCACATGATCCGGTGCGCCTCCGGGTAGTCCAGCACGAAACTGGAGCCGATGGCGGGGTCGTTGGGCGGCTCCGGGTAGCCGGAGATGCCGTCCTGCATGACGGAGCCACCGCGATAGAGCCCGTACCTTCCGTCGAGCCGCTCCTTGTCCAGGACCTCCATCGTCGCCGCGGCGATCGGGTACGCGCGGGCCAGGAACTCCTCGTCGCCGGTCACCAGCACGTGGTTCCAGGCGGCGACGGCCCAGATGATCTGGTCCCACCACTGGTCGTCCTGCTGGACGAGCCCCCCGTCGGTGACGGCCATGAGGGTGTCGCGGGCCGCGTCCGGTGACAGGAGGCTGGCGGCGTACCAGGAGTTGATCGAGGCGTCCCTGGTCCACGGGGTCGGATAGCCGCCGCCGGCGCGGATGATCCCGCCGATCGTGTTGACGTCGAGCAGGTTGCGCAGGGCGGCCTCGTAGACCGCGACGAGTTCGGACTGGGGGCAGGTCAGCACGGTCCTCTGGGGCATTTCCGGAGGATACCCACGATGGCCGGCCCGCTCCCGGGACACCGCGATCGGCGGCCGGGGAGTAGCCCGACCGGATGGACAGTTCCGATCCTGTCGAGACGAGTTTCGAGACGTCGCGATCCGTGCGACGGGTGCCGGAACCCATCCGTCGGCTCGGCATATCCCCATGTCGAAAAGCCATCACCCGCCAGACCGCCGCCGTCCGACGCCGATGGACACCCGGACGGCGGTCCGGCATCCTGCGACCACCACGGTCGAAAGTTCCGAAACTGTTGACGTCAAGTGTTCGTGACATCTACCGTTACAACGATCGAGTCAAGACCTGAGCAGCACGTTGCCGGACGAGTACGCCGTCTCCTCGTTCACCGGCCGGCTGCGAGGGCGACCGGAGGGGGCAGATGAGAGCCGCGCTGCTGGAACACGTCGGATCCCCCCTTGCCGTCCGCGAACTACAACTCGACCCGCCGCACGCGGGAGAGGTCCTGGTCCGGGTCGAGGCGGCGGGCGTCTGCCACAGCGACCAGCACTACCTGACCGGCGACCTGCGCGCCCCGCTCCCGGTCGTGCCGGGGCACGAGGGCGCCGGCGTGATCGAGGAGGTCGGCCCCGGCGTCACCGGGGTGAAGCCCGGTGACCGGGTCTGCCTGATGTGGCGGCCCCGGTGCGGTCAGTGCCCCTACTGCCTGGCAGGACGGCCCGCCCTGTGCGAGGCGGCGGGCATCCAGGCCAGTTCGGGCGGCCTGCTCGACGGCACCACCCGGCTCAGGGACGGCGACGCACGCGTCCATCACCTGCTGGGCGTGTCCTGCTTCGCCGAATACTGCGTGGTCTCCGAGCGCGCCGTGGTGCCCGTTCCGTCCGACGTGCCGCCCGAGATCGCGGCCATCGCCGGGTGCGCCGTCATCACCGGCGTCGGCGCGGTGCTCAACGCCGTGGGAGAGTGCGCGGGCGACGCCATCGTGATCTTCGGCGCGGGCGGCGTCGGGCTGTCGAGCGTGCTCGGCGCCCGGCTGGCCGGCGCGAACCCGATCATCGTCGTCGACGTCGTCCCCGAACGCCTCGCCATGGCGGCCCGGCTCGGCGCCACGCACACCGTGGACGCCTCCAGCCAGGACGTCGCCGCCGCCATCAGGGCCGTCCGGCCGCGCGGCGCCGAATGGGCGATCGAGGCCATCGGCCGGCCTGCCACGCTGGAGACGGCCATCGACGTGCTCCGCCCCGGCGGCACGCTGGTGGCGGTCGGCCTGGGCGCGGTCGGCACGACGTTCGCGGTCCCGCTGAACCTGCTGGTGCAGCGGGAGAAGCGGGTGGTGGGCAGCCTGTACGGCTCCGCCAACCCGCTCATCGACCTGCCCCGGATCTTCGACCTCTACCTCGCGGGCCGCCTGCCGCTCGACGCGCTCATCGGCCGGAGCTACCCGCTGGACCACGTCAACACGGCCTTCGCCGACCTGGCCGGCGGCTCGGTCGGCCGAGGAGTGCTACTGCCCTGGGGGTCGCCATGACCATCGCACCACAAGCCGCCGAGGCCGCCGAGGCCGGGAAGCCGCGCTACGCCGTCTACCCCAGCCTGCGCGACCGCGTCGCCTTCGTCAGCGGCGGCTCGACCGGGCTGGGCTCGGAGTTCGTCGCCGCCCTCGCCGCGCAGGGCGCCCGCGTCGGTTTCGCGGACATCGACGCCGAGGGTGCCGAACGGCTGCTCGCCCGGATCGCCGAGCTCGACTGCCCGAAGCCCGTGTTCGTCCCCGCCGACGTGCGCGACGTCGAGCAGGTACGAGCGGCGGTGGCGGCGGTGGAGACGGAGCTCGGGCCGATCTCGATCCTGGTCAACAACGCCGCCAACGACGAACGCCACGACAGCGCGGCCGTGGACGAGGCGTTCTGGGACAACGGGATGGCGGTCAACCTGCGCCACCACTTCTTCGCCATCCAGGCGGTCACCGCCGGCATGCGCGAGCTCGGCGGCGGCTCGATCATCAACCTGGGCTCGATCAGCGCGCACGCGGACTTCGTCGGGCTGCCGGTCTACATCGCGGCCAAGGCCGCCATCGAGGGCATGACCCGCACCCTGGCACGGGAGCTGGGCCCCGACCGGATCCGGGTCAACTGCGTCATCCCCGGCTGGGTCCTCACCGAACGGCAGCTCGCGCTGTGGGCCACACCCGAGACGCTGGAGAAGGTACGCGGGGCCCAGTCGCTGCGCGAGCACGTCATGCCCGCTGACGTGGCACGCATGGTGTTGTGGCTGGCGGCCGACGACAGTGCGATGTGCACGGGCCAGAACTGGATCGTCGACGGCGGATGGATGTGAACGCGGTGACCCGGCGTCCGGCGCGCCTGCGCGCGGGTTCCAGGTGGCCGGCGCGTCGCGGTCGTACCGGCGTTCGCGAGGTTCGGTCCGGCTGTCTCACGGCCCCTACGATGGTAGCTGCGACAGTGAAGCCCGGTTTCCGCAATGGAGCATGTCTTGGTGTCTGACTCAGTCGAACGGCGGGTCACCGTCGCCGATATCGCCGCCGCGGCCGGCGTCTCGCGCGCCACCGTGTCGAAGGTGCTCAACGGTCGCGCGGACGTGGCGCCGGCCACGCGGGCCCAGATCGAAACGATGCTGGTCGAACGCGGCTACGTCCCCACCAAACGCACGAAGCGCGCCGTGGCGGCGGGCCGGCGCGGCGGCCTGATCGAGATGCTCTTCAACGACGCGAGCACGCCCTGGGCCGCCGAGATGATCCGCGGCGGGGAGGCGGCTGCGCGGGCCGCGCGGGTCGGCATCGTCGTCTCGGTGCTCGACAGCGGGCCGAGACGGGCCCAGCAGTGGCTGGAGGACGTCTCCGACCGGGGCTCGCGCGGCATCGTCCTCGCGCTGTCGGAGCTGTCGCCGGCCGACCACAAGCGGATCGCGCAGCTCGGCGTGCCGGTGATCCTCGTCGATCCGGTCGGCGACGTCGACTCCGACGACCCGTCGATCGGCGCGGGCAACTGGGGCGGCGGGCTGGCCGCCACCCGGCACCTGATCGAGCTCGGCCACCGGCGCATCGCGGCGATCACCGGGCCGATGCGCTTCCTGTGCAGCCAGGCCCGCCTGGCCGGCTACCGGGCCGCGCTGGAGCGGGCGGGCATCCCGCCGGACGACGGGCTCGTCGAGCACGGCGACTTCCACTACTCCTCCGGTCTGAAGTCGGCGCTGACCCTGCTCGACCTGCCCGACCCGCCCACGGCGATCTTCGCCGCCAACGACGAGCAGGCGACCGGCGTCTACGCCGCGATCCAGCAGCGGGGCCTGTCCGTGCCCCACGACATGAGCGTGGTGGGCTTCGACGACGTGCCGGTGGCGCAGTGGATCTCACCGCCGCTGACGACGGTGCGGCAGCCGATCGCAGAGCTGGGCGCGCTGGCCATCCGCACCCTCCTCGCCCACGAGGAGGGCGCCGACCTGCCGCAGGGCCGCGTCGAGCTGTCCACGAAACTGATCGTCCGCGCCAGCACCGCCCCACCCGCCCGCTGAGGCGGGCGACGGCTCAGGCGCGCGGGCCGACCGGGTCGTCCAGTTCGCGGGCGAAGTGGCAGGCGGCGCGGTGCGCGTGCGCGGCCGTGGCGGCCGGTTCCGTGGTCACGCAGATCTCCCGCTCCGGGTGCGCGGCCGGCCCGATCGGGCAGCGCAGCCGGTAGGCGCATCCTCCCGCCGAGGCCGGATCGGTGACCGCTGACGCCTCCACGTCGGCCTCCGACAGCAGCCGGCGCTGCCCGATCTCCGGTACGGCCGCCAGCAGGGACCGCGTGTACGGATGCTCGGGCCGCCCGATGACCTCGTCCACGGCCCCGTACTCGACGATGCGGCCGTCGAACATCACGGCCAGGTCGTCGCACATGTACTCCACGACGGCGAGGTTGTGACTGATGAAGATCATGGTCAGCCCCAGCTCGGCCCGCAGCCGGCGGAGCAGGTTCAGCACGACCGCCTGCACCGACACGTCCAGCGAAGCGGTCACCTCGTCGGCGATCACCACGTCGGGACGGGCCGCGAGCGCCCTGGCGATGGCCACCCGCTGCCGCTGACCGCCGGACAGGTCGCCGGGACGGGACCTGGCGACGGCGGGATCGAGCGAGACCAGGTCGAGCAGCTCGGCCACCCGCGCCGAGGCGTCCCGCCCGCGCACCCCCGTGAGCCCCTCCGTCACGCACTGCTCCACGGTGAAACGCGGGTCCAGCGAGCTGCGCGAGTCCTGGAAGACGAGCTGCACCCGGCGGCGCGCCTGACGGGACGACAGGTCGGCGCCGTCGATCCGCATGCTGCCCGTGGCCGGCGTCAGCCCGACGAGGGCGCGGGCCACCGTGCTCTTGCCCGAGCCCGACTCGCCCACGAGGCCGAGTACGGAGCCGGCGGCGACGTCGAAGGAGACGCCGCGGACGGCCGTGACGGAGCCGTACCGGACGGTGAGGTCCTCGACCGACAGAGCGGCCATCAGATCGACACTCCTTCGCTGGTCAGCGCGTCGGGAACGGCCGTCAGGGCGTCGGAGGCGGTCATCAGATCGTCGCTCCTTCGCTGGTCGGCACGTCCCCGGGTTCGGTGAGCGGATGCCAGCAGGCGGCGCGGCGGCCGTCGGCCAGCTCGCGCAGGGGCGGGCGGCTGGACAGGCAGGTGGCGTCGGCGCGGGGGCAGCGCGCCGCGAAGTAGCAGCCGGGCAGATCGGTGTCAGGGCCCGGCATGCGGCCGTCGATGGCGACCAGCGGCCGGCTCTTGTCCAGCCCCATGCGCGGGCTGGCCGCGAGCAGCACCGACGTGTACGGGTGCGCGGGCGAGTCGAGCAGATCGGCCGTCGTCGCCTCCTCCACGATGAAGCCCGCGTACATGACGATGATCCGGTCGCAGAGCTCGGACACGACGGCGATGTCGTGCGAGATGAACAGCAGGCCCGCCTCCGTCCGCGCGCCGAGCCGGTCGACCAGCCGCAGGATCTGCCGCTGCACGGTGACGTCGAGCGCGGTGGTCGGCTCGTCCGCGATGAGCAGCCGCGACTCGCCCATCAGGCCGATGGCGATGCCGACCCGCTGCTTCATGCCGCCGGACAGCTCGTGCCGGTGCTGCTCGAAGCGGCGGGCCGGGTCGGTGATGGCCACCGCGCGCAGCGCGTCCAGCGCCTTGCGCTTGGCGTCCGGCTTGCTCTCGCCCAGGTGGATGACGGCCGGTTCGACAAGGTGCGTGCCGATCTTGATGGCGGGGTTCAGCGCTTCGCCGGGGTCCTGGAAGACCATGGCCATGTTGCGGCCGAGGACGCGCTGGGTGGCGGCGTCCGGCGCGAGCAGGTCGGCGTCCATGAAGCGCAGCCGCTCCGCCTCCACGTGGCCGGGCTCCTCGATGAGCTGGGCGATGGCGGCGGCGGTCAGGCTCTTGCCCGACCCGGACTCGCCGACGATGCCGACCCGCTCCTTCGGGGCGAGGGTGAAGGACACGTCGCGGACGGGCGTGGTGACGCGGCCGTCCGGCGAGGTGTAGGTGACGCGCAGGTGGCGGACGTCCACGAGCGCGCCGCCGTCGTCCTCCGCCGGGCCGGCCGCCGGCTCCGCCGGGCGCGGCAGGGGGCGCCGGGCGGGCGGCGCGGAGCGGCGGCCGGCGATGAGGTCGGACAGCCGCTCGCCGGCCAGGTTGAACGTCAGGCCGGCCAGCACGATCGCGATGGACGGCGCGATGGCCACACCGGGGGTCACGTAGATACGGGTGAGCCCGTCGTTGAGCAGCCGTCCCCAGTCGTAGACGGGCGGCTGCACGCCCAGCCCGAGGAAGCTCAGACCGGACAGCGCCAGCACCGCCGTCCCGATGTGGATGGTCGAGTACAGGACGATCGGCTCGGCGATGTTGGGGAGGATGTGGCGGAACGTCCGGTAGATCGGGCCTCTGCCCAGCACACGGGACGCCTCGACGTACTCCTTGGACACCACCGACGCCGTGAGCGTCTGCGTGATACGGGCGAAGCCCGGCGCGAACGAGGCGCCCACCGCGAGCACGCTGCCCACCGAGCCGATCCCGAACAGCACCGCGAAGAAGATCGCCAGCAGCAGCGCGGGGAACGCGATCAGCACGTTGATCAGCGCGCCGAGCACGCGGCCCAGGCGGCGCGACATCGCGGACATCAGCCCGAGCCCGATGCCGACGCAGCCGCCCACGATCGTGGCGACCACGGCCAGCACCAGCGAGTTGCGCGTCGCCACGAGCGTCCTGGCCAGGATGTCGCGCCCCAGGTCGTCGGTGCCCATCCAGTGCGCGGCGCTGATCGACTGGTTGGCCTCGGCCACGTTGCTCGCCGACGCGGACTGCCCCCAGATCGACGGGCCGGCGACCGAGAGGAAGACGAACAGCAGGATCAGGAGCAGGGGTACGCCGCCGGACACCAGGCGGCCGGGACGCAGGCCCCGGAAGGCAGCCGTCGAAACGGTCATGTCAGACCTCCCCCAGCCGGGATCGCGGATCGAGCACGCCGAGCACGACGTCCACGACCATGTTGAGCAGCAGGACGGCGGTGCCGAGGACCAGCAGGATGCCCTGGATCAGCGGATAGTCCTTCTGGATGACCGCCTGCGAGATCACCGTGCCGACCCCGGGCCAGCCGAAGACGTTCTCCACCAGCACGGTTCCGGCGATCAGGCCGGCCAGGATCATGGTGCCGTAGGTCAGGGAGGCGGTCATCATGTTCGGCAGCACGTAACGCCAGTAACGCAGGGCCGTCGGCACGCGGCGCGCCTTGGCGGCCCTGACGTACTCCGCGTCCAGCACCTTGAGCGCCTCCACCCTGACGATCCTGGACAGCGAGGCCGCCGGGCCCGCGATGAGCGCCGCGACGGGCAGCACGTACGAGCTGAGCCCCTCGTCGCCCGCCGCGGGAAACGCCTTGATCGTCACCACGAACACGAGGCTGAGCACGGTGGCCAGCACGTAGTCGGGGATCGAGTTGAGCAGGCCGGTCACGTTCACGAACCAGCCGCGCACGTGCCGCCCGCGCCCGCCCCTCGTCCGCACCGCCGTGAGCAGCCCGACCGGCATCGCGATCAGCACGACCAGCAGGAACGCCGGTCCGGCCAGCCGCAGCGTGTTCGGGAACCGGGTGGTCAGCAGGTCGGCCACCGGGGCCTCGGTCACGATGGAGCGGCCGAAGTCGCCGGTCACGACGCCTGCCACGTACCGCCAGAACTGCTCGGGCAGCGGCAGGTCGAGGCCCAGCTCGTGCCGGCGCTGGGCCACCATCTGCGGCGTGGCCTGGTCGCCGAGCGCGGTCTGCACCGGATCGCCGGGGATCAGGTGGACCATGATGAACGTCGCCGCCACCAGGACGAGCAGCGACAGCACGAGCCGGACCAGCCGCCTGCCGGCGAACATCACCCAGCGGCCGGCCCCGGACCGCCGGCGCGCCCCCTCTCGCGCCGGCGGCTCAGCCCCGTCCTGCGCCCCGTCGTGCAAAGGCCGCACCTGCGCGGCCTCGTGGCCCGCGCTCACTGGTACAGCCGCAGGCTCGTCGGCACCGCGAACAGGCCGACGGTCTGCAGCGAGGACTTCGAGGTGTAGAACGGCCGGTTGCCGACGGAGATCGGCAGCACGTCCACCCGCTTCAGCAGCGCCTGGTGCGCCTGCTTCCACAGCTCGCACCCCTCCGCCCCGGAGGCGGCCAGCGCCTTGGCCGACAGGCTGTCGAACTCCTCGTTCTGGATGCTGCCGGTGTTGCGACCGCCCTTGTCAGGGGTCGCGCCGCCCCAGTACGCGGTCATCATGAAGGGGAACTCCAGGTTGATCCCGCTGTAGTAGGCGTCGAAATCCTGCGTGGTGTAGAGCGCTTCGAGGAACGCCGCCTGGGTGAGGCCCTTGAGGTTCGTGCCGATGCCGACGGCCATGAGCTGCTGGCCGATCAGCTCCACCGCGGAGACCGTCTGCGGCGCGCCGACCTGGTAGAGCAGGTTGACGGTCAGCTTCTTGCCGTCCTTGGCACGGATGCCGTCGGCGCCCTTGGCGTACCCGGCGGCGTCGAGCCGCTGGTTCGCCGCGGCCGGGTCGAACGCGGGCAGCGTGCCGGTGGTCTCGTCGCCGGGGCAGGAGACGGGCTTCTCCACCATCATGTTGTCGGCGACCTGGCCGGTGCCGCTGGTGCCGACCTTGGTGACCTGCGCGCGGTCGAGCGCCGCGGCCATGGCCAGTCGCACCTCGGGGTCGGCGAACACGCGGCCCTTGGCCTCGTTCAGGTTCATCTCGCCGACCATCACCGGCACGTCGAACTTCTTCAGCGTGGGGGTGGCGTCCAGGCGGGCGCGGTCGGGGCCGGTGATCTGGGCGGCGTTGATCTGGCCGGAGAGCAGCTGGTTGGCGGAGGTGGACTCGTTCTGCACGAAGGCGATCTTCACCGTCTTCGGGCTGCCCGCCTCCGCGTTCCCTGCCCCCTTCGGGCCCCACGCGTAGCCGGGCCGCGCTTCGAGCGTGTAGTGGTCGCCCGGGACGTAGTCGGTCACCTTGTACGGGCCCGTCCCGTTGGAGGCGTGCTCGATGGAGGCGGGATCCTTCAGCCCCGCCGGGCAGACGATGGGCAGCGAGCCCGCGCCCTCCAGCAGGAACCCGAACGGCGTCTTCGTCTTGACGGTCACGGTGCCCGCCGCGTCGTCCGAGGTCACCGTGTACGGCAGCGGGATGGTGAGGTTGACCCAGGGGGAGAGCGTCTTGGGGTCTTTGACGTAGTCGAAGTCCGCGGCGACGTCACTGGCCTTGAGCGGGGTGCCGTCCTCGCAGGTGACGCCCTTGCGCAAGGTGTAGGTGACCTGGTCGGGCGCCACCTTCCACTCGGTGGCCAGCTGCGGGGCCACGCTGCCGTCGGGCATCCGCCCGACGAGCGTGTCGTAGCTGAAGGCGAAGATCTGCCGGTTGGTGCCGCCCGTGGTCTTGTACGGGTTGATCGTCCCCGGATCGGTGCCGAGGTTCATCGTGAACGTGCCCCCGGAGACGGGAGTGCCGCTGGGGGAGCCGCCGCCACCTCCGCCACCACCGCATCCGCCGAGCAGGACCGAAACCGCCACGATCGTCAGCGCGACCGGATGTTTGCGCTTCATGTCGACCCATTTCTTGGAGGGGGAGGGTGGAGGGAAGGAGAGGAGGAGCCGCCGGAAAGACTTCGGCTGAAGTTTCGAAGCGGTCGGTTCGAGTTTCGACTGCGTTCGAGCCAAGTTACGGCGGCGAAAATACGACGTCAAGACCTCACCCGGCCCTCCGAGCGCCGGATCACCGCTCAGCGCGACTCTTCAGGACCGACATCGACCTGCGGAGAAGCGGCTCGGGCAGCCCGGCGACCTGGAGGAATGATCCACGGGTATCGCGCTCGGGCGCCGATCGGGTTACGATGACCTGCAGCCACAGTATCGAAACTTCTCCGAAACTAATCCTGACCGCCGGCCCGGCTCACGACCCGAAAGAGAACCGACGTGATCGAGACCCACGACATCGTTCGCCCTCCCGAGGAGCTCGTCAGCGCTCTGGCGGCCATCGGGAGCGCGACCGCGAGCAGCGAGCTCAACCGGCTCGGGGTCCGCAGCGCGCACATCCGCGGCCCGGTCTCGTTCACGCCGGGCACCTGCGTCGCCGGCCCGGCGCTGACCCTGCAGTTCATGCCGAAGCGCGAGGACCTCTACCAGGTCGACGAGTACGCCGAGCCGGAGAAGCAGTTGCACCGGCACGTGCTCTACCACACCCGGCCTGGCGACATCGTGGTGGTGGACGCGCGCGGCGACATGGCCAGCGGCGTCTTCGGCGAGATGATGATGATCTACTTCAAGCAGCGCGGGGGTGTCGGCGTGGTCGTGGACGGCTGCATCCGCGACCTCGGCAAGGTGCGTGAGCTCGGCCTCGGGCTGTGGCTGCGCGGCACGACGCCGAACTTCCACTCGCAGACCGACATCTTCCCCACGGCCGTCAACGTGCCCGTGGCGTGCGGCAACACCGTCGTGGAGCCCGGCGACATCATCGTCGCCGACGACGACGGTGCGGTGGTCGTGCCGATCAAACTCGCTCCTGCGCTGCTGGCGGAGGCGGGCAGCCACGCGGAGTGGGAGGAGTTCTCCCGGCTGCGGCTGTCGCAGGGCGGCGACCTGCGCACCTACTACCCGCTGTCGGAGGAGGCCCGCCCCGAGTACGAACGCTGGCGCGACGCGCAGGCGGGCGGGGACGCCAACGGACAGGACGCCAACGGACAGGGCGCGGACGGCCGGGACGCGGAGAGCCTGGACGTGCGCGCGGGCGGCCGGGACGCGGACGGCGGCGCTTCCGCCTGAGGCGGCGGGCCGAGTGAGAGGATGGCGCGGATGAAGATCGTGGAGCTCGTTCCCTGGCTGATCCGGTCGGGCGGTTCCTACTGGGGTGAGTTCCTGTTCGTCCAGGTCCGCACGGACGAGGGCATCGACGGCTGGGGCGAGATCACCACCACCACGCGCACGGCCAACCGCGGCATCGCCGCCATGGTGCGTCAGGCCACCGAACTGCTCGCCGGCGACGACCCCGCCAAGATCGAGGACATCTGGCACAAGGTGTTCCGCGCCTTCACCTACATGGGCAGCCGCGGCGCCGGGACGAACGTGACCAGCGCCATCGACATCGCCCTGTGGGACATCCGCGGCAAGGTGCTCGGCCAGCCGGTCTGCGACCTGCTCGGCGGCACCGTACGGGACGACCTGCTCCTCTACACCCACCCCGACCAGAGCCGCTTCGGCACCCGCGACGGGGTCGAGGACGAGATCAGGAAGATCGTCGACTCGGGCCACACGGCCATCAAGTTCGACCCGTTCCCGCACGCGCCCGGCGAGCCGGAGAGCAACGACCGCTACCTCGACGGCCGGCTGAGCCGCGCGCACGAGCGCGAGGCGATGGAGCTGACCGCGCTCATCCGCGAGGTCGCCGGGCCCGACGTGGAGCTGCTGATCGACGCGCACGGCCGGTTCGACGTGCCCACGGCCATCCGGCTCGGCCAGTCGCTGGACGAGGCGGGCGGCATCCACTGGTACGAGGAGCCGGTGCCGCCGGAGAGCTACCACGCGCTCAAGCAGGTGCGCGAGCGGGTCCGGGTGCCGATCTCGGTGGGGGAGCGGCTGCACACCCGGTGGGACTTCGTCCCGGTCCTGGAGAACGGGCTCGCCGACTTCGTCATGCCCGACGTGACCTGGACCGGCGGCATCTCCGAGCTCAAGAAGATCGCCACCATGGCCGAGGCGTACTACGTGCCGGTGTCTCCCCACGACGCGAGCGGTCCTGTCAACCTGGTCGCCGGCGGCCACGTGATGATCACCGTGCCGAACTTCTACCGCATCGAGTCGAGCGGTCACGACCTGGCGGCCTACAACCGGTTCCTGCGCACGCCGCTGGACAACAGCGGCGGCAGGCTCAAGCTGCCGGCGGGCCCCGGGCTCGGACTGGACTTCGACATCGACTACCTGCGCGCCCACGCCCAGGACGGCTTCGGCGGCTGAACCCCGCCCTGACCCGGCGCACGGACGGCGCGGGCGGGACGCGAGAAACCCCTCGCACGGCGAGGGCGGGACGCGAAGAAAGGACGAGGAGCATGCTCACCAAGCGCCCCCTGGGCTCCACCGGGCTGATGGCCCCGCCGCTGTGCATCGGCACCAGCGCGATCGGCAGCATCCCGGGCATCTACGGCTACGAGGTGGACCGCGACCAGGCCCTGCGCACGCTGCGGGCGGTGTTCGACGGGCCGATCCGGTTCCTGGACACCTCCAACAGTTACGGCGGCGGGGAGAGCGAGAGACGGATCGGCGTGGTGCTGCGCGAGATCGGCGGCGTGCCGGCGGACTTCCTGCTGAGCACCAAGGTCGACCCCGACGCGAGCGGCGACTTCTCCGGCGCGCGGGTCAGGGCGTCGCTGGCCGAGAGCATGGAACGGCTCGGCATGGACCACCTGCCGCTCGTCTACCTGCACGACCCGGAGCGCATCACGTTCGACCAGGCCACGGCCCCCGGCGGCCCGGTCGAGGCGCTCGTCCAGGCACAGGAGGAAGGGCTCGTCGGCCACCTCGGCGTGGCCGGCGGGCCGGTCGACATGCTGCGGCGCTTCGTGAACCTCGGCGTGTTCCAGGCGGTCATCACGCACAACCGGTTCACGCTGCTCGACCGGTCGGCCGAGCCGCTGCTCGACCAGTGCGCCGAGGCCGGTGTCGCCGTGCTCAACGCCGCGCCGTTCGGCGGCGGCATGCTCGTCAAGGGCCCCGACACGGCTCCGCGGTACGCGTACCGGATGGCGTCGGACGAGGTCAAGGAGAGCGCCGCCGGGATGTGGCGCGCCTGCGAACGGGCCGGGGTGCCGCTGGCCGCCGCCGCGCTGCAGTTCTCCATGCGTGACCCGCGGATCAGCACGACCGTCGTCGGCATCACCAGGCCTGAACGCCTCGCGCACACGCTGGAGCTCGCCTCGCTCGACATCCCCGGCGACCTGTGGGCCGAACTGGACAAGCTGACTCCGCCGAGCGGGACGTGGTTGCGTTGACGAAGACCTACAGGCCGGGGCCGCTGCGGTGGGGGATCATCGGTACCGGCGGCATCGCCGGGCAGTTCGCCGACGACCTGCGCCACTCCGACGAGGGAGAGCTGGTCGCGGTGGCCTCCCGCTCCACCGCGCGGGCCGAGGCGTTCGCCGCGCGCACCTCCGCGCCCCGCTGCCACGGCACCCACGCGGCGCTGCTGGAGTCGGACGACATCGACGCCGTCTACGTCGCGGTGCCGCACACCGCGCACAGGGACGTGGCGGTGGCGGCGATCGAGGCCGGCAAGGCCGTGCTGGTGGAGAAGCCGTTCACGGTCAATCGCGCCCAGGCGGAGGAGCTGGTGAAGCTGGCCCGCTCGCGCGGCGTGTTCCTGATGGAGGCCATGTGGACGCGCTTCCTGCCGCACATGGTCCGGATCAGGGAACTGCTCGCGCAGGGGCGGCTCGGGGACGTCAGGCTGGTGACCGCCGAGCACGGCGTGTGGTTCCGGCGGAACCCGGCCCACCGGATGTTCGACCCGCACCTCGGTGGCGGCGCGCTGCTCGACCTGGGGGTCTATCCGCTGTCCTTCATGTCCATGGTGCTCGGCCGTCCCTCGTCCGTGCTGGCCTCCTCGCACGCCGGCGACACCGGGGTGGACGCGCAGACCGCCGTCGTCCTGGGGTATGACGAGGGCCGCCAGGCGGTGGCGACCACCTCCATGGAGGCGTGGCTGCCCAACCGGGCGACGATCGCGGGCACCGAGGCGCGCATCGACATCGACACCATGTGGTACCGCGCGACCACGTTCACGCTGACCACGCGCGGCGGAGCGACCGAGCGTTACGAGTTTTCGGTGCCGGGCAGCGGGCTGCGCTTCCAGACCGAGGAGGTGGCGCGGTGCGTGCGCGCGGGCCTGCTGGAGAGCCCGGTGCTGCCGTCGGACGAGGTCTGCCAGATCATGGGCACGATGGACGAGGTACGCGCCCAGATCGGGCTGCGCTATCCCGGCGAATGACGCACATACGGCCGGCGTTCGTGTCGCGGCGCCGGCCGAATGACGCGGGTACCGGCCGTCGTGCTGGCGACCGAATGACGCGCATCCGGCCGACGCCCCCTGCGGGCGCCGGCCGGACACACGGCTCTATCAGCCCTGGCTGACTGTCGCCTCCATCACCCGGTCGAAGCCGACGTACCGCCGCGGACCGGTCATCGAGACCTCGATGACCTCGCGGATGTCGGCGCTGGACGCCCCCACCCGTAGTTCGACCGCGCCCGAATCGACCTGCCGCCGCCCCGACGCGCCCGTGTAGGAGGTCTGGTCGGCGTGCAGCGTGATCGTCACCTCGCGCGTCTCCCCGGGCGCCAGATCCACCCGGGGCGCGGCGAGCAGCGACTGCACGGGTCTGGCCACCTCGGCGACCAGGTCGTGCAGGTACACCTGGACGACCTCGGACACCGTGCCGGCCGCGCCGTTCCGCAGCGTGACCCGCACGTCGAAGGTGCCGTCCGTGGCCCACGTCCCCGACGGGTCCGAGGCGACGGCCGTCCACTCGATCGGGGTGTAGGAGAGGCCGTGGCCGAAGGCGAACAGCGGCGTCGGGTCCACGGTGCTCACCTTGCTGCGCCGGGCCAGCGGCGCGGCGAGGTAGGTGGCGGGCTGGTTGCCGCCGGAGCCGGGGAAGCTCACCGGCAGCCGTCCCATGGGATCGGTCCGGCCGGACAGCACGTCGGCCAGGGCGTGCGCGCCCTCCTCGCCGGGGAAGAACCCGCACACCACGGCCGCCAGCCGGTCCACCTGCCGCTCCAGCTCGTACGGCCGCCCGACCAGCAGCACCAGCACGACCGGCGTGCCGGTGGCGAGGACGGCCTCCAGCAGCTCCTCCTGCCGCCCGGGCAGGCGCAGGCTCGTCGCGTCGCAGCCCTCGCCCGAGGTGCCGCCGCCGAACAGCCCCGCCTGGTCGCCGAGCACGGCCACGCAGACGTCCGCGTCCGCCGCCAGCCCGGCCGCGGCGGCGATCCCGGCGTCGTCCCCGCCGGTCACGGGACATCCCTGCTCGTAACGGACATCGTAGCCGGCCGCGTCGCCGCGCAGCGCCTCGACCAGCGTCGGCACCTCGATGCCGAGGCCCACGCCGGGGTGGTGCACGCCGACGTGCATCGGGAACGAGTAGCAGCCCATCATGGCCTGCGGAGTGTCGGCGCGCGGCCCGACGACGGCCAGCCGCAGGCCCGGCGCCAGCGGCAGTGTCCCGGTGTTGCGCAGCAGCACCACGGACCGGCGGGCCAGCTCCCCGGCCAGGGCCCGGGCCTCCGCGTCGTCCAGCACGACGTCACCCGACTCGGCGTCCTCCTCGGCGTCGAGCACGTCGGGCTCCGGCGTCCAGTCCTCGTCCAGCAGGCCGAGCCGGGCCTTCTGCCACAGCACACGCCGCAGGGCACGATCGACCAGGGCGACGTCCACCTCGCCGCGCTCGACCGCCTCGACCAGGGGCGGGCCGTAGCAGTGCACGGTGGGCAGCTCGACGTCGATCCCGGCCGCGAGCGCCAGCCCGGCCGCCTCGCCGGGTGAACCCGCCACGTTGTGCAGGGTCTGCAGGAACGCGATCGAGAAGTAGTCGGCCACGACCGTGCCGGTGAAGCCGTAGGTGTCGCGGAGCAGATCGGTGAGCAGGGCAGGATCGGCCGCGACCGGCATCCCGTCCACGTCCGCGTAGGAGTTCATCACCGAGTCGGCGCCCGCCCGCAGCGCCATCTCGAACGGCGGCAGCAGCACGTCGGCGATCTCGCGGCGGCCGGCCGACACGGGGGCCAGGTTGCGGCCGCCCTTCGACGCCGAGTAGCCGACGAAGTGCTTGAGCGTGGCCAGCACGCCCGCCGACTGCATCCCGCGCACGTAGGCGCTGCCGATCGTGCCCACCAGCAGGGGATCCTCGCCGATGGTCTCCTCGACGCGCCCCCAGCGCAGGTCGCGGGCGACGTCCATGACCGGGGCCAGGCCTTGGTGCACGCCGAGCCGCCGCATGGTGGCGCCGATCTGCGCGCCCATGCGTTCGACCAGCGCGGGATCGAAGCTCGCGCCCCAGCACAGCGGGGACGGGTAGACGGCGGCCCGCCAGGCGGCCAGCCCGGTCAGGGTCTCCTCGTGCACCAGGGCGGGGATGCCCCACCGCCCGGCCGCCATGATCTCGCGCTGCGTCTTCGCCAGTGTCGCCGCGCCCGTGCGGACGCCGACGGGAGTGGTGCCGAACGGCCGGGTGAGCTGGCCGAGGCCGTCGCGCACCAGGTCGTCCCACGCGGTGTGCAGCCTGGCGAACTCGTGCTGGTGCGGAGCCATCTCGCCGTCGGCGCCGTCGATGCCCACCCAGACGCCGTAGAGCTGCGCGACCTTCTCGGCCAGGCTCATCCGGGCGACCAGGCTCTCGACGAGCTCCTCGCGGGAGGTGCGGTCACCTGCCATGTCAGTCCACGAATCCTTTCGCCACCCGGCCGCCGTGCCGGGACGATCGCGTCGCCTCTGCGAGCGATCCTGAGTCCATTCCGGTACGCCGCGTCACGGCGCCAGCTTGCGTACCGCGGACACCGCGGCCTGGTGTCCTTCGACGAGGCGGCCGAGCAGCGCGTCCGTTCCGGCGTCGGGGCGGGCGTGCTCGGCGTGCCCGGCCCGCCACTCCAGCAGCCGCCTGGCGCCGGCCGGCCAGGTGATCACCGGACGGAACGCGGGCACGAACCGCTTGATCTTGCTGTTGTCGAACACCGCGCTGTGCGACAGGTCGCCGACGATCAGGCTGGACCAGAACCAGTCGGGAGCCACGATCGGCAGGAACTCCGACGGCAGGTGCAGCAGCCGCGCCTCGGCCCCCGCCGTCTTCGCGATGACGTCGTAGATCTCGTTCCAGGTGAGCACCTCGTCGGAGGTGATGTGGAAGTCCTCGCCGATCGCCGGCCAGTTCCCGGCCAGGCCGACCAGGCCCACGGCGAAGTCCTCGGCGTGCGTCAACGTCCACAGGCTGGTGCCGTCGCCGGGGACGACCAGCTCGTCGCCGCGCACGATCCGGTCCCACGCCGTCCAGTCGCCGGGCAGCGGCGGGCGCGCGTCGTCGTAGGTGTGCGAGGGCCGCACGATGGTGACGGGGAAGCCGCGCTCCTCGTACGCGCGCCGCAGCACGTCCTCGGCGGCGATCTTGTCCTGGGAGTAGGTCGAGTAGGGGTTGTACCGCGTGGTCGACTCCACGATCGGCACCTTGCGCACCGGCTTGTGGTACATCGAGGCGGTGCTGATGTGGATGTACTGGCCGATCCGGCCCGCCAGCAGGTCCACCCAGGCCGCGGCGTCCTCGGCGCCGTAGCTGAGGAAGTTGATCACGACGTCGTACGAGGAGCCGTCGAGGGCGGCGCGCATGGACTCCGGGTCGTGCACGTCGCCGGTGACGGTGGTGACGCCGTCGGGGAGCGGCCGGACACCGGCGGTGCGGCCCCGGTTCAGCACGTGCACATCCATGCCCTGGCGCACCGACTCGGCCACGCAGGACGAGCTGATCGTGCCGGTGCCGCCGATGTAGAGAACCTTCACTACGAGTCTCCGGAATCTGTGAGTCGTCCTGACGCGCTCGGCTCGGGCTCCGGATCGCGTCGAAACGTTTCGAAAATGTCTCCGAAACTTCTACCGCTCGTTCACAACGTAGAGCCGGATGTCGAAGCACGTCAAGGGAGCAGGCCCACCGAGATTCCCCGGCTCCAGCCGTGTCTTCGCCGGTCAGAGCCCTTCCTGCGGCGACCGAACCCATGCGGAGAGTTTCGACGAATCGGCCGGATCTGCGACACTGCATCGACGACTCACCCGTACCCATCGACACCATCGGGAAAGCGAGGCCGGCCGTGAACATCGCGGTGACAGGGGCGAACGGCAAGGCCGGGCGCGCCGTGGTCCAGGATCTGCTGGCGCACGGGCACGACGTCCGTGCCGTGGACGTGACCGGCGCGCCCGGCGACCGCGGCCCCTTCTTCGAAGAGCTGGGCACCCCGCTGATGCGGGCCGACCTGACCGACTACGGCGACACCGTCGACGCGCTGACCGGCATGGACGCCGTCGTCCACCTCGCCGCCATCCCCGCGCCCGGCTTCGCCCCCGAGGCCCGCACGTTCACCGACAACACGGCCATGAACAGCAACGTCTTCCTGGCCGCGGCCAAGCTCGGCCTGCGCAGGGTCGTGTGGACGTCGAGCGAGACCACGCTCGGGTTCCCGTTCGGGCCGCAGGTGCCGCCGCGCTACCTGCCCGTGGACGAGGAGCACTACCCGCACCCGCACTCGGCGTACGCGCTGTCGAAGGTCATCGGTGAGACGCTGGCCGAGCACGTCTCGGCCTGGTCCGGCATCCCGATCGTCGGCCTGCGGCTGTCCAACGTGCACGACGCCGCCGACTACCGCAAGCTCCCGTCCTGCTGGGACGATCCGCTGGCGCGGGCGTTCAACCTGTGGAGCTACGTGGACGTCCGCGACGCCGCCCTGGCCTGCCGGCTGGCGCTGTCCGCCGAGGTCACGGGCGCTCCCGCGTACGTCATCGCCGCGCGTGACACGCTCATGGACCGGCCCTCGGCCGAGCTGGTGGAGTCGATGTTCCCCGGCGTGCCGGCCCGTCGCCCGCTGGAGGGGTACGAGAGCCTGCTGAGCAGCGCGAAGGCCCGCGAAGAGCTGGGCTACGAACCACGCCACACCTGGCGCGAGGCCCTCGGCGTCCCCCAGCCCTGACCGCGCAGCCTGATCCCGCAACCTGACCCCGCAACCCTGACCCGCCGGCCCTGACCTGCCGTCAAAGCCTTCACCTGCGTCGGCGGGCGGCCCGCGCCGGCGGTCGCCACGGCGCGGTGCTCTCCCGCACCACCAGCCGGGTGGACAGCTCAAGGCGCGGCGGCGGCTCGCCCGGCGCGTGCCCGCCCTCCAGCACGCTGCGCACCGCGAGCACGGCCATCTCGGCGAGCGGCTGCCTCACCGTGGTCAGCCGCGGCGTCACCCACTCGCACATGTCGACGTCGTCGAACCCGACCACGCTGAGGTCGGCGGGAATGCGCAGGCCCCTGGCCCTGGCCTCGTCGTACACGCCCATCGCCTGCTGGTCGGACCCAGCGAAGACGGCGGTGGGCGGGTCGGGCAGGTCGAGCAGCTCGGCCGCGCCGCGGCGCCCGCCCCTGGTGTAGAAGTCGCCCCGCCGCACCAGCTCCTCCTCGGGCGACAGCCCGGCCCGGCCGAGCGCGGCGCGGTAGCCGTCGAGCCGTTCAAGGCCGCACGGCACGTCGTCGGGGCCGGTGATCATGCCGATGCGGCGGTGCCCGAGCCCGGTCAGGTGCTCGGTGGCCGCGAAGCCGCCCGCCCAGTTGGCGGCCCCGATCGCGGGAACGTCCTGGTCGTAGCCGCCCATCTGGTCGATCACGACCACCGGCGCGTCGATCGAGCGCAGCCGCTCGGCGGCGATCAGGCGGGTACGGCTGGACAGCACGAGGACGACGCCGTCGGTGCGCCGGGAGGCGAGGCTCCTGAACCACTCGCGCGGATGGGCCTGACGGTCGTGGGTGACGGTCAGCACCAGGCGGGCACCCAGCCGGTACGCCTCCTGCTCGGCGCCCCGCAGCAGCTCACAGGCCCACGCGGTGTCCAGCTCGGTGATCACGAAGTCCACCAGGCCGGCCCGGCCGGGCTCGGACCTGCCGCGGCGCCGGTAGCCGGTCGCGGCCAGGGCGTCCTCGACCCGGCGGCGGGTCCGCGGGCCGACCGCGTCATGCCCGTTGAGCACCTTGCTCACGGTCGGCACGGACACGCCCGCCGCGCGGGCGACCTCCGCGATCGTGACGCGGTCGCCGCCCCGGCGCCGCGCCACGTGCCGCACCTGCTTCCGCGCGCCGGTCTCCTCCTGCTCGGTCGCCACGACACCTCTCATCATTCTCAGGCTGGAAGGTTCGGAAACTTTCTTTCACCCGTAGCACCGCCGCCGGCCGAGTCACCGGCTCCGTCCGCGAGCGTATAAGGCCAGGTGAAGCGGGATATCCACCGAAGCGCCCGGCGGTGACGCCATCCCGTGCGCCCGTCCCGACCCCGTCGGAACGAGGGCATTTGACCGTGCGTTCTTCGAAACTTCTCGGAAACGAATTCGAGTGAGGTTCTTGACACTGTACGTCGTCCGGTGTTTCGCTGCTCACGAGCACAGACCCTTTTCGAAACTTTCTGATACCGCAGAGCCGCCCGGCCTCGTTCGTCCGGCCGTTCTGTCTCCACGAGCCCGAGCCCGACCCGCGTCGTTTCCCCGGCGGGTGGCCCGGCGTCGAAACGACCCGTACGTGCCATCACGTGCAAGGAGAGATCACATGCTGGGATCCCCTCGACCCAGGAATCGCCGCCTCCGCAGGACCGCCGCCCTGTTCGTGGCCACCGGGCTGGCGCTCGCCGGGTGTGCGGGCGGAGTTTCGACCGAGACCGCGGACAAGGGCGCGGCCGACTCGGGCGAGATCACCTGGTGGGGGTGGACGCCCGACGCCGCGCCCGCCGAAACGTACATCAAGGCGTTCAACAAGGCGTATCCGAAGATCAAGGTCACCTTCAAGAAGCTGACCATCGACGGCTATGACGCCGCCATCCGGCCGGCGCTGGCCTCGACGGTCGGCCCGGACGTCTTCGCCGTCGCGCCCGGCGCGGCCAACGGCTCGGTCGGCATCTACGGGGTCAACGCCGTCGACCTCACGCCCGCCGTGGAGAAGGCCCTCGGATCGGACTGGAAGTCCAAGCTGGCCCCGATCGGGGTGTCGAGCCTGACCACGGACGGCAAGCTCGCCGGCCTGTCGGTCGGCTCGGTCTTCGCCGGCACGGTCTGGATCAACAAGGACCTGTTCGACAAGTACCAGCTCACCCCGCCGAAGACGTACGACGAGTGGAAGAAGGTCTGCGCGACCTTCAAGTCCCACGACGTCGGCTGCTTCGTGCAGGGCGCCGGCCAGCCCGCGTTCAACGAGGACACGCTGCAGGCGATCACCGACAACGTCAAGCCGGGCGTGTGGGAGAAGGCGCTCAAGGGCGAGGCCTCCTGGACCGACCCGGCCATCGTGCAGGCGCTGACCATCTGGAAGAAACTGTTCGACGACGGGATCATGCAGGAGGGCGCGCTCGGGGTGCAGCAGTACCCGGACGCCAACAACGGCTTCATGTCCGGCAAGTACGCCATGGTGATGATGGGCACCTGGTACATGCAGTACTCCACGGTCGAAGGCAGCACGAACGCCATCTCCGGCGCCGGGGTGGCGAACCCGAAGCCGTTCACCCAGCTCCCGATCCCGTTCCCCGACGTGGCGGGCACCGGCAACGTCGGCGCACTCTACGGTGACGCGGACTTCGGGCTGGCCGTCAACAAGAGATCCAAGTCCATCGCCGCCGCCACCACCTTCGTCACCTGGCTCGGCACCTCGAAGGAGGGCCAGCAGGCCGTGGCCGACATCCTCAACGACATCCCCGCGCTGACCACCGCCCAGCCGAACTGGGACGCGGTCAAGCTGGTCAACCCCGAGGTGCAGCGGCCGGCGCTGGAGAAGCTGATCACGGACGCGGGCAAGTCGAGCGAGCCGCGGCTGGCGACCGTGAGCGCCGACCTGCAGACCGCGATCGGCGTCGCGTCCACCACCGTGGCCGCCGGGCAGGCCACGCCGGAAGAGGCGGCGAAGACTCTGCAGAGCACCGCCGAGAAGATCAAGTAGCCGCGCGGGAAGCTCATGACCTCCATCACCAAGACCCGTCGCCCTCCGTCCGCCACACCTCCCACGGCCCGCCGGAACAGGAAGAACCTGCGTCCTTCCGGCCTGCCGTGGATCTCCCCGGCCTTCGTGCTCGTCGTCGGCCTCATCTACTACTGCATCATCGAGACCGGTTACCTCTCGACGCTCGACTGGGACGGCACGAGCCCGACCCCGACGCCGGTGGGCGCGCGCAACTACGCCGAGATCCTGGCCGATCCGGTGTTCTGGCTCGCGCTCTGGCACACGGTGCTGTTCTTCGTGGTGACGTTCGCCGTGCAGACCCTCATCGGGTTCGTCTTCGCGGCGGTGCTGCACTCGAAGATCAGGCTCACCGCCGTCTACAAGGTGCTCGTGTTCACCCCGGTCGTCATCGCGCCGGCCACGATGGCGCCGGTGTTCCGGCAGATGTTCGCCGCCGACGGCCAGCTCAACTGGACCCTGGAGCACCTCGGGCTGGGCTTCCTGGCCCAGCCGTGGCTGGCCCAGTCGAGCACGGCGATGCCGGTCATCATGTTCATCACCGTCTGGGAGTTCACCGGCCTGACCTTCGTCCTCTACTACGCGGCCATGGGGCAGATCGACCCGGAGACCCTGGAGGCGGCCCGCACCGACGGCGCGGGCAACCTGCGGATCCTGGTCAGCATCGTCTGGCCCGGCGTCAGGGGGACGACGGTGGCCCTCGCCATGCTCGGCGTGATCGGGGCGCTGAAGACGTTCGACGTGCCGTACCTGGTGACCATCGGCGGGCCCAACTACGCCACCGAGTTCCTCGGCACCTACATCTACCGGGTCAGCATCCCGCAGGCGCACGTCGGTTACGGGGCGGCGCTGTCGGTGATGCTGCTCGTCCTGGCGCTGCTCGGCGCGATCGCCGTCGCCGCCCGTGCCAACAGGAAGGACCGTGAGCCCGGTGTTTGAGGCCCGTCGCCGCTCGACGCGGCTGCTCCTCCAGCTCTTCGCGACCCTGCTGATCATCCCGTACGTGTTCCCCCTGGTCGCCATGGTCCAGGGCTCGCTGGCGGGCGAGGGGCTGGGCAACTACCAGGCGGTGTTCGCGGTCGGCGCGGTCGGGACGTTCTTCAGGAACAGCGCGATCATCGCCGTCTCGACCATCGTGATCGTGTACGTGCTGACCATGCTGGCCGCGTTCGGCTTCTCCAAGCTGCGCATCCGCGGCAAGGAGGTCTACTTCTGGCTGATCCTGGCCGCGCTCACGCTGCCCGAGGTCGTCCTGCTCACCCCGCTGTTCGCGACCACGCTGGCCCTCGGCGTGTACGACACGTACTGGGCGGTCGTGCTGCCGCTGGCGGCGCTGCAGATCCCCTTCGCCGTGCTGCTCACTCGCAAGTTCATCGACGGGGTGCCCGACTCGCTGTTCGACGCCGCGCGGGTGGACGGCGCCGGCGTTTTTACCGCCTTCCGCTACATCGTCCTGCCCATGACGCGGCCCATCGGCGCGGCGATCATCGTGCTGACGCTGATCGGCGCGTGGAACTCGTACCTGCTGCCGCTGGTCCTCATCCAGGACCCGGCCAAGCAGACGATCACGCTGCTGCCGCAGTTCTTCGTCAGCCAGTTCAGCAACGACCAGACCAAGGTCCTGGCCAGCGCGGTGATCACCGCGATCCCCGAGATCGCGGCCTATCTCTGCCTGCAAGGACTGTTCGAGCGCGGCCTGGCGGCCGGCGCCCTGAAGTAGGAGAGGGCATGACGTTTCTTCGCACCGAGGGCCGCCGGTTCGTCGACGAGAGCGGCGCCACCGTACGGCTGCGCGGCGTCGCCGTGGGCGGCTGGCTCAACATGGAGAACTTCATCACCGGCTACTCCGGCAACGAGTCGCTGATGCGCGCCACCGTCCGGGCCGTGCTCGGCGACGAGCGTTACGAGCTCTTCTTCGACCGGCTGCTGACCGCGTTCTTCGCCGACGCCGACGCGGAACTGCTGGCCGGCGCCGGACTGAACTGCGTCAGGATCCCGGTCAACTACCACCACTTCGAGGACGACAGCGCGCCGTTCGTGTTCAAGGAGGACGGGTTCCGGCACCTCGACCGGGCCGTCGAGGCGTGCGCGCGGCACGGCGTCTACTCGGTCATCGACCTGCACGCGCTGCCGGGCGGGCAGAACCACCACTGGCACTCCGACAACCCCACGCACCGGGCCGCGTTCTGGGAGCATCCGCACTTCCAGGACCGCGTGGTGGCGATGTGGGAGCGCATCGCCGACCACTACAAGGACAACCCGTGGGTGGCCGGGTACAACCCGATCAACGAGCCGGCGGACGAGTCGCGGGCCGTGGTCGGGCCCTTCTACCGGCGTCTGGTCGAGGCCATCAGGAAGATCGACGAGCGGCACATCCTGTTCCTCGACGGCAACACGTACTCGACCGAGTTCGACGTCTTCGCCGAGCCCTGGGAGAACACCGTCTACGCCTGCCACGACTACGCCGCCCCCGGCCTGGGGCGCGGCGGTGACTACCCGGGGCTCACCGACGGCAGGCACTACGACAAGGCGGCGCTGGCGGCCAAGTACGCCGAACGCACCGCGTACTGCCGCCGGACCGGGACGCCGGTCTGGGTGGGGGAGTTCGGCCCCATCTACACCGGTGACGAGCGGATCGACGCCATGCGCCGGCGACTCCTCGACGACCAGCTCGACATCTACCGCCAGGACGGGGCAGGGTGGTCGATCTGGATGTACAAGGACCTCGGCCGGCAGGGCGTGGTCATGGTCCGGCCGGACTCCGCGTACCTGACCCGGTTCGGGGACTTCGTGGCGAAGAAGAACCGCCTGGGCGCCGACCAGTGGGGCAGCGACGGCCGGGGCGTCGCGGAGGTGACCGAGCCGTTCCAGGAGTTGATCGCGCGCGAGGTCCCCGGCTTCGACCCCTATCCGTGGGGCCGCTTCGACTGGGTCAGGACGCTCATCCTCAACATCGCGGTCGCGCAACCGCTGGCGTACGAGTACGCCGAGCTGTTCCGGGGGCTCGGCGACGACGACCTGATCGCGCTCGCCGACTCGTTCGCACTCGCCAACTGCGACATCCGCACCCCGCTCCTCGACCAGCTCAGGACGGGCTGACCAGGCCCGCGGGCACCGGGCGGGCGACCGCCGTCAGGCGGGCCGCCACGCCGGCCAGGTCGAGCTTGTTGGCCTGCTCGACCCGGGCGACGGATTCGGCAGGCAGGGCGGCGACGCCGTTGAGCGCGCCGGCGACGGCCGCCGCCATGCAGCCCACCGTGTCGGAGTCGCCGCCGGCGGTGGCCGCCGCGACCGCGGTCTGGAACGGGTCGCCGCCGGCCGCCACGAGCAGGCCGATGGCGGCCGGGCACGCCTCGGCCGCGGGCAACCCGGTGCCGATCACGGCCGCGATCCGTTCGATGGCGTCGTCCAGGTCGCGCGACTGCACGGCGAGCGTGACCGCGAGGTCGATCCGCTCGGCCACCGACGGCCCCGGGACGTGCCGGCCCTGCTCGGAGCCCAGCCGCTCGCCGAGCTCCGCGCCGTGCCGCGCGGCCCGGACGACCTGGAACAGGTCGGCGCCGTCCACGCACGCCGCGGCGGTGGCGGCGGCGATGGCCGCGGCCCCGGCGACGCCGATGTTCGTGTGGTGGCTGGGCACGCACGTCAGGTGCGCGGCACGCACGGCGCCCTCGATGTCACCGGGGTGCACCAGACCGGCGGGGGCGACCCGCATGGCCCCGCCGTTGCTGGCGCCCTCGCTCATGATGCGGCCCGACCGGCCGACCTCCCAGGGGTCCTCGCCGGCCTTGAGCCGCTCGATCGCCCGGCGCGTGGTGGGTCCGGCGAAGTGGGGGAAATAGTCGGGGTTGCCGGACCAGCCGATGAGCAGGTCCGCCATGACCTCGGGGGTGACCTCCCCGTCGTGCGCGATGAACGCCTCGGCCAGCAGCAGCATCTGGCTGGAGTCGTCGGTGATCTGGGCCGGCCCGCGCCCGACCGCGTACGGCGCGTCGGGCAGCGGCGCGTGGAAGCTCTCCACCCGCCGGCCGAACAGCCGCCTGATCTCCGGGATGGAGCGTTCCTCGGTGGGGGCACCGAGGGCGTCGGCGATGCAGGCGGCGGCCAGGCTGCCGTGGATGCGGTCCAGAAGAGTGATCATCAGAATCCTTGCAGGGGAGGAGCGGCGTCGAGGGTGACGTTCCGCATGAGGGAGTCGATGCCGGTCCCGGCATCGAGATAGGCGCGTGAGCCGAGATGGCCGACGCAGAGCGAGGCCGCGGCGACCCCAGCGCGCAGGCTGTCGGCGAGGGAGCGCCCGCGGATCCAGGACCCGGTGAACGCCCCGGCCAGCGTGTCGCCCGCGCCGGTGGTGTCCACGACCTCGACCCGCGGCCCGCGCGCCGACCAGCTCTGCCCGGGGGCGAAGCAGAGGGCGCCGTCACGCCCCCTGGTCACCACGACGGCGCCGGCGCCGGCCGCGAGCAGCAGCGCGGCGCAGCGCTCGGGGTCGCCGCCGGCCAGCACGTCGGCGGCGCGCTGGTTGCAGAAGACGAGGTCGCTGAGCCGGGCCAGCTCCCGCACCTGATCGAGCCGGCCGGCGACCGCGTCGGGCTCCAGGTCCACGGCCACCTTCGCGCCACCCGCCCTGGCCCGCCCGGCCAGGCCGATGGCCCAGTCGAGGTCGTCGGCCAGCGGCGCGACCAGCCGCGCCGTGCGGAGCAGCTCGTCGGAGATCTGGCCGACCTCCGGGATCTTCACCTCGGTCACCGCGCCGACGAGGGACTTCTCGCCGCTGGGGTCGAGCTGGATCACGCAGAACCAGGTGTGCCCGCCGGGTACGCGGACGCTGGGGGAGACGTCCACGCCCTGGGCCGCGAGGCGGTCGAGGGCCTGGCGGCCGAGGTCGTCCGCGCCCACCGCCGTGGCCAGCGCCGCGCGGGCCCCGGCGAAGCTCGCGGCGGCGGCCAGGTTGGCGCTCATGCCGCCGCCGTGCACGCCGGCCAGCCGGCCGATCGCCTTGTCGTCGGCCACCGCGATGTGCGGCACGTGCACGAAGTAGTCGACGCTGGCGTCACCGACGGCCAGGACGTCCACGGGCCGGTCGCCCGGCGACTGGTCATCCACGGCCCGGTAGCCCGGGGACTGGCCATCCACGGGCCGGTCGTCCGAGGCCCGGTCGTCCGAGGCCCGGTCGTCCGAGGGCTGGTCGTTCTGGGGTGTCATCCGGCGGCCTTCCTGCCGATCAGGTTGTTCAGCAGGGCCGCGCCGACGAGCACCAGGCCGAGGATGCCGGTCTGCACCGAGTTGCCGACCTGCGCCAGCTGCAGCCCCCACGACAGGACGACCACGACGGCGAGCGCCAGCAGGACCCCGCTGAGATGCCCCCGGCCGCCGAAGATGTCGATGCCGCCGAGCACCGCGATGGTGATCGCCTGCAGCTCCATCCCGGTGCCCGCGCTGGGCCTGGCGGTGAGCAGCCACGCGTTGGTCACCACGGCGCCGAGCGCGGCCAGCGCGCCCGACAGCACGTAGAGCCGGAACCGCAGCCGCTGCACGTCGATCCCGGCCAGGCCCGCGGCCCGGTCGCTGGTGCCGGCCTGGTGCAGGCGGCGGCCGAACGCCGTGCGGTTCTGCGCCCAGATGGCCACGGCGTACATCGGCGCCAGGACCAGGAGCACCTGGGTGGGGACGCCGAGGATCGCGCTCTGCCCGAGCGCGGGGAAGCCGCCCCCGTCGAACCCGCCGAGCTGGCCGCCGCCGGTCAGCACCTGCGCGAGGGCCCCGTACAGGAAGAGCGTGCTCAGCGTGACGATGAGCGGCGGCAGGCCGAGCCGGGCGATCATGAAGCCGTTCACCGAGCCGAGCAGGCCGCCGCCGGCGACGGTGACCAGCGCGGCCAGCCACGGGCTGAGACCGAGGTCCTGCGCGAGCAGCCCCATGACGATGCCCGACAGGCTCAGCACCGACCCCACGGACAGGTCGATGCCGCCCCTGCCGCCCAGGATGACGAACGCCTGGCCGAGGGCCAGCAGGCCGATGACCGCGCCGTACTGCGTCATCGCCAGGAGGTTGCTCACCTGGAGGAAGTACGGCGACAGCACGCTCATCAGGGCGCCGAGCGCGACGACGAGCACCGCGAGGAACGTCCGGCGGTCGCTCAGCCGGTCGCGCAGCGAGCGCCTGGCCACGGCTGTCGTTGTCATTTACGCGCTCCGATCCGCTTGTCGAGGGTGCGTCTGGTCAGGACGTCGAAGGCCACCGCGAGGGCGACGGCCAGGCCGACCAGCACCCCGTTCCACAGCGGGGGCACGCCCATGAGGACGACCCCGTTCTGTAGCAAGGCGATGAAGACCAGGCCGCCGAGGGTGCGCAGCACGCCGCCCTCGCCGCCCAGGATGCTGGTGCCGCCGACGACCACGGCGGCGATGGCGGGCAGGGTCAGCTCCTGCCCGGCGGTGGCCTGCACCACGCCGACCCGGCCCACGTAGATCAGGGCCGCGATGCCGACGAGGGCTCCCACCAGCACGTACGCAGCGAACGAGGTACGGCCGACGGGCACGCCCAGCAGCCGCGCGCCCTCGGCGTCGTTGCCGATGGCGAACAGCCGCCGGCCGAACACGCGATGACGCAGGACGTACGCGAAGATCCCGAACACCACCAGGACGACCACGCCCACCAGGGGCACGCCGCCCGCCCGCGCGGGCCCGAGCACCGGCACGACGGGCCCGGCGAACACGTCGGTGCTGTTCCACAGGACGAACAGCACGGTTTTGAAGATGGCGGCGGTGCCCAGCGTGGCGATGATGGGGGAGATCCGCCCGCCGACGATCAGCCCGGCGTTGACCGCGCCGAGCAGCCCGCCGAGCAGCACCGAGGCGAGCACCACGAGCAGCGGTGGC
This sequence comes from Nonomuraea sp. NPDC048892, assembly GCF_040649735.1. Classification (NCBI taxonomy): domain Bacteria; kingdom Bacillati; phylum Actinomycetota; class Actinomycetes; order Streptosporangiales; family Streptosporangiaceae; genus Nonomuraea; species Nonomuraea sp. NPDC048892. Next base: position 66,040 of record NZ_JBEZFZ010000009.1, on the reverse strand, counting down.
AGGCCGGCCACGAACAGCGAGGCGCCGACCCAGGCGACCACGCCCAGCATCGGGCCGACCGACACGTCGATCCCGGCCAGCAGCACGACCAGCGTCATCCCGGCCGCGAGCAGAGCCAGGTCGGCCGAGTTGATCACCACGTTGGCGAGGTTGGAGGCGGACAGGAAGTCGGGGGCGGCCAGACCGAAGAAGATCACCTCGGCCACGAGGAGGATCGGCAGCAGGGCGTCGCGCAGCAGGGTCAGCCCGCGCGCCGACGGCGCCGTCACGGGGGACAGGGCGGTGGTGCTCACCGGCTCACCCCCATCGTGGCACGCAGCACGGCGTCCTCGGTCAGGTCGTCGCCGTGCAGCTCGGCGGCCATCCGGCCCTCGCGCATGACGTAGACGCGGTCGGACACGGCCAGCAGCTCCGGCAGGTCGCTGGAGATGACCAGCACCGCCGTGCCCTCGCGGGCGACCTCCACCAGCCGCTGCTGGATGTCGGTCTTGGTGGCCACGTCGATGCCGCGGGTCGGCTCGTCCAGGATGAGGATCTCCGGGCCGGTGACGAGCTGCCGGGCGAAGAGCACCTTCTGCTGGTGCCCGCCGGACAGGCCGGTGACGGGGAAGTCGAGCGTCGGGGCCTTGATCCGCAGCGAGCGCACCCACGTGGAGGCGAGCTCGCGTTCCTTGGCCCGCCGGATGACGCCGAAGCGCCCCAGCAGGGCGGGCAGCAGCACGGCCGTCAGGTTGCTCATCGTGTCCATTCCGGGGAAGAGCCCCAGCGTCTTCCTGTCCTCGGGCAGGTAGGCGATCCCGCGCGCCATGGCGTCGCGCGGGCTCTTCGGCGCGTACGGCTCGCCCCGCACCCGCATCGACCCGGCCGTGGGGTGCAGCATGCCGAAGACGGTCAGGGCCAGCTCCGTACGCCCGGCGCCGACCAGGCCGTACAGGCCGACGACCTCGCTCTCGCGCACGGTCAGCCCGACGCCGGACAGCGAGCCCGGCACCGTGATCCCGTCGGCCTCCAGCACCACGGGGCCCGGGTCGGCGACCGTCCGGCTGATCGTGGCGTTGACCGGACGGCCGGACATCATCTCCAGGATCCGGTCGTGGTCGGCCGCCGCCGCGGGCAGGTCGCCGGCCAGGCGCCCGTCCTTCAGCACGAGGAACCGGTCCGCGACGTGTTCCAGCTCCTCGAAGCGGTGGGTGATGTAGAGGATGGCCACGCCCGCCTCCGACAGGCGCTGGACCACACGGAAGAGCCGGCGGGCCTCGGCGTCGGTCAGGATCGAGGTGGGCTCGTCCAGGATCAGCACCTTGGCGTCCACGTCCACGGCCCTGGTGATCAGGGCGAGCTGCTGCTCGGCCAGGCTGAGCGAGTCCATCCGCCGGTTCAGCAGTTCCACGGGCAGGCCGAGCCGCCCGAAGAGCTCCACGCCGCGCCTGCGCATCTCGCCCCAGTCGACCTGGGTCAGGCGGTCGCGCGGCTCCCGGCCGACGAAGAGGTTCTCCAGCACCGACAGGCGCGGGAAGAACGACGGCTCCTGGTAGACGACGCTGACGCCGGCGGCCAGCGCGTCGCCGGGCGAGGCGGGCCGGTGCGGTTCGCCGTCGAGCGTCATCTCGCCGGCGTCCGGCCGGTGCACGCCGGCGATCAGCTTGATCAGGGTGGACTTGCCGGCGCCGTTCTCGCCGAGCAGGGCCAGCCGCTCACCGGCCGCCAGCGTGAAGCCGACATCGGTGAGCGCGGCGGTGGCTCCGAAGCTCTTGGAGAGCCCGGTCACCGAGAGGATCGTGCGCACGTCGCTCCTAGTAGTCGAACTGCGCGATGTTCGACTTGGTGAAGACCATTGGCGGGCCCAGCACCAGGGTCTTGTGGCCGGCGTCGTACTTCACCGGCTGCTTGAGCCCCGGCACGGTGTTGTCCGCGGTGAACTCCTTGCCGTCCAGGAGCTGCTTCATCGCCCAGACGGTCAGGATGCCGAGCTGCGGCACGTCCCACAGCACCGTGGAGGTCATCGCGCCCGAGTCGACGTACGTGCGCGCGGTCTTCGGCGAACCGAAACCGGAGACGGCGATCTGCCCGGCCTTGCCGGCGTTCTGGACGGCCTGCGCCACGCCGGGCACGGCCGTCGAGGGCACCGCGATGAGCCCCTTGAGGTCGGGGTTGGCGGTCATGAGGTCTTGTGCCTCCTTGAGCGCCTGCGCGGTGTCGGTGGTGTAGCGAACTCCGCCCACGAGCTGCATCTTCGGGTACGCCGCCTCCTGCCGCTTGCGCGCCTCGGCCACCCAGCTGTTGAACGTCTGCGTGTCGGCCGCGCCGGAGACGATGCCGTACTTGCCCTGGCCGCCCATCTTCTCGGCGATCTGGTCCATGACGGTCGCGCCGAGAGCGGCGTCGGTGGCCTGCTGCACGAAGACCTGGCGTTCGCTGTCGGGCGCGTCGGCGTCGGAGGTGATGACCACGATGCCCTTCTTGCGCGCCGCCGCGATGGCGGGGTTCATGGAGCGCGGGTCGAGCGGGGAGACCGCGATGGCGGCGTAGCCCTGCTGGACCAGGCTGTTGAAGATGCGGACCTGCTCGGTCGCGTCCGCCGTGGCCGGGCCGGCCTGGGTGTACGACATGCCGAGCGAGCTCGCCGTCTCCGTGGCGCCCTGCTTGAAGGCGGAGAAGTAGGGGACTCCCTCCACCTGGGAGACGAAGGCGACCTTCTTGCCCCCTTCGCCACCACCGCCGCCGTCCGGCGCGGCGCTCGGGCTGGCCGAACCGCCCACCGTCGAGCAGGCCGCCAGCGCGAACGCCGACAGGGTGGCCACGATCCCGGCTCTGATCTTTCGCATATCGCATCCTCACGAGACGACTGACTGGTCACGAAGGCGCGCCCCGTGCCGCCTGTGGGCCCCAGGCTAGAAATCAGTACCTAACAATGTCAAGAGTTGTAGGTACTAATCTGATTTCTGTTGGTATAAGTTGTGTTGGTCGACTGTTACTGATACTTCGGTCTGCGCCGGCTTTGTGTGAGCGAGGGAGATGCCCGGATGACCAAGCGCCACGCGCACGAGATCGTCGCCGATTCTCTGCGCACGCAGATCCTGGACGGCCGGTACAAACCAGGCGAGCGGCTGCCGTCGGAGGAGGCGCTCACCGACGAGTACGGCGTCAGCAGGAACACCGTCAGAGTGGCGCTCGACCGCCTGGCCGCGGCCAACCTCATCACCCGGCGCCGCGGCTCGGGCAGCTACGTCAACGTGGAGATCGGCATCAGCCACTCGCTCGGCAGCCTGCGCAGCTTCACCACGCTGCTGCGCGACCTCGGGCTTGAGCCGGGCATCACCGGGGTCGAGATCCGCCGCGACCCCGCCCCGCCGCTGGAGATCCTCGGCTTCCTCCCCTCCGAGGTCGTGTGGCTGGTCCGCAGGGTGCGCACGGGCTCCGGCTCCCCGTTCGCGCTGCTCGACTCCTGGCTCCCCGACCGGATCGGCTCCCGCATCGACCCCGAGGTGCTGGCGGAGCGCCAGTCGCTCTACGCCTCCCTCGCCGAGGACCTCGACACCCGGGTCGCGGAGGCCACCGAGAGCATCCACGCCGAGGCCGCCGACGAGCGGGAGGCGGGCGTGCTCGGCGTCCCGGTCGGCAGCCCGCTCATCGTCATCAGGCGGTGGACGTACGACCGGGCGGGGCGGCCGGTGGAGTACACCCGCTCGGCGGCCCGCGGCGACCGCTACCGTTACGTGGTCAAACTGCGCGCCTGACCTGTGCGGGGGCGGGGGCTCCCGGGTGTGCCGCGCCTGTCATCATGACCGCCATGACCAGAATCCTCACCCGTGGCGACCTGCTCACCCTGCTCGATCCTGACGCCTGTCTCGCGGCCCTGCGCGACGGTTTCGTTCAAGACGGTGACGCAGGGTTTCCCGGGCAGAGGATCCGGACGGAGCTACCGTTCCCCGGTACGGCCACCGCGCTGATCCCCGGTCTGCTGCCCGGGATCGACGCGTACACGGTGAAGGTCAACGCCAAGTTCCCGGCGGCCCGCCCGGCGCTGCGCGGGGTCATCTGCCTGCACGACGGCCAGGACGGCGAGCTCCTGGCGCTGCTCGACAGCGCCACCATCACGGCGTGGCGCACCGGCCTGGCCGCAGCCCTCGGCACCGACGCCCTGGCCGCCCGGGGAAGCGATCTCGCGGGCGACGGCTCGGGCGAGGTCGCGGGGCAGGTCTCGGGCGACGGCGTGGGCGATGTCGTGGGTGTGGTCGGTGCGGGGGCTCAGGCGGACCTGGTGGTGACCGGACTGCGGCGGCTGCGTCTCGTCAGCGACCTGATCATTCATGACGTGTCCCCGGAGCGGGCCGTCGCCTTCCGCGACCGTCATGGCGGCCGGCTCGCGGGCTCGGCGGCCGAGGTCGCCGCCCACGCCTCCATCGTGGTGCTCGCCACCTGGTCCCGTACCCCGCTGCTGACCCTCTCCGACGTCCGCCCCGGCCGGCACCTGACCACACTCGGCGTGGACGAACCGGGCAAGCAGGAACTGGCGCCGTCCATGCTGCGGGCCGCCGACGTACTCGCCGTAGATGATCGGCCGCTCGCCGCCGCCATGGGCGTCCTCGCCGCGGCGGACCTGCCGGCGGAGGCGGCGCACGCCACCCTCGGCGAGATCCTGCGCGGCGACCACCCGGGCCGCACCGACCCCGATCAGGTCACGGTGTACGGTCCGGTGGGCCTGCCCTGGCAGGACCTCGCCCTCAGCCTGCTGGCCTACCGCGAAGCCGAACGACGCGACCTCGGCCTCACGGTCGACCTCCTCGGCGACTCCTGAACCCGGCCCTCGCTCCTGGGAGCGCCACTGTCGATGAACGATGTTCATCGAATGACTACTATTCTTTATATGAACGGTGTTCATTCGGTGCTATCGTTGGGTCATGGCCAAGAAGAGCACGTCGCGCGGCATCGTCTCCCGTGACGAGTGGGCGGCACAGGTCGCGGCGCTGACCGAGACGCCCGGTGCGTCACGTCCCCGCAGGGAACCCCTCACGGCCGGCCGGATCGTGGCCGCCGCGCTGGAGCTGGTCGAGGCGGAAGGGTTCGACGAGCTGACGATGCGCCGGATCGCCGCCGCGCTGAAGGCCAGCCCCGGAGCGCTGTACGTGCACGTGCGTGACAAGGCGGAACTCGACGACCTGATGATCGGCGAGCTGTGCTCACGGGTGACGCTGCCCCGGCCGGATCCCGCGCGGTGGACCGAGCAGGCCATTGACGTGTGCGGGCAGCTGCGCGACCAGTATCTCCGCTACCCGGGAATCTCGCGCGCCGCGCTCGCCGCCGCCCCGCACAGCCTGCACACGCTCCGGCTCAACGAGGGGATGCTGGCGATCCTGCTGGCCGGAGGGGCGTCGTTGCGGAGCGCCGCGTGGGCGGCGGACGCGGCGTTCCTCTACGTCGGCGCCTACAGCGCCGTGTCGCTGCGGCGCTATCCCGAGGAGGACGCCGGCGAACAGGCCGCGACCAGGGCCGAGGTCGTCGAGCGCTTGGGCATGCTGCCGCCGGACCGCTTCCCGATCACGGTCGCGCACGCGGAGGAGCTGACCTCAGGCGAGGGCCACGCGCGGTTCGACTTCACCCTCGGCCTGCTCTTCGGCGGCCTCACTCCATAAGACGGACCGTGCGTCGGCATGCGCGTCCGGCATGCGTACAGGAGAAGGAGCATCATGAAGGCAGCACAGTTCAGCCGGTACGGAGGGCCGGAGGTCCTGGAGATCGTGGACCTTCCCGACCCGCATCCAGGCCCCGGCCAGGTCCGGATCGTGGTGCACGCGGCCGGGATCAGCGCGACGGACGTCAAGCTGCGCGCGGGCACGCTGACGTTCGGCGCGGAGCTGCCCCAGACGACCGGCCGCGACGTCGCCGGGGTCGTCGACGAGGTCGGCGCGGGCGTGACCGCCGTGGCCGTGGGCGACCGAGCCCTGGCCCCCGGCGGCGTCGACGCCGCGCTCGACGGCGCCAAGGAGCACGGCGTGCACTTCAGCAACGGGTTCGTCGACGGGCACGCCTTCCACTCGCTGGCCGAGGTGGGCGAACTCATTGCAAGCGGGCGGTTCTGGCTCCCCGTGGAGCGGACCTTCCCGCTCGCCGAGATCGCCCGGGCCCGTCATGTCAGCGAGCATGGTCACGTACGGGGCAGGCTGGTGCTGGTGATCCGCTGACGGCGCTCCGCCGGCGGGTGCGACCGCGGTGCGACGAAGGCACGGACGAGGAGAATCACCGGCATGCACGTGGACCTGAACCTGCTCACCGTGCTCGACGCCCTGCTCGAAGAGGGCAGCGTGATGGGGGCGGCCGAGCGGCTGGGATTGTCGTCGCCCGCGGTCAGCCGTGCCCTCGGCCGGCTGCGTAAGGTCACCGGCGACGACATTCTCGTCCGTACCGGCCACACCATGACCCCCACCCCGTACGCGCTGGCGATCAGGGAGGACGTGCACCGGCTGGTCGGGCAGGCGCACGACGTGCTCGCGCCGGCCCGCCGCCCCGACCTGGCCACGCTGGAACGCACGTTCACGATCCGGTGCCACGACGCGCTCGCCGCCACGCTCGTGCCCGCGCTGGTCGCCAGGATCCAGGAGCAGGCCCCCGCCGTACGGCTCCGGGTCCTGGGCGAGCACTCCGCCGACACCGACGACCTGCGGCACGGGCGCGTCGACCTGGAACTCGGCGGCGGCCGGCCCGATCAGCCCGAGTTCAGGTCGCAGCCGCTCGGGCACGATCCGCTCGTCGTGGCGATGCGCCCTGACCACCCGTGCGCCGGCGGCCTCGACGTGCGCGCGTACGCGGCGCGACCGCACGTGGTGGTCTCGCGGCGGGGCCGTCTCACCGCGCCGATCGACGACGTGCTGACCGCCCAGGGCCTGCGCCGCCGGGTGGTGGCGGCCGTGGCGAGCCTGCCCGTGGCCCTGCTCATGGCGCGCGGGAGCGAGGTGCTGGTCACCTGCACGGAGCGGCTCAGCCGCCCGTACGTCGAGGCGTTCGGGCTGGTCGTCCGGCCGCTGCCGGTCGAGTTCCCGGCGGCGGTGATCAGCTGTAACTGGCACCAGCGCTACGACTCCGACCCCGCCCACGCCTGGCTGCGCGACCAGGTACGGGCCTGCCTGGCGGAGATCGTCTAAGCGGGCAGCGGCAGGGCCACGGCGCCGGGGAAGCGGGGCGACTCGGCCTCGTCCAGCATGGCCGCCGCGACGCTCTCGCGGCTGACCTTCGCGCCGAGGTCGAACGGTGGCGCGGCGTCCAGCCCGACCGTGCGCCTGCCCGGATCCTCCGGCCCGTCGCCGAGCACCCCTGCGTGGAAGACCGTGCCCCCAGCGGCGAGCACGGCGCCGTCGGCCGCGACCTTGTCCGCGAGCCGGTCGCCCAGCAACCGCACGAGGACGCCCGCGCCCGGTCCCGCCACGCCGGCGGAGTCGCCCGTGCCGTAGGCGCCGAGCCAGATGACCCGCCGCGGCCCGGCCGCGAGGACCGCCTTGGCGCCGGCGAGCAGGACGCCCGCCCGCTCGGTGCCGAGCGCGGACAGGACGACGGAGTCGCCGCCGACGATCGCGGCGATGCTCGCCGGATCGTGCACGTCACCGGCCACCTTGGTCAGGCCGGGCGTGTCGGGCAGCGCGATGCGCGCGGGGTCGCGGGCGATGGCCGTGACGGTGTGGCCGCGCCGCAGCGCCTGCCGGGTGAGGGCGAGTCCGGTACGGCCCGAGGCCGCGAGAACGGTGAGATGCATGCCCGAGACGCTAGGCACCCGGCTAAATAACGGCAAATGCAACTGATGGAACGAATGATTTACCGAGACGCAATCCGTGGCTTCACTCCAGGCCGGCCACGGCGGCCATGATGTGGCGGATGCGCTCGCGGAGCAGCTGATGCGTGCGGTCGTGGTGGTTGCGGGGATGCCACGCCATGCCGATCGTCACGGCGGGCAACGTCAACGGGATCGGGAACGTACGCAGCCCGAGCGTGTCCAGCATCGGCCGCCCCAGCCGGCCCGGAGCCACGCAGACGACGTCGGTCTCGCGGGCCAGGAACAGCGCCCCCGCGAACGTCGGCACCACGGCGACCACCCGCCGGCGCAGGTCCAGGCCGGCCAACTGCTCGTCGATCGGGCCGTGCGCCCGCCCGCGCCGCGACACCACGATGTGATCGGCCGCGGCGAACCCCTCGGGCGTGACGGCCGCCGCCTCCGCCAGCGGGTGGCCCGGCCGCACCGCGCCGACCAGCTCCTCCGTGACCAGCGTCGCCATGCGGATCTCGGGATCGCCGGGGCGGATCATCCCGATCTCCAGATCGACCAGCCCTTCGCGCAGGGCCGGGGTGTCCTCCAGGTTCTCCGGCCGCAGCCGCAGCGAGATGCCCGGCGCCTCGACGCGCAGGTCGTCGATGAGGGCCGGGATGAACGTCGTGGACAACATGTCGGTGACCTGGATGTCGAACACGCGCACCGCCGTACGCGGATCGGCCGCTGTCGAAGGCGCGAACAGGGCCCGCGCCCGGGTGGCGATCGCGTGGGCCTCGCCGCGCAGCTCCAGGGCCCGGGGCGTGGGCACGAGATCGCGCCCGGCGCGTACGAGCAGCGGATCGTCGAAGGCGCGGCGCAGCCGCGACAGGGCCCGGCTCATCGCCGGCGCCGACGTGTGCAGGCGCGCCGCCGCCTTCGTCACGCTGTTCTCGGCGAGCAGCGCGTCCAGCGCCTCGATCAGGTTGAGATCGACGTGGTCCATCCGCCGATTATCACACGCGAAAAGACTCCATACCGATGTTGCACTGGTGCTAATCCGGAGCCGTTCCTACGGTGGGCAGCGCGACAAGGAACGTGTGCCGAGAACGACCAAGGGGGCTGTGATGCGGGCTGTGCTGATCGGTGGCGGGATCGTGGGCTTGACGACCGGGCTCGCGCTGCGCCGTGCCGGGATCGAGGTGGTGATCTGTGAGCAGGCGCCGGAGATCCGCGCCGCGGGGGCCGGGCTGGGGCTGTGGGCCAACGCGCTGGCGGTGTTCGACGAACTCGGCATCGGCGACGAGGTACGCGCCGTCGGCAAACCCGCCGAGATGTACTTCCACGACCCGGCCGGGCGGCTGCTCGAAACCCCGGAGTTCGGGGCCGAGGACCATCGGTACCTGCTGGTGCACCGGGCGAAGCTGAACGACCTGCTCGCCGAGGCCGTGGGGCGCGCCAACATCCGCCTGGACACCGGGTTTCACGCCTACGACGAGCACGCGGACCACGTCACGGTCCGGCTGTCCGACGGCAGCGAGGAGAAGGGCGACGTGCTCGTCGGGGCGGACGGGGCGTACTCGGCGGTACGCGCGCAACTCGTGCCGGGCGCGGAGGCCCGCGAGCACGAGGGCCATCACGCCTGGCGCGCGGTCTTCCCGGCCCCGGCCGGCATCCCCGTGCCGGCCGACCGGCTGATCCTGGGCGGCAACGGCTGCCGGGGCGGCTACCTGCGCACCCAGGACGGGAACGTCTACTGGCTGGTCAACCAGTTCAACTCGCCCCCGCTGACCGGCACCCCGAAGCAGCAGGCCCTGGAACGGGCCGCCCACCTGGAGGAGGACGGGCGCGACGGGACCCTGAGCCGGCTGATCGCCGCCACGCCGGACGAGGTGATCCTGCACAACCAGATCATGCTCGTGCCGCCGCTGCCGCACTGGGTCTCCGGGCGGGTCGTGCTGGCCGGCGACTCGGCCCACGCGATGTCGCCGCACATCACCGCCGGCGCGACACTGGGCATCGAGGACGCCGCCCTGCTCGGGCGCCTGCTCAGCCCCGGCTGCGACGTACCCGCCGCGCTCGCCGCCTACGAGGCCGCCCAGATCCCGAGGTACGCGCACGTCGCGCGACTGTCGGCGGCGGTCGAGCACGCGCCCACGCCGCGGGACTTCGCGCGGAACTACGCCGCCTTCAGCCACTGGATGATCACTCCCCAGCGGGTGGAGACGGCATGACGTTCACCGTCGAGGTGGACGTGCCGGTGCCGATGCGTGATGGCATCGCCCTCGCCACCAACGTCTGGCGGCCCGCGGGCCCGGGACCGTTTCCCGCGCTGCTGGTCCGCACCCCCTACGGCAAGGACGACGCCGGACTGTACGGCAACCCGAAACTGCCGGACGTGTTCGCCTTCGTGGCCGCCGGTTACGCGGTGGTGGCGCAGGACGTCCGGGGGACCTCGCGCTCGCCGGGGATCTTCGTGCCGCACGCGAACGAGGGCCGCGACGGCGCCGACACGCTCGCCTGGCTGGCCGCGCAGCCGTGGTGCGACGGGGCGGTCGGGATGTGGGGCGGGTCGTACATGGGGTTCGCGCAGTGGGAGGCGGCCGTGCTCGGGGCGCCGGCGCTGCGGGCCATCGCGCCCGTGATGAGCTCCGCCGATCCGTACGCGGCGCCGTGGTATTCGCCGGGCGGTGCGCTGTCACAGGACGCCGTCCTGACCTGGGCCACCCTCTCGGCCCTGCGCAACCTGCGCCGCACCCTCGCCGACAAGAAAGGCGACGGCGGCGCTGACGGGCACGGCGACGATGCGGGTCACGGTGCCGGCGACGGTCATGGCGGGCAGGGTGACGGGCAGGGTGACGGGCAAGATGGCGGGCAGGGTGGCGGGCAGGGTCACGGCGACGGTGATGGTCACGGGCACGATGACGTCGCCGATGTCGGCAGGCTCATGTCGGGGTTGTCCGATCCTGGGCTGCTGCACGACCCGCTGCCGCTCGCCGACCGTGCCGCGCTGACCCGGCACCTGCCCTGGGCCGGCCAGGTGCTCGGGCATCCGGAACGGGACGCGTTCTGGCAGGAGATCGCCGCGATCGACCGCTGCGCCGACATCACCGTCCCCGCGCTGCACGTGGGCGGCTGGTACGACGTGTTCATCCGCGAGACCGTCCGGTCGTACACGATGGTGCGCCGCCACGGCGGCAGCGCGGACGCCCGGGACGGCCAGCGGATGGTCATCGGCCCCTGGTGCCACGCCGACGGCATGGACCTCGGCACCTTCCCGGACCGGTCGTTCGGGCTCGAAGGGAGCATCAAGACCGCCGACGTCACGGGCGCACACCTGCGCTTCTTCGACCGCTGGGTCCGCGACCGAACGGACACCCCCGACGACGCCAACCCCGCCAACCCCGCCAGCGCCGCCAACCCCGCCAGCGCCGGCGGCGCCGGCGCCTCCGACGACACGCACAGGGTGCGCATCTTCGTCATGGGCGTCGACCGGTGGCGTGACGAGGTGGACTGGCCGTTGCCCGGCACCCGCCACACCCCCTTCCTCCTCGACGGAGCCGGTCGCGCCAACACCGCCGCCGGAGACGGCCTCCTGACGCACGACGTCCCGGAGACGGAGGCGGCCGACACCTTCCGGTACGACCCGCGCCACCCGGTTCCGACACTGGGCGGCACCGTGCTGGCCGCCGTACCCGGCTCCTACCCGGGACCGGCCGACCAGGCGGCGGCCGAGGCGCGCGAGGACGTGCTGTGCTTCGCCACCCCCGTCCTGGATCGTCCCGTCGAGGTCACCGGCCACGTCAGCCTGGTCCTGCACGTCTCCTCCTCCGCCCCGGACACCGACTTCACCGGCAAGCTCGTGGACGTGCACCCCGACGGCAGGGCGATCCTGCTGTGCGAGGGCATCCAGCGCGCCCGCTACCGGGGGTCGCTCACCGAGCCCGCGCTGATGGAGCCGGGGACCGTTTACGAGCTGAGCATCGACCTGGGCGTCACCTCGAACGTCTTCCTGCCCGGGCACCGCATCCTGCTGGAGGTCTCCAGCAGCAACTTCCCCCGCTACGACCGCAACACCAACACGGGCACGACGATCGCCACCGACGGCCCGGACGACCTGGTCGTGGCGGTCAACCGGGTCCACCACGGCCCTCGCCATCCCAGCCGCCTGGTCCTGCCCCTGATCGAACGCCCCAGCCCGGAACGCCCCGAGCCAGAACGCCCGGACCCAGAACACGCGGCCCTGGAACGGGCGGACTCGGAACCCACAACGAAGATCGCGGAAGCGGAGGCACGGCCATGACCACGCTGGAGGAGCTGGCCGACCGGGCGGCCGTGGCCGACGTCGTCGCCGGTCTCGCCCACGCCCAGGACGACCGCGACTGGACGGCTCTGCGCCGGCTGTTCGCCGACGAGGTGCTGCTGGACCTGTCGACCCACCACCACGGCCGGCCGCCGACGACCGTGACGGCCCCCGACCTGGTCGAGCTGGCCAGAAAGACGCTGGACGGCTTCGACTGCACCCACCACGCCGCCTCCAACCTCGTCGTACGGCTCTCGGACGGCGAGGCGGAGTGCCGTACGCACATGGTCGCCTACCACCACGTCCCCGCGGACCCCGGTGTCGTCGACCACTGCACGATGCGCGGCTACTGGCAGCTCAGGCTGCGCAAGCTCGGCGGACGCTGGCTGATCACCCACTGGGCGGTGGTGCGCACGGGCCCGTGGGAGGGATCTCCCGACGCCTACGCGCTCGCCGCCGCCCGTGTCACCCCCCGCTCCGACGACCGCCCCGAAGGATGAGCACCGATGTTCTACGAGATCCGCACCGAGCACGCCCGCCCCGGCCGTGGCGCCGAGCTGGCGAGCTACATGGACGAGGTCGTCATCCCGCTGCACCAGGAGCTGGGGATGCGCGTGGCAGGCGCGTTCACCGTGATCGGCGACGAGGACGCGTTCGTCTGGATCCGCCGCTTCGAAGACACCGCCGACCGCGAACGCGTCCTGGAGGCCGTCCACGGTGATCCCCGGTGCGCGGCCGTGGCCGAGACCGTCGCCGAGCTGACGGACGGAAGCGAGTCCATGACCAGGCTGGAACCCGCCCCCGGCTCCGCACTCCGCTGACCCGCCGAACGCCTGACCCGCCGAACACGTGACCCGCCGAACACCTGACCCGGGCACGCCCGACCCCGCCGAACGCCGTGCCCCGTACCCGTACCCGTACCCGTACCGAGGAGGACACACCGTGAACGTGACCGCCGCGTACCGGCAGAGCCGGGACCAGCTGCTGCGCCTGCGCGAGGAGCACGACCGCGCCGTGGCCGAGTTCCGCTGGCCGGAGCTCGGGACGCGGTTCAACTGGGCGGTGGACTGGTTCGACGCCGTCGCGAGCGGCGACGACCGCCCGGCCCTCGTCGTCGTACGGGAGGACGGCTCCGCGACAGAACGCACCTTCGCCGAAATGTCCCGCGCCTCCGACCGCCTGGCGACCTGGCTGGCCACGGCCGGCGTCCGCAAGGGCGACCCGGTCCTGCTGATGCTCGGCAACCAGGTCGAGCTGTGGGAGTCGATGCTGGCCGTCATGAAGCTGGGCGCGGTCATCCTGCCCACCACGACCGCGATGGGTCCCGAGGACCTCACGGACCGGATCTCCCGTGGCCGCGTCCGGCACGTGATCTGCGACGCCGCGCACACCGGCGCGTTCGACCGGGTGCCCGGCGGCTACACGCGGATTAGCGCCGGCGCCGCCGAGGGCTGGTCCGACCTGCGGGCGGCCGCGGAGCTGGAGCACACGAGGGTCGCGCACCCGGGCACCGCGCCGGACGACCCGCTGCTGCTCTACTTCACCTCCGGCACCACGTCACGGCCCAAGCTGGTCGAGCACACCCAGGTGTCCTACCCGGTCGGCCACCTGTCCACGATGTACTGGCTGGGCCTGCGCCCCGGCGACGTGCACCTGAACCTCTCCTCACCCGGCTGGGCCAAGCACGCCTGGTCCAGCTTCTTCGCGCCGTGGATCGCCGAGGCGACCGTCGTCGTCTGCGACTACCGCCGCTTCGACCCGGTGACGCTGCTGGAGCAGCTGCGCGATCGTGAGGTCAGCTCGTTCTGCGCCCCGCCGACCGTCTGGCGGATGCTGATCAACGCCGACCTCGGCGCGCGCCCGGCCGCGCTGCGCGAGGTGATCAGTGCGGGGGAGCCGCTCAACCCCGAGGTCATCGAACGGGTACGCCGCGCCTGGGGCCTGACCGTGCGCGACGGGTTCGGCCAGACCGAGACCACCGCCCAGGTGGGCAACCCTCCAGGCGCCGCGGTCCGGGCCGGATCGATGGGACGGCCGCTGCCCGGCGTCCCGGTCGTCCTGGTGGACCCGGTCGCCGGCGGCCTGGTCACGGGAGCGGGCGAAGGGGAGCTGTGCCTCGACCTGTCGGCCCGGCCACTGCCGCTCATGACCGGCTACCGGGACGACGCCGGCCGCGCCGCCGGCGCGATGAGCGGCGGCTACTACCACACCGGTGACGTGGCCGCCCGCGACGCCGACGGCTACATCACCTACATCGGCCGCACCGACGACGTGTTCAAGGCGAGCGACTACAAGATCAGCCCGTTCGAGCTCGAATCGGTGCTCATCGAGCATCCGGCGGTCGCCGAGACCGCGGTCGTGCCCGCGCCGGACCCGGTCCGGCTGGCCGTGCCCAAGGCGTACGTCGCGCTGGCGCCCGGTCACGAGCCGACGCGGGAGACGGCGCTGTCGATCCTGCGGTACGCCCGTGAGCACCTCGCCCCTTACCAGCGGGTCCGGCGGATCGAGTTCTACGACCTGCCCAAGACCATCTCCGGCAAGATCCGGCGCGTCGAGCTCAGGAACCGAGAGCGGGAGCTGGCCGACGGCGCAGGGGCGAGCGCCGAATGGCGCGACGACCAGCTCCCCGGCCTCACCTCCCCCTGACGCACCGACACGATCCGCCGGTGCGACGCACCGGACCTTCCGGAGGGACTCCCCGTGACGATCCATCCGCACCCCCCGACGACGACAGGCGGCACCCCATGATCGACTGGCTGGAGCTCGCCGAATCGCTCATCACCTCACCCTGGCTGTACGCGGTGCTCATCGCCGTGTCCTGCCTCGACTCCTTCCTCCCGCTGATCCCGAGCGAGGCCGTCGTGGTCGTCGCCGGCGTCTACGCCGCCACCGGCAAGACCGACCTCCTGCTCGTCATCGCCGCCACAACGCTCGGCGCGTTCCTCGGCGACATGGTCCCGTACGTCGTCGGCCGGCTGCTCGGGCCGCGCGTGCTCAAACGGCTGCCGCCCGGCACCAAGCGGCGGCGGGCACACGACTGGTTCACCCGGCAGCTCGACGCCCGTGGCGGCTTCGTCCTGGTGACCACCCGGTTCATCCCGGTCGGGCGCTATCTGGCCACCTTGTCCACAGGGATTGTCGGTTACCCGCTGGGCGCGTACATGGCCTTCGTCGGGTTCGCCACCGCCACCTGGAGCGCCTACACCGTGCTCACCGGCTATCTCGGCGGCGTCATCTTCCAGGACAACACGCTGCTCGCCATCGCCGTCGGGCTCGCGCTCGCGTTCCTGGTCACCGGCGTCATCGAGGCCGTCCGCCATCTGCGCCGGCGCGGCGGCGCCGTCGCTGAGACGACCACCGACTGAGGAGCAGGTCATGACCGGGACCCGGGGCCGGGTGCGCGAGCTGTTCGTCTACCCGGTGAAGGGCCTCAGCGCGCAACCGCTGGAGCGCGCCGAGCTGCGGCCGGGCGAAGGGTTTCGGTACGACCGGAGGTACGCCCTCGCCCGCCCGGACGGCGCGTACCGGCCGGGAATCCAAGAGGGGCTGTCGAAGCGGGAGTTCTTCGCCCTGGTCTCGGACCACCGCCTGGCCGGGCTCGGCACCCACCTCGACACCGCGACCGACGTCCTCACCGCCCGCGTCGCCGGCCACGAAGTGCTCAGGGCCGACCTGCGCACCGAGCGGGGGCGCGACGGCGCGGAGGGCTTCTTCGCCCGCGTCCTCGACCTGCCCGCCGGGGTGACGCCGCTGCTCGCGCGGGAGCCGGGCCGGCGCTTCACCGACGCGGCCGCGGCCGGGGACGGGCCGATGGGCTGGATCTCGCTGGTCAACCTGGCCTCGGTGCGCGACCTGGAGTCACGTACGGGCAGCGTGATCGATCCGCGCAGGTTCCGGGCCAACGTCCTCGTGGACGGCCTGCCCGCCTGGTCCGAGCTGGAGCTGATCGGCCGGGAGTTCGCCTTGGGCGGTGTGCGCGTCCGAGCCGTGCACCGGACCAGGCGCTGCGCCGCGACCGAGGTCGATCCGGACACCGGCCGCCGCGACCTGCCGGTGGTCACCATGATCGACAGAACGTACGGGCACCAGCACATGGGCGTGCACCTGGAGGTTCTCACCGCCGGACGCGTGGAGCGGGACAGTGCGCTCGTCCTCTGAGCTGCGCCTTCGGGTCTGCGAGGCGATCGACCTCACGCCGACCGTGCGCCGTTTCGTCCTGCGGGACCCGGACGGAGGCGTGCTGCCGGCGTACGAGCCGGGCGCACATGTCGTGGTGACCACCCCGGCCGGGCACAGACGCGGCTACAGCCTGGTCGAACCGGGCGGCCCCCGGCCCAGGGAGTACGTCGTGTGCGTGCGCCGCGACGACGCCGGCCGGGGCGGGTCCGCGAGCATGCACCACGACGTGACGGCGGGGAGCGAACTCGTGGTCTCCGCCCCGGCCAACGGGTTCCCGCTCGAACCGTCGCCCCGCTACCTGTTCATCGCCGGCGGCATCGGCATCACGCCGATCAGGGCGATGCTGCGCCGGCTGCGCGCCGGGGGCCGCACCGGCGTACGGCTGCTGTACCTGACGCGGTCGGCGGCGGAGACCCCGTTCCTGCACGAGTTCCGCGGCCCCGAGGACACCGTGCACCACAGCGACGACCACGGGCCGCTCGACCTGTGGCCCCACCTCGCCGTGCCGGACGACGACGTGCGCGTCTACTGCTGCGGGCCTGCTCCGCTCATGCGGGCCGTGCGGACGCTGACCGCGCACTGGCGGGCGAGCCGGATCCACATGGAGGAGTTCACGGCCGCCGGCACCGGGATGTCGCTGCCGTTCACCGCCGTCTGGGCTCCCGACGGGCGCCGGGTGCACGTGCCCGCGCACCTGTCGCTGCTGGCCGCGCTGCGCCGTGACGGCGTGCGCGTCGAATCGTCCTGCGAGGCGGGCAGCTGCGGTACGTGCCGGCTCGCGGTCCTCGACGGCGAGGTGGATCACCGTGACGCGGTGTCCAGCGCGGAAGAGCGGCTTGGGACCATGGTGGCCTGTGTGTCGCGGGCCGCGTCGCCGGAGATCGTCGTCGGCCCCCACGAGAACGAGGAGCCGGCTTGACCATTCACGAACTGCATCCCGGGTCGGGAACCACGATCGACGTGTTCGACCGCGACACGCCGCCCGCGCTCAGCGTGGACCCGGGTGACACCGTCGTCGTCGGCTCGCTCGACGCCTCCGGCCACCTCGAACGCCAGCGCACGCCGGGGGAGCGGCGGCCGACCATGTTCACGGACCGGCGCGGCCACTGCCTCACCGGTCCCGTCGAGGTGCGCGGCGCGGCACCGGGCGACGTGCTGGCCGTCCGCATCGACTCGGTCAGGCCGGGGGAGTGGGGCTGGACCATCGCGGGCGCCAAGGACAACGCGCTGAACCGGGCGCTCGGGCTCACCGGGGAGCCGTCCTGGCTGCTGTGGGAGATCGACGCCGACGCCGGGACCGCCACCAGCGACCGAGGCCACACCGTACGGACCGCGCCGTTCCTCGGCGTGATCGGCCTGCCGCCCGCCGAGCCAGGACCGCACTCCACGATCCCGCCGCGCGCGGCCGGCGGCGGCAACATCGACTGCCGTGAGCTGACCGCGGGGGCGACGCTGTTCCTGCCGGTCACCGTGCCCGGCGCGCTGCTGCACCTCGGCGACGGGCACGCCGCGCAGGGCGACGGTGAGGTGTGCGGCACCGCGATCGAGTGCCCGATGACGACGGAGGTGACGCTCGACGTCGTCACCGCCCCTCCCGTGCCCGGCCCGCACGCGGTGACGCCGGGCGGGCGGGTCACATTCGGGTTCGACGCCGACCTCAACGCGGCGATGATGGAGGCGCTCGCCGCGATGCTCACCTGGATGCAGCACCTGTACGACCTGGACAGGGGCACCGCCACGGCCCTGGCCAGCACGGTCGTGGACCTGCGCGTCACTCAGGTGGCGAACGAGACGTGGGGCGTGCACGCCGTCCTGCCCCACGACGCGATCACCTGAGCCGGGAGAAAGCACCGCAGGCCCCCGCGCCGGCCGCCCCCACGTCGGCCGGCGCGGGGGCGGGTCACTCCGAGACGGCCAGCTCGCGCTCGAAGCGCTCGCGCAGCGCGGCCTTCTCGGGCTCGGGCAGCCAGCACGCCTCCACCCCGGCCAGCGCCATCGCCCGCAACCGCTCCTCGGGCACGGCGAGCTCGTCGGCCAGGATCCGGTACTCCTGCGCCAGCGACGTCGGGAACATCCCGGGATCGTCGGAGGCCGGGATGACGTTCAGCCCGGCCGCGAGCATCGCCGCGATCGACGCCCGCCGCCACGGCCGCCACGAGCGCCGCGAGGTGGTCGAGATGACGGTGAACGGCACCTGCTCGTCCCTCAGCCTGGCCACGACCTCGTCGTCCTCCAGGACGAAGTAGCCGTGGTCGATCCGGTCGCAGCCGAGCACGTCCAGGCAGGTGATCGTGTTGACGGCGACCGGCGCGTGTTCGGAGGAGTGCGCGGTACGGCGCAGCCCGGCCGCCCCGGCCAGCCGGAAAGCGGCCTCGAACCGCTCGGGAGGACCGGCCGTCTCCAGGTTGTCCAGCCCGATGCCGGCCACGTAGTCGTGCGGATGCTCCACGACCGTGCGCACCCAGGAGAGCGCTTCCTCGCCCGTCCTGCTCCGGTCGACGGCCGCGATGAGCCGGCCCGACATGCCGAAGTCGCGCTCGGCCATCCTGATGCCCTCGGCGTACGCCTCGACCACCGTCGCGTAACCGAGCTTCTCCTGATGCTCGGTCAGCGCGTCGAACGACACCTCCAGATGCCGGGTGGCACTCGTCCTGTGCGCGTCCTCGAACGCCTCGTACGTGATCCTGGTCAGGTCGTCGGCGTCGCGCAGCACCTCGAGCACCCACGACGACACCTGGAACAGCGAGTACGACACCTCCGGCTCGTCCGCGCTCCTGCCCTGCGGCACCGGGATCCTGGTGTCCAGGTAGAGCGCCGGGTCCGGCGGCAGCGAGTTCACGTCCGCGTAGATCCGCTCCGGCGGGGCGGGCAGGTCGAGCCGCTCCCGCCTGGCCAGCTCGGCGAAGGTCGAGGCGCGCACGGTGCCGATGAGGTGACAGTGCAGATCGACCTTGGGCATCAGGTCGAGCCTCACTTGCCGGCCACCTCCCGGGTGAAGCGGTCCACCCACGTGGCGCGGGTGTCGACGAGCTGCGCGGGGTCGAGGGTCTTGAACCCGGCGGCCACCGGGTCCTTCGCCGCCTCGCCGGTCACCTTGGCGATCTCGGGCGGGATCTCCGCCTTCGGGTTCGTGGGCAGGTCGCCGACGGTCTTCGCCATCGCGCTCTGCGCCTCGGCCGACAGCATGTAGTCGATCAGCTTCGCCGCCCCCTCGGGGTTGCGCGCGCCCTTGGGGATCATCGCCCGGTTCGTGGCCATGTAGCGGCCCTTGGCGGGCGCCGTCCAGGCGATCGGCTCGCCGGAGGAGACGAGCTTGGTGGCGAAGCCGCTCAGCGCGTCGGCGGCGACGATCTCGCCCTGGGTGAGCAGGTTCGTGACCTCGGTGGAGGAGGTGTAGAACTGCAGCACGTTCGGGGCCCAGCCGGCCAGCGTGCGCAGTGAGGTGTCGATGTCGTACGGGCCCTTGCCGTACGCCTCGCCGACCCCGGAGATCATCAGCTGCCCGGCGGTCACCGAGATGTCGGGCAGCGCCACCTTGCCCTTGTTCGCGGCGTCCGCGAAGAGGTTCCAGTCGGCGGCCTGCTTCTGGTCGAGCTGGTCGGTGTTGTAGATAATCCCGTTGAGTTGGTGGGTGTAGGCCGGCCCCTCGTAACCGCCCTCGGTCGCGAACGGCGCCAGCTCCTTGATGTTGGGCACGTCGACCTTCTGGAACAGGCCGTCCTTCTGCCCGAGCGCGGCGAAGTAGTCGGAGATCAGCACCACGTCCGCCTCCGGCTCGCCCTTGGCCAGCTTCAGCTTCGACAGCCGGTCGGCGTTGGACCCGGTGTCCAGCTCGACCTTGATCCCGGTCTGCTTGGTGAACGGGGTGATGACCGCCTGCTCGAACTCCTTCACCCCGAAGGGGAAGGTGCTGACGACGACGGTGTTCGCCTCCGCCTGCTGCTCGCCGGAGTTCGAGCCGGAGCATCCGGCCGCGGCGAGCACCATCAGGGCGGCGGCCAGTACGGCGCGGCGCGTGGGCATGGGATTCCTTCTTTCGGCGGGTTCAGCGAGGTTCGCGAGGTTCGGCGGGTTCGTCGGGGTTCAGCGAGGGAGCGGGATCAGGTGCTCGTCCGGCGTGGTCACCGTGACGCTCGACCCAGGGGCGGGAGCAGCGCCGCCACGGACGTCGGCGAGCAGCCTGACGGTCGCCCCCGACGGATCGACGACGTCGAGCGAGACCAGCAGGTCGACGCCGCGGAAGGCCACGTCGGCCACCGTCGCGGCGAGGCCGGGCCCCTGCTCGGCGATGCGCAGGTGCTCGGGCCGGATGGTCAGCGGGGTGCCGTCCGCCGCGGTGAGGAAGTTCTCGTAACCGAGGAACTCGGCCACGAAGCGGTCGGCCGGGCGCGGGAAGACCTGCTGAGGGGCGCCCTGCTGGACGATCCTGCCCTCGTTCATGATGACCATCTCGTCGGACATCTCCAGTGCCTCGTCCTGGTCATGGGTGACGAGGATGACGGTCAGCTCGGTCTCGGCCTGGATGCGCCTGATCTCGGTCCGCATCTGGACCCGCAGGCGGGCGTCGAGGTTGGACAGCGGCTCGTCGAGCAGCAGCAGCTTGGGCCTGATCGCGATGGCCCTCGCCAGCGCCACCCGCTGCTGCTGGCCACCGGACAGCTTCTTCGGCTTGCGGCCGGCCAGGTGCGCGAGCCCGACGAGTTCGAGCGTCTCCATCACCCGCGCCCGTCGCTCCGCGGCCGGCACCTTGCGCAGCCTGAGCCCGTACCCGACGTTGTCGGCCACCGTCATGTGCGGGAACAGCGCGTACGACTGGAAGACCATCCCGAGGTTCCGCTTCTCCGGCGGCGTGCGGGTGCTGTCGATCCCGTCGATGCGGATCGTCCCCGACGTCGGCGCCGAGTAGCCCGCGATCATCCTGAGCGTGGTGGTCTTGCCGCAGCCGCTCGGCCCCAGCAGCGTCGTCAGCTTGCCCGGGGGGACGGCGAGATCGACGGCGTCCACGGCGGTGAAGGAGCCGAACCTCTGCGTGACCCCGATCAGCTCGGCGGCGGCGGTCATTTGCTGATCCCTCCGAAGATCTTGGCGAATCCGACCGTGCGCTCGGCGATCACGGCGATGACCACGGTCGCGGCCAGGATGAGGGTGGACGCGGCGGCGACCATCGGGTCGTAGGACTGCTGCACGTAGTCGAGCATCGTCACCGGTAGCGTCCGGAAGTCGCGTCCCTGCAGCAGCAGCGACAGCGGCACGTTGTTGAACGACGTGACCACGCTGAGCAGCCCGGCGGAGAAGATCCCCGGCCGCAGGACGGGCAGCGTCACGTTGAGGAACGCGCGCAGCGGCGAGGCGCCGAGACCTCTGGCGGCCTCCTCCAGCGCGGGATCGGCCAGCGCGAGCGAGGCGCCGGTGACGCGCACCGCGTACGGCAGCATCAGCGCCGTGTGCCCGACCAGCAGGGCGGTGAAGTTGTCCAGGTCCAGGCCGACCATGAGCTGCTGGAACAGCGCGAGGCCGACGACCAGCTCCGGGACGATGAGCGGCGACAGGAACAGCCCCTCCACCAGCCCCTTGCCGGGGATCTTGCCCCGGTGGATGGCGAGCGTGGCGGGCACGCCGATCAGCAGCGCGAGCGCGGCGGCGAGCACGGCCAGCTGCACGCTGGAGATCGTGGCCTCGACGAACGGCTCGTACGCGAACGCCTCGCCGAACCAGCGCAGCGAGAACCCGTCGGGCGGGAACCGCAGCGTGCTGCCGGAGGTGAAGGCGGTGGCGACCACGAAGACGATCGGCACGATCATGATGACGTAACCGACGACCGCCAGCGCCGCCGTGATCGGCCGCTTCACGAGGTGGCCCCCTTCCGCCCGATCAGCGACGACAGCCCGGAGACCAGGAAGACCAGCACCGTCATGATGAGCGCCGTCGCCGAGGCAGACGCCCAGTCGACGGTGGTGGTCGCGTACGAGTACAGCTGCGTGGAGAGCATGCGCTGACTCGACCCGCCGAGCAGGTACGGCGTGGTGTAGGCGGTGACGGAGCCCGCGAAGACGAGGGTCGCGGCCACCACGATGCCCGGCATGGTGAGCGGGATGACGATGCTCCACATCGTCCGCGTCCGGCTCCCGCCGAGCCCGCGCGAGGCGTCGTCCAGGCCAGGATCGACCTGGGCCACGGCCGAGTAGCAGGAGATGATCGCCAGCGGCAGGAACAGCTGGGTGAGGCCGAGGATGATCGCCGGCTTGGTGTAGAGCAGCTGCGGCGCCACGTCCACGACGCCGAGCTGCACGAGCAGCCGCCCGAGCGCCCCTTTCGAGCCGAGGATCACGAGCCAGCCGAACGTGCGCACCACGTTGCTCAGCATCAGTGGGAAGATCGCCACTGCCAGCAGGACGCCGCTCCAGCGCGACGGCGAGCGGGCCAGCCAGTAGGCGATGGGGAAACCGAGGACGACGCAGATGACCGTGACCGCCAGGGCGAGCCCGACCGTGCGCCCGATCACCTCCAGGTCGTACGGATCCGTGAGCATCTCGCCCAGGCGCGTGAAGATCTCGCCGGTCGGCACGTCCGGCGGCGCGAAGAGCATCGCGGCCGAGGGGATGAGGAAACCCACGACGAGCAGGACGAGACCGGGCACCAGGAGAAGGGCCGATGAGCGTGAGATGTCGGCGTCCTTTCTGGCATGGCGTACGGTAGGGCGGAACCGGTTGCGGAACCGGTTCCAGGAGCCTGACCATAGATTATGGGGGGCCTCGCGCACAAACCCCTGTGTGAAATCCAGGTAACGACTCAAGGGAGCATCAGTGCCCACACTCGCGGACGTCGCCGCGCTGGCCGGGGTTTCCAAGGCGACGGCCTCCCGCGCCCTGGGCCGGCCCGACCTGGCCGCCCCCGAGACGGTGGCCCGCGTCCGCGCCGCCGCCGAGCAGCTCGGATTCGTCCCCAACCGGGCCGCCACCCAGCTGGCCCGGGGCAAGACCGGGGTGGTCGCCGTCGTGGTGCCGACGCTCGACAACACCTTCTTCAACCCGATCATCGGCGGCGCCCAGGCCCGCGCGGCCGGCTCGGGCGTGCAGCTGACCATCGCGGTGCACTCCCTGGAGCACCCGGCCCAGCTCGCCGCGGTCGAACACCTCGCGCACCAGGTCGACGGCTTCCTGTTCACCGCGCCCCGGGGGTCGGACGAGATCGTCCGCGCCGCCGCGTCGTACAAGCCGACCGTGCTCATCGACCGCGAGATCGACGGCATGACCTCGGCCGTCGCCGACACCGCCACCGCCTTCGGCGCGCTCGTCACCTGGTTCACCGGCAAGGGCCACGAGCGCATCGTCTACATCGGCGGCCCGGCAGGCTCCTGGCAGGACCGCCAGCGCCAGGCCGCCATCCGTGCCGCGGCCGAGCCGAGCGGCGCGACGCTGACCATGCTCGGCCCCTGCCCCTCGACGTTCGCCGCCGGCGTGGACGCCGCCGACGCCGTGGTGGCCGCCCGCGCCACCGCCGTCGTCCCCTACGCCACCTCGATCGGCCTCGGCCTCATGTTCGCCCTGCTCAACCGGGGGATCCGCGACGTGGTGGTCAGCTCGGAACGCATGGTCGTCGAGAGCCTCGGCCTGCACGACGTGCCCTCGATCGACGTGGACGGCGAACGGCTCGGTGAGGTCGCCATGGACCAGCTCATGGACCTGCTCGGCGAACGCAGGGAGCCCGCACCCGTCAGACGCCGGCTCACCGTCCCGATCGAGTCGGCCTCCGGCTAGGGCGGGTCGACACGGTCGCGGGTTGCAGCATGGGGACCAGGAACTGGCGGGCGACGGCGGCGAGCTGGGCGTCGTCGTCGAGGTCGATGACCTGGCTGGGTGTGGCCAGGAACGAGGCGGAGATCCGGACCATTATCTCGGCCACGAGGTCGGTGTCGAGGTCGGCGGAGACGTGGCCCGCCCGTTGCTCGTGGCGGAGCTGGCCGGCCACGAACTGGCGCACGGTGGCGAGGGTGCGGCCCCCGTCGGCGATCATGGAGGGCACGAGCAGGTCGGGCTCGGCGGTGATCAGGCCGCCGATCAGCGGGTTGCTCCTGATGGCGCGTAGTGAGCTGACGAAGCCCAGGACCACGCGGTCGGCGGCGGTGCCGGCCCGCTCGATGTCGATGAGGAAGCGGTCGAAGTAGCGGCGGAACTCCCGGCGCACGACGTGCTCGACCAGGGCGTCCTTCGTGGCGAAGCGCCGGTAGACGGTGATGCGCGAGACCTTGGCCCGGCGGGCGACGTCCTCCATCGTGGAGCGCCTGATGCCCATCCGGCAGAACTGCTCGTAGGCGGCGTCGAGGATGCGGGCGCGGAGCTCGTCGCTGTCATCGACCTGTTCGACGGCGTCGAGGTAGGCACGTTCCAGCAGCGACTCCGAGTCCGACGGCGTCATGAGCCCTGACCACGCGGATTCCACGATCACCTCCTGCGGTTGATTCTGCATCATTCCGCACCGTCGCCGGCGCGCTCTTGTGATCCCCCTCACAGTGTGCTGTCATGAGCATGATACACAGAAGCGGTTCTTGTTTCATCGTATCAACGGGTGCTCCACTCCGGCGAGGAGGAACCAGGGCATGGACAGAGAGAGCGGCGGCCGCGACGGTAGGGTCAGCAGGCGCGACATGCTGATGGCCGGTGGTGCGCTGGGCGCGCTCGGCGCGCTGAGCGCGGCGGTGCCGGCGTACGCGCAGGGCCCGTGGACGTGGTCGGCCGAAGGCTCGGTGGCGGGCGCCGGGGCGGGTACCGATCCGCGCTGGGTGTGGGACGAGGAGGCCGATCCGCTGGTCGCCTCGCTGCTCGACCGGGGCGACGTGCCCAGGGTCAACGAGCTGTTACGCACCTGGACCAAGAACGGCCAGCCGCTGCCCGCCGGACTGCCGGCGGACCTGCGTGACTTCATGGAGCGGGCCAGGCAGCTGCCCGCGTGGGCCGACCACGGCAAGCTCGCGACCGCGTTCACGTTCAACGAGAAGCGCGGGCTCTACCTCGGCGTCCTGTACGGGCTGGCCAGCGGCATGATGAGCACCGTCATCCCCAAGGAGGCGCGCGCGGTCTACTACTCCCAGGGCGGCGCGGACATGAAGGACCGCATCTCCAAGACCGCCAAGCTTGGCTACGACGTCGGGTCGCGCAACGCCTACGCGCCCGACGGCGAGATGATCGTGACCTGCGTCAAGACCCGGCTGGTGCACGCGGCCGTACGGCACCTGCTGCCACAGTCGCCGCACTGGCCGCAGGTCGCCGACGAGGAGATCCCGATCAGCCAGCGGGACATGATGGTCACCTGGCACAGCCTGCCCACGACCGTCATGCAGAAGCTGACCGCGTGGAGGGTGCCGATCCCGGCCGCCGAGTCGGAGGCGTTCCTGCACTCGTGGCAGCTGGCCGCGCACATGCTCGGCATCAAGGACGAGTACATCCCCGCGTCGTGGGCCGAGGCCGACGCCCAGGCCCGGGAGGTCCTGGACCCGGTGCTCGCGCCGACGCCCGAGGGGATCAAGCTGGCCGACATCCTGCTCGGTCTCGGCACCCCGGTCGACGCCGGCATCCTGTCCAAGCCCATCCTCGGCGCGTTCACCCGCTTCATGCTCGGCGACCAGATCGCCGGCTGGCTGAGAATCCCGAGGGAGCCGATCTGGGACCCGCTGCTCAGGCTGTCCTGGCGGCCGTTCGTCGCCGTGCGCGAGGGGCTGCTGCCGTTCCCGCTGGCGCCGGAGGCGTACTGGCTGTTCGACGAGTTCCTGCGCAAGGCCGCGCTGCTCTTCCTGTCGGAGGCGCGGCCGATCCGGATCGAGATTCCGGAGACGAACCGCCCGTCCTGACGTGGGGGCCTGTCCATGGGGGATCGCGAAAGGAGTTCGAGAGCATGGCGGAGCTGAGCAGACGCAAGATGCTGATGACGGGCGGAGCCCTGGGAGCCCTCGGAGCGCTGGGCATGGCGTCACCGGCGCACGCGCGTCCCTGGACCTGGTCGCCGGCCGGCTCGGTCGCCGGGTCCGGCGCCGGCGCCGACCCGCGCTGGGTGTGGGACGAGGAGGCCGACCCGCTGGTCGCCTCGCTGCTCGACCGCGGCGCCGTGCCCGAGGTCAACCGGCTGCTGTGGGACTGGAACCGCAACGACCAGCCGTTACCCGCCGGGCTGCCGGAGGACCTGCGCGCGTTCATGGAGCGGGCCCGTCAGCTGCCCTCGTGGGCGGACCAGGGCAAACTGGAGGCCGCGGCCGAGTTCAACAAGTCCAGAGGGCTCTACCTCAACCTGCTCAACGGCGTGGGCGGCGGCATGCTCAGCACCGCCATTCCCAAGGAGGCGCGCGCGGTCTACTACTCCAAGGGCGGCGCCGACATGGAGGACCGGGTCGCCAAGACGAGCATCCTCGGGTTCGCCGTCGGGTCGCTCAACGCGTACCGGCCGGGCGGCTCCTGCGCGGTCCAGGCGGTGAAGACCCGCCTGGTGCACGCGGCCGTACGGCACCTGCTGCAGCAGTCGCCCCACTGGAACGGCGACATCCCGATCAGCCAGGAGGACATGCTGGTCACCTGGCACACGCTGCCCACCTTCGCGATGCGCAAGATGCGCGAATGGAAGGTGCCGATCAGCGCCGCCGAGTCGGAGGCGTACCTGCACGTGTGGCAGGTGACCGCGCACATGCTCGGCATCAAGGACGAATACACCCCCGCCACCTGGGACGCCGCCAACGCCCAGTCCGACCAGATCCTGCCCCGCAACATGGGGCCGACGCCCGAGGGCGTCATCCTCACCGACATCCTGCTCGGCCAGCTCGCCGAGCAGACCAGCCCGCTCAGCGTCAGCCGGCCCCTGTGCAACGCGCTCGCCCGCTATCTGGTCGGCAACCAGGTGGCCGACTGGGACGGCATCAGGCGCGAGCCGGTGTGGGACCCGCTGATCGCCGCCACCTGGCCGAAGCTCGTCCGGTTCCGCGAAGGGCTCATTCCGCTGCCGCTGGTGCCGGAGGTCGCCTGGGTCATCGACGAGGCCGTACGGCAGTACATCCTGTTCTTCCTCACCAAGGGCGAGGAGACCAGGATCGACATCCCCACCGCCAACCGGCCCGGGTGAGCGGCGCGATGACGGGACCGCACGCGGACGACGGCATCGGGCGGCGGCGCTTCCTCGGGTACGTGCTGGCGGCGCCGACGCTGGTGACGGCCGCCGGACTCGACCTGGCGCCTGCCTCAGGACCTGATTCGGCGGCTTCAGTGCAGTTGACGGACCTGCTCGATCTCAACGATCTGATGACCGCGGCGGCGCTGCCGACCTCGGGCCTCATCTCGGTCGAGGTGAACGGGGACGGCACCGTGTCGTTCGCGCTGCCGCGCGCCGAGGTGGGGCAGGGCATCACCACCTCCACGGCCATGCTGATCGCGGAGGAGCTGTCCGTACCGGTGGAAAGGGTCCGGGTCACGCTCGCCGACGCCCGCCCCGAACTGGTCTTCAACCAGCTCACCGGCGGATCGAACACGACCTTCGCGACCTACACCCCGATCCGCGTCGCCGCCGCCGTGGCCCGGCTCCGGCTGCTGGCAGCGGCGGCGGCCGAGCTCGGCTCGCCGGTCACCGATCTCACCCTGCGGGCCGGGACGATCACCGACCGCTCCGGCAACCGCGTCGGCATCGGCACCCTCGCGGAGAAGGCCGCCGGCACGCGCACCGAGCGGGTGGCGGTGGAGCTCACGCCACGCCGGAACTTCACCGTCATCGGCGCACCGCACAACCGGATCGACGCGCTGGACGCGGTGACCGGGTGCAAGAAGTTCACCATGGACCTGGACGTCCCGGGCGCGAAACCCACGATGGTGTGCCGGCCGCCGACCATCAACGGCAAGGTCGGCTCGGTGGCCAACCTCGCCGAGGTCCTGGCCATGCCGGGCGTCACCGACGCCGTGGTGATCTCCACGGGGGTGGCGGTCCGCGCCGAAACGTTCGGCCAGTGCATCGACGCCGTACGCGCTCTGCGGGTCTCCTGGAGGCCCGGCACCGTGGACGGCAAGTCCGACGAAAGCGTGCTGCGGGAGCTGAAGGCCGCGGAACTGCCGCTCGGCCCCAGACCGCCCACCCCGGTCGTCGAAGGCACGTTCACCTTCGCCTTCCGCAGCAACAGCGCGCTGGAGCCCAACTGCGCCATCGCCGACGTACGGGCCGATCGCGCCGAGATCTGGTCCGCGCTGAAGTCGCCCATCGTGGCCCGCCAGGCCATCGCCGCGCGGCTCGGAATGCCGCCCGGCCAGGTCACCGTGCACGTCGTCGAAGGCGGCGGCTCCTTCGGGCGCAAGCTCTTCTTCGACGCCGCGCTCGAAGCCGCCGAGGTGTCGCAGAAGGTCGGCAAACCCGTCAAACTCATGTGGCACCGCGCCGACGACTCCCGCCAGGGCCGTACTCATCCGATGGCCACCTCGCGGGTCCGTGTCGCCTACCTCGGCGGCGTCGTGCTCGGCTACGAGCAGCGCCACACCAGCGTCTCCACCGACCTCGGCCACGGCCTCGGCGAGATCATCACCGCGATGGCCGCGCGGCTGCCGGTGGGCGACATCGGGTTCGCGCAGACGTTCTTCCAGCTCAGTCAGGAGATGCCGTACGCGTTCGGCGTCGTCGGCCAACTCCTCAGCGAGACGGGCAAGGGCTTCAACACCGGCAGCATGCGCAACGTCTACTCGCCCGACGTCGCCTGCGCCCGCGAGCTCGTCATGGACCGGCTCGCCGCGAAGACGGGCAAGGACGCGTACCGGTTCCGGCGCGACTTCCTGCGCGACGACCGCGCGCGGGCGGTGCTGGCGAGGGTGGCCGAGGCCGGCGAATGGGGGCGGCCGATGCCGGCCGGCACCGCGCAGGGCATCGCGTTCCACGCCGAGTACAAGTCGGTCAGCGCCGCCCTGGTGGAGATCGACTGCCGGCCGGAGACCGTCAACCGCCCGATCCGCGACGGCGTGTCCGGGCCGCGCGTCACCAAGGCCGTCTTCGCCGTGGACGTCGGCCTCGCCGTCAACCCGCGCGGCCTGGAGGCGCAGATGATGGGCGGCGTCATGGACGGCATCGCGCTGGCCCTGACCGCCGGCCTGCACCTGCGCGACGGCCACTTCCTCGAGGCGAGCTGGGACAACTACTTCTACACCCGGCAGTGGAACAGCCCGCCCGACCTGCGGATCATCGTCATGCCCAGCACCTCGGAGCAGCCCGGCGGCGCCGGCGAACTGGCCGTGGCCGCCTCCACCGCCGCCGTCGCGTGCGCGTACGGCCGCGCCACGGGAACGATGCCGACCAGCTTCCCGATCAACCACGGCACGCTCTCCTTCACCCCCAAACCCACCGTCCCGCCCATCCCCCCGTCCCCGGCCGACGGCCTGGACCACGCCCGCTGAAGCGAGGAGCGCCACGTGCCCGAGTACACCTTCCGCGTCAACGGCGAGCAGGTCACCGTGGACGTCCCCGGTGACGTGCGCCTGCTGTGGGTGCTGCGCGACATCCTCGGCATCACCGGCCCGAAGTACGGCTGCGGCATCAACGTCTGCAAGGCGTGCACCAGCCACCTCAACGGCAAGGCGATCAACCCCTGCGCGATCCCCGTGCAGGAGCTGCGGCCGACGGACGAGGTGACGACCATCGAAGGACTCGCGGCCACGGCCGGCGCGGACCTGCATCCCATGCAGCGGGCCTGGCTCGACCACGACGTCGCCCAGTGCGGCTACTGCCAGCCCGGCCAGATCATGGCCGCTGTGGCGCTGGTCCGCCGCGTCGCCGAGGAAGGCCGCGAGATCACCGACGCCGATCTCGACGGGCTGCGTAACATCTGCCGCTGCGGTACGTATTTCCGCATCCGCGAGGCGATCAGAGCGGGCGCCGCGATGGATTGACCACGGTGGGCACCCGGGCGGCTTGATCATGGTCAATCCTGTTTCCCGAGGCCAAGGGCGGTCGTCACGGTTCTTGACCGTGTGACTTGACGTTAATCGCCAGCCCGTAGGCGATCTTGGCGCTAATCTTCGCTGGCAACATCGTCAGCTCTCCGCCGGCAGGAACGTCAGCGGTAGAACGGGAGCATTCATGCGACACCCTGTTGTCGTGGGCGCGTTACTCATGGTGGTCGCCGGCCTGTGGGCCACCCCGGCCAGTGCCGCCCCCGCCGCTCAGGCGGAACGGGCGTCCGGCGGCTGGTACACCGAGTTACCCGCCTCCATGAAAGTCTGTGACAACGCCACCTGGCAGGACGGCCCGTCCAGCGCACCGTCAGGCGCCATCGTGGTCCCGGCGGGCGACAACCTCGGCCTCGACTTCGGCCAGGCCGGCAAGACCTACTGGTTCGCCCCGGGCACGCACACGCTGGGCGACGGCGAGTTCAGCCAGATCATGCCCGGTGACAACAGCGCCTTCATCGGAGCTCCGGGCGCCGTCCTCGACGGCAGGAGACTCAACAAATACGCCTTCGGCGGCGTCGCCTCCGACGTGCGCATCGCGTACCTGGAAATCCGCAACTTCGGCGGCGAAACCAGGAACCACAACGAAGGCGTCGTCAACCACGACTCCGGCACCGGCTGGGTGATGGAGAACCTCTACGCCCACCACAACGACGGCGCG
Source organism: Nonomuraea sp. NPDC048892 (assembly GCF_040649735.1). NCBI lineage: Bacteria > Bacillati > Actinomycetota > Actinomycetes > Streptosporangiales > Streptosporangiaceae > Nonomuraea > Nonomuraea sp. NPDC048892. The sequence continues at coordinate 35,216 of NZ_JBEZFZ010000009.1, read as the reverse complement.
GCGGTGTTCCTCGGCAGCGCCAACACGATCCGCAATAGTTGCCTGAAAGACAACGGCCAGTACGGCATCAGCATGTACAAGGACCCGGTCGAAGGCGATTCCGCGCTCAAAAACCTCGTCGTGCACCACAACGAGATCGCCGCCAACAACCAGCACGACTGGGAGAGCGAGATCGAGGGGTGCGGCTGCACCGGCGGCGCGAAGTTCTGGGACGTCAACGGTGCCACCGTCACGGAGAACTACGTCCACGACAACCTGAGCGTCGGCCTCTGGGCCGACACGAACAACATCGACTTCCGCTTCGACCGCAACTGGATCGAGCACAACGAGAGCATCGGCCTCTGGTACGAGATCAGCTACAACGCCACCATCACCCGCAACGTCTTCAAGCGGAACGCCTGGGTGACCGGCAACGAGAACCTGGGCTCGCCGGCCCCGGCCATCTACATCTCGGAATCAGGCGGTGACGCCCGGCTCGCGTCGGAAACGAGCGGCAGCTCGGACCTGAACATCAACGACAACTATTTCGAGGACAACTTCTCCGGCATCACGATCTTCGAGAACACCAATCGTTTCTGCAATTCCAACGGAAACACCAGCACGGGTTACTGCACGCCGTTCGTCACCCCCACGGTGATTCCCACGCCGCACGACGGCGACTATCTCGACCCGATCAACGCGACTCACCCCTGCTACACGTCCATCGCGAACGAGCCGTTCCGCAGCGACTGCCGCTGGCATTCGCAGAACGTCAAGGTGTTCGGCAACGAGTTCCGCTTCGACCAGGCGAACGTGCCCTGCGCCGGAACGTACTGCGGCGTGCAGGCTCTTTACGCCCAGGGGGCCGACAATCTGCCCTGGATGCCGTACACGGTCGCGGAGATTCAGCAGAGCGTCATGCACACCAGCGGCAACAGCTTCCACGACAACACCTACGTGGGCAACTGGAAGTTCGCCAAGGGCTGGGGCGAGACCATCTCCTGGAACGCCTGGCGCTCGGCCCCGTACAACCAGGAGGCCAACAGCACCCTCAACGGCGTGACCGAGCCGCCGCCCGTGCCCAACGCCCTCGACGCCGACACCGCGACCCTCGAAGGCTCGATCGGCCAGTGGGACGCCTGGTACGGTTCCGCCGTGCAGCGAGCCGCGGAAGCCGCCCACGGGGGCGCTTACGGCCTGCGGATCGACGTCACCGAGGGCGGGGGATGGGGTGTGCAACTGGGCAACTGGCCCGGCTTCGACGCCATCCCCGGCGCCAAGCGGGTCAGCGTGTGGGCCCGGCAGGGCACCTCCGGGATCTCCACGGCGACCCTACGGTTGCGCTGGTACGACTCCGGTCAGCAGCCGCTGGGGAGCGACGAGATCACGCTCGGCGGGCTGAGCACGAGCTGGCAGGAGTTCACGGCCTCGCTCACCGCACCCGCGGCGACCGCCACCGTCGCACTGGAACTGACCAGCGGCACCGGCGCCACCGGCAACTCCCTCCACCTCGACGACATCGTCATCGCCGACCAGCGGTAACGGACCCCGACACCGAAGCGCGGGCCCGCGACATACACGAATCGACGCGCGGGCCCGTGCCGTGTGCAGACCGACTGCGGGCCCGCGTGCCGTGTGCAGATCGACGCACGGACCCGCGACGTGTGCGCCCCTTTGCCGCGCCGGGTCCGGGACGGTCTTGACAGACACCCGCATCCGGATCACAGTCGTCCAGTGCGGGAAGGGTAGAAGACACGGTCCAGGCCCGACGGAGCAGTTGCGTGCCTGGCTGGCGGAGCAACTGGACAGCCGGACGGCGATCAGCGCCATCCGCTCCCTCCACGGCGGCGAAAGCCCGTGGTGGATCGACCTGACAATGCGAGGTGGCACGACCGGTTCGGCGGTTTTTTGTTCGGGCTCGGCCCGCTCGGTGGTCCTCCGATCCCCGAGCAGTCGCATCTCATCAGACCAGATCGCGACGAACGTAGCCGCACTCGCCGTTGCCGAGCAGCGCGGCCTGCCGGCGCCCCGCCTGCTCGCGGCCGACCTCGACGGCCGCGCGGCCGGTACACCGGCGAGCCTGGAGACCATCGTGCCAGGGACGAGCATCTGGCCTGCCGCGCCTTCCACCGAACTTCTCCTCGCGGCGGGCGCCGCGCTCGCCCGGGTCCACGCCGTCACGCTCGACCCGACGCCGCACCTCCCGTTCCGCCCCCGTCCCATCGCGGTCGACGATTTCGCCCAGGACCGCCGAGCCGGACGGATGCCGACCACCGCCCTGCTCGACCTGGCCGACGACCGAGTCCGGGCGATCGAGCCTCCCGGCACGCCGGCCGTCTTCGTGCACGGCGACGTGTGGCCCGGCAACACGGTGGTCGCCGGCAACGGGATGCGCGGCCTGATCGACTGGAAGACCGCCGGCGTCGGCAACCCCGGCGTTGACCTCGGCGAACTGCGCAAACAGGTAGCGATCCGCTACGACGACGACGCCCCCGGCCATGTACTGGAGGGCTGGCAACGGGCCCGCGGAACGAGCACCGACGACATCGCGTACTGGGACGCCGTGGCCGCGCTCAACACCCCGACCGAGATGTACAGCCACCACGCCACCCTCCGGCGTGACCACTTCCTCAGGGCTGCGATCGCGCGGTTGCGCTGACGCCGGGCTGTTCACCCGGCGCGCCCGGCCCGGCGTCACAGGCCGACTTCCGCCGAAGAGATCGACACACGTTTTTCGCGTGGCAGGATGGGTTTCAGGGATGAACTGCGGTGGGGTACGCCCGATCGAGGAGACTGCATGCCGACGACTGACGACGATCTCAGCGACGTCACCCGTGAGGCCCCCGCGTGGTCGGGGTCCACGGCCGTCCGCCTTCTGATCGGCGTACAGCTCCGTAAGCATCGCGAAGCCTGCGGCATGGACCGCGAGCAGGCTGGATACGCCATCAGGGCCTCGGCGTCGAAGCTCAGCCGGATGGAGGCCGGCCGCACCGGCTTCAAGGCGCGCGACGTCGCCGACCTGCTCACCCTGTACGGCGTCAGCGACGAGGCCGAGCGAGGCACCCTGCTCGCCATGGTCGAGCAGGCCAACGCGCCTCGATGGTGGCAGGAATACCGGGACGTGATCCCCGACTGGTTCGAGTCGTACCTCGGGCTGGAGCAGGACACCTGCCTGATCCGCACCTACGCGGTCCACGTGGTGCCCGCCCTGCTGCAGACCGAGGACTACGCCCGCGCGGTGATCAGCCAGAGCTCGCCGAAGCCGTCCCCCAGGCAGGTCGAGCGCCGGCTCGCGCTGCGCACGCGCCGTCAGCGCCTGCTCGCCCGGCCGGACGCGCACCGGCTGTGGGTGGTCATGGACGAGGCCGTCCTGCACCGCCGCGTGGCCGACGACGACGTGATGGACGCCCAGTGGGAGCACCTGGCGCGGATGGCCGAGCAGCCGCACGTGAGCGTGCAGGTGCTGCCGTTCACCTCCGGCGGCATCGTCGGCGGCATCGGCCCCGTCACGATCCTGCGCTTCCCGCAGCAGGAGTTGTCCGACGTCGTCTGCATGGAACACCTGACGACGGCGCAATACCTCACCAAGAGCACGGACGTGCTGCCCTACCACGTCCTGATGGACCAGCTCAGCGTGGCCGCGCTGCCGGCCTCGGCGACGGTGGCGCTGGCCCGCGACCTCATCGGCGGCTGAGGAGGATGGGCGAGGGTCAGCTCTTTCGCGCCACGCCGCCGAAGGCGTCCACCTCGTCCGGCACACCGTCGATGGCCTCGCCCTCGTAACGCCAGCGCGACACCGACACGACGCCCGGTTCGAGCAGCTCCAGGCCGTCGAAGAAACGGGCGATGCGTTCCGGCGTGCGCAGTTCGTACGAGTAGACCTGGCCCTCGTCGCGCAACTGCTCTGCCTGCGCGGCCGCCTGCGGCTTGACCACGTTGGTGCCGTCCTCGACGACCAGGAAACTGCCGGCCGGCACGGCGTTCAGGTAGCGGCCGATGAGCGCGCAGGCCTCGTCGTCGTCCCGCACGGTGCCCATGACGCCGAGCATCAGCACCGCGATCGGCTCGGCGAAGTCCAGCGTGCGCGCCGCCCGGCCCAGGATGTCGTCGGGATCGCGTACGTCGGCGTCCAGGTAGTCGCAGGCCCCGTCCGGATGGCTGGTCAGCAGCGCGCGGGCGTGCACCAGCACGACCGGGTCGTTGTCGACGTAGACGATCCGGCTGGCAGGATCGACCCGCTGCGCCACCTCGTGCGTGTTGTCCACGGTGGGCAGACCGGTCCCGATGTCCAGGAACTGCCGGATGCCCTCCCGCTCGGCCAGATGACGCACGGTACGCCGCAGGAAGGCCCGCGTGTGCAGGGCGATCTCCTGCATCCCGGGATAGGTCTGCTCCAGCATGTCGGCGAGCTCTTTGTCGACCGGGTAGTAGTCCTTGCCGCCCAGCCAGTAGTTCCACGCCCTGGCCTGGCTGGGGCGGGTGGTGTCGATCCGATCGAAGGCATCGGAAGGGGAGGGATCGGCCACGAGCTGCTCCATTCCTGTCATGTCACGATTTACCGCGAAATAAGCCCGTTCTATCAAGTCGGCCCACAGGCCAGACCGTTACCTGATCTTCCCGCACGAAAGGAGCGCTCCGGCCGATCTCTCCCTATTCGCGACTCGACATGGAGAAGCTCCGTCGTGCGCGTCGAAGGGCCCCGGTATGTCGTCCGGCCGCTCGTCTCGTCGGGCAGGACAGCGAGTCGCCCTTTCAGACGCCGATGAGCCTGACATGACGGCCGCACAGTCGAGCCATGTCATCGATGTCCGAGGTGAGCATGGCGACGGGACCGGGCTGCCGGAGCGCCATTTCGGCGACTGTCGCGTCGACCGCGTGTTCGTGACCGTGCAAACCGGCCGTCCTGAGCAGATCCGCGGACGCCTTCGCCGTACGTCCGGTGACCGGTTCGACCTTGACGCGGGAGAGCACCCACCGCAGCCGAGGCATGTTCACTCGCGTGTGGATGACCTCCACGATGGTGTTGGTGCCGATCACCAGATCGGCGCCCATGGTGTGGAAGACATGGAACATCGCAATGACCTTTCGGTCTTGCGCAATAAAGGCGGAAAGCCCTTGGGAATCGAGAACGACGGTTTCGACATGGTCGATCACGCCGCGCCCACCGAACCACCAGGGTCCGCCTCGCCGAAGATTCGAGTGTGGGCCTCGATGAGTTCCTCGTCGGTGAACTCGCCATGCTCCTCTTGGTAGCGCATCAGCTCGGCTCCGAGAAGCTGGTGCCGCAGCTGGCGTGCCACTGCCTCGGCGACGTAGCCGGAGATGTTGTCGGTGAGCTTTCTGAGCTCGGCGACCTGGTCATTTGGCAGGGTTACCGTGATGCGCGTCGTGTCCGCCATGCAGTAATCATACTGCGGTATGCGTGATGTTGCGGATCTCCACCGCAACGCTGGACCAGGCCGTCGAAGGCGTCGTCGGATTCGCTGGTCCTGATCCAGGTCAGATATCAGCGGGTCGAGGAAGAGATGCCGTGCTCGTGCGTAGGCGTGATCAGAACATCTACCTCCTGATCCTCCTACTGGACTAGGAGGACAGCTCCTAATGAGATATGCTTCTCATTATGGCCGAGGTCCTTCCTCCACACATGCGTCAACTTGCTGAGGTAGCCACGATCGTGGCGGCCGCAGGTGCCACGGCCGACTGGCTGTACCACCTCAAGGGCGACATGTGTGCGCTGCGTGTGATCAAGGACGGCATCATCTCGGTACCTGTCATGATCCCTGCCGACCCGGATCGCGACCCGGAGCTCTTTCGCGAAGCCCTCAAGCGTCTGGAGGCGGTCGTAGAAAGGATGAGCCGATGAGCAAGATGATCACGTATGTCGTCACCTTCGAGAACAAGCGGTGGGTGGCGCGCTGCCCGACAGGCGAGGTCGAAGGAGTCGGTGTGGCAAGCTCCTTGTCCCAACTGGAGCGCGATTTGGCGGAGATCCATGCCTGGGCCTGGCCTGCGGAAACCCCCGGCGTGGAGTTCGTCTTCGATCTTCCCGAGGGGATCGCAGGGGTGGTGGCGGAATACAGCCGTGAAAGGAAACTGGCGGAAGCTCACACTCAGCGTGCCGCGGAACTCGCCGTAAAAGCCGCGAAAGTACTCACGAGCCATTGGTCGGAACCGGACACGGCACGTGTCATGGGTTTGTCCAAGCAGCGAGTCCATCAATTGAAGGTGAGCGCCTGATCAACGTGGCGACCGGCCGACGTGGTCGCCTGCTCGAAATCGTCTCGTTCAGATCGACTGGACAAGCCCTCGGGCATCGGATCCCTTCTGTGCCGGTCGCCCCTTTCATGCAGACGCTTGCGACGGCGTGATCCAATCCTGCGGGCGGGAAATCAGCACATCGTCCAAGCCGACAGGGCCAGTTTCCATTGAAGATCGGACACCATCACACGCGCAGGACGGTGACCTGGCGGCCGGACGGTGTGGTGGCCTGCTCGAAGGCGCCTCGTTCGGCCCAGGGCGGGGCTTTGGAGCGTCGGTTGAACATCACCGGTACGCCGGTGTCGAGGGTGAGGCGGTCGAGGTAGTTGTCGAGTTGGGTGAGGCCCTCGGGGGTCGGGTCGTTCTCGCCCGGTCGCCAGACTTTGAGTTCCATGGCCTGGCGTTGTACGAGCCGTTCGCCGTTGGGGCCGGGGTAGAACCAGCGGATCAGCATGTGGAGGCGTTTGCTGCCGGCGGCGTATTCGCGGTCGAGTTGGCCGCCGCCGTTGACGAGGCGGTGCATGAAGGCCATGAGGATGATCTGGCAGGCGGCTTCGTGGTAGCCCTCTTGCTGGATGAGGACTTCGCCGTGTTCGCGCCAGAACACGACGAACTCCTCTAGCACGCGCGTCAGGTCGAACCGGCCGTCGGGCAGGACGAAACTGCGCGGGTCGGCGCGTACGAACCGCTCCGTGCGATCGCCCAGCACCCGGAGCAGGACCTCCCGGTAGATGGGGTTGGCGATGTCCAGGGTTCGGGTGTCTCGGATGAGGCCCAGATCGTGGACGTAGGAGACGGCGTGGTCGAAGGACATGTCCGTGTCCGGCGACATGCCGGCCACGATCGGTTCGATGACCCGCATGACTCGGGGGTCCTGCAGCCGGGCCGCCAGGGAGTCGAGGTGGGTGCTGCGAGCTCGGATCAGCCGTTCCTTGGCAACGTCCACCGACTCGACGGTGATGGTGTCGGTCACTCGCATCTTGAAGGTGATCTCGTGGGCGAGGGCGTTGACCAGCCAGGGTTGTCCTTGGGTCAGCTCGTGGACTCGGTCGACCGCGTCTTTGGTGAATTCCTGGCCGGTTGCCTGGGTGTGCTGGTCGTAGAGTTCGGCGATCTGATCGGCGGTGAAATCATTCTGGCGCAGCGACTTGGTGATGACGGTGAACGGGCTGGCCGGATCCGACCAATCGGGGTTGCCTCCGGAGGTGACCCTGTAGTCGGGCATGTCGCGCACCCCGCACAGCACCACGGACGCGGGGACTGACGGCCTTCATGCCGGGCGTTGTGCCCGTCGCGCAGCTGGCTGAGGATGCTGACCATGTCGGCACCCTGCAGCGAGTCGTGAGATCGGTCCTCCCACTCGCCGACGCCGCCGAGTTCTTCGATCTTCTCGCGTGACAGTCCGGTGAGTGCGGCGACACTTGAACTGAGCGAGCCGTCCAGTACCTTCATCGACTCGATCATGCCTTTGCGGATCTCCTCACGGTGCTGCTCCAGGTGATCTCTGACGGCTTCGGACACGAGGGCCTTCTTGGTCATGCCGAGGAAATGAGTGGCCTGGGGGATCAACTCGTCCGTCACCGGGTTGATCTCTGTCATGCGGCCGTTTTCGGCGAATGGGCTGCTAGAGCAGTCGTTCGCTTCTGGCGGATGTTTCGTGGCGGGTGGCGGTGAGGAATTCTTGGCGTAGTTGTTGGTGTGGTGTTCGAGGATGCTCGAGGGTGGGGCTGGTGTGGTGGTGGTAGTAGAGGTTCCAGCAGATGTGGATGCCGTGGAGGAGGGCGTCGAGGAGGTCGGGGGCGGGGCGGGTGGGGTCGAGGGAGGTGAGGGGGAGGTAGATGGTGTCGGGAGTGATGTCGATTTCCGGGTGGTCGGCGTGGGCTCTGGAGATGATTTCGTGGGCGGCGGTGAGGCGTTGCTCGATTTCCTGGATGCCATGGAGGTGGCCGTCGGCGACGTGGAGGGCGTTGCGGATGAGGGGCATGACGACGTGGCGGGCTCGCATGCCGGCGTCCATGGCGGTGGTGATGTCGGTGAGGCTTTCGAGGGTGAGAGGTTTGTCGTGTTGTTCGGCGCTGGCGACGATGTGGACGGGGTGGATGCCGGTGCGCTGGGCGGTGATGGTGACGGCGGCGTAATACCAGTGGGCGGCGGCGATGGCGGCTGCTGTGGGGTCCACTTGGGTGAAGAGGTCGTGGCTGCCGAAAGGGCTGTCGCGGAGGAGGCGGTCGGCTTGGGAGATTTGCAGGGGTGAGGCGTCTTCGCGGCTGAGGGCCGTGGCCTGCTGGGCGCGTTCGGACAGGTCGCCGCGTTCGGCCCGTTCGATGGCGGCCAGTTCGGCGGCGACGTCGGTGGTGATGTGGGTGGTGAGCTGGGAGCTGTCGAGCGTGCGCAGGGTACGGGCGACGGCGTGGGCGCTCTGTTCGACCTTGGTGTTGAGGAGTTTGTTGCTGGACTCGGTGAGGGCGGGGAGGATCTTGTCGAACGCGTCGCGTTCTTGCTGGCGGTGCCAGCCGAGGCTGTTGGGGCCGTGCCGGTCGGCGGCGCTCGGGGGGTGGGTGTAGGAGCGCCAGCAGATGTGCGACAGGCGGGTGAGCTCGGCGGCGAGCCGGCAGGTGTTGCGGTGCAGCTGGTCGTGGGTGAGCCTCGCCACGACGATGGCGGTGTCGCCGATGCCGGTGCTCCACTGGGCGAGGAGCGTGTTGTGGGCACGGTCGATGGCATACCGAGTCACGGAGACCTCTTCAAAGAAAGGGGGAACCGGAGAGGGAGAACTCTGCTCGGGCCAGTTTCTGGTTGTGCCCAGGATGCTGGATTCGCCGCTCAGGTGGAGCCTTTTTGACGTTGTTGCCGGTGCCTGATCAGCGGTTTTGCTCAGAGACGCGGCATAATTCCTTCGGGTTGGGGTCGTGGAGTCGGCTGGGGGTGCTGTCGACATACTCAGCAAATCGGTAATTATTCGACTTTGTCCGGCCCAAGGCCGTATTTCACGTCCGTGGGTAGTGAGGGTAGGCAAACTCGGCGACATGGGTGAAGCCGCCCGCTTCTTGCTGCTGCGCGCGGTTGCGCAGAGGGCGCGGGGGCTCAGTGGAGTGGGTGGTGCTGTTGCCGGTGTGCGGCGCGGTAGGCGCTGGGGCTTACGCCGAGGCGATCGGTGAAGTGGCGGCGCAGAGTGACCGGGGAGCCGAAGCCGGTCAGGTCGGCGACTCGGTCGATCGGAGCGTCTGAGGTTTCCAGGATCTCCCGGGCGCGGTCCAGGCGCGCCGCCAGCAGCCACTGCAGCGGGGTCGTGCCGGTCTGGGCGCGGAACTGGCGGTTGAGGGTGCGGACGCTCACCCGGGCCCGGCCGGCCAGGTCGGCCAGGGTCAGCGGGTGGTGCAGGTTGTGCTGCATCCACTGGAGCAGCGGCTGGAGCGCGGCGCCGTCGGGCTCGGAGGCGGGGTGGTGGATGAACTGGGCCTGGCCGCCCTGCCGGTGGGGCGCCATGACCACGGCGCGGGCGGCCTCGGCCGCGACGGCGGCGCCGTGGTCGGCGCGGATCATGTGCAGGCACAGGTCGAGGCCCGCCGCGACGCCCGCGGAGGTCAGCACCTGGCCGCTGTCGACGTACAGGACGGACGGGTCGACCGTCGCAAGGGGGAAAGCCCGCGCGAGCTGGTCCGCGAAACTCCAGTGGGTGGTGACCCGGCGGCCGTCCAGCAGGCCGGCGGCGCCGAGGACGAACGCGCCCGTGCAGATGGAGGCGATGCGGACGCCCCGGGCGGCCGCGTCGCGCAGCAGGTCCAGCACCGGTGGCGGTGGCGGCTGGGTGGGCGGGGAGAGGCCGGGGATCACGATGCTGTCGGCATCGAGGGCGCTTTCGAGGGGAAAATCGCAGCTTATCCGGAAACAGGATGCCTGCACGGCGTGGGCGTTGACCTCCTGCTGACCACACACCTTGATCTCGTACCGGGGTTCTCCACCCGGCCTGGCCGCGGAGAAGACCTGACACGGCACCACCAGATCGAAGGCCACCACCCCGTCGAAGGCGAGGACGGCCACGCTGTGCAGCATGACCAGAATGTAGCGGAGATCGGCACGGCCGCCGCTGGTCCGGGGCGTCGCCGTGGGCCGACACTTCCGATCATGAAACGCAGACACCTCATTCAGGCGACCGCCGCGGCGGCGGCCGGAGCCATCGCCCTGTCCGACGACGCGTCCGCACAGGCGGCCGGACGGACGGCGCCCGGTGGAAGGCGACGCGTGCACATCGTGCTCTTCGACGGCGTCGAGGAACTGGACTTCGCGGCGCCCCTGCAGTCCCTGGGCATCGCGGGCCGATTCGGCGCGCCGATCGAGATCACCCTGGTCGCCGTGGACGGGCCGCGCAGCGTACGGGCCAGCCACGGCACCGAGATCAAGGCGGACGGCGCCTGGGCCCCCGACGCGGCCGACCTGATCCTGGTGCCCGGCGGCGGGACCGGCAGGGACCCCGACAAGCCCGGCGTCGCGGCGGAGATCCGGCGGGGAACGATCCCCGCCGCGCTGCGGGCCGCCCGCCGGCCGGGACTGATCATGGCGTCGGTGTGCACCGGCGCGCTGCTGCTCGGCGCCGCCGGGCTGGTCCGTGGCCGCCCGTGCACCACGCACCACGGCGCCAAGGAGCAACTGGCCGAGCAGGGCGGGAAGGTCATCAACGCGCCGGGCCCCAGCACGCCGGGACCGCGGGTGGTCGACGACGGCGACCTGCTCACCTCGGCCGGCATCACCAGCGGGCTGGAGCTGGCCCTGTGGTTCGTCGAACGCACCTACGGGCCCGAGATGTCGATGAACGTGGAAATGGTCCTGGAGTACGAACGCCGCGGCCTGGTCTACCGAAGCCGCTGAGCGGTGTGCGCGAGTGTGCTGAATCTGGGGCGTTGTGGCTGGGCGCCACCTGCGAAAAACCCGGTGACGTCGGCGATCATCCCCGGGAATACTGGTCGGCCATGGATGAGGTCGAAGTGATCGTCGCGCATTCCGAGCGGGCGACCCTGCGCGTCGGCGACGTGTTCCTGAAGGTCGACGCCGATCGGGCGCGTATCGAGGCCGAGGTCGAGGCGATGGCCCTGGCGCCGGTCCCGACCCCGGAGGTCCTGTGGCACCGGCCGCCCGTACTGGCCATCGCCGCGGTCCCGGGGACGGCGCTCGGTCGCCTCGGGCAGCCGGAGCCCGCGTCCCCGGTGGCGTGGGCCGCGGCGGGCGCCGCCGTCCGGAAGCTGCACGACGCGCCGTTGCCGCCCCGGCTCGGCCGGGCCGGCCGGAGTGTCGAGGAGCTGGCGGCGGAGCTCGACGAGGAGTGCGGGTGGCTCGTGACGAACGGCGTCCTGCCCGCCGACCTGGTCACCCGCAACCGGCAGGTCGCCGAGGCCGCGCTCCGGCCGTGGACTCCGGTGTTCACGCACGGCGACCTGCAGATCTCGCACGTGTTCGTCGACGGCGACGACGAGGTCACGGGCATCATCGACTGGTCCGAGGCGGGCCGGGGTGACGGCCTGTTCGACCTGGCCATTCTGACGCTTGGGCATGAGAGGCACCTCGGCGACCTCATGGCCGGCTATGGCGGCGACGTCGATCTCGACGTGATTCGCGGGTGGTGGTCGATGCGGAGCCTGCTGGCGATTCGCTGGCTGGTCGAGCATGGTTTCGACCCGTTCGCACCGGGTTGTGAGGTGGATGTGCTGAGGTCCCGGCTGTGAGGTCGGAGGAGTGTCGGGGCCGGTCCTGGCTTGGGGTGATCAGTGAGGCTTGTCGTCCGTGGTTTGAGCGCTCCCGTACGGCTCTCGTACGGCATGACGCTTCGGCGGCGACGTGTTCAGGGCGGCGAGGCGTTTCTGCAGGTCGATGTGCCGGAACTGATACACGGCCCCGGTCTGCCGGAGCAGCCCGAGCCGGTGGGCGTCCTGCAAGAACGCCATCAGCCGCACCGGCGTTCTGCGGCGGACGGACAGACAGGTCAGGGTGATGAGATAGATGACGCTGGAGCTCGCCAGGCCACCGGCGAGGCCGCTGGCGAGCCCCGACATCAGCCCGACCGCGAGGCCCACCGAGAGCTTCGAGGTGAGTCCCCCGGCGAGCCCGCCGGCGCACGCGCCCGCGAGGCCGGACACGAGCCAGACCGTACGGCCGAACGAGAGCCCCACGGTGAGCCCGAACGCCAGCCCGACGGCCAGGCCGACCGCGGGCCCCGAGGTGACGCCGACGACGAGCCCGCCCGCCAGCCCGCCGGTGAGCCCGAACGCGAGCGCGTTGAGCAGCGCTGTGCGCAGGTCGCGGTGCAGGGAGTCGGGCGGGGTCTGCGCGGTCTCGCTGGCCTGGGAGTTCTTCGCCCATTCCGACAGTCCGAAGGCGAGCCCGCCCGCGAGCGCGACGACGAGCCCACCCATGAGGCCGGGGACGAGCCCACCCGAAAGGCCTCGTCCGCCCGCCGAGCCGGGGACGAGTCCGCCCGCGAGCCAGCCCACCAGCCCGCCCACCAGCCCGCCCATGAGCCCGAAGACGAGGCCGAAGGCGAGCCGCGCGGCGAGATGGCCGATCAGCGAGCGGATCCGGCCCCGCAACCGCAGGTCCGCATAGGCGGGCTCGGCATTCGGCCCGGTGGGGGTGGACGTCGCCGGCCAGTGCAGCAGCGCGACCGTGAGCCCGCCCGCGACCCCGAACGTGATCCCGTACGCGGCCCCGCCCTCCGACCCGAACACGAGCCCGAAGGCGAGCCCGTACGTGAGCCCGCCGGTGATCGCGATGAGGAGCCTGAGCGTCCGGCGAGGCAGCGTCTGGTGCACCCGCCACCAGGCGAGGTCGGTCGTGTCACCGGTATCGAGGTGATCGGCGAGGAAGGACAGCCAGCGCCGGGCGTCCTCGGGCGCCCAGCTCCGGTGCGGCCGGAAGGGGTGGTGCGGCTGGGCGTCGGCGAGGTGCTGCGGCCGGTTCGTGGTGATGACGGCCTGGACGAGGTGGTCGAAGAGGTGGTCGGTGATCTCGCCAGGGGTGGTGAAGCGGCCGGGCGACAGGAGCGGCGCGGGATCCGTACCGGTGTCGACGTAGACGCGCCGCACCAGCCACAGGGTCAGCGGCGTGGCCAGGGCCCGGGTGAGCGGCGCGGTCGTGTCCCGGGCGAGGACGTCGAGCAGGGCGGGCCAGGCGCCCGCGGGCCGCGGTGGCAGCACTCGGGTGAGGTACGCGGCGGCGTCGGCCGGACGAAGCGGCCGGGGTTCGATGACCGCCGCGGCGGTGAGGACGTCACCGCCGGGGGAGTGCACCGCCGCGCGGTACTCGGTCATGCGGCAGGTGAGGATGAGGGGGTCCATGAACGTGTCGTTCAGCGCGCTGAGGACCTGCGGGCGTAAGGGTTCCGGGAGTTCGTCGAGGCCGTCGAGGATGGGCAGGACGCGGCGTTCGGTGACCAGGGCCAGGGGCAGGTCGGGGCCCAGGGCGGGGGAGCACAGCGCAGGGTAGGTCTCCGCGAGGCCGCGGGCCAGCCAGTCGCGGAAGCGCTCGGTCGCGGGATCCCATCCCGTCAGCGGGACCATGACGGGAACGGGCTCGCCCGGCAGCGGATGTTGCAGGAGCTGACGCAGCAGCAGGACCGCCAGGGTGGTCTTGCCCATGCCGGGATCACCGGCGACGACCAGCCGCCGGCGGGTGAGGCCGCGGAAGGCGGCGGCCAGGTCGGAGATGCGGTCGGTACGCCCGGTGAAGCGCGGCCGGCCCCGGGCGAGCAGCGACTGCAGGGTCATGGGCCGGACGAGGTGACCGGGATGGTCCATGACGGGCAGTTCGGTGAGGCGCCAGCGCACCGCGAGCGGAGCGGGGTCGTCGAGCCGGCGGATGCCGATCTCCTCACGCCACTGTTTCAGCACCAGCCGGGCGAGGATCTGCTGGGCCTGGTCGAGCTGCTCGCGCGAGCACACCGCCTGCTCGTGGACGCCGGGCGGTCGCCAGGCCCGGATGATCAGCGGGAGTGATGGCGCGGCGGCGAACACGATCGAGGCGAGCTGGGCCCAGTTCGCCGCGGTCTGGAGTCCCTGCCGCTGCAGGATGGCGGCCAGGCCGAACCCGACGCCCAACAGGAGCACGGTCAGCGCCAGCGCGCCCAGGCGCCTGCGCCGCTGCGGCCCATCGCTCTTCGCCACACGTCATATCATGGCAACTTCGCGTCATCTCCAGGGGGCAGATCTTCCTGTACGCGACCTTCGACCGGCGCGGAAAGCGCAACCGGCGGGGCGGATCGGACCCGCCGGCGCCGTACGACGCCGGCGGGCGAAGAGCCCAGGGCCGGGCCCCGGCCTCAGCCGAGCGGGATGACCGGCTCGGCCGACCGGCTGACGTAGGAGCAGCCCGAGGTGGGCAGGCTGCTCGCCGCCGGCGGGTTGACGCCGTCGTACAGGGCGAGCAGGAAGTTCTGCGGGCACCGGCGGGTGCTGCCGGTGCGGATGCCGAAGTGCAGATGCGGGCCGGTCGAGTTGCCGGTGTTGCCGGTCAGCCCGATCTGCTGCCCGGTGCCGACCGACGCGCCGTTGGCGACCGACCACGACGAGAAGTGACAGTAGGTGTAGATGGCGCCGTCGTTCCCGGTCAGGTTGATGCCGCGCCCGCACAGGCTGTCGTCGATGATCGTCACCGTGCCGGGGCGCACCGCGTAGGCCGGGGTGCCGGTGCCGACCGGCAGGTCGATCGCGGGATAGTCGTGGTGCGGGTCGTCGTACTCACCGCGCGGCAGCGCGGTGCGCGGAAGGGGCAGCGAGAAGGCGGGCGATCCGGTGGACGAGGTGATCCGGACGGCGTCGGCGACGACGTAACCCGGCTGGCTGGTCCAGCGGCTGACGCCGACCACGTTGTAGTCGCCCGCGGCCAGGGTGAATGTGCCCAGGCTGACCCAGCGGCCCCCGTTGGCGCGCTGGTCGACGACCACGCTGCGGGTGCCGTCGGCGCTCGCCACCAGGAACGGGGTGGCGCTGTTGTAGCCGGGATCGGCTGGATACCAGACCTCGACCAGGTGGGGTCCGGCCGCCGCGATGGCGGCCTTGAACCAGGCGGCGTCGCTCGCGGTGGTGTTGGGGTTCGCGAAGCGGTAGTCCGCCTCGTACCGCTGCGCCGACCAGGCCGAGGTGCCCCAGTCGGGGCCGGCGGTGAACCGGCCGGCGGTGGCGTTGTCGACCGTGGTGGTCGCGGCAGAAACGGGGGCCGTCGTGCCGAGCAGAGCCAGACAGGCCGCCACGACGGCGGCCGATAAGCGAGTGATGACGTTCACGAGCTGATCCCTCCTGGGGGTCGAGGGGAAGCACGGACGAAAGTATCTAACCAAGACGCGAGCGCCAATGAAAGATATCTACATAAATCGGACTGGATGGCCCGATAAGCCGGTTCGGTGGCGCCGTTTTCCTGGACCTCCCGGTTTGTTACCGGCGAATTTCTTCGGCCGGGCTCTTGACCTGGGCCCTCGGGAGGGGGAAGTTTGTCAGCATCGGATTTACGAGTCATTTACGAACATGGTTCGTAAAGGGGTGTCGTGGCCATTGTGATCGGAGTGGTGACCCACTCGCTGCACGGTGAGTTGTTCCGGGAAGCCGCGAACACACTCGGTGGAGTCGACCTGGAATGGGTCAGTTACGACCACGAGGACGAGATCCACGCCAAGGTCGCCGAGTTCCTCAGCACCACCCGGCTGGACGGCTTCCTGGCGGGCCCGGTCCCGTACACGGCCAGCCGCGAGCTCCTCCCGCCCGGCCTTCCCGTCGGCGTGATCCGTTCGTCGGCGCTCGACCTGACCCTCGCGCTCTACCGCGCCCAGGAACGCGGCTGGGGCCGGACCCCGGTCAGCATCGACACCTTTCCCGCCGAGGCGGTCGAGGCGGTCGCCACCGCGCTCGAACTCGACACCGGCGCCATCGAATTCCTGCCGTACGCCCCCACGCAATCCGTGGAGGACATCGTCGAGTTCCACCGCTCCGCCCACCGCCGTTTCGGCGGCCGCGGCTACGTGATCAGCGTCCGCGCCGCCGCCCGCGAGCTGCTGTCCGGCGAGCTGCCGATCATGAGCGGCATGCCGGTGCCGGCCACGATCAGGACCGAGCTGCACGAGCTCGCGCTCAGGATCGAGTCCGAGCGCGCGAGCGCACAACGCTTCGCCGCCGGAGTCTTCCTCATCTCGCACTCGCAGGACGAGGAACGGGCCCGGATCGGCCTGATGAATCTGCTGCTCAACACCCCCGAGTTCGCCGGCGCCTGGATCGAGGACCGCGGCCGGCGCGGCGTCGTCGTCTTCGCCCACAAGGCCCTGTTCGAGCGCATCACCCGCAACTGGGTGGCCGTGCCCGCACTGGCCGAGGCGGCCGCGGCGCTCGGCGCGCAGGTCTCGGCCGGGTTCGGCGTCGGCGCGTCCGCCCGCAACTGCGTGGCCCTGGCCGAGCAGGCCGCCGCCCGCGCGGAGCGGGAGAGCGAGCCGTGCGGCTACCTGATCGAGGACAGCGGGGTGATCATCGGGCCGATGGGCCCGGTCCGGGCCGCGCTCAGTTACTCCTACCGCGAGCACGGCGACCACGTCGAACGGCTGGCGAAGTCCGTCGGCCTCAGCGCCGCCACCGTCTCCCGCCTGGCGGCGCTGGACCACGAACTGGAAGGCCGCGCGATCTCCCCCGGCGAGCTCGCCGGGCATCTCGGCATCACGGATCAGAGCGGCCGGCGGCTGATCCGCACCCTCGACGCCGGCGGCCTGGTGAGCGTCGAAGGCACCGCCCAGCACCACCCCAAGGGACGGCCGACGCGTCTGTACCGGCTACGCATCGCCCAAGCGTTACTGCGCTCATCGCGTTGAAGGGACAACCATGGAGCTCAACCGCCGCCAGATCCTGAAGTACGCAGGACTCGGGCTGGCCCTGCCCGCCGTATCGCCCCTGCTGGCCGCCTGCTCCGGCGGCGGCTCAGGCGGCTCGGGCGGGTCGGGCGACGGCACCGTGAAGTTCGAGGGCTGGGACTACGAGGCCGCCCTCGTCCAGCAGAACCTGGACAACTTCACCAAGACCACCAACATCAAGGTCGACTACACCCCCATCACCAGCGCGCAGTACGTGCAGAAGGTAGTGGCCGAATTCACCGCGGGCGGCGGCCCCGACGCCCTCTATGTTTACGACGACTCCCTGGCGGCCTGGGTCGACGGCGACTACCTGCAGCCGCTCGACGGCCTGCCCGGCGTGGACGAGGTGTACGACGCCATCTACCCGGGCAACGCGGCCGCGATGACGTACCAGGGCAAGCGTTACGGCCTGCCGTACTACACCGACTCCAACTGCCTGCTCTACAACACCGAGATCCTGGAGAAGGCCGGCATCAAGAAGCCTCCGGCCAGCCTGGAGGAGCTGGAGGCGCAGGCCGTCAAGATCAAGGAGGCGGGCCTGCTCGAATACCCCATCGGCGTGCCGGCGCAGCTGTCCGACACCTGGTGGGCCTGGGTGTGGGCGCTGATCTTCGGCAGCGGCGGCAACATGTTCGACGAGCGGCAGGCGCCGATCATGAACACCACCGACACCGTGGTGAAGGACGTCTTCGCCTGGCTGCAGCAGGCGGCGACCAAGTCGAAGGTGATCGACCCGGCCTGCCTGCAACTGCTCGCGATCCCGGTCGACAACGCGATGAAGGCCAACCGGTACGCGTACACGATCGGCGCCCGCTACGCCAGCCGCGACTACAACGACGCCGCCAAGTCCAAGGCCGCGGGCAAGATCCGGCTGGCGCTCGTGCCGAGCCTCGACGGAAAGGAACACGGGACGGTCAGCAACACCCGGCTCTACGCGCTGGCCAAGGACACCGAGGTCAAGGACAACGCGTTCAAGCTGCTCACCTACCTGGGCGGGCTCGACGCGAACAAGCAGCCGTACACCGCGAAGTTCTGGTTCCTGCAGCGCGGCCTCGGGTTCGCCTACAAGTCGATGGCGACCGACCCGGAGGTCACCGCGGCGCTGGAGAAGTTCGCCGACCCGAAGGTCTACGCCCACCTCGGCGAGATCGCCACCCCGCGCAACGTGCTCGGCGTGCCCTGGTACACCGAGTTCGAGATCGAGATGCACAAGGTCGTGCAGGGCGTGCTCAGCAACCAGGTGCAGCCGGCCGCGGCGGTGGCGGGCCTGGCGCAGACCGTCGAGACGCTGAAGAAGAAGTACAACTGAGGATGGCCGCACTCGCCGAACGCCGGCCTCTGGGCGACAACGCCAAGGCGTGGGCCCTGAACGCGCCGGCCATCATCGTCATCTCGCTGCTGATCGCCTACCCCATCGCGTACTCGTTCTGGGTCAGCCTGCAGCGGCACAATCTCAAGCGCCCGCGGGCGACCAAGTTCGTCGGCCTCGACAACTACACGGGCCTGCTCAGCGACCAGGCGTTCCTGTCCGCGCTCAAGGTGTCGGCCCTGTTCGTGCTCCTCGTGCTCGGGATGACCGTGGTCCTCGCGCTCATCCTCGCGCTGGTGCTGAACGAGCGGTTCCGCGGCCGCGGCCTGCTGCTCAGCCTGGCGCTGCTGCCGTGGGCGATGCCCGGCGTGGTGAACGGCCTGATGTGGCGGACCATCTTCGACGCCAAGACCGGCGCGCTGAACGGCCTGCTGACCCAGCTCGGGCTGATCGACAGTTATCACGCCTGGCTGACCTCCGGGACCGGCGCGTTCCTGTTCACCGCGCTGGCCCAGGTGTGGAACACGCTCCCGTTCTCGGTCATCATCCTGCTCGCCGGGCTGTCGACCATCCCCGCGGAGCTGTACGACGCCGCCACCGTCGACCGCGCGGGCGGGCTGCGGCGCTTCGTCCACGTGACCCTGCCGTGGCTGCTGCACCCCCTGCTCATCGTGCTGATCCTGGAGACGATGAACGCGTTCCGCGCCTTCGACACCATCTACGTGCTGACCGGCGGCGGCCCCGGCGACGCGACCACCACCATCGCCCTGCTCGACGTGCAGACCGTGCTCACCTTCACCGACTTCGGCCTGGGCAGCGCCTACGCCTGGGTCATCACCGCGATCACCCTGCTGATCTCGATCGGTTACATCGGCCTGCTCTACCGGAAGGGGAACTTCGAGGTATGAGCACCGTGGTCAAGGTCCCCCTGCGGTACCGCATCCCCTGGAAGAAGATCGTCCTGTACGTGCTGGCGGTCGCGTTCGGGCTGTACCTGGTGCTGCCGTTCTACTGGATCGTCGCGATGAGCTTCATGCGCGAGGTGGACGCGATCTCCGTCCCGCCGCACTGGATCCCGAATCCCGCGACGCTGGAGAACTATCTCGGCTTCGTCAATCCGAACGAGGCGCAGCAGCTCGTCGGCGGCCGGGCGATCGACGAGACGCCGTACTCGCTGCGCAACAGCCTGATCGTGGCCACCTCGACGGCGGTGCTGAACCTGGTGCTGGCCACGTTCGCGGCGTACTCGTTCTCGCGGCTGAAGTTCCGCGGCAGCCAGGTGCTGCTGGTGCTCTACCTGCTCACCAGGATGGTGCCGGGCATCGCGATCATCATCCCGTTCTACCTGCTGATGCGGACGTTCGGGCTGCTGGACACCTATCTGGCGCTGATCCTGTCGTACACGACGTTCGCGCTGCCGATCACGATCTGGATCCTGAAGGACTTCTTCCGCTCGGTGCCGCGCGAGCTGGAGGAGGCGGCCAGGGTGGACCGGTGCGGCTGGTTCCGCACCATGTGGTCGGTGTTCCTGCCGGTCGCGGCGCCTGGGCTGGTCGCGGCCGCCGTGTTCGCGTTCATGACCGCCTGGAACGAGTTCATGTTCGCGTTGTTCCTGACCAGCACCGAGGCGGCGAAGACGATCCCGGTCGTGGCGGCGAACTTCGCCACCGACTTCAACACCCAGTTCACCGTGATGGCCGCGGCCGGCGTGCTCGCGGTCGTCCCACCCCTGGTGCTGGCCCTGCTCTTCCAGCGCAAGCTGGTCCAGGGCATGGCCGCCGGATCCGTGAAGGGCTGACAGATGGCAGAGGTACGACTCGAAGGCATCACCAAGGCGTTCGGCGGCAAGACCGTGGTGGACGACCTGAATCTGACCATCGAGGACCAGGAGTTCCTCACCCTGGTCGGCCCGTCCGGCTGCGGCAAGTCGACGACCCTGCGGATGATCTGCGGCCTGGAACGGCCCACGAAGGGGAACGTCTTCTTCGACGGCAAGCCGGTGAGCTGGCTGCCGGCCAACAAGCGCGACGTCGCGATGGTGTTCCAGAGCTACGCGCTCTACCCGCACAAGACGGTGCGGCAGAACATCGGGTTCGCGCTGAAGATGATGCGGGTGCCCAAGGCGACGATCGACGAGCAGGTGCTGCAGGCGGCCAGGACGCTGGACATCGAGGACCTGCTGGACCGCAAGCCGCGCGAGCTGTCGGGCGGGCAGCGGCAGCGGGTCGCGCTCGGCCGCGCGATCGTGCGCGACGCCGGGGCGTACCTGCTCGACGAGCCGCTGTCCAACCTGGACGCGCAGCTGCGCGTGCTGATGCGGGCGGAGATCAAGCGGCTGCACGTGGACGTCGCCCGCACGTTCATCTACGTCACCCACGACCAGGTCGAGGCGATGACGATGTCGGACCGGATCGCGGTGATGCGCGACGGCGTGGTCCAGCAGTGCGCGACGCCGGGGGACATCTACGAACGCCCCGCCAACCGGTTCGTGGCCTCGTTCATGGGCTCGCCGCCGATGAACTTCGTCACCGGTGAGCTGGCCGACGTCGAGGGCGTCCGGGTCTTCCGCAGCGGCGCGCTGACCCAGGAGCTGGGACCGTACGAGGCGGCGCCGGACGACCCGGCCGTCGTCCTGGGCGTGCGGCCGGAGGACGTGACGCTGTCGCCGACGCCGGTCGAGGGGTACCAGCCCGGGAAGGTGTTCGTGTCCGAGCCGCTCGGCCCGGACGTTCTCGTCACCGTCCGGATCGGTGGCGAGCTGCTGAAGGCCCGGGTGCCGGTGCCGTTCCGGCTGGGTCATGACAGCACGGTGTACGTCGGCTTCAACCAGGAGCGCCTGCACCTGTTCAAGGCTTCCGACGGCACCGCGCTGCATGCGCCGCAGCGCGTTTGACTGATGGAAAGGACCACTTTGAGAGACCCTGAGAACGCGGTCGTCGAGGTCGAGCTGCCGGACGACTTCGACGACTTCTGGGCGGCCGGGCTGGCGGACTGCGCGTCGTACCCGCTGGACCCCGTCCTCACCGAGCTGCCCGCGTTGTCCACGGACAAGGTGACCGTCTACGACCTGCGGTACACCAGTTACGGCGGGCTGCGGGTGGCCGGCTGGTACACCGTGCCGCGCGGATCTTCCGGCCCGTATCCGGCGCTGGTGACGATCCCCGGCTACATCTCCGAGCCGACGATCCCGAAGGAGTGGTCCGAGCTGGGGTACGTCGCGCTCGCGGTGGCGCCGCGCGGGAAGCTGCGCTCGAACGACCTGTTCAACCCGGGTTATCCGGGCCTGCTCACGCACAACATCGCCGACCCCCAGACCTACGGGTACCGCGGGTTCTACCTCGACGTGGTGCGGGCGGTCGAGGTGCTGCTGGAACGCCCCGAGGTCGACGGCTCGCGGATCGGGCTGCAGGGGTCGAGCCAGGGCGGCGGCCTCGGGATCTCGACGGCCGCGCTCATGCCGGACGTGATCCGGTGTGTCGCGGCGGGGGCGCCGTACCTGTGCGGGATCATGGCCGCGACGACGCTGACCCGGTCGTACCCGTACGAGGAGATCAACGAGTACCTGCGGCTGCACCCGGAGGACGCCGGCCGGGTGCGGGAGACGGTCGCGTACTACGACGGGCTCAACTTCGCGCCCAAGGTCCAGGCGCCGACGCTGCTCTACGTCGGGATGGAGGACGACGTGTGCCCGCCGGAGACCGGGTTCGCGCTGCGCCGGGCGCTGACCTGCGAGACCACCCTGCACGCCTACCCGCACTGCGCGCATCACGCCGGGCTGCCCGGCGTGATGCGCATCGTGGAGGACTTCCTTGCCGCACACCTCACCCCGGGACGGTGAACCGATGACCTTCGACGCCTACTGGTCCGCCGTGGACGAGGAACTGGCCGCGATCCCGGCCCGGCCCGTGCTCGACCCGGTGCCTGCTCGGACGACGGACGAGGCGACCAGCTACACCGTCCGGCTCACCAGCGTCGGGCCGTACCGCGTCACCGGCTGGCTGAGCATCCCGGCCGGTGACGGGCCGTTCCCCGCGCTGCTGCAGATACCGCGCCACGGCAGCGTCAACGACATGCCGCATCCGAACGACCGGAGCCGGTACGTGCTGTTCGGCCTGATGCACCGGGGCCAGCGGCTGGCCGACGAAGGCTTGGCGGCGGCGTACCCGGGGCTGCTCACGATGGGCATCGACGACCCGGCGTCGTACGTCTATCGCGCGATCGCCGCGGACTGCCTGCGGGCCGCGGAGTTCCTGATGAGCCTGGCCGAGGTCGATCCGGCGCGGGTGGCCGTGCGCGGCGACGACCTGGCCCTGCTGACGGCCGCCAGGCGGCCGGGGTTCAGCGCGGTCCGGCTGTCGGAGCTGCTGTTCCACCGGGCGATGGAGGCCCGGCTGAAGTCGAGCCACTACCCGCTGGAGGAGCTCAACGACCACCTGCGGGCCGGCTCGTCGGAGCGGACCATCGGCGAGACCTTGTCCTATTTCGACCCGGTACGGCACGCCCCCGCCGTGACCGCCCGCACGCTGCTCGCCGTGGACGATCCCGGCTGGTGCGCGGACCTCATCGACGCCCTGCCCGCCGCGACCGTCTACCGGCTGACCCACCTCGACGGCACCGACAACGACTACCTGGACGCCTGGATGGCCGAGCTCTGCGGCGTCCCGGCGATGTCGAAGTTCGTCAGATGAGCAACCCCTTCGGCGTCCGGCCCGTCGTCAACGCCTCCGCGACGCTCACCGCGCTGGGCGGCTCGCTGATGCCGCCCCCGGCGCTGAAGGCGATGACGCAGGCCGCGGCCTGCTTCGTCGACCTGCCCGAACTGCACGACCGGGTCGGCGAGCGCCTGGCCGCGCTCACCCACAACGAGGCGGCCTGCGTGACGTCCGGCGCGGCGGCGGGGATCACGCTCACGGTCGCCTCCTGCGTCGGGGGCCCGGCGCAGGCGTTCCCGGCCGAGGCCGAGGTCGTCATGTTCACCGGTCAGCGCAACGGCTACGACTACGCGGCCCGCCTGACCGGCGCCCGCGTCGTCGAGATCGGCCCGTCGATCGCGGAGCTCAGGGCGGCCCTGGCCCGCCGCCCCGCCTGCGTCCTGTGGTTCGCCGGCGCCCACTACGCGGCGGGCGCGCTGCCGATCGCGGACGTGCTCCGAGCCGCGCGGGAGCTCGACCCGGCCGTACCGGTGATCGTGGACGCGGCGGCCCAGATCCCGCCCGTCTCCTCGCTGTGGCACTTCACCACGGACCTCGGCGCCGACGCCGTGATCTTCAGCGGCGGCAAAGGACTCCGCGGCCCCCAGGCCAGCGGGCTGGTGCTGGGAAGGCGCTGGATCGTCGACCGGTGCCGGGCCCACGCCTCGCCGAACCAGGAGATCGGGCGCGGCATGAAGGTCGGCAAGGAAGAGCTGCTCGCACTGTACGCCGCCGTCGAATGGACCCTGGAGCAGGACGAGCGGGCCCTGCTGGCGGGTTACGAGCAGATCGTCGACCGGTGGATCGCCGGCCTGCGCGGCCTGCCGGGCGTCGTCGCCGAGCGCGGCTACCCGAGCGAGGCGGGCCAGCCGCACGGGCGAGCGATCGTCCGGCTGCGGCCGGCCAGCGGCTGGACCAGGGACGCGCTGGTGCGAGCCCTGTGGGACGGGGACCCGCGGATCGCGGTCGGCGTGTCCGGCGTCCCCGACGACGCGATCGCGCTGAACCCGCAGACGCTGGAGCCGGGGGAGGACGCGGTCGTCCTCGACACCCTGCTCCGGCACCTGCGCTCATGACGGTGGCTCACCGCAGTGGCTCACCACGGTGGACGCATCGCGTTGACGAGGGTGCCGAGCGGCACCCGGGCGAATCCGACGCGGGTGTCGCTCGCCCCGTAGGGCAACCACACGGCGTCATCGTGCAGCAGGCCGCCGCAGGAGTACACGACGTTGGGCACATAGCCGTCGCGCTCGGTGCCGTCGGCGGTGAGGAGTGTTCCGGGAAGCTCGGCGATGACACGGTCCGGCTCGTCCAGGTGGAGCAGCAGGGCGCCGATGGAGTAGTCGCGCATGGGGCCGACGCCATGGGTCAGGACGAGCCAGCCGGCGCCGGTCTCGATGGGGGATCCGCAGTTGCCCACCTGGATGAGTTCCCAGTCCCGGCGGGGACTGTGCAGGGGCGCCGGCGGCTGCCAGCTGTTGTGCCGGTCGAGGGCGGTGAGCCCGATGGTCTCGCCGTCGGAGCGGCACAGCGCCAGCGTCCGCCCGCCGACCGGTCGCGGGAAGAGCGCCATGCCCTTGTTGACGGCGGCCGGGCCGCGCATGGGAGTGATCGCGAAGTGACGCAGGTCGTCGCTGGCGATCAGGTGCGAGCGGATGTGCCGCCCGTCGTAGGCGGTGTAGGTGGCCCGGTACGAAGGTGCGCCGTCCCGGTCGACGATCCGGACGAATCGCGCGTCCTCCATGCCGTTGGACTCGGCCGCGGTCGAGGGCCAGAGCACGCGCCGGTGCAGGGGGAGGTCGGCGGGGAAGACCACGGCGTAGTCGGAGTGCGTAGCGCGGCGCATCTCTTCCAGGGTCGGTTGCGTGGAGGTGCGGGTGAGCAGGTCGCCGGGAAGCCGGGCGATCGCGTGCTCGAAGTCGTCGTCGTCGAAGCGTTCCGGCAGGGACCGCAGGACGGCGGCCGTCACCTCGTTGTCCCGGGCGCCGTCGCTGAGCCCGGCGGCGAGCAGGTCGCGCCGATGGCGGATGCGGCGCCGGCATCCGACGGACAGCGTCCCCGAGCGGTCGGCGATCGCCAGCTCGGAGCCGGGGCCGAGCACCGCCGTGGCGAAGCCGATCGAGGACAGGTGCCCCTCCCCGATCTGCCGCAGGCTGATCGCCACACGGAGCTGACCGGGGCGCAGGCCGGACTGGTCGGGATGGGGGACCATGGAGGGGTTGCACACCGCCGCGCCCTCCACGGCGTACTCGTGACTGAAGTAGGCGCCCACGAGGAGGCGGGCCGGCAGGGACAGGCCGACGTCGCGCGGGACGCGATGGCGGACCAGGTCGTGGTGATGGGCGAAGGTCGTTTCGAGGTCGTGGTGCCGGTCGCCGAACCGGCGCAGCGTCTCCTGGAGCATGTCGGCGGTCTGGTCCTCGTCGAGGAGCATGATGCGGTCGATCAGCGCGGCGGCTCTGGTACGGGTGAGCGCGGCGTCCTCGCCGGGCACGAAGAGCTTGATGATCACTCGGCGCGGGTCGGGAGTGAGGGCCGGGCCGAGCCGGGTGGCCAGATCCCTGATGGTCACGGGAGCCGCCTGGCATGCTGCATGGTGGAGATCAGCGCGATGGTGGACTCCGCTCCCTGGTTGAGGTTCGGACCGTGCTCGGTCAGGCCGTCGTAGCCGCCGCCGGTCGCCGGGTCCCACATCGGGACGTGGGCGTCGTTGGCTCCCTCGAACCAGGCCACCGACCGTCGTACCCGCTCGTGCCACGCGTCGTCGCCGGTCACGCAGGCCGCGGTGGCGCAGGCGTCGGCGAGCGCGGCCACCTCGATCGGCTGCTGGTCGTAGCGGGCCCGAGGCGCGTCCTGCCGCCAGCCGGTGGCGGGCACGACGGCGAGCCGGCCGTCCTCGGTCTGGAGGTCCGACAGCCAGGTCAGCATGCGCAGGCCGGTGGTGAGCAGTTGCCGGTCATCGCTCAGCTCCCCGGCGGCGATGATCACTTCCGCGAGGGCGGCGTTGGCGTAGGTCAGCTGGGGTTGCGGCCACGGCCAGGTGGGCTGCTCCGAGGGTGTGCCGATCGCCGCCACGGCGTCCATCAGCAGGGAGGCGGCCACCGTGCTGTCCGGGGTGGTGCGCAGGACCTCCGCCGCGCCGAGCCCGGCGAAGGCCATGGCGCGCGGATGCGGGGAGCGCTGTTCGGCGCCGCGCACGAAGGTGTGCAGCGCCTCCTCCCTGATCCAGGGCATGGCGTTGCGGGCCGCCGCGGTGCCCAGACCCCACATCGCCCGTCCCCACCAGTCGCCCACACCCGGAGGCTCGATCCAGCGACGGCCGAAGGTGAGCCGGTTGTGGAACGCGCCGGAACGATCCTGCGCGTGGGTGAGGAACGCGAGGTAGCACTCGGCCAGCCGGGCCAGTGGCCGGCCGGGGTGGGGCTCGCGGCTGGCGACGACGAGGCCGCGGGCGACGTCGTCGGTGCAGTAGCCGTGCTCCCGGCGCACGACGGCGTGCCGGGCGTGCTCGAACAGGCCGGTGTCGTCGCTCATCCTGAGCAGATGCCCGAAACCCGGTGGGCCGGCGCTCACGGCAGCATCGCGGCCGGTCGCGCGGCGACGAGCGAGCGGCCGAGCCCGTCGTACCGGGCCGCGACCGACGGCCACAGCAGCGTCGGGAGCAGGGCGCGGGTACGCCCGGTGAGGTGCTGGGCCAGCCGGGGCTGGGTGAGGACGCGGCGGATGGCGGAGGCGAGCGCGGCGGGGTCGCCGTGGGGAACGAGCAACCCCGGCCCGTTGGTGAGCAGTTCCACGGCGTGCGGGAAGGAGGTGGCGACGACCGGCACGCCGGCGGCCACGGCCTCGATGAGGACACCGGACGTCACCTGCTCCGCCGAGTCATAAGGCAGGACGACGACGTCCGCCGAGCGGATCAGCCGGCTCAGCGAGTCCTGATCCCGGTAGACGGGGTCGTGCCGCACGGCCGCGGACACTCCCAGCCGGGCGGCGAGATCGAGCAGGCCTTCGCGATAGGCCTCGCCCTGGAACTCCAGCACCTTGGGATGGGTCTTGCCGGCGATCGTGTAGCTCGGTGCGGGGTCGAGGCCGGCCAGGAGCGCGAGTGCGCGCACCGCCCATTCGATCCCTTTGCCGGGGCCGAGCAGCCCCCAGGTGAGCAGGTGCGGACGGGCGCGCCGCCGCGCCGGGACTCGCAAGTGGTCGGCGGCCCCGTGCGGAATGACGAACACCTTGCCGGCATCCACCCGGTAACCGGCCGTCAACCGGTCACGAGCGGTGCCGGTCATGGTCACGATCGCGCCGGCGGCGTCCGCGATCTCTTCGAGCAGGGCCTTCTGCGGGGGAGTGGGCCGGACCAGGACGGTGTGCAGGACCACGATGCTCGGCACGGTGAGGGAGCGCAGCAACGGCAGGACGTCCTGACCGTCCGGTCCGGGGTAGATGCCGTACTCGTGCTGCACGATGGCCACGTCGAAGTCCTCGAGAGCGGTCGCCGCCCCCTGCCAGCCGCCGAGCCCGCCGGGAGTCCAGGTGTGCACGACTCCGGGCTGCGGCCGTTCGTCGTCACCTTCCGTGGTGACCCGGACGATCCCGCCGGACCTTTCGCCCCTGGCCAGCTGCGCGGCCAGGGCGGAGTTGAAGGTCGCGAGCCCGCACTGGGTGGGCGGGTGGGTGCTGAGAAACCCGTATGTGAGGGCCAACTGTCTCGCCTTTCGGTCATCCGGCCGCACCAAGATGGACTCGGGTGCTGCTCGCTCGGTGAAGACGGCTACCCGTCTGCCTGCGCGTCTGCGGGGGAACCTGGAGACTTCACCGGGGGCCCGTCCTCATTCGGGGGCCCGGCCGACGCGACCGATCAGCTGATGGCGTGGTTCGCGTACGCCCGACACTATCAGTCGCTAACTTTGTCCTAACATTTCGCGATAAATGCTCAGATAACTCCCCACCATTCGATCGGCACTGAACCTGCGTCGCGCCTGCGCGCGGCAGCTCGCACGGTCGATCGTCGCGACGCGTGCCACGGCGGTGACCGCCTCGTCGAGTGAGTCCACCAGGAAACCCGTCACGCCCGGATCCACGACTTCGGCCATCGACCCGCGCCGGTAGGCGACGACGGGAGTGCCGCAGGCCATCGCCTCGACCACCGACAGGCCGAAAGGCTCGTCGAACGCGATGGGATGCAGCAGCGCGGCGGCGCCGCCGAGGATCCGGCCACGCGACTCCGGCCCGACGGAGCCGAGGAAGCTGACCCGCTCGCCGTCGATCTTCGGCACGATCTCCTCCTCGAAGTACCGCTCGTCCTGGACGATGCCGCAGATCGTCAGCGGCATCCCGGACCGCCGGGCGATCTCGATGGCCGTGTGCGTTCCCTTGTCGGGATGAACGCGGCCGAACGCGACCAGTCGCCGGCCGCCCACGGGGTCGAAGGGGAACGCGTCCAGCTCGATGCCGTGGTGCACGGTGGCGACGTAGTCCAGCTCAGGGGCACGGTCCGCGTCCGAGATGGACACGTAGGCGGACCGGGCGCGGGCGTAGGCGGGCAGGATGCCCATGCCGGAGAATCCGTGGACCGTGGTGAGCAGAGGCGCCCGGCAGTGCTCGGCGAAGGCCAGCGGCAGCCAGTCGAGATGGCTGTGGACGACGTCGAACTCGCCGGAACGGCCCAACGCGTGCGCGACGTGCATCGCCTCCCACACCCGCCCGTCGAGCGACGGATCGTCGGCGTACCCGCGCGGGCACACACCGTCCAGTGCCCCGGAGGTGACGGAGTCCAAGGTGGCGAACAGCGTCACATCGGCCCCGGCGGCGCTGAGCCCCTCGGCGAGCAGGCTCGTCACCTGCTCCCATGGGCCGTAATGACGTGGAGGCGTGCGCCAGGCGATCGGTCCCAGCAGCGCTATCCTCACGTGACGGAGGTTTCGCTCCGGCGTATGTCCGGCATTTTTGGCGCCTTCTCTCCCTGGGGTGCGGTTCCGCGAGAACCCTCGATGGCAGTGACAGCAGGACCACCGCGGACGCGTCCCACGCTTCGGCTTCCTGCCCTGTCCCAGCCGAGTCAACGCCACGGTGCGCCGGCCGGTAACCGCTGATGCGGCAAGCGGTCATCACCACGGCTGATGACCGGGGAGCTGCGGCAAGAGGCTCCACGGCCACGCATCACCCGTGATCACCTGTGCGGCGCGGGCGAGTGCCATACCCTGTGGTGCAAGGCTGAGAACGCTCCTTCGACGTCTCGGAGGCGACAGCCATCACCAGAGAGCGAGACGCGACATGAGCAGTGCTCGCAGGATCGAAGATCATGCCACAGAGGCCCCCTCCCAGCAGGAAGAAGCTGACGAGCGGCCCGATCACGCGGCCAACGCGCAGTGGCTCAAGGACAATCCGGACTCCATGCCGCAGGTGGGCGCTGGCCGGTGGGCGGTGTACGACCGCGCCCATCGGCTGCGCGGTCACCTCGTCGGCGACGGCCCGACCCGCGACACCCGCTTCAAGGCGACCGGCGTGACATCCGAAGGGCCGGGTTCCGGCCACGTGCTGGGTCACGGCATCACCCTGCACGACGCCGGGGCCCACCTCCTCGACTCCGGAGCCGACGGGAAATCGCCCGAGGAGAAGCCGGAGGACTGAGCCGGGCGGTGCCGGGGCCGGACCGGACGACGTCCACCAGGAGGCCCTTTATCGCGGCAGATGATGAGCCTTGCTGCGATTGCGCGTTTCCGCCTGTTCGCCGATCGCCTTGACTGGTGGATGAACAGACGGCGCAGCTTGCGTCGCTGTCATCGTGAGGGGGTCGTCATGGCCCTGGACGCACAAGGAGCGAACGCGACCGACCGCGCCGGCCTGAACGGTCAGGCCCCGCGCTGTGATCACATCGACCAGCTCCCGACAGTGGAGCCCGGGCCGCCCGAATGCAAGGGATGCCTTGAGCTGGGCCGCGCGTGGGCGCGGTTGCTGGTGTGCCTGACCTGCGGGTGGGTGGCCTGTTCCGACGATGCACGAGGCGGTCACTCCCGCGCCCACTACGAGGAGACCGACCATCCGGTCGTCGCCACCCTGGCATCGCGATCGAACTGGCGCTGGTGCTACGTGCACCGCCGCACCGTGTAGACGAGACGAGAGAGACTTATGACCATTTCCGAACAGGCGGTGGAACGCCGTCAGGACTACGACGGCGCATCGCCCTTCCCCGAGGCGGAAGAGCACGTTCCGGCAGGCAGGCTCCAGGTGGGACTGACAGGGGCGATCGTGGTGGCGCCGTTCCTCGCGCTCGGCGTCGCGATCTTCCTGGCGTGGGGGCGGGGATTGACGCTCACCGATCTCCTGCTCGCCGTGGTGCTCTATACGGTGACCGGCCTGGGGGTGACGGTCGGTTTCCATCGGCTGCTGACCCATGCCTCCTTCACGGCCCGGCCATGGTTGCGCGTGGCGCTGGCGATCGCCGGATCGATGGGCTTTCAGGGGAACGTGATCGACTGGGTGGCGGTGCACCGCCGTCATCACGCCTTCACCGACCGGCCAGGCGACCCGCACTCTCCCTACCGGTACGGCACGGGCCTGCGCGGGCAGCTTCGGGGGCTTGCCCACGCCCATCTGGGCTGGTTGTTCATCGACGACCAGACCCCGGCCCAGCGCTACGTCCCTGATCTGCTGGACGATCCGGCCATGACGCGGGTGGCGCGCGCCTTCCCCGCGCTGTGCGCGTTGTCGCTGGCGCTGCCGTTCCTGGCCGGCTGGGCGATCACCGGCACGTTGTACGGCGCCCTGACCGCCTTCCTCTGGGCCGGCCTGATCAGGGTCGCGCTCCTGCAGCACGTCACCTGGAGCGTGAACTCGCTGTGCCACGTGCTCGGCAACCGGCCGTTCAAGACGCGCCGGCACGACCGCTCCACCAACCTGTGGCCGCTGGCGCTGCTGTCCTTCGGGGAGAGCTGGCACAACGGTCATCACAGCGAGCCCTCCTGCGCCCGCCACGGCGTGGATCGCGGCCAGCTCGACCCGTCCGCCGCCGTGATCGGCCTGTTCGAACGGCTGGGCTGGGTGAGCAACGTGCACTGGCCCGATCAGGAGCGCCTCGAACGCCGCCGCGTCGCCCGGCGGGATCAGGCTCGCGCCCCGGCTGGAGACTGACGGACGGCCTCTGTCCGCACGGGCCACGCCCTCCCGTGGCACTTAGAGTGGGAGGAGAAGGCCCGGATAGTCGCCGCCCGGCCGGGAAGGGGTGGTGCGTATGGAATTTCGGCAGTTGCGCTATTTTGTCACGCTAGCCGAGGAGTTGCACTTCGGCCGGGCAGCCGAGCGCGAGCACATCGTGCAGTCCGCGCTGAGCCAGCAGATCCAGCGGCTGGAACGCGAGCTGGGGGTGCGGCTGCTGGACCGCAGCACACACCACGTCGACCTGACCCCGGCCGGTGCCGCCTTCCTCGTCGAAGCCCGGCAGATCCTCGATCGCGTGGGCAGGGCCGCGCAGGTGGCTCGCAACGCCGCCGCGCCCGTACCCACGCTGCGCGCCGGCATCATCGACGCGGGTTACGACACCATGCCGCAGATCCTGCGCGAACTGCAGCGCACCCATCTCGGCATCACGATCCACCAGGTCGAAGCGGGTACCCCCGAGCAGTACCGGCAACTGGCCGACGGCCGCCTGGACATCGCCATCGGGCAGGCGTCCCAGGTTCCGGGCGAGGTGACCTCCAAGCTGATCAGGCTCGATCCGCTCGGTGTGCTGGTGCCCGACGAGCACCGCTTCGCCGAGTCCGACGGCGTACCCGTGGCCGCTCTGGCCGATGAGCTTCTGCTGCTCGGTGAGGAGTCACAGACGCCGGAGCTCAACCAGTTCGTCTTCACGCTGTGCCGCTCGGCCGGGTTCGCCCCCACCCTCTACGAGGGCACGGTGCAGAGCAGCCGCGCCGCCGCCGATCTCGTCCTCCAGCATCGCTGCGTGCACTGCGTCCCCTCCTCCTTCCGCACCTCCAACCGGCCGGGCACCACCTGGCGGCCCCTGATCGAGCCTGCCACGCACTATCCCTGGTCACTGCTGTGGCACCAGGACAACCCCTCACCTCACATCGCCGCCGTCATCGAGAGCGCCCGGAACCTGGCCGGGCGGCTCGGCTGGCTCGAGCCCGTCAGCCCGGCCACCGGGCCCGCATCCGTCGAAGGCGCTCCGGGCGCCGCCATCGGCCCCACGGACGCTCCCGCCTGACGCCGCCGCCCGGTCACGAAGGGGCAGGCGGTCAGAGGTCGCCGGAGGCCGCGCCGGCCGGTGACGCGCCCCCGTCCCGGGCCCTCCTGGCCAGCGCCCGGCCGGCCTCGACGCTGAGCAGTTGTGCGGCGTCGGCCATTCCGGCGAGCTGGTCAGTCGTCATCGTCTCCAGGTAGACGGCGAGCCGCTGCCGGTCGGCGGTGCGGGCCAGGCCGATCGCGTTCCGCAGGGTGAGGGCTCGCGAGGCTTCGCCGATCGCCTTCAGGACGCCGGCCAGGGCCTGGTCCGCGCCGTTGGCGGGATCCGCCCAACGCGGAGGTCGCGTGTTCGACATCATTCACCTTGCCGTCCTTGAACTCTGAGCAGGTCCGGTCTCGTCATCCGAGGCTCCGGTTATCAGCTCAGGAGATGAGCAGTGCATGAATTGCCCGTTTCCTCCGGCCGTCCATTCCTGTGCGCTGAAGGGGACAGCGCGGATCCCGATCTCTACCGGCTGTCCTATCGATGACCTGGCAGGAGAAACCCATGAACGAGAGCACAGACAGCAAGTGTCCCATCGTCCTCATTCATGGGCTGTGGCTGACCCCGCGTGCCTGGGAACACTGGATAGCCCGCTACACCGCGCTCGGCCACCAGGTGTCCGCTCCGGCCTGGCCGGGCATGGAGATCGAGGTCGAAGCCCTGCGCAAGAATCCTTCCGTCATGAACGGCCTGGGCGTGACCGAAGTGGCCGACTTCTACGAGAAGGTCGTCCGCGAGCAGACGCGGCCACCCATCATCGTCGGCCACTCCTTCGGCGGCCTGATCACGCAGATCCTGCTGGATCGCGGCCTCGGCGTCGCCGGCGTCGCGATCTCCTCCGCCCCGATCAAGGGCGTGCTGCGGTTGCCGCTCAGCAGCCTGCGTTCGGCCCTCCCGGTCCTGGCCAACCCCCGTAACCGGTCCAGGACCGTGGCGCTCAGCGCCGAACAGTTCCACTACGCGTTCACCAACACCCTGACCGCGCAGGAGTCCGAGGCGATCTACCAGCGCTACCACGTGCCGGCCCCCGGCCGGCCGCTGTTCCAGGCCGCCACCGCCAACCTGCGGCGGCATGCCGCCACCCGGGTCGATGTGCGCAACGACACGCGTGCCCCGCTCCTCCTGATCGCCGGCGGCGCCGACCACACCGTCCCCGTCACGCTGGTACGGGCGATCTACCAGCTCTACCGCAAGTCCCGTGCGGTCACCGACTACCAGGAGTTCGCCCGCATGCCGCACTTCTCCCTCGGTGCCCCCCAATGGGAGAAGGTCGCCGACCACGTCGTCTACTGGGCGCAACGGCACATCACGCGACAGGCCAGAAACAACCCGGCGAAGCACGACGGATGATGCGGCCCCGGCGGCCGGCGAGGCACGCGCCGACCGCCGGAAGGGCGGCCCCGGCGAGCGCGGCCCCTGCCGGGCTGCTCTCCGGCATTTCCCTTGTTTGAAGCTTGAAAGAGTGCCTATCTCCGGCCGGTGGGGAAGTTCACGGATATGGATCCACGTCAGGAGCGCCTGTTGCGGTTGGTTCCTGCGACCTTGGCGAGGATGGCCGCGTGGTGCGCGTGCCTGATCGTCATCGGCATCGTGGCCAACTACGTGTTCGGTTTCGTGGCGACGATGCGCATCGTCGCCCTGCCGGTGGCGGTCGCCCTGTTGCTGACCGCGTTGCTGTTCCCGCTCACCCGGCGCCTGCACGCGTCGGGCCTGCGGCCGATCTACGCCACCTGGGTGACCATGCTCGTCGCCTTCGCCGTGCTGGGCGGGACGGGCTGGATCGTCGGCGTCCGGGCCAACGAGGAGTTCCCCGGCCTGGTGACACAGGTCAGGCAGACGGCCAAGACGGTGGAGGGCTGGCTCTACACCGGTCCTTTGCACCTGGAGCCGATCCAGCTCAGCGGCTGGGTGGACGAGATCGCCAAGTTCGTCACCGAGCGGCAGCAGCAGATCACCTCGACGGTCCTGGCGGGCACCGTGGTCGTGGTGGAGGTGCTGGCCTCGATCGTGCTCCTGCTGTTCGTGACGTTCTTCCTGCTCAAGGACGGTGACCAGATCTGGTCCTGGTTCCTCAAGGCGTTCGGCCGGATGGCGCCGCGGGTCGACCGGGCCGGGCGGACCGCCTGGACCACGCTGTCGCACTACGTGCAGGGCACGGTGGCCGTGGCCGCGGTGCACGGCGTGCTCATGGGCGTGGTGCTGGCCGTCATGGGCGTCCCGCTCTGGGCGGCACTCGCCGTGCTGATCTTCCTGGCCAGCTTCATCCCGATCGTCGGCATCCTGTTCGCCGGCGCGGTCGCGACGCTGGTCACGCTCGGCGCGAAGGGCCCGATCTACGCGCTGATCTTCATCGGCATCCTGATCGTCGAGCAGCAACTGGAGAACCACGTGCTCCAGCCGCTGATCGTGGGCCGGGTGCTGCACTTCCACCCGCTGGCGATCATCATCGTGCTGGCCGTCGGCGGCATCCTCGCCGGGATCGCGGGCGCCGTCGTGGCCGTGCCGATCACCGCCATCCTCTACCGCGCCGTGCCCGAGCTCTTCAAGGACGATCCGATCCCCCTTCCGGCAGGACCGCCCCCAGGACCACCCCCAGAACCGCCGGCGCGGGCCGTGCCTCAGGGGAAGGAACCCGAGCAGAAGGACTGACGGGCCCGCCACGATCTCAAGCGGGGGCCGTCACCTTCCGATCCGGCCTGCTGGGTGTGTCCTCGGTGGTGAAGACGAACCCGAGTGCGTCAACGGTGACCTTGGCGATGTGACCGGGCCGGAGATCGCCGTAGAGGATCTGCTCCGACAGGGAGTCCTCCAGCTCGCGCTGGATCGTCCGGCGCAGCGGCCGGGCGCCCATGACGGGGTCGTAGCCGCGGTCGGCCAGCAGCTGCT